>JAUXSE010000009.1 GCA_030681515.1 Geothrix sp. | reverse complement strand
AGGGCGTGCGGCGGCGCGCGTCGCCATGCTGCGTCAGGCTCGGATCGCGTAGTACCCGCTACGCTCACCTCGCCTTCCTTGCCTGCCTCGCGCGGCGCCGCACGCGCGGGGCATTCCAATTACTTGGACAGGCTCCTAGACTTCAGGTTTCCATCCCGAACCATCCCACGCCCCCTTTCCGGAGGTCCCATGGCCACCCTCGACGCCAAGTCCGAAGCCCTGATCCAGCAGGAGAACCGGTTCGGCGCCCACAACTACCAGCCCCTCGACGTCGTGTGCACCAAGGGCGAGGGCGTCTTCCTCACGGATGTGGACGGCAAGCGGTACATGGACTTCCTGGCGGCCTATTCCGCGGTGAACCAGGGCCACAACCATCCGAAGATCGGCGAGGCGATGATCGCGCAGATCAGGACGCTGGCGCTCACCAGCCGCGCCTTCCGCAACGACCAGTTCCCCCCGCTGCTGGAAAAGCTCTGCAAGCTGACGGGCTTCGAGAAGGCCCTGCTCATGAACAGCGGGGCTGAAGCTGTTGAAACGGCATTGAAGGCCATGCGCAAGTGGGGCTACGACAA
Source organism: Geothrix sp. (assembly GCA_030681515.1). Lineage (GTDB taxonomy): Bacteria > Acidobacteriota > Holophagae > Holophagales > Holophagaceae > Geothrix. The sequence continues at coordinate 6,148 of JAUXSE010000009.1, read as the reverse complement.
GAAGGGCATCGAGTACGGCCAGGCCGAGATCATCGTGGCCGAGGGCAACTTCCACGGCCGCACCACCACCATCGTGGGCTTCAGCACTGATCCCGACAGCACCAGCCGGTTCGGCCCCTTCACCCCCGGCTTCGTGATCGTGCCCTACGGCGATCTCGATGCGGTGAAGCGGGCCATCAACCCGAACACCTGCGCCATCTTCATGGAGCCCATCCAGGGGGAGGGCGGCGTGGTGATCCCGCCCAAGGGTTTCCTCAAGGGCCTGCGTGACCTCGCCGACCAGAACAATTGCCTGCTGGTGCTGGACGAGATCCAGTCCGGCCTGGGCCGCACGGGCAAGCTCTTCGCCTTCGAGCACGAGGGCATCCGCCCCGATGGCATCACCATCGGCAAGGCTCTCAGCGGCGGCTACTACCCCGTGAGCGCCTTCCTGGCCAACGACGCGGTCATGGACGTCTTCACCCCCGGCATCCACGGCAGCACTTACGGCGGCAATCCCCTGGCCTGCGCCGTGGCCAGCGCCGCGCTGGATGTCCTCGTGGATGAGAAGCTCGTAGAGAAGACCGCCGAACTGGGCCAGCACTTCCAGCAGCGCCTTCAGACCATGAAAACCGACAAGGTGCAGGAAATCCGCTGCATCGGTCTCTGGGCCGGCGTGCAGCTCAGGCCCGAGGCCGGCGGCGCCCGGAAGTACTGCTACGCCCTCAAGGACCGCGGGCTGCTCTGCAAGGACACCCACGTGGACACCATCCGCCTGGCTCCCCCCCTCGTCATCACGAAGGAGCAGCTCGATTGGGCGGTGGACCAGTTGGAAGCCGTGCTGCAGGCCTGAAAGGCAGTAGAAGCCACAGTCCACACGCACAACCCTGCTTGTCCTGGGATGGTGAACGGGAGGTCTGACCGGTGAAGATGCCCGCGAAGTTGTTGATCGGTTTCCTGCTCGGCGTCCTCCTCGGGCTCGTCGGCCACTACGGATTTCCGATCGCGGCCGTGCCTTCCATGCGGTGGGTCACGGATTCCATGACCCTGGTGGGCTCGGTCTGGCTGCGGATCATCTTCATGGTGGTCGTGCCCCTGATCGGCACGGGTCTGGTGCTGGGTGTCTTCGAACTCAGCAAGGGGCGCAACCTCGGCAAGGTGGCCCTCCGTTCCATCACCTACACGTTGCTGTTCAGCCTCCTGGCCGTCCTCATCGCCGTGGGCCTGACCACGTTTTTGAAACCTGGCACCGGCATCACCTTCGACCGGCAGGCGCTGGCGCAAAACCAGTCGGTCATCGCCATCCAGAAGTCCGTGGCGGTCGTCCAGGCCAAGCCCTGGTTCCAGTTCTTCGTGGATCTGCTGCCGCAGAACCCGCTGGACGCCGCGGTGCGCGCGTTCCAGGGGGAGATCATCTCCTTCATGTTCTTCTGCCTCTTTTTCGGCTATGCCCTGAGCCTGGTCGAATCCGGCGAGGACAGCGCCTTCATCCGCGCCCTCGGAACGATCTTCGAGACCTGTCTGAAGGTCATCGAGATCGGGATGAAGCTCGCTCCCGTGGCCATCTTCTGCATCATCTTCAAGACCGTCTACGCGCTGGGAGCGGGCTTCCTGGGCAATGTGGCGCTCTTCACGGGCACCGTCGTGCTGGGTCTCCTGATCCAGCAGTTCGTCGTGTATGCCGGTGCCCTGGCCATTTTCGGCCGGACCAATCCCTGGGAATTCTTCAGGAAGTGCAAGGAGGTCTACCTGTATGCCTTCTCGACCGCTTCCTCCAACGCCACCCTCCCCATCGCCCTGGAGGCCGCCGAGCACGTGCTGAAGCTGCCTCCCCGGATTTCCCGCTTCGTGCTGACCGTCGGGGCCTCCGCGAACCAGAACGGCTCGGCGCTTTTCGAGGGCGTCACCGTGCTCTTCCTGGCCCAGGTCTATGGCATCCACCTGTCCTTCGAAAGCCAGCTGGTGGTCGTGCTCATGTCCGTGCTGGCAAGCATCGGAACCGCCGGAGTCCCCGGCGGTTCCCTGCCGATCATCGTGGTGCTCATGGTGCAGGTGGGCATTCCCGCCGAAGGCATCGGCCTGATCCTGGGCGTGGACCGCTTCCTGGACATGTGCCGGACCACGCTGAATGTCTCCGGTGACCTGGTCATCGCCAAGCTGGTCAGCGTCGGCACGGGCAACCGCGATGCCGGGGCCGACGGATCCTGACTCATATCCCGGTCCGGTGGACGACCCCCGGTGTCCGGAATCTCGCCAGCAGCAGGCCTGCGCCCCCGGCGATGACGAAGGTGGAGAGCCACACCGCTCGCGGGCCGACCGTGGCGTAGGCCAGCACGCCCAGCCATGGGCCCAGGGCCAGGGCGGCGGCGAAGCTGAGCGAAAGCAGGCCCATGTACTCGCCGCGGCGGTCCGGCGGGGCGAGGGTGGCCACGGCATCGCTCACGGCCGGGAAGAGGATCATCTCGCCGAAGGTCCAGATCACCGTGGTGAGGATCAGCGTCGTGTACCCCGTGGCCCAGGCCGTGAGGCCGAAGCCCACGGCGAAGCAGAGCGATCCGAGCAGGAGCAGCTTCCCGTGGGGCCAGTGGGCCATGGCCAGGTTCATGGTCACTTCGAACACCACGATCAGGAGGGTGTTCACGGTGAACAGCAGGCCGTAGAAGCGGCTGCCCAGGCCCAGATCGCGCACCACCCACAACGGCAGCGTGCCCTCGATCTGGAAGAACACCATGAGCAGCGGGATGAAGGGCAGCAGCAGGAAGACCAGGCGGCGGTCCCGCCATGGGCTCCCGCCGGGCGCGTGGCCGTGCGGCATGGCGGGCGAGGGAGGGGCCTTCAGCATCAGCGTGAGCATCGCCGCGCCAGCCAGGGTGCTGAGGCCGTCGGTCCAGAACACCCAGCCATAACTGTGATGGGCGATGAGGCCGCCCAGGGCCGGTCCCACGGCCATGCCCAGGTTCACGGCAAGCCGGTGCAGGGCGAAGACCGCCTTGCGCTGTTCGGGCGCCGCGAGGCCCGTGAGCAGGGCCATGGCGCTGGGCCAGAAGGCCTGGGTGAGTCCGGCCCACAGGAAGATCAGGGCGAAGAGCAGCGGTTTCGTGGTGGCGAAGGGCAGCACCAGCAGCATCACCCCGGAGGACCAGAGGCTGGCCTTCAGCACATGGACATGGCCCAGCCGATCCGCCAGCCGGCCCGAGAACGGCCCCGCGGCCAGGGCGCCCGCCCCGTAGACCATCATCCCGTAGCCCGCCTCCGCCGGCGTCCAGCGGCGGCCCTCGGTGAGGTACAGCACGAGAAAGGGCAGGGCCATGGTGCCGAGGCGGTTGATCAGCGTGCTGGCGCAGACCAGCCAGACATCGCGGGGAAGGCCACGGAGGCCGCGCCAGGGGTTCATCGAGAAGGGATCTCCATGAAGGTCAAGGTCATAGTGTCAAGCTCCTAGTCCCCGGCTTCCAGTTCGGCGCGGAGGGCGCTGAGGTAGGCGAGCATGGCGCGCTGGCGGTCCCCGGCCAGGCGCTGACCCGCGGCGGTCTTCATGCCGGCGGCGAGCTTCAGGAGTTTTTTCTGGAAGTGATCGAGGCTCCAGACCTTGTCATCCAGATCGCGGCCTTCACCCCAGGGATCCTCCGGGTGCCAGAGCCCCGCGCCGAAGCTGGCGCCGGTGGCGAAGACCCGGGCGATGCCGATGGCGCCCAGGGCCTCCAGGCGGTCCGCGTCCTGCACCACCGCAGCCTCCGGGCTGGCGGGCACCCCTCCGCCGCTCCAGCTGTGGCTGGCCACGGCCGCGGCGATGGCATCCGCGCGACCTTCAAGTCCTGCCGTGTCCCGGCACCAGCGGGGCACCAGGTCCGCGGCCATCTGGGCGGTCAGGGGCGACTCCGGGTGGTTCTTGGGCCGGTAGACCAGGTCGTGCAGGAGCGCCGCCGCCACGCAGATCTCGGGATCGGCGCCTTCGGCCTTCGCCAACCGGAGGGCCAGCCACGCCACCCGCAGGATGTGGCCCAGGTCGTGGGCCGCGTCCCGGGGGAAGGACTCCGCCGCGAGATGCGCTCGAAGCCGCGCCAGGAGCGATGCGGACCAGGGGAAGGGAAAGTCGTGGGCCATCTGTCCAGGCTAGTGGCGCGTCCCCGAAGTGTCTTGACTATTTCCGGCACCCCGAGACGCGCCACTTGCCGGGGGTTCGGGGGCGCGGCATGGCGCCCCGAGGGGTGACAGCCCGAAAAGCATAGCTTTTCGGGCGCCAAAGGGGGCTTGCCCCCATGGAAGTGCGACATCCCCAGCTAGAAGTTAATCCAAGGAACTTAGGGGATGTCGCGCTAGCGGCTTGGGCGCTTCCCGCGAAACGATGCGTGGGGGGTCATGCGAGGGGGCTAGACTGATGGATTCCGGCCCGGAGGCCCCATGCGAGCCCTGACCCCGATCTTCCTGAGCCTGTGCGTGGCCGCGACGGCCTGGGCCCAGCGGGCGGATCCCAATTTCGATCCCATGAAGGACGTGTCGCTGCGCTTCGAGAAGGGCGCCGTGGTGCTGGGGGTTCCGGTGGGCGCCCATCTCAAGGCCTCCTTCATGGATGTGAAGAAGCAGGCCGGGCCCGGCACCCTGAAGATGGGGAAGCTGCCGCCCACCACGGCCAAGGACGAGCTCGGCGATGGCATCTGGCACGGCCAGGTGAAGGTGCCGGTCAGTGGCGAAGGCCTCAGCGGCACCGTGACCCTGCAGGTGACCTACCAGCCCTGCACCGAAGGCGAGGGCGGCGTCTGCTTCCCGCCGACCACCCGATCGCTGGATGTCCGGGCGTCCGATATCCCGCCGGAGAAACCGGCGGAAAAGCTGCCGGTTTCTCCGTTGGACAAAGCCACTGAGGCGCCGAAGGTGGAGGCGGCGCCTATGGCCGCTCCATCTGTTCTCATGGCGCAGACGGCCACGTCTGCGCCCGGGACACACACGGGTCTCCTGCTATCCCTCCTGCTGGTCTTCCTGGCGGGCATGGCGGCCTCGCTCACGCCCTGCGTCTACCCGATGATCCCCATCACCATGGCCATCGTGGGGGCGAAAGGCGGCGGCAAGGCCCGGGGCTTCGCCCTGTCGGTGGCGCTGGTGCTGGGCATGGCGGTGACCTACACGACGCTCGGCGTGCTGGCTGCCAAGAGCGGCGCGGCCTTCGGCGCCTTCGCGCAGAAGCCAGCCTTCCTCATCCCCGTGTCGGTGCTCTTCGCGGCCTTCGCGCTATCGCTCTTCGGCGCCTTCGAGATCGCCCTGCCTCCGTCCCTGGCCATGAAGCTGCAGGGCGACGGATCGCGAAAGGGCTTCGGCGGCGCCTTTGTGATGGGCCTGGTGCTGGGACCGCTGTCGGCGCCCTGTGTCGGTCCCGTGATCGGAACCGTGCTGGTGGGCATCGCCCAGCAGGGGGACGTCTGGCTCGGCGGCCTGCAGCTCTTCGTGTTCTCCCTGGGCATGGGCGTGCTGTTCATGACGGTGGGCACCTTCTCCGCGGCCCTGCCCAGGAGCGGTGAATGGCTCACGCGCTTCAAGCAGATCATGGGCCTGGTGGTGCTGGGCTTCGCGGCCTGGAATGTGCGGCTCGTGGTGCCGGAGTGGGCGAACTTCACGATGTGGACCCTCGTGATGCTTGCAGGTTCCGCGGTCTTCGGCCTCTTCGAGGCGGCGGACGACCTGGTGGGCCAGTTCCGCAAGAGCCTCGCCATCCTCATGGTTGCCTTCGCCGTGCTGCTTGGGGTTCGGGCGACGGAAACCTTCCTCCGGGTGGAGCTGCTGCCCAGGGGCGGGGCGGCGGCGGCCCAAGAGGATCACGCCGGATGGATGGCGCAGGATCTCGAAGGCGCCCTGGTCAAGGCCAAGGCTGAGCGTAAGCTGGTGCTGGTGGATATCTACGCCGAGTGGTGCGCCCAGTGCAAGGAACTGGATGAAAAGACCTGGCCCGACGCGGGCGTGAAGCAGTGGATCGCCCAGAACGCCGTGGCCATCCGCATTGACACCGACGCCCAGCGGAAGGATCTCGCCGCGAAACTGCAGATCCGCAGCTATCCCACGGTGATCCTGATGGATGCCGAGGGCAAGGAACTGCGCCGCATCCTGGGCTTTCAGAAACCCGAAACCATGAAGGCCTGGCTGGAAGGCAAATGAAGCGGGCCCGCGAATTCGGGCCCGC
>JAUXSE010000061.1 GCA_030681515.1 Geothrix sp. | reverse complement strand
ATCCTGGAATTGCCGCTCCACTGGAAGCCTTCGCGGCCCACGCCGATGGAATAGCGCATGGCCTCGCCGTCGCCCAACACATAGTAGAGAGCCCGTTCCGGGGTCTTCACGATCAGGGTGCCGGGTGCGTATTTTGTATCGTTCCAGGCCACCTGCTTGCGCACGGAGCGGTTGCTCAGGCCGCCGGCGGCGCTGGTGCGCCGGGATTTTCCGAACAGGCATTGCATGAAGGTACCGCAATCGCGCCGTGCGGCGGTTCTTGCGGATTTCTGCTTCGCAGCCCGGAGCATTGCCATTTTCTGCCTGGCCGCCTTCAATTTGGCTGCCTCGGCGGCACGAAGCGCCTTTTTCTTTTCCTCGGCGGCCTTCAATGCCGCCAATTTCTTTTTCTTTTGAATTAAGAGCGCCTCGTCCTGGGCCGTATTCACAGCGGCGTAGGCCTGGACCGGGGCAATCGAAAAGGTCAGCAACACAAAAAACATCGCCGTAAGTAGATTGCGCATCATGGTTTTTTCCTTAAGAATAACGGAGTGATAGCTAGCCATTTAAGGGTGATTCATCAAGTGGCTTGAGTTCACCTGCTGTTCACTTATGCTTAGGCATAGAGCAATCCCGTTGACAACTCCTAAAAAGGAAAGCCCCATGAAAAACACCCTCCGCGCCGCCGCATTCCTTCTGCTCGCCGCCACGGCCCTGACGGCTCCGGCCCAGGCGCAGGATGTTCCACCGGTCGTCTCGGCCATTTTCAAAAGCTGGGAGACCCAACTCAGAGCAACCCCCGCCTATGACAAGATTGAAACCGACAGTTCCGGCAATGTGACCATCAGCAATCTTGTGGCCACCGTCGGCCCGCAGGATCCAAGCACGACCATGAAGCTGAGCATTGGCTCCATTGCCCTGGAAAATATTGCGCCCGAAGCCAATGGCCTCATTGCGGTGGGTGCAGCGACATTCTCCGACACTAAAATGGAAATGACGGGGCCTGACAACAAGAATGTTGTCATTGAGGTGCCAACGAGCAGTCTCGAAGAGTGGCATGTCGCAGTTCCCGGCGACAACCCCACGCCCCTGCAGTCCTTCCGCGCCACCATGTGGATCGCCAAGAAAATGACTTCGGGAGAGATCAAGGTCACGGCGGAGGGGCAGAGCTTTACGGCAAAGGGCGTTGAAACGGCCTGGAGCGGCGATCCGGTCACGGGAGCCGGCAAAACCACGATGAGCCTCACTGACCTTGTCATCCCTGAGGCAGCACTTGCCATAATGGACCCATCGGGCCAGTTGAAAGCCCTGGGCTACAGCGACATCACCCTCAACATGACCGGTGAGGGCGAGCTTTCGGTTACCGGCGATAATTTTGGCATGAACGGCACGTTTGGCGTTTCGAGCAAGGACATGGCGGGCTTTACCTTCTCCTATGGGGCCAGCGACATTCCAATTGCGGTGATGGCCGAATTGCAGACCGCGCAAAAGACCGGG
>JAUXSE010000054.1 GCA_030681515.1 Geothrix sp. | reverse complement strand
GTTCCTCCAGATTGGAAGGTAAGTTGGGGGGCGCCCAGATGCGCGGACATGGACCATCCGAAAGGAGACGGTCGGTCAGGACACGGGTGGGATGTCACATGGAACTTCTGCGCCATGGATCTGGGATTTCCCCAATGATCTAGCCGAAATCCTCCCAGCCCGGTGCGTCATGTTGTCGCATGGGCGATCGGGCCCTAGTGGTGCCCACTCGAAATAGCTGGATCATCCTGCCCACTCCCGGGCACCACGTGGCGGGGGTCTGGGGGCACGGCAGTGCCCCCAGCGGGGTGACAGCCCCAGCGCGCCTGCGCGATGGGGCGCCAGAGGGGCCATGCCCCGATGGAAGTGCACCTCGCCATCACCCCGTTGATCCAGGTATTTCAGGCGAGGTGCACTAGAACGTGACCTTCAGGATGGCATCCGGTACCGCGATGAAGTAGGCCCCGGTGGCCGGGTCCACGGCGATGCCCCAGGGCATGGCGATCAGGGACGGAAGGGGTCCCGGAATGATCGCCATCGTTCCGGGGACGCCCACCACCGTGTTTACCACGCCCGTGGGCGTAATCCTGCGGATGGTGCTGTTCCAGATATCCGTCACATAGAGGTTCCCGGATCCATCCATGGCGATGCCTATGGGGCCGCTGAAACTCGCGTCAGAGCCCAAGCCATCGGCCCTGCCGGTGGTTCCCGCCACACCTGCCAGGGTACTGACCACCCCCGCTGGCGTGATCATGCGGATGGTGTTGTTGCCCCGATCCGTCACGTAGAGGTTCCCGGATCCATCCAGGGTGATCCCAGTGGGCCCGTTGAAACCCGCGGTGGCGCCGGGGCCATCGGCGGATCCTGGCGCACCGGCCGTGCCCGCCAGGGTGGTCACCACGCCTCCGGGGGCTATCTTGCGGATGATGTGGTTGCCGCAATCCGCCACATAGACGTTGCCGGATCCGTCCACGACCAGGCCGGTGGGTCCGTTGAAACTCGCAGCGGGGCCCGTGGCGTCCAGATGACCGATGATTCCGGGAGTCCCGGCCAGGGTACTGACCACACCCGCGGGCGTGACCATGCGAATGGTGTTGTTGCCAGCATCCACCACATAGATGTTGCCGGAGCCATCCAGGCTCACCCCGCTGGGATTCTTGAAGCTCGCGGCAGGGCCCGTGCCGTCGGCACTGCCTGGGATGGCGGCCGTCCCCGCCAACGTGCTCACGAGGCCACTGGGCGTGATCTTGCGGATCGTGTGATTGCCCCAATCCGACACAAACAGATTCCCGATTCCGTCCTGGGCCATGGCATAGGGAACGTTGAACCTGGCTTCGGTCGTGCCATCGGCGCTGCCAAAGCCACCACCGGTCCCTGCGAGGGTGCTCACCAGGCCTGCAGGTGTGATCTCGCGGATCGTGTTGTTGGAGTTGTCCGCCACACGCACGTACCCGGATCCGTCCACAGCCACGCCAGTGGGGCCTGCAAACCTCGCGGTGGCGCCAGTACCATCCGTGTTGCCCCAGGCTTCAGCCGTTCCCGCGAAGGTGCTCACCACGCCTCCCGGCATGATCTTGCGGATGGTGCAGTTGAAATATTCAGCCACGTAGATGATGCCGTTGATGTCCACGGCCACGCCCGTGGGGTCGGCGAATGTCGCGGCAGTCCCCGTTCCATCCAGGCTTCCAGGGATGCCGGCTGCTCCGGCAAGGGTGCTGACGATCCCAGATGAAATCATCCGGATGGTGTGGTTCCCCGTATCTGCCACGTAGACATTCCCGGGCAGATCCACGGCCACACCCTGGGGGTTGTTGAAAGTCGCGAGGAGGCCCGCGCCATCGGCCATGCCTGGGCTGCCGGCTGTCCCGGCAAGCGTGGTCACCACTCCCGTGGGCGTGACCATGCGAACGATATGGTTCCCGGTATCCGCCACATAGAGGTTCCCGGATCCATCCATCGCCAGGGCAGCGGGGGCATTGAAGCTCGCGGCGCTGCCTGTACCATCGGCGCTGCCTTGGGTACCGGCCGTCCCCGCCAGGGTGCTCACCAAGCCTTCGGCCGTGAGCCTCCGGATCGTGTGATTGCCGGTATCGGCCACGTACAGGGTTCCGGATGAATCCACGGCCACGCCCAGGGGATCCTTGAAACTCGCGGCGGTGCCCGCGCCATCAGCGCTGCCGCTGAATCCGTTGGTCCCGGCCAGGGTGCTCACCACTCCGGCAGGTGTGATTTTTCGAATGATATGATTGAATTTATCAGCCACGTAAACATGGCCGGAACCGTCCACGGCCACACTGAAGGGGCGGTTGAATCTCCCGGCGGCGCCCGTTCCGTCAATATTCCCAATCCCCGAGGGCACCCCCGCGAATACGGAAAGCGTCCCCACCAGCACCCGCGCCTGGGCGGATAGGACCGTCCCCCCTGGGCCGGTGATGGTGATCGTATAGGTCGTGGATGCCGTCAGAATTCCCGTGGATATGGCCGTTCCGCTGGTGACGACGCCGATGCCGTTGTCCACCAAGGCCGTGCCCCCACTGAAGATCGCCGTGAGCATGACGCTCCCGCCGGCTCCGATGACCGGCGGGGAGGCCGTGAAACGGGTCAGGGTCGGTGCGGGCACCACGGTGATGACAACCTGGGATTGCACCGCGGTTCCCGCCAGGTTGGTGACGATCAGGGTGAACGCGGTATCAACCACGGGTGAGATGTTCAGCGTCCCCCCGCTCGAAACAACGGTATTCCCCGGTGTGATGACCCCGGTTCCCTCCGCGAATGCAAAAGAAAGGACCGTGGCGTTTCCCAGGGTGAGGGTCGTGGCTGCGGCAGTGAAGCTCGAAATCACCGGCGCCGCCACGATGCTGCTGCTGGCCGTGCCCTCTGCGCTGACCGCGCCGGCGGCGTTGGTGACCACGCACCCCAGCTGAACGGATCCGGAAGCCCCCGCCGTGAAGGTGATCTGGTGGGTGGTGCCCCCGGCGGTGATGGTGCCCCCCGTGGCTATGGTCCATGCATAGGTGCAGCCAGCCTGGACGGGCACCGAGGCATTGAGGCCCATGCTGCCGGCCGTCACATGGATCGGAGCGGTGATGGCAGGCGTGATGGGCGCCGCTGCCACCTCCACACTCACCTGTGCCGAAGTGCTGATGTTGGCCGAATTGGTGACGGTCAGAGTGTAGGTCGTCGTCGCCGCCAGATTTCCTGTTGATACCGGCGTTCCGCTGACAAGGGTGCCTATGCCCTGGTTCACGGTGCCCGTTCCGCCCGAAAAGACACCCGTGAGGGTGGTGGACTGGCCTGAGGTAAGGATGGGTGCGGCCACCCTGAAATCCGTGATCGTGGGTGGAGGAGGCGGTGGGGGAGGGATGCTACCACCACCACCGCAAGCCAGGAACGCGAACAATACAAGGGTCGCCGCACCTGTCCCCAGCGCGCCGCGCAGACCAAAAAGATTACCCGTTGATATGAAATTAATGGCCACAATCACCCCCTACGAGAAGCATTGGATTTCTGCCTGGGCCGTGTTCCAATTCGTGCGTTTTTTTCTTATTCACCGTGTTCTGTTTCATCAAATCATGATAATTCTCCAATTTTCTTGTTTCATGTCAAGGAGGTCATCAATTCTTTGCTGTCTGCGAGGCCGACGAGGCCAGCATTGTGGCCTTCCCACCGACGCCGGCCATGAAACCGCCCGCGAACACGCCGCAATGATCGGGCTGCACATCCCCGTGCAGGGCTGAGGCCCGAAGCGGGAGGGGATGCCTCACTTCCTGCGGTATGCTGGCGGATCTTCCCCGACGAGGTGTCCATGTCTGCTCGCCTGCCGCGCCTGTTGCCCATCCTCCTGGTTTGCGCCTCGCTCATGGCCAGCCAGAAGCCCAAGGCCCCGGCGCCCGCCCCGAAAGCCCAGGGGCCAGCCCTGGATGCCGCGCGCCTGGCGGCCCTGAAGGCCCGCGGCATCGGGCCCGCCATCATGGGCGGCCGGGTTTCCGACCTCGCGGTGGATCCCCTCAGCCCCGACACCTTCTATGTGGGCCTCGCCACCGGCGGCGTGTGGAAGACCGCCAACGCAGGGGCCACCTTCACGCCCCTCTTCGACCGGCAGCCCGTCGCCTCCATCGGCGCCCTGGCCGTGGCTCCCTCCGATCCGAAGATCCTTTGGGTGGGCACGGGCGAGGCCAACGACCGCAACAGTTCCGGCTGGGGCAACGGCGTCTACCGCTCCACCGACGGCGGCGCCACCTGGACCCACCTGGGCCTCGACGGCAGCAAGACCATCGCCCGCGTCGTGGTGCATCCGAAGGATCCGGCCACCGCCTGGGTGGCGGTCATGGGCGATCTCTGGACGCCCGGCGGCGAGCGTGGCCTGTTCAAGACCGCCGATGCGGGAAAGACCTGGAAGGCGGTCCTGAAGGCCGCCGGCGGTCTGGATGCCCGCGTGGGCTGCGGCGATGTCGTGCTCGACCCCTCGGCCCCCGATACCCTCTACGCCACCCTCTACGCCCGGCGGCGCACCCCCTGGTCCTTCAGCTACGGCCCGGCGGCCTCCAGCGGCCAGGATGCGGGCGGCATTTTCAAGAGCACGGATGGCGGCGCCACCTGGCGGAAGCTGGAGAAGGGCCTGCCCAGCCTCACCGGGCGCATCGGCCTGGATGTGTCCCGCAGCGATTCCCGGATCGTGATGGCCGTGGTCCAGAGCGATCAGGGCGGCACCAGCGGAATTGACGATCTGCTCAGCCGCGCGGGGGGCGTGTTCCGCTCCGAGGATGGCGGCGGTTCCTGGATCCGCATGAACGCCCTGAATCCCCGTCCCTTCTACTTCAGCCAGATCCGCATGGATCCCGCGAACCCGCAGCGGGTCTATGTGGGGGGATTCATGCTGCACGTCTCGGACGATGGCGGACGCAGCTTCCGCGAGGATCTTTCCGCCAAGCTCCACCCGGACTGCCATGCCCTGGCCTTCCCCAAGGCCGATCCCCCGGCGGCGGTTCCCCCCGCGCCGGGTGAACCGGCCCGGCCCCCGGTCACCCCGCGGCTTCTCCTCGGCACGGATGGCGGCGTCTACCAGAGCTACGAGGCCGGACAGAGCTGGATCCACCTGGACAACATCCCATCGGGCCAGTTCTACCGCATCGCCGTGGATGACAGCACGCCCTACCGCATCGCCGGGGGCCTCCAGGACAACCTCAACTGGGTGGGCCCCAGCCAGACGCGCTCGAAGGACGGCATCCGCAACGCCGACTGGACCAACATCGGCGGCGGCGACGGCTTCTCCTGCGTGTTCGACCCGCTGGATCGCGATGTGATCTTCGCCGAAAGCCAGGAGGGCTTTCTGCACCGCTTCAACCTCCGCACCGGCGAGATGAAGGCGCTGCGGCCCAACCCCACCGAGGGCCAGACCGCCTTCCGCTTCCACTGGAACGCGCCCCTCCTCGGCAGCCGCCACGCGAAGGGCGTCCTCTACCTGGCGGGCAACCGCGTCTTCCGGCTCACGGACCGCGGCGAGAACTGGACCCTCATCAGCCCCGACCTCTCCACCCAGGATCCCCAGAAAACCACAACCACCGGGAGTGGCGCGGAGAACTACGGCGTGGTCTACACCCTGGCCGAATCCCCTGTGAAGGCCGGGCTCCTCTGGGCCGGCACCGACGATGGCAAGCTCTGGATCACCGAAGACGATGGCGCCCACTGGACCGACCTCAGCGCCTCCCTGCCCGCCTCCGCCCGGGGCCAGTGGATGAGCCGGATCGAGCCCGGTTCCCGCGATCCCAAGGTGGCCTACCTGGCCGTGGACGCCCACCGGGCGGGCCTTTACGCGCCGCTGGTCTACCGCACCGCCGATGGCGGACGCAGCTGGCAGAGCCTCGCCGCCAACCTGCCGGTGGATGCCCCCGTGAAGGTGGTGCGCGAGGATCCCGTGAACCCGGATCTGCTGTACGCCGGCACCGAGACGGGCCTCTACGCGAGCCTGGACCGGGGCGCCTCCTGGGTGAAACTGGGCGGCCTGCCCCCCGTGGCCGTGGACGACCTTCAGATCCAGCCCCGGGAGCACGATCTGGTCATCGCCACCCACGGCCGCAGCCTGTATGTGCTCGACGACCTTTCGCCCCTGCGGGCCCTCAGCGCCGGAACCGCCGCCAGGCCGCTGGAGCTCTTTCCCGTCCGGCCCGTCCAGGGCGCCTACCTGCTGCCCGGCTGGGAGGGGTTTGCCGGCGGCGGCGTCTACCGCGGCGAGAACCCGCCGGAGGGCGCCATCCTCACCTACTGGATCCGCGACCTGGGCGAAGATGCCCCCAGCCTGGCCATCACCAACGCCGAGGGCCAGCCCGTGGCCACCCTCCCCCTGCCCCGCACCCCGGGCCTGGGCCGCGTCTCGTGGAACCTGCGGCCCACCAAGGGCCTCCTCGGCGAGTACGGGGGCGCGGGGATCCACAAGTTCGTGCGCCCCGGCACCTACACCGCCACCCTCACCCTGGGCACCGCCAAGGCGCGGCAGACATTCCAGGTCACCATCGCCCCCGGCATCGAGACCCGCTGAGGGCTCCGGAGAGCATCCATGTCCCGTCCCTGTCCCTGCACCTCCAAGAAGCCCTATGACCGCTGCTGTGGCCCCTTCCATGCGGGCGCGGCCCTGCCGGAGACCGCGGAACTGCTCATGCGTTCCCGCTTTTCCGCCTACGCCCTGGGCAAGGCAGACTACCTCATCGCAACCCGCCCCGAGGCCAGGCGCGCCGAGGAAAACCGGGAAGAGCTGGCCAACTACTGCAAATCCGTCCAGGCCGTCGGCCTCAAGATCGTCGGCAAGGAAAAGGGCGGCAAGGACGACGACACCGGCCTCGTCACCTTCCACGCCAGCCTCCAGGCCAACGGCCGCCGCACCCTCCACATCGAGACCAGCACCTTCGTCCGCGAGCACGGCCGCTGGGTGTACGTGGATGGGGTGGTGAAGTAGGGAGTCTTCAGTCTTCAGTGCGGAGTCCCCATGCGCCTATTCACCCTCACCCTCCTTTCCATCCTGGCCCTTCCTGTCAGTGCGGGCGAAGTCCCGCGCCGCCCGGTCCATACCTATTCCATCGTGGCGCGGGACGCGGCCACGGGGGATCTGGGCGTGGCGGTGCAGAGCCACTGGTTCTCCGTGGGGTCGGCCGTGACCTGGGCGGAGGCCGGCGTGGGCGCGGTCGCCACGCAGAGCTTCACGGAGCCCAGCTATGGCCCCCTGGGCTTGGCGCTCATGAAGGCGGGCAAGTCCGCGCCTGACGCGATGAAGGCCCTGCTGGCGGCGGATGCGGATCGGGAAGTCCGCCAGGTCGCCATGGTGGACGCCCAGGGCCGCTCAGCGGCGCACACGGGTGCCAAGTGCATCCAGGCCGCGGGTCACGAAGTGGGCGAGGGCTTCACCGTGGAGGCCAACCTCATGGACCAGGCCACAGTTTGGCCCGCCATGGCCAAGGCCTTCCGAGGCGCCAAGGGCGATCTCGCGGATCGCATGCTGGCGGCCCTTCGCGCGGCCCAGGCCGAGGGCGGCGATATCCGTGGCCAGCAGAGCGCGGCCATCCTCATCGTGAAGGGCAAACCATCAGGCCAGCCCTGGAACGACCGCCTCTTCGATCTGCGGGTGGAGGACAATCCGGATCCACTGAGGGAACTGGCCCGCCTCATCCAGCTGCGCCGGGCCTACCGGCTCATGGACGAAGGCGATGGCTTCGTCACCGCCGGCAAGTGGGCCGAGGCCAAGACCGCCTACGAAGCCGCCGCCAAACTGGCCCCCGGCGTCTGGGAGATGCCCTTCTGGCAGGCCGTGGCCCTGGCCTCCAGCGGCAAGCGCGACGAAGCGCTGCCCATCTTCAAGCAGGTCTTCGCCGCCGAGCCCTTCTGGAAACGCCTCATCCCGAGGCTCGCCGAGGTGGATCAGCTGCCGAAGGATCCCGCGCTGCTGAGGGCCATCGAGGCGCAGTAGGGTCCAGAAAAGGCCTCCACGAAGGACACGAATACGCCCTGCGGGCGCACGAATGGTCACGAAGGAAAACCGCTTGGCAGGGGATTTTCCCCTATGACTCCGTGCCCTTGTTTTTCCCTTCGCGTCCTTCGTGGAGATCCTTTATTCGTTCCCCTGGGGATGCTCAACCTTTGGCGCCATGAGCATCCGCAGGCCGTAGAGGACCGCGCCCACGAGGATGAAGCTATCGGCGAGGTTGAAGGTCCAGTAGTGCCAGGTGCCGAAGATGAAATCGAGGAAGTCCACCACGGCGCCGCGCAGGATCCGGTCCACGCCGTTGCCCAGGGCCCCACCCAGGATGAGGCCCAGGGCCACCCGATCCCAGGTGGAGGTTTCCTGGGCCACGAAGAGGCGGCCGAAATAGATCAGTGCCGCCAGTCCCGCCACGGCGAAGAGGATGTACCGCGCCGTGGCCGGGAGCCAGGTGAGGCTGCCGAAGATGGCGCCCCGGTTGAAGCCCAACGTGAGGTAGAAGAAGCCCTTGATGACGGGCATGGATTCGCCTTCGCCCAGGGTGCGAAGGATCCAGGCCTTGGAAGCCAGATCCGCGGCCAGGGCGGTGGCGGGAAGCAGCAGCCAGAGCAGGCGGCGCATCAAGCCCCCACCACGGTCGCGCAGCGGACGCAGAGGGTCGCGTCCTCGCCCGTGCCATGACCGCCCTTACGGTTCCAGCAGCGGGGGCATTTCTCGCCCTGATGGGGGGTGACCACGACGATGGGGCCGTTGGCTGCGCTCGAATCTGCGATTCGAGCGATGGAAGAGACCACAAGCAGGTCATCGAGGGGCTCCCCGATGCGGTCGAGGAGATTCCACTCTGCCTGATCCTTCAGCGTGATTTCCACCGCCGCATCCAGGCTGGTACCAACGGTCTTGGCGGCCCGATGGGGCTCCATGGCCGCCTGCACGGCTTCACGCACCTCCCAAAGTTGTTTCCATTCCCTGTCTTTTCCCAACTCAGCGGCGGAGCCGCTGAGCAGGGGGAACCGCTGCTCATGCACGCTGCCCTCGCAGCCAGGAATGTGCTCCCAGACCTCGTCGGCGGTGAAGCTCATGACGGGGGCCAGCAGAGTGCAAAGGCCCTGCACCAGTTCCCAGCAGGCATGGCGACAACTGCGGCGGCGGGACGAATCCAGGGCGTCACAGTACAGGCGATCCTTGATGATCTCGAAATAGCGGCCCGACAGTTCCAGCTGGCAGAAGCCGTGGATGGCCTGGGTGGCCCGGTGGAATTCGAAGCGGGTGTAGGCGTCGCGGGCTTCCTGCGTGGCGCGGGCGAAGGCGTCCAGCACCCAGCGGTCCAGGGGCGCCAGATCCGGCGGTGCCACGGCATCCTTCGCGGGATCGAAGTCCGCCAGGGCCCCCAGCAGGAACCGCAGGGTGTTGCGGATCTTGCGGTAGGCGTCGGCGCTGCGGTCGAGGATCTCCCGGGAGATGCGGATGTCTTCGCTGTAGTCGCAGCTGGCGGCCCACCAGCGCAGGATATCGGCGCCCAGGGTCTTCAGGATCTCCTCGGGGGTGATGACGTTGCCCAGGCTCTTGGACATCTTCTGGCCCTTGCCATCCAGCACGAAGCCGTGGGTGACCACCTGCTTGTAGGGCTTGGTGCCCGTGGCGGCGAGGTTGAACAGCAGGGAGCTGTGGAACCAGCCGCGATGCTGATCCGAGCCCTCCAGATAGATGAAGTTCCCGTAGTCCCCGGGGCTCAGCTCCGGATGCGACTGGCACACCACGGAGGCGCTGACGCCGGAATCAATCCACACATCGAGGATGTCCGTTTCCTTGAGGAAGACGGTGGAACCGCAGCGGCACCTGGCCCCGGCGGGGACCAGGCGTTCCACGGGCAGCTCGGACCAGGCCTCGATGCCGCCCTTTTCGATGGCGGCGGCGGCGGTCTCGAAGATGGCTTCGGCCACCAGGGGTTCCCCGCAGGCTTCGCAGCGCAGCACGGTGATGGGCGTGCCCCAGGCGCGCTGGCGGCTGATGCACCAGTCGGGCCGGCCCGCGATCATGGCGTGGATGCGGTTCTGGCCCTGGGCGGGGATCCACTGGGTCTGCTCGACGCCTTCGAGACCCAGCTCCCGCAGGCTGCGGCCCTTCCCGGCCAGTTCCGAATCCATGGTGATGAACCATTGTTCCGTGGCACGAAAGAGGATCGGCGTCCGGGTGCGCCAGCAGTGCGGATAGCTGTGGGTGAGGGTCTCCTCGTGCAGCAGGCGCCCTTCCCGCCTGAGGCGCTCCACCACCAGGGGATTGCAGTCGAAGACGTTCTTCCCTTCCAGTCCGGGATCGTTCACCGCGGGCAGGAACTTGCCGTCGGGCCCCACGAGTTGGAGCAGGCCCAGGTGGTGGGCCAGGTTGAAGTCGTCCACGCCGTGGTCCGGGGCGGTGTGCACCAGGCCCGTGCCCGTGTCGGCGGTGACGTGATCACCCAGCAGCAGGGGGCTTTCGCGGTCCAGCCAGGGATGCCGTGCCACGAGGGTCTGGAATTCCCTGCCCTTGCGGATCTCGACCGTGTGCAGCTCGACGCCGAGCTTCTGGGCAAAGTCCTGGCGCAGGGTGACGGCCACGATGTAGTGGCGATCGTCTGCACGCACCACGGCATACTCCAGATCCGGATGCATGGCCACGGCCCGATTGCTGGGCAGGGTCCAGGGCGTGGTGGTCCAGATGGGCACGAAGAGCGGGATGGGCAATTCCAGGCGTTTCGCGTCGGCGTCGGCGACGGGAAAGGCCACGGTGATGGCGGGGCTAGTCCGGTCGGCGTACTCCACCTCGGCCTCGGCCAGGGCCGTGCGGGCGCCATAGCTCCAGTGGACGACCTTCAGCTTGCGGGTGACGGAGCCGCTCTTGAAGAGCTTCGCCAACTGGCGTACGGTCTCGGCCTCGTAGCCGGGATCCATGGTCACGTAGGGCCGCTCCCAGGCGCCGAGGACGCCCAGGCGCTGGAAGGCCGTGCGCTGGGTGTCAATCCACTTCTGGGCGTAGGCGCGGCACCGCTGCAGGAAGTCGGCCCGGCTCATCTCGCGGCGTTTGGGCCCCAGATCCTTCTCGACCGCGTGTTCGATGGGCAGGCCGTGGCAGTCCCAGCCAGGCACGTAGGGCGATTCGTAGCCCTCCATCCAGCGGGACTTCACCACCACATCCTTGAGGATCTTGTTGAGGGCGTGCCCCATGTGGATGGCGCCGTTGGCATAGGGCGGGCCATCGTGCAGCACCTCGCGGCCCCGGCCCTTGCCGGCGGCGTTGTCGGCCCGGCGCTTGGCCTCGACGCGGGCGTAGAGGCCCTCGGCCTTCCAGCGCTCCAGGCGCTTCGGCTCGCGCTGCGGCAGGTCCGCCTTCATCGGGAATTCTGTTTTCGGGAGGAAGACAGAGTACTTTTTGGCTGGAACCTGCTCGCTCATCGCCGCCCTCGTGCGTCGGAGGGGCACACCCGAGCGCCCCTGAAGTTGAAGCTCCAGTTCAGCACGGGAAGCCCTGCCATCACAAGCGAAAGGGCCCGGAAACCCGGGCCCTTCCGCTTGTGATGGAGGGCGATCAGACCTGACTCGTGCAGTGCTTGCAGCGCGTCGCCTTGAGGGGCACCTGCTCCAGGCAGGCGGGGCAGATCTTGGTGGTCGGTTCAGCCGGGATCCCCACCTTCTTCCTGGTGACCCTCTCCAACAGCTTGATCAGCACGAGGAAGATCACCAGGGCGATGATGAGGAAGTTCACCGTGGCGCCCAGCACCGAACCGATGCGGAAGGTTCCCACGACCCACTCTTCCCACTTGATGTTCGCGGGCAGCACGTAGGTCACCAGGGGCATGACCATGCCGTCCACGAAGGCGGTGACGATCTTGCCGAAGGCGCCGCCCACGACCACGGCCACGGCCAGGTCAATGACATTGCCCTTCATGATGAAGGCCTTAAAGTCGGCTTGCATGGACATGGCGTCCCTCCGGATGAAGGCGGCGGGGCAGTACTCCCCGCCGCTCGTGGGTCAGGGTTACTTGATGGCCTTCTTCGCGGGTTTCCGGGGCGTGGGGGCGGGAATCGTGGCCTCCACGACGCCGGTTTCGGTGTTGCGGACCTCGGCCTTGCCATCCTTGACCTTCACATCAATCTCGACGCGGCGGTTCCGGGCCTGCCCTGCCTTGGTGGCGTTGTCGGCGATGGGCTGGTCGGGGCCCACGCCCACGGTGGTGACCTTGGCGGCGGGAATGCCCGAATCCACCAGGATCCTGGCGACCGCATCGGCGCGGCGTTTGGCCAGGGCCTTGTTCAGGGCCTTGCCGCCCAGGGAGGAGGTGTGCCCGCTGACTTCCAGCGAGTAGTCCCCCTGGTAGGCCTTGAGCCCCTCGGCCACCTTCTGGACGGCGGCGGTGGCATTGGCGCCCAGTTCGGCCCTATTGTTGGCGAAGTGCAGGACGGCCTCATCCAGCACGATCCTGGCCGGGGGTGGGGGCGGCACGGGCTGGGCGACTTCCCTGGGGGGCTCGGGAGCCGGGGGGGGCGGCGGCGCCACGGGCTCGGGCTTGGGTTCGGGTTCGGGTTCGGGGACCGGGACAGGGGCGGGCATCGGGGCCGGAGCAGGCGCGGGCGCGGCCTTCCGGCCGCCGCCCCAGGTGTAGCCCAGGCCGAGGGTGGCCAGGTACTCGGTGCGGGACTTGGGCAGCTCCACCCGGACGGCCTTGGCGCTCAGGTCCAGCAGGAAGTTCTCGGCGGGCTTGCCCATGAGGCCCAGCCCGGCGTGGTAGTTGAGGCGGGTCGTGCTTTCGTTCTTGCCGGAATAGGGGGATTCGACGTTGGTGCCGCCCAGACCGCCGGCCAGGTAGGGGTACCAGTTGGCCGCGCCGGGCCGGAGGTTGAACAGGCCGGACGCCAGGAGGTGGGTCTGCTTCCCGGACGGGACAGGCACAGGGGATTTCTCCACCTGAAGGTCGTTCTGGAGGGCGCGCAGATCGAGTCCCCAGCGGTTGGTGTACCAGTGCCCGGCGCCCAACCCATAGTGCATCTTGTCTTTGAGGTTGGCATCACCCTCGAACATCGTCTGCCCGAGGTGACCGGCCACCCAGGCAGTCCCCTGCTGGGCAGAAAGTGACAGGGCGGTTCCAGCCAGCAGGAACAGCAGGGTTCTTTTCATATCCAATCTCCAGGGATGAGGTGTGACCTCCATCACAGGCTAGACAGAAGGAAGCATCTGGTTCAACAGGAAACAGTAGATTCAAATCTTACGTTTTCTTGCAGATAGCTTGACAACAAATGAGATTCAATAGGATTTTTCAGATCGTGTGAACATCTAACAAGAGAGAAAACCCAACTTTTCCGTGCAGATCCGAGCCTCTGGGCAAAACACGCCCGCTCCGGGCTGCCGGGGATCCCGGGATACGGATGTTCAAGGCCTCGGGCGCCACCACGGTGATCAGGATGGCTCCGGTCTCCACGGTGGCGCCCTCCTGGACATGCACGGTCATGACGGTCCCGGTGGTGCTGGTCTTCAGCTCGTTCTGCATCCGCTCGGCATCGCCTGCGGCGATACGCGAGACCTCCCCTTCAGGCCTCGGGCGCCACGACGGTGATCAGGATGGCTCCGGTCTCCACGGTGGCGCCCTCCTGGACATGCACGGTCATGACGGTCCCGGTGGTGCTGGTCTTCAGCTCGTTCTGCATTTTCATGGCTTCCATGACGAGGAGGGTTTGGCCTTCCTGCACGGGGTCGCCGGGCTTCACGAGCAGCTTCACGATCTTGCCGGGCATGGGTGAGGCCAGCACGCCGCCGCCGGCTCCGGCAGCGCCGGAATTCGCCAGCAGGGCGCGGCGCGGGTCCACCAGGGCGAATTCGTAGGCACCGTCGTAGAGCATGGCCCGGTAGGCGTGGGTATCGGAATCCGGCGCCTTGGCCTGGTCCAGACGGACCTCCACGGAGCGGCCCTCCATGAGCATCGAGTAGCAACCGGGTTCCAGTTCGAGGATATCAATGGCGTGGCTTTCCCCCTCCCAGACCAGCGTGGTCACGCCGTCCTGGTGGAGGAGTTCCACATCCTGGGAATCCTTGCCGAGGATCAGTGTTCTTTTCATTTCAGGCTCCTCAGCTACAACCGGTTGAACCGGCCCCATTGTTTCCAGGCATCGGGCTTTCCTTCGCCGCTCGTCGCGGGCTGGGCGGCACGGCGCTGCTCGGTTTCCAGTTCATGCAGCAGGGCCGCGGCCACGGCGAACTTCAGGTCGGGGCCCTGCCCCTTGCGCTTCCAGAAGGGCTTGTCCAGCATCCCCGTGTGAAGGGCGCCTTCGCGGAAGGGCTCGTGTTCCATCAGTGCCTCGTGGAAGGCGATGTTGTGGCGGATGCCGCCGATGCGGTACTCGCCCAGGGCCGCGCGCATGCGCTCGATGGCTTCCATGCGCGTGGGGCCCCAGGTGCTCAGCTTGCTGATCATGGGGTCGTAGAACATGGGCACGTCGGCGCCTTCGTAGACGCCGCTGTCGTCGCGCACATTGCGCCCGCCGGGCGTGCGCAGGAAGGTGATCCGCCCGGGGCTCGGCATGAAGTTCCGGTCGGGATCCTCGGCGTAGACGCGGCATTCCATGGCCCAGCCGTTGAGGGGGATCTCCTCCTGGGTCATGGGCAGCTTTTCGCCGCGAGCCACGAGAATCTGCCACTTCACGAGATCCAGCCCCGTGATCCATTCGGTGACGGGATGCTCCACCTGCAGGCGGGTGTTCATTTCCAGGAAGTAGAAATTGCGCTCGGAATCCGCCAGGAACTCCACGGTACCCGCGCCCACGTAGTTCACGGCCCGGGCCACTTTCAGCGCCGCCTCGCCCATGGCCCTGCGCATCTCCGGCGTGACATGGGGACTGGGGGCCTCCTCGATCACCTTCTGATGCCGCCGCTGCACGGAACATTCGCGCTCGTGCAGGTAGACATGGTTGCCATGGGTATCCGAAAAGATCTGGATCTCGATGTGGCGGGGCTGGACGATGGCCTTTTCCACATAGACGCTGTCATCGCCGAAGGACGACAGGGCCTCGCCCCGGGCCCGGGCCAGGGACGAGGTGAATTCCTCGGGCCGGGTCACCAGGCGCATGCCCTTGCCGCCGCCGCCCATGGCGGCCTTGAGCATCACGGGGAACCCGATCTTCTGGGAGGCCACCAGCAGCGCGTCATCGGCCATGGTCTCCTGGATGCCCGGCACCACGGGGCAGCCCGCGGCGATGGCCACTTCGCGGGCGGCGGTCTTGGAACCCATGCTCACGATGGTTTCGGCCCGGGGGCCGATGAAGGTGATGCCCGCCGCCTCGAAGGCCCGCGCCGCCACGGCGTTCTCGGACAGGAACCCGTACCCGGGATGCACGGCATCGGCGCCGCTGCGCCGGCAGACATCCAGGATCTTCTCCAGCACCAGGTAGCTTTCCCGGGCCGGGGCCGGGCCGATGCAGTAGGCCTCATCGGCCATGCGGACGTGCAGCGCCCCGCGGTCGGCCTCGGAGTAGACGGCCACCGTGGGAATGCCCATCTCGCGGCAGGTGCGGATCACGCGGATGGCGATTTCCCCGCGGTTGGCAATGAGGATCTTGGTCACGGGCATGTCGTCATCCTTCCTTCACGGCTTCCTGGACAGTCATTCCGGCCTCGCCGGGGGCAAGATACCGGTCCCCGATCGCTGCGCTCCCGCTCCCCGCTTCGCGGGATCGCGGAGGGGACCTCGCATCTCGCGGCAGGTGCGGATCACGCGTATTGCTATCTCGCCCCTATTGGCAATCAAGATCTTGGTCACGGGCATGGGTGAACCTCGGAATCGGGCATGATGGATGGCGATGCGTCCACTCAGACTAGCAAACCCACTGCTCTCCATCACCCTCGGCTTCCTGGCAGTCCACTGCGGGCGGAAGGGCGATCCCATCCCCCGGCCCCGCGCGGCGGCCCAGGCCGTGGGCGCCCGCCTCGAAGGTCTCCGGAAAGTCAGGCTGGTACTGCCTTCGGAGGACGTGAAGGGCGATGATCTCGTGGGTGTCGAGACCGTGCGGGTGCTCTACCTTCCCCTGGGTCTCACCAAACCCACTCCGGAGGAGGTCTTCAGCCGGGGCGAGGTGGTGCTGGAGCGCCGGCGCCCGGATCTGCCGGGACCCGGCGCGGCCTTCGTCATGGACCTGAAATCCCTGCAGCGGCCCCGGGGCTGGATCGTGGTCGTGGCCGTACGCCTGGGCAACGTGGCCGGACGCCCCAGCGAGGTGCTGCCCTGGATGGATCCGGCGCTCTGAATCAATCCGGCCTGAGTTCCAACTGATGCGCCCACCACTGCGCCACGGCGCGGGCCAGCTGATCCTTGGACAGGGGGCCCATGGGCGGATGCGGCCCCTGGGCCGTGACCGGCGTCAGGGTGTTGGCCTGGGCTCCGAAGGCCCGGCCATCCTGCACATCGTTCACCAGCACGGCATCCAGCCCCTTCTTCTTCAGCTTGGCGCTGGCGTGCTCCAGGTGCTTCTCGCTTTCGGCGGCGAACCCGATGACCCACTGATCGGGGCGCCGGGCGGCGGAGAGGCGCGCCAGGATATCCGGCGTCCGCACCAGCACCAGGGTCTCAGCCCCATCGCCCTTCTTCACCTTCTCGGAGGAGGGGGTCCCGGGACGCTGGTCGGCCACGGCGGCGGCGGCCAGAAGGCCATCGGACTCCGCCCACCGGGCCTCGCAGGCCTCCAGCATCTGCTGGGCGCTGCGGACGCGGACCGTCTCCACCCCCCAGGGCGCGGGCAGGTCTCCGCCCAGGACCAGCTGGACCCGGGCGCCCGCATCCCGGAAGGCCCGGGCCAGCTCGATGCCCATGGCGCCCGTGCTGCGGTTGGTGAGGGTGCGGACGGGATCCAGATCCTCCCGGGTCGGTCCGGCGGTGATGAGCACCCGCTGGCCGCGAAGGATGGGCAGCTTCGGGGTTCCGTGCGCCTGGATGGCCTCGGCGATGGAGGCCACGTCCGCGAGCTTCCCGGAACCCTCTTCTCCGCAGGCCAGGCCGCCCTCGCCGGGATCCACCACCGCGTGGCCGAAGGAACGCAGCCGCGCCATGTTGGCCTGCACGGCGGGGTGTTCCCACATGCCGGTGTTCATGGCGGGGGCCCACAGCACGGGCGCCCGGGTGGCCAGCAGCACGGTGCTGAGCAGATCGCTGGCGAGGCCGTTGGCAGCCTTGCCCAGGATGTTCGCCGTGGCGGGCGCCACCGCCACCAGATCGGCCCAGCGGGCCAGCTCGATGTGCTCGATGCTGGGACTGGCCCGCCATTCACCCTGATCGGGGTTGGCGCCGTAGCAGGGTTCGCCCGTCAGGCTGGTGAGGGTGAGGGGCGTGATGAACCGGGCCCCGGCTTCCGTGAGAATGCAGCGGACCCGATGGCCCTGATTGGCCAGCAACCGGGCGAGCTCAGCGGACTTGTAGGCGGCGATTCCACCGGTGATGCCCAGGATGATCCTCATCAGATGGCTCCCGGCAGGCTGCCGCCGAGCATCTTCACGATCCGCCGGCGGGCCAATACGAGATGGCCCACGATCCAGGCCGCCGAAGCCACGCCGGAAGCCGGCCGCCTGGCGGCCAGATCCTCGGTAAGCCCCGCCCCGTTCAGTTCCAAGAGCCGGACATTGCCGCCAAAGGCGGTGCGCCAGAGCTTGCCCCGTTCCATGGTCCCTCCAGGAAGACCCATCCTACTCTAGGAGCCCGTCCTTGCCATTGCTGGAAGCCTGTTCAGATGCTATGCTTCCTGGTTCGGAGTACCCATGACCCAGCGCACCATCGTTCGTGTTCCTGATGAGATCGCCAACAAGTACCGCTTCGTCGTCATCGCCGGCAAGCGCTGCGAGCAGCTTCAGCGCGGCGCCTTCCCCAAGGTCGAGGTAGTCGTGCCCGTGAACAAGCATGGACAGGCCCAGGATGCCCCCAAGCTCGCCTCCTTCTGGGGCCAGGTGGCCGTGGCCGAAGTCGAGGAGAACCGCATCGCCTTCGAGGAGCAGGAGATCCTCACCCTCGAAGACACCACGGTGGTGCCAATCTCCGGCGAATGATTTCGGATGACGCACGAAACAGCCCCCAACCACAGGGGGCTTTTTCGTGCGGTGAAGAAATTTCCACGACCATTGAAATTCTCTATTGCTGTGGGTTCAGCGGGGGCACACAATTCAACAGCCGTTGAATTGGAAGCCCATGCCCCTGCCCACTCCCTCTCGTTCCCGGGGCCCCAAGCCCACCAAGGTGGATCCCGACCAGTTGCTGGACGCAGCCCAGGCCGTGTTCGCCGAAAACGGCCTGGGCGCCGCGAGCCTGCGGGCCATCGCCCGCCGGGCAGGCTGTGATCCCGCGCTGATCTACTACCACTTCGACAGCAAGGAAGCGCTCTTCAAGGCCCTCCTCGACCGGCGTTTCCCGGTGATCCTCCGGGAAGTGGAGACCCTCGCGGATGCCGCGGATCTCCGCCCCACGGCCCTGCGGCTCTGGGAGGTGATGCGGATCTACCACCGGCACCTGAAGGATGATCCTGGCATCCGTTCCATGATCCGCGGGGAGGTCGTCAAGGGTGCCGAGGGGCTCACCCTCATCATCGTGGAGCAACTCCGTCCCATCACCCACGCCATCCGGAGCCTCATCGGGCAGGGCATCGCCCGCGGTGACCTGCGCCCGGACCTCCCTCCCCTGCTGACCACCTTCTTCCTGATCAGGATGCATCTTGAGATCATGGACGTGCTGCCCGCGGTGCTCCCCCCTCTCATGGGCCTGACCCCTGCTGCGGCCATGACCACCGGCATGCGCGCCTGGTTCGATCTGTTCTGGCGCGGCGTCGCCCTCGATCCATCCGTCCCCCTGCCTCCCCTGCCTGATCCCGCTGCCTGAAAGGATCCCCATGCGCCAGCTCCTGCTCCTGCTGCCCCTGGTCCTGACCGCCTGCCACAAGGACGACCGCCCCCTGCTCAACGGCCGGGTGGAAGCCTACCTCACGGACCTGGGTCCCCGGGTGGGCGGACGCCTGGCGGAACTGCGCGTGCGCGAAGGACAGCGGGTGAAGGCCGGGGACCTGCTGGCCCGGATCGCCGCGGAGGAACTGGATGCCGCCGTCCTCCGCGATCAGGCGGGCTACGACAGCGCCGATGCGAAGCGGCTGGAGCTGGACCGCGGAACCCGGACCGAGCAGATCGCCCAGGGTGAGGCCCGGGTGCGCGATGCCCAGGCGGCGCTCAAGCTCGCGGAAGAGAACCTCCAGCGCACCACGCGGCTGGTGGGTGACCGGGTGCTGTCCCAGGCGGAACTGGACCGGGGGACCGCCGAACGGGACCGGGCCACGGCCGCCCTGGGCCTGCAATCCAAGGCCCTGGCGGAACTGAAAGCCGGGGCCCGCATCGAGCAGCGCCAGGCCGGCGGCGCCGAGGCCCGGAAGGCCCGGGCCGTGCTCCAGCAGAGCCGCATCCAGGCCGGGTTCACGGAGGTCCGCGCCCCCTTCGACGGCGTGGTCACCCACCGCCTGAGGGAACCCGGCAGCGTGATCGGCCCCGGGCAACCCGTGATCACCCTGGCCCGCCTGGATCAGCTCTGGGTCCGGATCTACCTGCCCCAGTCCCTCCAGAGCCAGATCCGTCTGGGCGCGCCTGTGACGGTGCTGACCCAGGACCATCGCAGCCTGGAGGCCACCCTGGACGAGGTGGCCTCCGAATCCGAATTCACCCCGAAGATGGTGGAAAGCCGCGATGAGCGCGTGAACCTGGTCTACCCGGCCCGGGTGAACCTCCCCCGGGGCTGGGACCAGGGCCTGATTCCCGGAATGGCGGTGGATGTCCGCCTGGGAGCCCCCGCGCGATGATCCTCCTGGAGGCCCGCGCCCTCGCCTGCCGCTTCGGCGCCAAGGCGACCGTCCAGGGCCTGGATCTCACCCTGGCCGAGGGTGAGCTGGTGGGGCTCATCGGCCCCGATGGCGCCGGCAAGACCACCACCTTCCGCATGTTGGCCGGCCTTCAGCGGCCCACCGGCGGCAGCCTGCACCGCCACCTGGATCGGAGGAGCATCAGCTACGTGCCCCAGACCTTCAGTCTGGCCCCCGATCTCACGGTGTCCGAGAACCTGCGGCTCCAGGCGGGGCTCTACGGCCTGGGGGACGCCGAAGCCCGGATCACGGGGTTGCTTGAATCCGTGGACCTCGCCCCCTTCCGGGACCGCCTCTCCGGCGCCCTGTCCGGGGGCATGAAGCAGAAACTGGCGCTCTGTGCCGCCCTGCTGACAGAACCCCGCCTGCTGCTGCTGGACGAGCCCACCACGGGGGTGGATCCCGTCAGCCGCCGCGAGTTCTGGGAACTGCTCCACACCGTCCACGACCAGGGGGTGGCCATCCTCTTCTCCAGTCCCTACATGGACGAAGCCGAGTACGCCCACCGGATGCTGCTGATGCACGAGGGCCGTGTGCTCGAAGAAGGCGACCTGCCCTCCTTCCGCCGCAGGCTTCCCGGCCTGGTGTTCCGCCTGGTGAGCCCCCGGCGCCGGGAGACGCAGAAGGCCCTCGCGGCCCTGGGGCCCCTGGATCTCTTCGCCGAAGGCGAGATCATCCGCGCCCGCTTTCCCGAGCAGGATCCGGCTCCGCTCGCGGCCCGTTTAGCGGCGCTCCCCGGGGTGGAGCTGGTGCGGCTCGCGGAGGCGAACCTGGAGGATGTCTTCCTGCACGCCCTCGCCAACGCGGGCGGTGACCATGGCTGAGATGAACGAGGGGGACCGCCCGGCCGCTTCGCTCCCTCTGCGTCCCCCTCGTGCTCCCCACGGGGTGTCCGGGCAAAGCCCGGACACCCCGTCTGAGCCTGTCCTAGAAGTCCGGGGCCTCACGCGGCGGTTCGGCGATTTCACCGCCGTGTCCGACCTCAGCTTCGAGATCCAGCGCGGTGAGATCTTCGGCTTCCTGGGGCCCAACGGCGCCGGCAAGAGCACCACCATCCGCATGCTCTGCGGGGTGCTGGCCCCCAGCGCCGGGGAGGCCCGCGCCCTGGGCCGGAATCTCTTCACCGAGGCGGATCAGCTGCGCGCCCGCATGGGCTACATGAGCCAGAAGTCGAGCCTCCTGACCGACCTCACCGTGGCCGAGAACCTGCGCTTCTTCGGCGGGCTCTACGGGCTCGAAGGCCAGCGGCTCGGCTCCGAAGTGGAATTCCGCCTCCGCGAGATGCAGGTCTGGAATCAGCGGGATCTGCTGGTATCGGCCCTCTCGACCGGGGAACGCCAGCGGGTGGCCCTGGCCGCGGCCACCCTGCACCGCCCTGAGATCCTCTTTCTCGACGAGCCCACCAGTGGCGTGGATCCGTTGCGCCGCCGCCTCTTCTGGGAGGCCATGGACGAGCTCGTCTCCGAGGGCATGAGCATCCTCGTCACCACCCACAACCTCGGCGAGGCCGATCAGTGCGACCGCCTGGCCTTCATCCTCGGCGGAAAGCTCATGGCCTACGGCCGGCCCCGGACCTTGAAGGAAGCCCTGGGACGCCAGGTAATCGAACTGCGGGCGGAACGGTTCCGCGACCTCCAGATCGCTGCCCGGCGCCAGCCTGAGGTGCTGGCCGCGGAGCTGCTGGGGCGGAGCGTCCGCCTATCCCTGCCCGGCCCTCTCGAACCCGCGGGCCTGCTCGCCCGGCTGCGGCAGGATGGCCATGCCTTCGAGGCCCTGCCCCCCGAACCTCCCTCCCTCGAAGATCTGTTCGTGGATCTGGTCCAACGCTCCCGCACCGCCTGAGGATCACCTATGTGGAACCGCATCAAAGCCCTGGTCTGGAAGGAGTTCCTCCAGCTCCGTCGGGACCGGCTGACCCTGGCCTTCACGCTGGGCATGCCGCTCATGCAGCTCGTCATCTTCGGGCTCGCCATCAACTACGACGTGAAGCACATGCCCGCCGCGATCCTGGACGAATCCCAGTGCCAGGAAAGCCGCAGCTTCGTGGACGGACTCGTGACCACGCAGTACTTCGACGTGAAGGTGAGGGTGAGCTCGGAGGCGGACCTGCGCGCCGCCCTTGACCTCGGAAAAGCCCAGGTGGGCGTGTGGTTTCCGCCGGACTACGGCCGCCGGATCCGATCGGGCCAGACCGGCCAGGTCATGATCCTCGTGGACGGATCCAGCCCCACCAGCGCCTCCAACGCCATGGCCACGGCCCAGGGCGTCGGCCAGCTCCGCAACACCCAGTTGCTCTACGACCGCATGGGCTATGGTGGCGCGGCCAGGCCCGTGATGCCCGTGGAGGTGCGCATCCGGCCCTGGTACAACCCGGATCTCCGCAGCCCCACCTTCATCGTGCCGGGCCTGGTGGGCGTCATCCTCTCCATGACCTGCATCATGTTCGCGTCCAACGCCATCGTCCGGGAGAAGGAGCGCGGCACCCTGGACCAGGTGCTGGTGACGCCGGTGACCCCCGTGGAGCTGTTCGCCGGAAAGATCATCCCCGTGATCGTCATGGCCTATCTGCAGATGATCTTCATGTTCGGCGTCGCCCATCTGTTCTTCCAGGTGCCCGTCGCCGGTTCCATCCCCCTGCTCTTTGCCATGGCGGCGTTTTTCATCATCCCCATGCTGGGCATCGGCATCCGGATCTCCACCATCGCCCAGAACCAGGGCCAAAGCGCCCAGATGAGCATGTTGACCATCCTGCCGTTCGTGTTCCTCAGCGGCTACATCTTCCCCCGCGAAAGCATGCCCCTGCCCTTTTTCCTCATCGGGGAGCTCATGCCGCTCACCCACTTCATCATCATCATCCGGGCCATCGTGCTGCGGGGGGCGGGGCTGGAGGCCTTCTGGCTGGAGGTTCTGAAGCTGGTGGGTCTGACGGTCCTGATCTGGACCCTCGCCCTGCGGAGCATGAAGCGGGCGGAGGCCTGAGAACCGGGACCCTGGATCAAGGTTGCCCGGCCGGCATCCTTCGAAAGGGCTGCCGATGGCGACAGACAGGGGTAGGCTAAGCTGGATCAGTCCCTGGAGCCCACATTGAACCTCAGGCTTGGTGTGAATGTTGACCATGTGGCCACCCTCCGGCAGGCCCGGGGCGGGCGTGAACCCGAACCCGTGGCCGCGGCCCTGCTGGCCCAGAGCGCCGGTGCCCACGGCATCACGGTCCACCTCCGGGGGGACCGCCGCCACATCCAGGAGCGTGATCTGAGGGTCCTGAAGGAGGTCCTCTCCGTCCCGCTGAACGTGGAGTGCGCGGCCACGCCCGAGGCGCTGGAGGCGGTCGTCCCCGCCAAGCCCTCCTGGGTCACCCTGGTCCCGGAAAGCCGGGAGGAGCTCACCACCCAGGGGGGCCTGGACGCCATCTTCCTCCAGGGGATGCTGCGGCCGGTGATGCGGGAGCTGCGCGGCGCGGGCATCCGCGTGAGCCTCTTCGTGGATCCCCTGCTCGACCAGGTGAAGATGGCTGCCAAGCTGGAGGCCGACGCGGTGGAACTGAACACGGGAACCTACAGCGACCTGCCCATGGATTCCGACGCGACCCTGGAACTGGGCCGCCTCCGCGATGCGGCGCGGCTGGCCAGCCGCCTGGGACTCCGGGTGCTCGCCGGCCATGGACTGAACCTTCAGAATGTCGCTCCGGTGGCGGCCATTCCCGAGGTCGAGGAACTGAACATCGGCCACAGCCTCGTCGGAAGAGCCGTGCTCGTGGGCCTGGAGCGGGCCGTGGAGGAAATGCTCACCGCCCTGGCGGAGGCCCGGCCATGAGTACCGTGCTGGTGGTGGACGACGATCCCAGCATCCGGCAAGTCCTCCGGGAGTTCGTCGAGCTGGAAGGCCATCGGGTGCTCGAAGCGGCCGATGCAAACTTCGCCCGGCGGGCCATGGCCCGGGAGGCTGTGGATCTCGTCTTCCTGGATGTGCTGATGCCGGGCGAAAGCGGCATCTCCTTCTGCCATTCCATCAAGGACGATCCTGAGTGCCACGGCATCAAGGTCGTCCTCCTGACGGGCTTCGATGGAGAAAGGGCCTGGCAACAGGGGCTCAGGTGCGGCCCGGATCTCTTCCTGGTCAAACCGGTGAACCGGGAGCGGATCAAGGTGCTGCTCGCGGAGCTCCTCGCCCCCGAAGGCCAGGCATGAGCAACCTTCGAGGCACCCTGGAAAGCATTTCCCTCACGGACGTGGCGCAACTGCTCCACGCGAACCGCAAGACGGGAATGCTCCAGGTGAGTTCGGGCAAAGTCAGCGGGGTGCTGTATTTCTCCTGCGGGGAGGTGATCCATGCCGAAACCCTGGCCGCCCAGGGGGAATCGGCCGCCTTCGAGATCCTGGAATGGGTATCGGGACATTTCGAGTTCCTGACCACTCACGTGCAGATCCCCGCCTCCATCCGGCGCACGGTGCCGGACCTCCTCATGGACTCCGCCCGGCTCCAGGACAGCCGGAAACGGTTCCACACCATTTTTCCCCGCATGACGGCCGTACCATGGCCCACCATCCCCGCGCCCCAACTGATGGAAGGCCTCAAACTATTCACGGAGGAACGGCGGATCCTGCCCTTCTTCGACGGCTACCGGGACTTCCAGGATGTGATGGCCGCTTCGGGACAGCATGATGTGGCGGTTCTGCAGGCCGCGGCCATCCTCAAGGACGCCGGGCGGCTCGAAGTGCTCGAGCCCGATGCCCATATGACCGTGGCGCCCCTGAAGACCAGCCTGTTCAAGAAGGGGGATCACCTCGAACTGCCCAAGGCCATGGAAGGCTGGTGGACCGTTCTCGGTCCCTACCGCCAGGGCATCCGGAACCTGCGGTTGATCTGGCCCAAGGGGCCGGCCGTGGAGCGGGTCGAATTCGTGGCCACCGTGCCGGACAACCAGGTGGCCATCCCCCGGGAACTCATGCAGGCCTGGGGGCTGGCCGAAGGATCCCATATCAAAGTGAGGCCCGCCCCCTGAGGGCGCCCTTGGAGTTTCCATGACTGAAGCCCCCGAAGATCAGCCCCTGGCCGGCAGCCCCGACAGCCTGGTGGCGGAATTCCAGGCCCGCCGGGAGCGCCTCGATCAGCGGCTGGTGAGCCTCGAAGAACTGATCGCGGACCTCCGCAACGAACTGCAGGGGGACTCCCAGGCCAGCCTGCATCGCCTGGCTGAGGCGGCCCAGGACATGGCCAATGGCCGGGTCTATCAGAAAATTGACATCGAGGCCAAGGGTGAGCTCGGCGCCCTGGTGTCGAGCATCAACCAGACCCTGATGAACCTCCAGCAGCTGGACGCCTCGGTGAAGCACCAGAGCACCCAGGTGCCCGAGCTGGCAGCCCAGCTCGACGCCATCACCACGGATACCGAAGAGGCCACCCAGAGCGTCATGAACCGCCTGGACACCCTCATGGCCGCCTCTGACGACGCCACCCGCGCGCTCCAGGCGTGCCAGGACGCCATCCATCGCCAGCACGGGCATCAGTCGGACCTCCACGCCGCCATCGCCGGATTCCTGGACCGGGCCGCCGCCGGAGAGGCCCAGAACACCCTGGCCCAGGAGGTCCTGGAATTCCTCTTCGCCCATCAAATGGCCGCCCCGGCCTTCGAGGCGGACCCCGGCACCGCGAAGGACTGCCTCCAGAAAGTGAGTGACGAGGCCTTCGAGATCCTGAACATCCTCCAGTTCCAGGACATCACCCGCCAGAAGATCGAAAAGGTCGTGAGCCTGCTCAAGCAGTTCCAGGGCGGGTTGAACCGGCTCCTCGTGATCTTCAACATCCACACCGGGCCCATGGCCGGCCAGGGTTTCGCCGATCGGAAGGCCGCCACCCAGGACCGCATCTTCGACACCAGCCTGGAAGCCGACCGCCGCAAGGACAGCGTTGACGACATCATCGCCCAGTTCAAGAAGGCCGGCGGGAACTGATCAATCAGACCAGGACGATCTCCAGCTCCCCGATACCCTCGATGCCGCAGCGCACCCGGTCGCCCCGGACGATGGGGCCGACCCCCGAGGGTGTGCCTGTGAAGATGAGGTCGCCCGGCGCCAGGGCCACGAAGGTGGACAGGTGCGCGATCACCTCGGGCACCCGCCAGGTCATCTGGGCCAGGTCGCCCCGCTGTTTCTCCGCGCCGTTCACGGCCAGCCAGATGGCGCCCGACTCGGGATGCCCTGCCGCCGAGGCCGGCGTGATGGGGGAGACCGGCGCGGACTGATCGAAACCCTTGGCCATGTCCCAGGGCTGCCCCTTCTCCTTGGACCCGGCCTGAAGATCCCGGCGGGTGAGGTCTATGCCCACGGCGTAGCCAAAGACGCAGCCCAGGGCCTCGGCCACGGGGATGTCCCGGCCTCCCTTCGCGAGGGCCACCACCAGTTCCACTTCGTAGTGCAGGTTCGACGTGCGCGGCGGGTAGGGAATGTCGCCGCCACCGGGCACCACCGAGTCATGGGGCTTCCCGAAGAAGAAGGGGGGCTCGCGGCCGGGATCGCCACCCATCTCCCGCGCATGGTCCGCGTAGTTGCGCCCCACGCAGTAGATCCGGCGGACCGGGAACAGCGCGGATGATCCGCGCACGGGAACGGCGGGCGGGGCGGAAACGGGAAGGACCAATTCCATGGGTGGGCTCCGGTGGATTCGAGATTCAACGCTTGGCCCGGGGATGGGCCTTTTCGTAGGTCCGGGCCAGTTCCTCCAGCCCCAGATGAGTGTATCGCTGGGTGGTACTCAGACTCGCGTGGCCGAGCAGTTCCTGGATGGCGCGCAGGTCCATGCCGCGGTTGAGCAGGTGGGTGGCGAAGCTGTGCCGCAGCGCGTGGGGACTCACCCTGGACCGGACGGCCGCCGCCTCCAGCGCGGACCGGAGCAGGGCGCGCACGCTGGTGGGCGTGAGACGGCCACCCCGCTGGTTCAGGAAGAGCGCCGGACTGGGGGGGAGTTTCTTGACCGCCAGGAAGGTCGAACGGAAGGCGAGGTAGGCGTCCAGGACCACCGCCGCCTGGACATGATAGGGCACCAGGCGCTCCTTCCGCCCCTTGCCCAGAACCCGCAGCGTCCGCTGTCCGGTGAGCAGATCCTGGAGGTCCAGGCCCACCAATTCGGAGACCCGCAACCCCGACGCGTAGAGCAGCTCCAGCAGGCAGGCGAGGCGGGCGGAGGGGAAGTCCACCGCGGGCGGAAGGTCCAGCAGGGCCTGGCTCTCCCCTTCGGTCAGGAAGGCCGGCAGGCGCTTGGGCTGTTTCGGATTCCGAAGGCCGGAGGCGGGATTCTTCGAGGCCCGCCGCGTCTCCCACAGCCACTTGAAGAAGGTCCGCACGGTGGAAAGGATGCGCGCCTGGCTGGCGGGGTCCAGGCCCCGGTCTCCCAGTTCCAGGGCGAAACCCCGCAGGGTGCGGGGGCTGACTTCCCAGCTTTCCCAGCGGGCGCGGACCGCATGGTCGAGAAGTTTCCCCAGATCGCCCGCCTGCGCCCTGGCCGTGTGGGGCGATACGCCGCGCGCGCGCTGCTCAAGATGGTAGGCCTGGATCGCTTCGTTCAGTCCGGCCGCACCCGTCCCTGTTACCATGCCGACACATCCCCTATTGCAAGGAGTCATTGTGTCGCAGCCCGTCGAAACCATCGCCCAGCTTTTCTATCAGGCCGCCCAGCGCGACCTTCCGGATGCCCTCGCGGTCAAGCGGAACGGCGTCTATGAGCCCATCTCCCATGCCGAGTTCGTGGCCCGGGTCGAACGGCTGGCCCTGGCCATGGCCGCCCGGGGCCTCAAGGTGGGCGACCGGGTGGCGATCATGTCCGAGAACCGGCCGGAATGGGCCATCGCCGATTTCGCCTGCGCGATCCAGGGCCTGCCGGATGTCACCGTCTACGCCACCCTGAACCCCGCCCAGGCGGCCTTCATTCTCAAGGACAGCCAGTCCCGGTGGGTGCTGTGCTCGGACCGGATGCAGCTGGACAAGGTGCTCGCGCACTGGGATCAACTGCCCGGCCTCGAGGCGGCCATCCTCATGGACGGAGATCTTCCCGATGGCACCGGGCGCAACCTCGCCCTCTGGTCCGATCTCCAGCGCGAGGGCCAGGCCATGGAGGCCCGCCGGCCCGAAGTCCGCGCCTGGGGCGATCAGCGGAAGGCCTCGGACCTCCTCACCCTCATCTACACATCCGGGACCACGGGCGACCCCAAGGGCGCCATGCTCACCCACGGCAACCTGGTGTCGAACGTCCTCGCCTCGCTGGAGGCCGTGCGCATGGAGGAGGGCCACCGCTGCCTGAGCTTCCTTCCCCTCACCCACATCTTCGAGCGCATGGCCGGGCATTTCCTCATGGTCCACATCGGATCATCCATCTACTACGCCGAAAGCGTGAACACCGTCGCCGCGGATCTGATGGAAGTCAAACCCACCGTCATCGCCTCGGTGCCCCGCATCTACGAAAAGGTCTTTGGCCGCATCTACGAAGGGGTGGCCTCCGCCAGCCCGGTCAAGCGCCTCATCTTCCACTGGTCCATGGTGGCGGGGCGCCGGGTGGTGCCCCAGCTCTACCTGGGCCAGACCCCCAGTGGATGGAATGGCTTCTGCTACGGCATCGCCCGCAAGCTGGTCTTCGACAAGATCTCGGCCCGGCTCGGGGGCCGCATGCAGCTGGCCATCAGCGGCGGCGCCCCGCTCGGCCCCAAGATCATGGAGTTCTTCTGGATCGTGGGCCTGCCGATCCTCGAGGGCTACGGCCTCACGGAATCCAGCCCCGTCATCACCATCAACCGCTTCGGGCAGGTGGTTCCCGGCTGCGTAGGGCCGCCCATCTACAAGGACTACGCCGGCCGCCCCTTCGTGAAGATCGCCGAGGATGGCGAGATCCTCTGCCAGGGGCCGAACATCATGCTGGGCTACTGGAACAACGAGCAGGCCACTCAGGAGGCCATTGACGCGGACGGCTACCTCCACACCGGCGACATCGGCCACCAGGATGACCAGGGCCGCCTGTACATCACGGACCGGAAGAAGGAGATCATCGTCACCAGCGGGGGCAAGAAGGTGGCTCCCCAGCCCCTGGAGAACCTTCTCAAGGGGGACAAGTACATCTCGCAGGCCGTCCTGATCGGCGATCAGCGGAACTTCATCACGGCGCTCATCGTCCCGAACTTCGACAGCCTGGTCCGGTGGGCCGGCTACAAGAAGATCACCTTCGCCTCCCACGCCGAGCTCATCCTGAACCCCCTGGTCATCGCCAAGGTCGGAAGCCGGGTGGAACGCATCAACGAGCACCTGTCGAACTACGAGCGCATCAAGAAGATCGCCCTGCTGGACCAGGAGATGACCCTCGAAGGCGGCCAGCTGACCCCCTCCCTCAAGGTGAAGCGGCGCATCGTGAATCAGATGTACGCGGCCCAGATCGAGGCGATGTACTCGGAACCCAAGAAGTGATTCCCAGGCCGGCGGCCCTGGGGAAATTCCCTACCTCGCCGGCACCCCGCGGAAACGGCCTCTGATAGGCTGGACCCCTTATCCAGTCCCCGGAGGTTCTTCCGTGCGTGCCAGCCTTGCCTGCCTATCCATCCTGTTCCTCGCTCTGCCCTTCGGATGCCGGGCGCCCGAAGCGTCCACGCTTTCCCAACCCGCCCTGTCCGTGTCTCCAAGCGGCCTCGGCTCCGCGGATCTCGTCCTCGGCACCGGTCCATTTCCGCGGCTTGGCCAGACCTGTGTGATCGAAGCCCAGGGATGGGTGGAAGAGAATGGCCGCAAGGGACGCCTCATCCTGGATACGCGCAAGCGGGGTTTCCCGGCCACCTTTCCGGTGGGGGTCGGCCGGGTCATCCAGGGCTGGGAGGAGGGCCTCGCGACCATGAAGAAGGGGGGGAAGCGGCTGCTCCGGGTGCCCCCCGCCCTCGGCTACTCCCCCGCCGAGGCGGGCGGCGACATTCCCAAGGGAGCCACCCTCCTTTTCGAACTGGAACTCATGGACATCCGGTAGCCCGGGGATCCCCGCCCTCCGAGGTGCTCCGTGACCGCCCCGCGCCGATCGAACGCCCCGATCCCCCTCCAGCCGATCCGGCCGGAGGAGGAGCTGCTGGCCGCGCGCCGCTCTGGAGATTTGTTCCGGTCCTTCCTGGTCGTCTGCGCGATCATCGTCCTCACCGAATCCACCATCATGGTGCTTCTGGAACCCCTGTTCCCGGAGGATCGCTGGACCCTGGTGTTCGTGGAGGCCGGAACCCTCATCCTGGTCTGCTTCCCGTCCATCTACTTCCTGCTCATCAAGCCCATGGCCCGCAACCTCTTCGAGAAGGCCGAGGCGGAGCGGGCCCTCAAGGAGATGCAGGCCACCAACGAGTTCCTCCTCCAGGACGCGGAGGACCGCATCCGGACCGAGGCGCTGGAGCGCACCAAGGCCGATGCCCGGATCCAGTTCCAGGCGCGGATCCTGGCCGTGGTCCAGCAGGCCGTGGTGGCCACGGGCAAGGGCGGCGTCATCCTCTACTGGAACCGGTTCGCGGAATGGATGTTCGGCTGGACCGAGGAGGAGGTCCGGGACCAGACCCTCGCCAAGGTGACCGGATTCACCCTGGAGGCCGCCCGCAGCGGCCTGTCCGGATTCGGAGCTGTGAAGGGATGGAATGGGGAAGTGAAGGCGGTGCGCCGGGATGGATCGTCCTTCCCGGCCTACCTGACCTGCTCGCCGATCTGGCGGACCGATGGATCCGTCGCCGGGTTCGTCTACACCTTCATTGACATCACGGATCGCAAGTCCGCCGAGGTCGCCATCCGCGATTCCGAGGAGAAATACAGCACCGTGGTCGAGAACTCGCCCACGGGGATCTTCATCTACCGGAATGGCCGGCTCGAATTCGGCAACCAGCGGTTCTTCCAGATGGTGGGCCGCTCCCAGAGCGACCTGGCCCGCATGGATGTGGCGGAGATCATCCACTCCGACGACTGGCCCGAGGTCCGGGAACTGTGGCGAAGGCGGCTCGCGGGTCTGGGGGCCACCCAGGACTACGAATGCCGGATCCTCCACTCCGGGGGGGAGACCCGCTGGATCAGCGGAAGGACCGCGCTCATCCGCTACGGCGGAGCATCCGCCCTGCTCGGAAACATCCAGGACATCACGGAACGCCGCAAGGCCGAGCAGGCGCTCCGCGATTCCCGCGAAACCCTCCACCGGCTGTCGGCCCGGCTCATGTCCGCCCAGGAGAACGAACGCCAGCGGGTCGCCCGGGAGCTCCACGACAGCATCGGGCAGTCCCTCAGCGCGGTGAAATTCATCGTGGAACGGGCCATAGACGAGCAGGGCGCAAGCGGGGGCGACGAGCAGGGAAGAACGCTCCGCACCGTGGTTCCGGTGATCCAGGGCGCCGTGGAGGAAGTCCGCCGCATCTCCATGGCCCTCCGCCCCACGACCCTGGACGATCTCGGGCTGCTGGCCACCATCGCCTGGTTCACCCGGGAGTTCCAGGCCACCTACCCCCACATGGACGTGGAGCGCTTGATCGAAGTCGAGGAATTCGAGGTTCCGGAGATCCTCAAGACGAACATCTTCCGCATCCTCCAGGAAGCCATGAACAACGCCGCCAAGTACAGCCAGGCGGCCCGGATCACGGTGGCCCTGCGACAGGTGCTCGGGGACCTTCACCTGGTGGTGGCGGACGATGGCATCGGTTTCCTCCCCGGAGAAGCGCGGAGGAACGCCTCCGGCGGAGGTTTCGGGCTCGTCTCCATGCGCGAACGCGCGGAACTGTTCGAAGGCTCCCTGATCCTGACGTCCTCCCCCGGCGAAGGCACCATGATCATCGCCCGCTGGCCCCTGCCCGAGGAGGCTATTTCGTGACCAGGCCCTTTTCGATGGCATAGGTCGTCAGGGCGGACACCGTGTGCAGCTTGAGCCGGTCCATCAGGTTGGCCCGGTGCTTCTCCACGGTCTTGGGACTGATGCAGAGGTACTCCGCGATGTCCTTGGTGCGGTAGCCTTCGGCGATGAGCTTCAGCACTTCCCGCTCGCGGGTGGACAGATCATCGAAACTGGGGCGGAGGAAGGATGAATCATGGGCACCCAGGTATCCCGATACCACCGTGGAGGCGATGGCTGGAGCGAGGTACCGTTCGCCATTCAGGACGCTCCGGATCGCCAGCATCAGTTCTGACGAAGAGGAATCCTTGAGCACATATCCGTCCGCCCCCGCCTGGAGCGCCGTGAACACGTAGTCCTCGGTCTTGTGCACCGTGAGCACGAGCACCTTGGTCAGGGGGCTGACCCGCTTGATCTCCTTCAGCGCCTCCAGGCCGTTGGACCGGGGCATGGAAAGATCCAGCATCATCAGATCGGGTTTCAGCTCTTCGGCACAGCGCACGGCTTCCCGCCCATCCGTGGCCTCCCCAACCACCTCCAGATCCGGCCGCGAAGCGAGCAAAGCCTTCAGCCCCTCGCGGAGGATGGTGTGGTCCTCGGCGATGACCAGCCTGTGCCTCAGTTCGGTGGCCATGTCCTTCCTCTGGGTCCACGGGATCGTGGTTTCGAGGCTAACGGCGATCCGCCCCTTCTGCCTAGTGGTTTTCAGCCCGGGAAATACATGTTTCTCCTCCCCACCAGTAAGGGAAACCCCTATTTGCACGCCGGGAGCCGTCCGCGAAACTTTTCAGGAACCGCCGCATCTCCAGGCGGCTTCCGATTCGATCCGCGATGTCCCCGGCCAAGGGATATCGTTGGATTCGTTTACATAGGGACTCCTGATGACCCGATCTTCATGCCTGCTCCTTCCCGCCCTCCTGGCGGGCGCCACGGTTCTGCTCTCCGCCGGGTCCAAGCCATCCGCCGCTCCGAAGGGCCCCACCCCCAAGGGCGGCTGCGCCGTGTGCGGCATGCACGTGGCGAACTTCCCCGAGTGGGCCGCCGTGATCACCTTCAAGGATGGCGCCCAAGCCTGGTTCGACGGCCCCAAGGATCTCTTCACCTACCTGCTCGACCTGAAGCGGTACGCCGCGAAGCGGAACCCCGCAGACATCACCGCCATCCAGGTGAAGGACTACTACGGCCTGAAGCACATTGACGGCCGGAAGGCGTTCTACGTGATGGGAAGCGATGTCATGGGCCCCATGGGCAAGGAACTGGTGCCCTTCGCCACCGAAGCGGGCGCGCGGGATTTCCTCAAGGACCACCAGGGGCAGAAGATCCTGGTCCTGCCGGAAATCACCTTGGACACCATGAAGGGCCTGGAGTGACGGCTATCCTGTGAGGGACTATCCCTGAAGGCCCGCCCGTCCATGCGCAAATCCACCCTCTGCCTGTCCCTGATGGGCGCCCAATCGGCGCTGTTCCTGGCCATGCTCCTCCATGCGGAATCCCAGGAGCGCCGCGCGGCGCACCAGCGCCAATCCAGCGCCGCCCTGGTGCGCAGCCTCGGCCTCACGGATCTCTGCCTCTTCACCGAGGCCCGCTACACCCGGCATCCCGCCATGGCCGACCGACACGCGGCCTTCCAGGACCATCCCATGGGACTGGATCATTTCCCGTCCGGTTCCCTCCTGGCCCCACCAACCTTCCCGAGCCCCCATGCGCCCCCCCGTCCAGCGCTACCGCAACATCCTTGATTTCGCCCTCTCATCCCTGCTGAGGCGGAAGGGGCGGAACCTGGCCTTGATCTGCGTCTACACACTGGTCGTCTTCGTGCTCGCCTCCCTGGTCTTCTTCGTCCAGGCCCTCAAGCGCGAAGCCCGGGAACTCCTCGTCCACGCACCCGACATGGTCGTGCAGCGCATGGTGGCGGGCCGCCACGATCCCATGCCCGCCGCCCAGGCCGAGGCCATCCGGGCCATCCGCGGCGTGGAGGAGGTCCAGCCGAGGCTCTGGGGCTACTACTACGACCCGGTCTACGGCGGGAATCTCACCCTCATGGCCACCAGCGACACGGCCCTGGCGGCCGATTCCGTATGGATCGGCCA
Organism: Geothrix sp.; assembly: GCA_030681515.1. Classification (GTDB taxonomy): domain Bacteria; phylum Acidobacteriota; class Holophagae; order Holophagales; family Holophagaceae; genus Geothrix. The sequence goes on along the minus strand of JAUXSE010000054.1, from coordinate 6,722 downwards.
GGGCGTCGCCCGGACCATGCGCGTGCAGGAGGGCGACATGATCAGCCTCCGCGGCTACGCCGGTCTGCCCACGCTCTTCACCGTCCAGAAGGTCCTGCCGGAGGCATCCGAGTTGGTGTCCTCCGACCTCATCCTGATGTCTCCGCGGGATGTCCGGTCCCTCTTCAACCTCCCGGAGGGCTTGGCCACCGACCTGGCGGTGACGGCGGGAAACCCAAGAGAACTCCCCACCATCGCCGCCAAGATCGTCGAGCGGTTCCCGGACACCCGCCCCATCCTGAAATCCGAGATTCTCCGCACCTACGAGGCCATCTTCGACTGGCGGGGCGGGCTCATGGTCGTGGTGTTCGCCTCGGCCGTCCTTTCCTTCATCATCTTCGCCTGGGACAAGGCCACGGGCCTGTCTGCGGAGGAGCGCAAGGAGATCGGCATCCTCAAGTCCATCGGATGGGAAAGCGCCGATGTGCTGCTGCTGAAATTCTGGGAGGGGGCGGTGGTCTCGCTGACGGCCTTCCTGGGGGGCGTCCTCCTGGCCTACGCCCATGTCTTCTTCTTCTCGGCCACCCTCTTCGAGCACGCCCTCAAGGGCTGGTCCGTGCTCTTCCCGCGCTACCGGCTGGTGCCCGCCCTGGACGGCTACCAGCTCACGGTGCTCTTCTTCCTCACCGTGCTGCCCTACACCGCCGCCACCCTGGTGCCCATCTGGCGCGCGGCCACGGTGGATCCCGATGCGGCGATGAGGTCCTGATGATCCAACTCGCCCAGGTCGTGAAGACCTATCAGGCCGGGCTGGCCACTCCCTTCACCGCCGTGGACGGCGTCAGTCTGGACATCCCCGCCGGCAAACTCACCGTGCTCAAGGGCCCCAGCGGCTCTGGCAAGACCACCCTGCTCACCCTGATCGGCTGCATGGCCCGGCCCACTTCCGGCCGCATCCACCTCCACGGCCTGCCCGCCGGCACCCTGCTCCAGCTCGCCGAGGGCGACTCCCTGGAAATCACCAGCCTGCCCGAACGCTTCCTCACGGCCATCCGGCGGCGCACCTTCGGGTTCATCTTCCAGCAGTTCAACCTGGTGCGCGGCATCTCCGTCCTGGAGAACGTGATGCTGCCCACCTATCCCACGGGCGAGGACCGCCGGTTCGTCGAAGCCCGGGCCATCGAGCGCCTGGAGGGCCTCGGGCTATCGCGGCACCTGCACGCCTCCGTGGACCGGCTTTCCGGGGGCGAGGCCCAGCGGGTGGCCATCGCGAGGGCCCTCATCAACGATCCCGCCGTGGTCATCGCGGACGAACCCACGGCCCACCTGGATTCCCGGCTCTCGGAGGAGTTCATGGATCTCATGGGCCAATTCAAGGCCGCGGGCAGGACCCTGCTCATCGCGAGCCACGATCCCATCGTGTACGGTTCCCCGCTGGCGGATGCCGTGGTGGAGATGCGGGACGGCCGGATCGTGGCGGGTCCGTGATCCAGCACCCGGGCATCCTCGCGCTCCTGCTCGCCTCCGGGCTCGTGAGCCTGCTGCTGGCGGCGGCCGGCTGGCAGGGATTCCGCATCCTCCGCGGCTGGAACCTCCAGAGTGGCAGTGACGCGCAACTCGACCTGGAGCGCCGCACCTACCTGGTGTCCACCCTGGTGGCCAACGCCCTGGTGATCCAGATCCTGTCGCTGTTCCTGTTCATCTTCACCGCGGACAGCCTGCATACCCAGTTCGTGGGCGCCATGTGCGCGGCCGGCTCCCTGGCCGCGAACCCCTTCGGCTATCCCACACTCCTGGCGAAGCTCGCGACCTGCCTGCTCGCCGGGGTCTGGCTGATCCTCCACCGGGCCGACACCCAGGGCCGCGACTATCCGCTGATCCGGCCCAAGTACGCCCTGCTGCTCGTCCTGGTGCCCCTGGTGCTGGCGGAGACCTGGCTCCAGTGGCGCTACCTTTCGGGATTGAAGGCCGATGTGCTGACCTCCTGCTGCGGCAGCCTCTTCGGCCAGGGCCGCCAGGGACTGGCCGCCGAGCTCGCCGGATTGCCCCCGCGGATCATGCAGCCGGTCTTCTGGATCACCTTCGGGGCCCTGATGGCGGCCGGGGCGCTTCTGCTGCGCGCCCGCCGGGGTGCCGTGGCGTTCTCGCTCCTGAGCCTCGCCTTCCTCCTCGTGTCCGTGGCTTCGCTCATCTCCTTCTTCTGCCTCTACATCTACGAGCTCCCCACCCACCACTGCCCCTTCTGCCTCCTCCAGCGAGAGTACGGGTTCGTGGGCTACCCGATCTACGGGACGCTGCTGGGCGGGGCGATCGCCGGCCTGGGCGTGGGCGTCCTGTCCCCCTTCCGCGCCCGCAAGAGCCTGGCGGAGGCCCTGCCCCGGATGCAGGCGCGCCTCGCCTGGAGCGCCCTCATCCTCGCCGGGATCTTCACCCTGATGGTCGGAATCTGGATGATCCTGTCCCCGCTGAAGCTCTAGGAGCGTGTCCGGTTGCCCAGGTAGCGCCGCACCGCCTCCTCGGTTTCGGGGAGCTGCAACCCGGAGATCCTGGCGATCCTAAAGGCCTCTTCCAGCGGCATGCCCCTGTCCAGCACCAGCCACGGCAGGACGGCTGCGGCGGCGCGGTTGCCGTTGTTGCAGTGGAACAGCACCCTGGACCCCTTCGGCAGATCCTTCATGAAGGTCCGCAGGAAGTCGAAATCCCCGGCGGGTGGCGTCTTCCCGATGGCGTAGCGCAGGTAGTGGATTCCCAGATCCTGCATCCGGGATGCCTCCGATTCGCAATCCAGGCTCGGCTCGCCATCGCGCCGCAGATCCACCACATGGGTGACGCGTTGCCGCTTCAGCGCCGCGCAGGTCCCCTCGTTGGGCGTCCCGCGCAGGACAAAGACGCCGGAGCGCACCTCCACGGCGCCCGGGATGGCCGAATCCTGGGCCTGGATCACCAGAGCCGGGAGCAGCAGGAACAGAGTCCTGGACATGGAATCCTCCGCGACATCACCTGGAAAGCCAGGCCGGTTCGCGGAAACCACCGGGGGGACCGTGGGCCTCAGAGCCCTGGCCCCAGCGGGCGGGTCTCCACAGGCTCAATATAGATCTTCCGGTTGACTATTCAATGGCCGGGTTCAGACCGTCCGGGAGAAGGGTGTCCTGGCGCTGAGCTGGGCCAGGTAGGCGTCGAAGGGCTGCACCAGGTTGCGCACGAAGCGCCGCCCCAGATGGGTGATGAAGATGCCTTCGGGGCGGATCTCCACGGTGCCCTGGGGCACCTCCTCCTGAAGTTGCGCCACGGCCTCCGCGAAGAGCACCGGGCCATCCACGCCGAAGCGCTGCTGGATCTCGTCCCAGCGCAGCTCGAAGTGGCCCATGAGGTGATGGATCACCCAGCGGCGCAGCTCGTCATCCTCGGACAGGCGGTGCCCCTTGTGGACCGCCAGGTGGCCGTCCGTGATGCCGCGTTCCCACTTGGCGAGGATCTTTTCATTCTGGGAGTACACCCCAGCCACATTGGAGATGGCGCTGGGGCCGAACCCCACCAGGTCCGAGCCGGCCGACACGGCGTAGCCCATGAAGTTGCGGATGAGGCGGCCCTCCTGCACGGCCCGGGCCATGGGGTCCTCGGGATGGGCGAAGTGATCCATGCCGATGGCCACGTAGCCCGCCTTCTCCAGGATCTCCGAAGCCATCAGCAGCAGGTCCAGGCGCAGTTCCGGCGTGGGCAGCGTCTCCTCGGGGATGCTGCGCTGGAAGGGCATGATGCTGGGCAGGTACGCGAAGCCGTAGATGGCCATGCGGTCCGGCGACAGTTCCAGCGTGGACTCCAGGGTGCGGCGGAAGGTATCCATGGTCTGGCCGGGAAGCCCGTAGACCAGATCCAGGTTCACCCCCTCGAAACCCAGCTCCCGGCACTGGCGCATGGCCGTGAGCGTGTGGTCCCAGGTCTGGCCGCGGGTGATGAGGGCCTGCACGTTCTCGTCCAGATCCTGCACGCCGAAGGAGACGCGGTTGAAGCCCATCTCCCGGAGCGCCGGCAGCTGGTCCGGCTCCAGGTAGGTGGGATCCACCTCGATGGCGATCTCGGCGCCCGGCAGGAACTCGAAGCGGTCCTTGAAGAGCTGGAAGGTGCGCCTGAGATCCGCCGCGTGGAGGTAGGTGGGCGTGCCGCCGCCCCAGTGCAGCTGCAGGGCCTTGCGGCGGTCGGGCAGGTGCGAGCAGACGAGATCCAGCTCCTTCGTCACCGCCGCGAGGTAGGCCTCCACGGGATCGTACTGGGGGCTCACCACCACGTTGCAGCCGCAGTAGGCGCAGCGGCGGGGGCAGAAGGGGATGTGGAGGTAGAGCGACAGGGCCTCGTCCCTGCGGGCGTTGGCGCGGTCGAGGGCCGCGAGGACCTCGGGCTCCGGGAAGCCGTCGGACCAGACCGGAGGCATGGGATAGCCCGTGTAGCGCGGGCCGGGCCGATCATAGCGGCGGATGAGATCAGCGAGCGGGTTCATGCCTTGACCTCCTCGATGACGGCCGCCAGCACGGCGGGATCGGTCTCGGGCAGCAGGCCATGGCCAAGGTTGAAGATATGGGGGTGACCCTTCATGGCGTCCACGATGGCCCGGGCCTTCCGCCGGGCGGGCTCGGCGCCGGCCAGCAGGGCCACGGGGTCCAGGTTGCCCTGGAGCACCATCTTCGGGAACCGGCGCCGGGCCTCGCGGATGGGCACCTGCCAGGGCACCGCCAGGCCCTTGCAGGACAGGTTGTTCAGGGCATCCGGCAGGTACCCCGTGCGGGCGAAGAACAGGGCGGGAGCCGCGGTCACCTGGGACAGGGTGCGCTCCACGGCGGGCAGCGCAAAGGTCGCGTAGTCGTCCGCGTCCAGCTCGCCAGCCCAGGTGTCAAAGAGCTGCACGCCCTGGGCGCCCGCTTCGATGTGCAGGTTCAGCAGGCGGGCGGCGGCATCCGCCAGCTTGTCCATCCACTTCTGGGCGAGGACAGGATTCTGGTGGAGGAAGGCCTTGGCCTTCGACCAGCTCTTGCTGCCCTTCCCCTCGATGCCGTAGGCCAGCAGGGTCCAGGGGGCGCCCGCGAAACCGAGCATGGTGACCTGCGGTGGGAGGTTGGCCTTCACCTTGCGGATGGCTGCCTGCACGGGTTCGAAGATGGATTCGTCGAGGGGACGATGGATGTCTATCTGATCGAGGGTCTTGCCCATGCGCGGTCCCCCCTCGGGGATGGTGACCTCGCAACCCAGCGCATCCAGGATCACCAGGATGTCGCTGAAGATGATGGCGCCGTCCATCTGCGGGAAGCGGCGGATGGGTTGCAGCGATACTTCCGCGGCCAGGTCCGAATCGTTCAGCAGCTGCTCGAAGGTGGCCTTGGCCCGGATGGCGCGGTACTCGGGCAGGAAGCGCCCGGCCTGGCGCATGAACCAGACCGGGGGCTTGTCGAGGGTCTCGCCATTCAATACACGAAGAAGAGGCTGCATCGGAACTCCAGGAAATGATGTCTAACCGCAGATAACGCAGATGGAAGATGAAAAGCTCGGTAGGTGAGGCATCTGTCATGAGAGCTAACTGCAAATTGGCCACAAAGGACACAAAAGGCACAAAGGGGAACAGGCGCGGGGTCCAGGGGCCTTTTTTGTGTTCTTTGTGTCCTTTGTGGTTACTTTTTTGTTATTTCCCTTGCGGTGGATCGAATCATCCCATCGCCTCTAGGTTCAGTTTGCAGATGATCTATGGTTTTCATGCCTTGTGGTGCCCCGCTAGGTGCATAGGGTCTGCGCCATCTGCGGTTTCAGACAAAGTCCTTGGCGATGGCGGCCACGGCCTGTTTGAAGTGGGCCAGTTCGGGCTCGCCGTGGGCAGAGCCGAGGAAGGCCACTTCGTAGCCGCTGGGGGGCAGGTAGACACCCTGGCCCAGCAGCGCCTTGTGCAGGCGGTTGAAGGTGCTGATGGCCTCGCCCTTCACCGCGTCGCTTCGCCTGACCCCATCCTGGAACAGAGGCCAGAGCAGGCTGCCGTAGCGGGGGCAGTGGAGGCCGGGGATGGTCTCGAAGGCCGCGGCCCACTTGGCGGCATTGGCTTCCAGTTGGGCATAGAAAGCGGGGGTGAGCTTTTCCATGGTGGCGAGGCCCGCGGCCATGGCCACGGGGTTGCCCGACAGTGTGCCCGCCTGGTAGACCTGACCATCGGGGGCCACGACGCCCATGATGTCCTTGCGGCCACCGTAGAGGCCCACGGGCATGCCGCCGCCGATGATCTTGCCGTAAGTCGCGATGTCGGCCTCAATGCCGAACAGGCCCTGGCAGCCGGCCGGATGGGCCCGGAAGCCGGTGATCATCTCGTCGAAGATCAAGGCCGTGCCCGACGCCGCGGTGATCGCCCGCAACTCGCGGAGGAACTCGACTGGTTGAAAGTCCGGCCGGCGACTCTGCACCGGCTCGACCAGGACCGCCGCCAGTTCGTGGGCCCGGCTGCGAATGATTGCCAGCGACTCCGGCGTGCCGTACTCGAGGACGATCACGTCGCGCGCGACGTTGGCGGGAATGCCGGGCGCCACCGGCTCTGATGCCAGCGGCGTGTCGCCGACCGCCCGCTGCGCCAGCGTGCCATCGGAGTGGCCGTGATACGCGCCTTCAAAGATGACCACGGTCGACCGGCCCGTGGCGGCCCGCGCCAGACGCAACGCGGTCATCACCGCTTCGGTGCCGGAGTTGGTGAACACGACGCGCGCCTTCCCTGTCACCTC
>JAUXSE010000049.1 GCA_030681515.1 Geothrix sp. | reverse complement strand
GCTGCGCGCGTTCTACCCGGTGCTGGACGGCGTGCACCTGGTGGACTACAAGGTGCGCATCCTGGACGGGGCGACCGCGACGGCCGCCCGCACACGCGTCATCATCGACTCGCAGGACGGCTCGACAACCTGGAGCACGATGGGTAGCGACACGAACATCATCGCCGCTTCGGCGCAGGCGCTGGCAGACTCGCTGGAGTTTGCCATCTGGAAGTCCGGCGCGGAGCTGCGCCGGCGCGACGAGCGCCACTTCACCACGTCCAACGGGCACGGGGCGCCCGCCGATGCCCCGGGAGGCAGGGCATGAGCATCCGGCTCCAGCGCTGGACCGTCACGACCGGGAGTAACGTCAACAGCCGTGCGGCCGTCGTCCTGCACGCCGCCGGGCACGACTGGAAGGCATCCGTGGAGGGGACCGGCGCCGTGGACGCACTGCTCCGGGCGGTGGATGCGGCCCTCGCCGACGTCCTGGGGGGACACCCGCGGCTCGTCGCCTACGACGTCCACGCCCTGGCGGAGGGGCCGGACTCGGAAGGGCGGGTGATCGTCCAGGTCGCGCCGCCGGCCGGTGCCGAGGGCCCGCGGTCCGCCGGGCGCTTCACGGGCGAGGTGGCCAGCACCAACACCGTGGCGGCCTCGGTCGAGGCGTACGTGGACGCCCTCAACGCGATGCTGGCCGATCCGTCCTGGACGGGAGCCGCGGAAGCGGCCGGTTCGAGGCGGGGCCGCGGGCGGGGCGCCGAGCCGGGCGGGCCGGCCGTCGCCGAGTTCGACGACGACGCCCGCCCCATCGACACGACCGAGTGGTTCAACCGCTAGGATCCGGCGGTCCCGGATCCGCCGGGCCGCCGCCCATCGACGCCGAGGCATTCAACGCCTTCGAGGCCGCCGGCTGGGAGGCGCGAGCCGACTCGTACGCGTTCCTCCGCCCGCTGGTCGGGCGGATCATCGGCTCACTCCTGGCATCGGCGGGCGTCGTTGAGGATAGCGAGGTCCTGGACGTGGGCA
>JAUXSE010000038.1 GCA_030681515.1 Geothrix sp. | reverse complement strand
AGCAGTTGCCGGTTGTCGCAGTAGATCGGGGACTTCAGCCCGCTGGCCCAGGTGAAGGGATCCAGCGGCTGCAGCCGCACCGCCCCCGCATCCAGGAGACAACCGGCCAGGTCACTCGGAGACAGAGACATCACAGACTCCAGGCAAAGGAAGAGATCAATCGGTGGAGGATAGTCTGAGTGATCCGTTCGACGAGGCCGTGTGGATGGCTCATGGCGATTCAACCTGTTGCAGCGGTTCAGATGATAGACACTAGCCCTTAACCACCACACTTACGATTTTTCCGCCCGGCGGCAGCACGATCTTCAGGATCTCCCTGCCCGCCAGATAGGGCTGGGCTTCGGCGCAGGCCAGGGCGGCCGCGCGGCGCTGGTCCTCGGTGGCCCCGGCGGGCACGGTGACGCGGCCGCGGACCTTGCCGTTCACCTGCACCACCACCAGGACTTCATCGGCTTGCAGGAAGGCGGGGTCCGCCTCGGGCCAGGGGGCCAACATGCAGAGGCCGCCGTGCCCGAGCTGGCTCCAGAGCTGTTCGGCCAGGTGGGGCGCCACGGGCGACATCAGACGCACGAAGGCCTCCAGGGCGTGCTGCATGACCGCGCCGCGGTGGGGCGCATCGGCTGGCAGATCGGACAGCGCGTTGGACAGCTCCATGAGGCCCGACACCACCGTATTGAACTGGTAGCGGCGCTCCAGATCGTCCGTGAGGCGGGCGATGGTCTGGTTGAGCTTGATGAGGAGGGCCTTCTCCCCGGCACTGAACTGATCCTTGGCGGGCAGCGACTGGGCCGTGACCCCATGATCGTCCACCATGCGGGTGATGCGCTTGAGGAAGCGGCTGGCGCCCTCGATGCCCTCGAAACCCGTCCAGTCAATCTCCTTTTCGATGGGCGCGGCGAAGATCATGAAGAGGCGCAGGGCATCGGCGCCGTAGCGCGAAATGACCTCGTCGGGATCCACGATGTTGCCCTTGGACTTGCTCATCTTCGAGCCGTCCTTCAGCACCATCCCCTGGCAGATGAGCTTCTGGAAGGGCTCGGGGCCGCTGGCCAGGCCCAGGTCCCGCAGCACCTTGTAGAAGAAGCGGGCGTAGATGAGGTGCATGGTGGCGTGCTCGATGCCGCCCACATAGAGATCCACCGGCATCCAGGCATCGCTTTCGGCCTTGGCGAAGGGCAGCTCGGTGTTCTTCGGATCCAGGTAGCGCAGCCAGTACCAGCTGCTGTCCACGAAGGTGTCCATCGTGTCTGTTTCACGCCGAGCGGGTCGGCCGCAGCTTGGACACTGCGTGTCCAAGAAGGAGGAAGAGGTCGTTAGAGGCGAGGGGCCGACGCCGTGGAAGGCCACGTCCTCGGGGAGGCGCACGGGGAGGTTCTCGGGCTTCTCGGGGACGACGCCACAGATGTCGCAATGCACGGTGGGGATGGGCGTGCCCCAGTAGCGCTGGCGGCTGAGGCCCCAGTCCTTGAGTTTGTAGGTGGTGGTCTTCTCCGCGCGGGCACCGAGCCTGGCGATCATGGCCGTGACCGCGTCCTCGCTCTTCATGCCCGTGAACTCGCCGCTGTTCACCAGGGTGCCGAGATCCCATTCGCTCTCAGACTCGATGACCTTGGGGATGGGCAGTCCGTACTTGGTGGCGAACTCGAAATCCCGCTCGTCGTGCGCGGGCACGCCCATGACCGCGCCGGTGCCGTAGTCCATGAGCACGTAGTTGGCGGCGAAGACGGGCAGCTTTTCGCCGGTGAAGGGGTGGATGGCCGATATCGCCGTGCGATGGCCCAGCTTCACGTCGCTGGTGAGGCGCTCCTCGCGGCTCAGGCTGGCCACCTGATCGCAGAAGGCCCTGAGGGCGGGGTCCGTTTCCGCGGCCTTTCCGATGACCGGATGTTCCGTGCTCAACGCCATGTAGGTCACACCAAACAAGGTGTCGAGCCGTGTGGTGAACACGTCAATCTCTTCCCCACTCGTGAGCGCGAAGCGCGCACGAGCCCCTTCCGAGCGACCGATCCAATTCCTTTGCATGGTCTTCACGTTCTCGGGCCAGTCCAGGCCGTCCAGGCCGTCCAGCAGCTCGTCCGCGTACTTCGTCGTCTTGAAGAAGTACTGCTCCAGGGGCTTCTGGGTGACGGGGTGGCCGGTCCTCTCATCCTTGCCGTCCACCTCCTGCTCGTTGGCCAGCACGGTGCCCAGGGCCCCGCACCAGTTCACGGTGCGCATGGCGCGGAACACATCGCCCGCCTCCCACATCTTCAGGAACAGCCACTGGTTCCAGCGGTAGTAGTCGTCCTGGAAGCTGGCGATCTCGCGCTCCCAGTCGTAGCTGATGCCCAGCTTCTGGATCTGGCCCTTCATCTCCTGGATGTTGGCGCGGGTCCAGATGGCGGGGTGGATGCCGTGCTTGATGGCGGCATTCTCCGCGGGCAGGCCGAAGCTGTCCCAACCGATGGGGTGCAAGACTTCGTAACCGCGCATGCGGCGGAAGCGGGCCGTGACATCGCCCAGGGCGTAGTTGCGCACGTGGCCCATGTGGATGCGGCCCGAGGGGTAGGGCAGCATCACCAGCATGTAGAAGGTCTTCGAGCCCGGCAGCAGCTCCGAGGCCCGCTTGGCGCGGAAAGCGCCGGACTCGAGCCAGCGGCGCTGGATCTCGGGTTCCTGGATCAGGGGCTGGAAGGGCATGAGGGCTCCGGCAGAACCCTTGATTCTACAAGGAAACCCGCCCTTCTCCAGGGCCCGTGGGGGGCTCGCCGCTACTTCGAGGGCCGCTTCCGGGCGGCCTTCCGCTGGAGGCTGCGGCGGTGCATGCTCAGGCGCCGGGCGGCTTCGGACAGGTTGCCCTCGCAATCGTTCAGCACGCGCTGGATGTGTTCCCACTCCACCCGGGCCAGGGAGGGCGTCGGCAGATCCATCCCCGTTTCGGCGGCCTGTCCGTCGCGGTCGAAGGCGGCCAGGATATCGTCCACGTCCACGGGCTTGGTCAGGTAGTGCACGGCGCCGAGGCGGACCGCCTCCATGGCGGTGGCGATGCTGCCGTAGCCCGTGAGCATCAGCACCCGCGTGGTGGGGTCAATGGCCTTCAGGCGGCGCAGCAGCTCCAGTCCGGACTCGCCGGGCATCCGCAGATCCAGCACCGCCAACTCCGGGCTCTCCGCTTCGGCCAGGGCCACGGCTTCCACCGCATCGGCGGCGGTCCGCACCTCGTAGCCCCGCGCGGTGATGGCCTTGGCCAGGCGCTCGCGGTAGACGGCGTCATCATCCACCAGCAGCAGCGAGGGCCGCGGATCAGCCATGGACCACCTGGGGCCAGGTCATCTGGACCTTGGTGCCCTGGCCCAGCAGGGAATCCACCCGCAGCTCGCCACCCAGCTGCTCGGCGAAGGTGCGGGCGAGGAACAGGCCCAGTCCCATGCCGGCGCCCGTGGGCTTGGTGCTGAAGAAGGGTTCCCCAGCCCGGGCCAGCACCTCGGGGGCCATGCCGCTGCCCTCATCCGCGATTTCAAGGCGCCAGGAGGCCTGCTCCCGCATGGCGCGCACCCGCACCTGGCCGGGCCGAGGCGTGGCCTCCAGCGCGTTCGCGAGCACCGCGCGAAGGGCCCGCGCGAGGCCCCGCCGGGGCGTGGGACCACAGGCCAGCCCGGGCCATTCGAAGACCAGGCGCGCCCGGTCCTCGTCGTTCAGCCCCTCGGTCAGATCGGATTCCAGGTCCGCCCAGGCCAGGGCCTGGAACCCCTCGCCCAGGGTGGATCCGCTGGGACCGGCCATCTGGTCGAGGATGCGGCGGCAGCGGCCCACCTCCTGGCGGATCAGCGCGGCGTCCTGGGAGATGCCCGATCCCTGCGGGCCCATGTCCTCCGCCGCCCGCTGAAGCTCCTTCGCCGCCACGGCGATGGTGCCCAGGGGCGTGCCCATCTCATGGGCCACGCCCGCCGCCAGCATCGTCAGGGCCGCCAGCCGCGCCTGGCGGGCCGTGAGATCGCGCAGGGCCGCCAGTTCCGCGTCGCGCTCACGGAGGGCTTCGGTCACGCGCCCCACGAAGGCCGCGATGAGTCCCGCGGTAATGGCGAAGGCCACCCACATGCCGGTGAGATGCAGGGACATGCCGCCGCCACCTCCGTGATCCATGTGTCCCAGGGAATGGATATGCACGTTCCAGAAGAAGAGCAGCCCGAAGCCCGCGGTGGAAAGCAGCCCCAGCGCCCAGGCCCAGATCCCGCGCATCACCACCGCCGCCAGCGTGATGTGCACGAGGTAGATGGCGGTGAACGGATTGGCGGGCCCCCCGCTGCCGTACAGCAGCCCCGTGAGCAGCAGGATGTCCAGTCCCAGCACGAGCCCCGGCAGGGCCGGATGCACCGGGTCGGGCCGGCGCATCCGCAGCATCAGGGCCAGGTTGCTCAGGGCCCCGAAGGCCACCAGCCCCAGCAGCGGAGCCACGGATAGTTCGCCCGGAAGCAGGCGCATGGAGACGAGGATCGCCGCGGTCTGGGCCACCGCGGTGATCCAGCGGAGGCGAAGGAGCCAGGTGAGGGAGATGCCGGAGGCGGGAAGGGTCATGAGGGAGCCATTATCCACCGGAATTCCTTCCCCAGGGCGGGCCCTAGAACCGGAGCGATGCCTTCATCCAGAGGGTCCGTCCCGGCTCGTTGACGCGGATGGACTGCACCACGTAGCCCGGGATCGCGCTGGTGTTCCGGCTGATGTGCTCGGCGTAGGCGCGGTTGAACAGGTTGTCCACGCCGCCCGTGACCAGCCAGCCTTTCGCGATCTTCCATCCGGCATTGAGGGACAGGATGGCGAAACCGGGGGTCGCGCCGAGATCCTGGCCCACGATGTTGCCCTGGTTCACGGCGTACCGATCCTGCCGCGTCACGCCGCGCACCAGCAGCCCGGAGGACCAGGTCTCCGCCTCGTACCCGGCGCCCAGGCGGGCCTCCAGGGGCGGGATCTGGGCGAGGGGCCGGCGATCGGTATC
>JAUXSE010000025.1 GCA_030681515.1 Geothrix sp. | reverse complement strand
ACGCTCGTGTACTTGAGCGGGCGCTTGCTTGGTGAGTCACAGTAAGGACCCAACCAGTTTGTGTCCGTAGGCGCTGCCCCGAAACGGGCATCCTCCCTACACGGGTTTTGGGGGCACCGGAAACGGTGCCCTCTTCGCTTTCGAGCCTCGGCGGAGCCGGGAGGGGCTCAGGCCCCCAGGTGGACCAGCGTTTCCGCCAGGCAGGCGGCCCAGACTTCGTCGGGGGTTTCTTCGAGGAAGAACTCGACGGCGTGGCCGGCGGGGCGGGCTTCGGGATGCAGGGACCAGGCTTCGAAGAGGGCGTCCAGGGGGGCGGGGTTCAGGGGGTTGTGGCGGTACTTGTGGGCCTTGCGCGTGCGGTCGGGCTCGGGGCCCCGCAGGCAGACGCCTTCGCGCTTGGTGGCCACGAAGGTGAAGGCCTGGACCCACTTGCCGTCCATGAACTGGTTGAAGTGGAGGAAGGCCCCGTGATGGCTGCGGGAGTAGTCGAGAACCCGCTGCTTCCCCTGCCACTTAGCGATCCACCGGGGGAGGAGGGCCGCGAGGCGGGCCCGCTCCGAGGGGTGTTTCAGGCAGCCCAGGGCGTAGGGCAGGAATTCATCAAGCAGGTCCACGCGGGCCTCCGGCACCTTCCAGCCTACCGCAAGGCCGGATCCCGGGCCCGGCGGGCCGGCCCTGCTCCACCCCAAAGACCGCTACCATGGGACGGTTCCCGGATCCTCCCATGTCCATCCCTCCTCACCAGCCTGCCTCCATCCCGGGTCGCGCCCGGAAGCCCTGGTTCCTGGCCCTGGTGGTGCTGTTGGTGAGCCTGGGCGCCACCGTGGCCGCCTGGATCGCCTCCCGGCAGGCGCAGGGGCAACGGGATCTCGGCCGCCTCAACCGCTTCGTGGGCCGCACGGAACAGGGCCTGCACAACCGCCTGGGGCGCTACGAGGATATCGCCCGGGGGGCCCAGGGAATCTTCGCGGGGGAGCCCCTCCAGCTTTCCGTCGAGCAGTGGCAGGCCTATGTGGCCCGCCTGGATCTGCCGGGCCGGCACCCGGGCCTGACGAGCCTCGCTTTCATCCGCCGGGTCCCGGCCGCGGACCTGGAGTCCTTCCTGAAGGACCGCCCCCAGCTCCGGGGGCGGTACCACCGGCCCCGGACGGACCCCATGCCCCTGCGGGATCCCGGCCAGGGCGGCGACCACCTGATCATCGAGCTCTGCGAGCCCGGAGACCGGAGCCTCAAGGCCCTGGGGCTGGACGCGGGCACCAGCCACACCCAGCGGGTGGCCGCCGAACGGGCGATGGATACGGGATTGCCCGTGTTGTCCGGCCTGCTCTACTTCACGCAGCCGGAAGGCCGGCAGGAGGCCGTGGCCCTCTTCCTGCCCGTGTACCGGGGGACGGGCACGCCGGCGGATCCGGGCACCCGCCGGTCCGCGCTCAAAGGCTGGGTTTCCGCGGGCATCCTGCTGAAACCCCTCATGGATGACATCCTCCACGGCGAAGACCAGGGCATCGCCTTCGAGCTGGTGGACGCCTTCGCGGCCCAGGGCCCCCAGGGGCTCTACACGTCCCCGGATTGGCCGCCGGGAGGCAAGCCCGACGCGGTGCGCATGTTGGATATCGGGGGCCGGGGCTGGCAGCTCCGGTATGCCATCAAGCCCGGCTTCTACGATACGGAGGGACGCCATCAGAGCATCCTCCTCCTGCTGGGCGGTCTGGCGATCAGTCTCTCTCTGGCCGCCATGGCCTGGTCCCTGGCCGGCACGCGCCTCCGCGCCCTGAACCTGGCCCAGAGCATGACCGCCTCGTTGTACGAGGCCATGCAGCGGAACCGGAGCCACCTCGCCTCCACCCCGCTGGCGGTCATTGAAACGGATCCGGCCTTCCGGATCCGGGAGTGGAATCCCACCGCGGAACGGATCTTCGGCTATGCCCGGGAAGAGGTTCTGGGCCAGGATCCCCGCCTCCTCGTGCCGCTGGACGGCCAGGCCGACGTGGTCTCGCGCCGGGAGGCCCTGCTCAGCATCCCCGGGGGCACCCGCGTCACCACGGAGAACCTCACCCGCACCGGCCAGCGGATCCTGTGCGACTGGTACAACACGGCCCTGAGGGACGAAGGCGGCCGGTTCCTCGGCGCCATCTTCCTCGCGGATGACGTCACCGAGCGCCGCCAGGCCGAACGCGCCCTGCGCCAGGCCCAGAAGCTGGAAAGCCTGGGCGTGCTGGCGGGCGGCATCGCCCACGACTTCAACAACCTGCTCACGGCCATCCTCGGCAACACCGAGGTGGCGCTGGACCGCATCCCCGATGACCCGGTGCTGCGCCACGCCCTTCAGCGCATCGAGGCCACCACCCAGCGGGGATCCGACCTCGCCCGGCAGCTGCTGGCCTATGCGGGCAAGGGCCACTTCTCCATCAAGCCCCTGGATCTGAACGCCATCATCCTCGAAATGGGGGATCTGCTATCGGTGTCCATGTCCAAGAAGGTGGCCCTGCGCCAGGATCTCCAGCCGGGCCTGCCGCCGGTGGAAGCGGACAGCGCCCAGTTCCAGCAGGTCGTCATGAACCTCGTCATCAACGCCTCCGAGGCCATCGGCGACCGCCCCGGCTCCGTCACCCTCCGCACCCGTTCCATGTCCTACTCCCGGGCCGAGCTGTCGGCCACCTTCCCCGGCCAGGTCCTGGAACCCGGGCCCTATGTCCGCATGGAGGTGGAGGACGACGGCTGTGGCATGGACGCCGAAACCATCGGCCGCATCTTTGATCCCTTCTTCACCACCAAGTTCACGGGGCGGGGGCTGGGCCTGTCCGCCATGCTGGGCATCGTCCGGGGGCACCGGGCCGGCATCCGCGTGGAAAGCACCCCCGGGGAAGGCACGCTCTTCATCCTGCTCTTCCCCGCGTCGGAAGCCACTGTGGCCCTCGTGGTGCCCGAGGCGGAACCCCAGGCGCCCATGTCGGGCACCGTGCTGGTGGTGGATGACGAGGGCATCATCCGCGACCTGGCCCGCAGCGCCCTGGAGGCCTCTGGATTCCGCGTGCTGGAAGCCCGGGACGGCCTGGAGGCGGTGGAGATTTTCCAGGCGGGGCGGGACACCGTGGACCTGGTGCTGCTGGACATGACCATGCCCCGCATGGGTGGCGCCGACGCGTTCCGCCTCATCCGGGAGATGCATCCGGACATGCGCGTGCTGCTGACCAGCGGCTACACGCAGAAGGAGTCGCTGGACTCGCTGACGGACCTGCCCCCGGACGGGTTCCTCCAGAAGCCCTTCCGGATCCGGGAACTGGTCAGCAAAGTCCATGACACCCTCCGGAATCCGACAGCCAAAAACAGAACCAGATAATCATTCCAGCATATAAACAATGATAGCTAAGTCCTTGCGCTGACAGCGCTCTGTGCCATGGATCACAAGTATTCCCATTTATGTTTTTAGACACATAAATCACGACCCGGAGATCTCATGCTGAACGGATCTGGAGGCATCCATGTCCGACTCGGCCACGCAGCAGATCAGCTCCGGCAACCTGCCCACCCCCAACTGGCATGCCACCCATGAAGAGGCCCAGGACCGGCTGACCCGCATGGCCGAGGCCCTGGGCGCCGGGGACTGGAAGGAGGTGGATCGCGGGGCCCGATGGATCTTCGAGGTGCTGCGCCCCCACAACGAGGCCGAGGAACGGGAGCTGTTCCCCCTGCTGGAGGAGATCGGCGCCGAGTCCCTGCATCAGCGCCTGCACGAGGACCACCGCGCGATGTGGGACCTGAACCTGCAGCTGCTGGCGGAGATCAGCGATGGCCAGGTGCGCGCCCCGCGCTCCCTCACCCTGCTGGGCGAGCGCCTGGTGGACCTGATCCGCGATCACATCGAGGCCGAGGAGCGCCTCATGCTGCCCCTCCTCAAGGGCAAGTCCCTCTACTGGTCCGAGGATGAAACCCAGGACGGCTACCTGATCCTGGAGAAGAAGCTCATCGCCCCCGAGACCTGGTCCTTCATCGTGCAGGCCCCCCAGGTGGCCCGGGGCCGCAAGCCGGGCCAGTTCTTCATGGTGGCGCCCTTCCCCGAGAGCGAGCGCATCCCCCTCACGCTGGCCGGCGGCGATGCGCGGAAGGGCTACATCCACTTCGTCATGCAGGAGGTGGGCGCCACCACCCAGGCCATGGGCAAGCTCAGCGCGGGCGACCGCCTCTATGCCGTGGCCGGCCCCATGGGCACGCCGACCGAACTGGTGGAGGAGGGCACCATCGTGCTGATGGCGGGCGGCTACGGCAGCGCGGCCATCCTGCCGGCGGCCGAGGAGCTCCACGCCAAGGGCCGGCGCGTCATCACCATCCTGGGTGGCCGCAGCATGGAGCGCGTGCTCCTGGCGGACGAACTGGGCGCGGCCTCCGCCGAACTGATCGTCACCACCGATGACGGCAGCCTGGGCCGGAAGGGCCTGGTCACGGACGCACTGAAAGACATCATCGCCCGGGAGACGGTCGCCCAGGTGGTGGCCGTGGGCCCCCTGCCCATGATGCGGGCCGTCGCCGGCCTGACCCAGCCCCACGGCATCTTCACCCTCGTGAGCCTGAACGCCATCATGGTGGATGGTACCGGCATGTGCGGCGGCTGCCGCGTCAGCGTGGGCGGCGAAACCAAGTTCGCCTGCTTCGACGGCCCCGACTTCGACGGCCACAAGGTGGACTTCAACATGCTCCGCAACCGCCAGGACTGGTACAAGGCGGAGGAGAAGGACATCTGCGAACCCTCGGAGTGCAAGATCGGCCGCGTGACGGCCTCGGGGCCCGTGGACTACTCCCGGTACCTGAACGCCCCCGTCACCGACCTGGACTGGCAGAACCTCGACATACGCACCCTCAAGCCCAGCCAGAAGATGAAGATCCCCCGCCAGGAAATGGCCTGCCAGCCGCCGGAGCTGCGGGTCTGCAACTTCGACGAGGTGAGCCTGGGCCTGTCCCCCGAGCAGGCGAAGCTGGAAGCGGCCCGCTGCATCATGTGCAAGCATCCGGCCTGCATCGAGGGCTGCCCGGTGACCATTGATATCCCGGCCTTCCTTCAGCAGATCGTCAACGGCGATCCCGAGGCCGCGGCCCGGATCATCAAAGAGAGCTCCTCCCTGGGTTCCGTCTGCGGCCGCGTCTGCCCGCAGGAGAAGCAGTGCGAGATCAAGTGCGTGGTGGGCATCAAGGGTGATCCCGTCTCCATCGGGCGCCTGGAGCGGTTCGCCGCCGATTCCATGCTGGGATCCACCGAGCTGCCTCCGGTTGACCCCCCCACGGGCAAGAAGGTGGCCATCATCGGCGCCGGACCCGCGGGCCTCACGGTCGCCGGCGAGCTCGTCAAGAAGGGCCACCGGGTCACGGTCTACGATGCCCTCCACAAGCCCGGCGGCGTGATGCTCTATGGCATCCCCGAGTTCCGCCTGCCCAACAGGATCGTGGATCAGGAAGTGGACAACCTCCGGCGCCTGGGCGTGAAGTTCGTCATGAACACCCTGGTGGGCCGCAGCATGACCGTCGAGGACCTCCGCCAGGAGAACGACGCCATCTTCATGGGCACCGGGGCCGGCCTGCCCAAGATGATGGGCATCCCCGGCGAGGAGTTCAAAGGCGTCTACACCGCCAACGAATTCCTCACCCGCATCAACCTCATGCGCGCCGACCTCTTCCCCGAATACGGCACCCCCGTGACCATCGGCAAGAACGTCATCATCGTGGGCGCGGGCAATACCGCCATGGACGCGGCCCGCGCGGCCCGCCGCATGGGCGCCGAGCACGTTACGGTGGTCTACCGCCGCACGGTCAAGGAATCCACGGCCCGCACGGAGGAGCTGGAACATGCCCACGAGGAGGGCGTCGAGTTCAAGTTCCTCACCACGCCCGTGCATCTGCACGGCAACGAGAAGGGCTGGATGACCCACGCCGAGTGCGCCGTGATGGAACTGGGCGAGCCGGGCCCCGATGGCCGCCGCAGTCCCAAAATGACCGACGAGCGGATCATCATCCCCTGCGAAACCCTGGTGGTCGCCCTGGGCTTCGACGTGAATCCCCTCATCGCCATGACCGAGAAGGGACTGAAGACCCTCAAGGGCGGCGTGGTGGTGGTGGACAATGAAACGGGCGAAACCTCCCTGCCGGGCGTCTACGCCGGCGGCGATGTCATCACCGGGGGCGCCACGGTGATCCTGGCCATGGGCCAGGGCCGCCGGGCCGCGGCGGCCATCCATCAGCGCCTCACCGGCGAAGCGGTGCCCACCCCTTGACGCCTGAAAACGCTGACAAGGCGATCTATTCATCATGTATCATTGACCTGAGTGCATTACCTGTCCTGATACCTATTCCCGGACCCGCACCGAGGGCCCCTGGAGGGAGCAAGCCATGAGCCAGCGCGAGATGAAGACCCTGGATGGGAACGAGGCCACCGCCTCGGTCGCCCATCGCCTCAGCGAGGTCATCGCCATCTACCCCATCACGCCCTCATCCAACATGGGCGAGTGGGCGGACGAATGGAGCTCCCAGGGCAGGACCAATGTCTGGAAGACCATCCCATCGGTGATCGAGATGCAGTCCGAAGGCGGCGCCGCGGGCGCGGTCCACGGCGCGCTCCAGGCCGGCAGCCTGACGACGACCTTCACGGCGTCCCAGGGCCTGCTCCTGATGATCCCCAACATGTTCAAGATCGCGGGCGAGCTCACGCCCTTCTGCATGCACGTCTCCGCGCGGACGCTGGCCACCCACGCCCTGAGCATCTTCGGCGACCATTCCGACGTCATGTCCTGCCGCATGACCGGCTTCGCCATGCTCAGCTCCGAAAGCGTGCAGCAGGCCCACGATTTCGCGGCCATCTGCCACGCCGCCACCCTGCGCAGCCGCGTGCCGGTCCTGCATTTCTTCGACGGCTTCCGCACCAGCCACGAGGTCGCCAAGATCGAAGTCCTGGACGACGAGGATCTGCGCCACATGGTGCCCGACGAGCTGGTGGCCGGCTTCCGCAAGATGGCCCTCACGCCGGATCATCCGGTGATCCGGGGCACCGCCCAGAACCCCGATACCTTCTTCCAGGCCCGCGAAGCCTGCACCCCCTACTACGAGGCCTTTCCGGCCATCGTGCAGCAGGAGATGGACCGCTTCGGCGCCCTGACGGGCCGCGAGTACCGCCTCTACGACTACTTCGGCCACCCCGAGGCCGAGCGCGTCGTCGTCGTCATGGGTTCCGCCTGCGACACCACCCACGAATACGTGGAATGGGCTGCGAAGCAGGGCGAGAAGGTGGGCGTCCTGAAGGTCCGCCTCTACCGGCCCTTCGCCATCCCCGAGTTCGTCCGCGCCCTGCCCGCCTCCGTGAAGAAGCTGGCCGTCCTGGACCGCTGCAAGGAACCCGGCGCCCCCGCGGATCCCATGCACCTGGACGTGATCGCCGCCCTGCGCGAGGGCCGGGAGGAGGGCCACACCCGGCTCGATCCCATGGTCGTGGGCGGCCGCTACGGCCTGTCCTCCAAGGAATTCACCCCCGCCATGGTCAAGGCCATCTACGACAACCTGGCCAAGGACGCGCCGAAGAACCACTTCACCGTCGGCATCATGGATGACATCAGCCACAGCTCCCTGGTCTACGACGCCAGCTTCGATGTCGAGCCCGCGGACGTGACCCGCGCCCTCTTCTACGGCCTGGGCGCCGATGGCACCGTGGGCGCCAACAAGAACTCCATCAAGATCATCGCCGAGGAAACCCCCAACTACGGGCAGGGCTACTTCGTCTACGACTCCAAGAAGTCCGGCGCCATCACCATCAGCCACCTGCGCTTCGGCCCCCGCCCCATCCGCAGCGCCTACCTGGTGACCAAGGCGAACTTCATCGCCTGCCACCAGACCGGCTTCCTCGACAAGTACGACATGCTCCAGGCCGCCGGGCCCGGCGCCACCTTCCTGCTGAACACGCCCCACGGCGTGGACGCCGTGTGGGACACCCTCCCCCACGAGGTGCAGGAGGCCATCATCGAGAAGCAGCTCAAGCTCTTCGTGATTGACGCCTACGACGTGGCGAAGGCCACCGGCATGGGCGTGCGCATCAACACCATCATGCAGACCTGCTTCTTCGCCATCTCCGGCGTGCTGCCCCGCGAGGAGGCCATCACCCAGATCAAGAAGGCCATCAAGAAGACCTACGGCAAGAAGGGCGACGCGGTGGTCCAGCAGAACTTCGCCGCCGTGGACCACACCCTGGCCCACCTCTTCGAAGTGAAGCTGCCCGGCGCCGTCACCTCCACCCGCATGCGGCCTCCCGCGGTGCCCGCCGAGGCCCCGGATTTCGTCCAGCGCGTCACCGCCGTGATGATGGAAGGCAAGGGCGACCTGCTGCCCGTCAGCGCCTTCCCCATTGACGGCACCTGGCCCCTGGGCACCACCAAGTGGGAAAAGCGCAACATCGCGCTGGAGATCCCCGAGTGGGACAGCTCCATCTGCATCCAGTGCAACAAGTGCGTGCTGGTCTGCCCCCACGCCGCCATCCGCGCCAAGGTCTACGATCCCTCCGCACTGGCCGGCGCACCGGCCACCTTCAAGGGCGTGGACTACAAGGGGCCCGAGTACAAGGGCCAGAAGTACACCATCCAGGTGGCCCCCGAGGATTGCACGGGCTGCACGCTCTGCGTCGAGGTCTGCCCCGCCAAGGACAAGAGCAACCCCAAGCACAAGGCCATTGACATGGTGCCCCAGGCTCCGCTGCGCGAGGCCGAGGTCGCCAACTACACATTCTTCCTCGATCTGCCGGAAGTGGACCGCACCACGGTGAAGCTGGACGTGAAGGGCACGCAGTTCCTCGAACCCCTCTTCGAGTACAGCGGCGCCTGCTCCGGCTGCGGCGAAACGCCCTACATCAAGCTGCTCACCCAGCTCTTCGGCGACCGCACCCTCATCGCCAACGCCACGGGCTGTTCCAGCATCTACGGTGGCAACCTGCCTACGACGCCCTACACCACCAACAAGGATGGCCGCGGCCCCGCCTGGGCCAACAGCCTCTTCGAAGACAACGCGGAATTCGGCCTGGGCTTGCGCCTTTCGGTGGACAAGCACCAGGAGTTCGGCCTGGAGCTGATGCACCGCCTGGCCGGGAAGCTCGGCGATGATCTCATCGCCGGCATCGCCACCGCGGACCAGACCACCGAGGCTGGCATCAAGGCCCAGCGCGAGCGGGTGGAGATCCTCAAACAGAAACTGGACGGCCTCAAAGAACCCGAGGCGAGGATGCTCTACGACCTGGCCGACTATCTGGTCAACAAGAGCGTCTGGATCGTGGGTGGGGACGGTTGGGCCTACGATATCGGCTACGGCGGCCTGGATCATGTCCTCGCCACCGGCCGCAACGTGAACGTGCTGGTGCTCGACACCGAGGTCTACTCCAACACCGGCGGCCAGGCCTCCAAGGCCACGCCCATGGGCGCCAGCGCCAAGTTCGCCATGGCCGGCAAGAGCATGCCCAAGAAGGACCTGGGCATGATCGCCATGACCTATGGCGGCATCTACGTGGCCAAGGTCGCCTTCGGCTTCCGCGATGCGCAGACGGTGAAGGCCTTCCAGGAAGCCGAGTCCTACAACGGCCCCAGCCTCATCCTGGCCTACAGCCACTGCATCGCCCACGGCTACGACATGGCCCACGGCTGCGATCAGCAGAAGCTGGCCGTGGATTCCGGCCACTGGCCCCTGTTCCGCTTCGACCCCCGCCGCCTGGACAAGGGCGAGGCGCCGCTGCAGATGGATTCCCCCGCGCCGAAGATCCCCCTGGGCACCTATGTGCGCAACGAGACCCGCTACCGGATGGTCGAGCAGCAGAACCCCGAGCACTTCAAGAAGCTGCTCGACCAGGCCCAGCTCGACGCCACCAACCGCTACTCCGTCTACGAACAGCTCGCCAAGCTGTCCGTCACGGCCAAGCAAAGCTGAAGGGTGACGGCATGAACCTCTCGACCACCTACCTCGGCCTCAAGCTCGCCCATCCCCTCATGGCGGGCGCCTCCCCCATGGTTGACGACATGGGCATGGTCAAGCGCCTGGAAGATGCCGGCGCCTCCGCCATCGTGATGCACTCGCTCTTCGAGGAACAGATCACCCGCGAAGAGCAGGGCACCATCATGGACATGGCACTGTCTTCGAACACCAGCGCGGAAGCGATATCCTTCTTCCCGCGGCCCGACGAATTCCGCCTGGGACCCGAAAAGTACCTCGAGCAGATCAGCCGCATCAAGGCCGCCGTCGCCGTTCCGGTCATCGCGTCCCTGAACGGCACGACCCCGGCGGGCTGGCTGCACTACGGCCAGCTCATGGAGCAGGCCGGGGCCGATGCGCTGGAACTGAACGTCTACTACATCCCGACGGACGCCAGGGAATCCGCCACCGAGGTGGAAAAGCGCACCCTCGACATCGTCCGCGCCGTGAAGTCCGAGGTGAAGATCCCCGTCGCCGTGAAGCTTTCGCCCTTCTTCTCCTCCCTGGCGCATTTCGCCGTGGAGCTGGAAGCCGCGGGCGCCGATGGCCTGGTGCTCTTCAACCGCTTCTTCCAGCCCGACATCAATGTCGAGGAGCTGCTGGCCGAACCCAGCCTCCAGCTGTCCGGCCCGGCGGACCTGCTGCTCCGCCTGCGCTGGCTGGCGGTGCTGCACGGCCATGTGAAGGGCAGCCTCGCCGTCACCGGCGGCGTCCACGACGGCATCGGCGCCCTCAAGGCCGTCATGGCGGGCGCGGACGCGGTCCAGATGGTGTCCGCCCTGCTCATCCACGGCCCGGAGCGCCTGGCCCAGACCCGTGCGGGCCTGGCCGAATGGCTCGAAGAGCACGAATACGAATCCCTGGCCCAGGCCCGCGGCAGCATGAGCCTGCTGAAGTGCCCGAATCCCCAGGCGTTCACGCGGGCGAACTACATGCGCATCCTCAATGGATGGAAGCCCTGAGCCGCTTCCTCCCGCAGAAGCTCCCCGGACTCGCGGGGAGCTTCTGCGTTGTGAAAAAAATCACACTCATTGAATGTGATTGACCTGAAGATCGTCTATCATTCTCAGTCAACCCACCCTCCATCGCAGCGCAGGTGACCATGCTTCCTTTGTCCCAGTCCTCCGGTTACGCGGTCCTGGCCATGAGCTGCCTCGAAGATCCCGGCGGCAAGCCCACCCTGGTGGTGGATGTGGCGGCCCGCACGGGCTTTCCGCGCCCCTACCTCTCCAAGATGATCCACAAGCTCGCCAAGGTGGGCCTCGTGCTGGCCAAGCGCGGCAACAAGGGCGGCGTGGTGCTGTCCCTGCCCGCCAAGGAGATCACGCTCGACCTCATCGCCGAGGCCGTGGACGGCTCCGAATGGCGGAACAAGTGCCTGCTGGGGTTCAAGGACTGTTCGGATGAACGGGCCTGCCCTTCGCACACCTTCTGGAAGGCCGAGCGCGACCACATCCATCGCTGCCTGAAGGACATCTCCCTCGAAGAGATCCGGACCTTCGAGCAGCAGAGCCGCACCTGGCGCCTGGCCGACGCGCTGCCCGAGCGGAAGGCCAAGCCCCGCGCCAAGAAGGCCACGAAGCCTGCGGCCAAGAAGCCCGCGAAGCCGGCCGCTACTCCCAAACGGACCCTCGCGAAGAAGGCCTGAATCCCTCCGGGATCTCCACGAACGGGCCGCCCGTGGGGCGGCCTATTTGTGCCCGGCCATCTCCGGTTCGGCCAGATTGGCCAGGCCATGGTGCGCGCGGAACCGTTCCACGCCGGGATCGTGATGCCGGGCCAGGTCCGCCAGGGTGACGGACCGCAGGCGGGCCAGGATCTGATCGAGCGTCTCCTGCCAGAAATCGTGAAGGACGCACGGGGTGGCTTCCGAGCAACCCAGAAGTCCCATGAGACAGCGTTTCTGCCATGCGGTGCCATCAATGGCCGCAGACAGTTCCTCCAGCGTGATCTCCGTCGAGGCCCGGGCCAGCACCACGCCCCCGTGATGGCCGCGACGCGCGATCACCAACCCCTTTTTCGCGAGCTTGTGGACCAGCTTGGACAGGTAGGACCGGGGGATGCCCGTGAACTCGGCCACCTCCTCGACCAGCACGGGCAGGCCCCCGGGTTCCTGGAGGCAGCGGAGCGCCCGCACGGCGTAGCCAGTGGTCTGGGACAGTGGAAGCATGCGGACCTCCATGGAAGGCCATGCCAAACACGGGCCTCACACAATGAAGATCCTCCGGTAATTTAATTGGTCAACTATCCTTGTGACCTGCATCACGGCGAAGGGGTGGTCCCCACAGCCTCCGCAGGCCTCCCCGCCTGGCGGAGGGGGCCTGCGGCGATGTCAGCGGGGGGTGGATCTCTGCTTGGCGATCACCCGGTCCTTGATCGAGGCGTAGACCTCGGCCGACACGACCTTGTTCGTCAGCAGGCGGGCCTTGGTGGGGTAGGGGCGGCCCGCGACGATCCTCGCGGCCAGGGCGACGTCCAGGCCGAGCATGAAACTGATTTCTTCCTTGGTGGCACTGTTGATGTCCACGGGCTTCAGCTTTCCCTTGGTCCGGGGTGGGGCTGGGGCTTTCGCGGCGGCCGCAGGGGACTTGGCCCTGGGCTTGGGGGGTTCCTGGGCGGGCAAGGATTGGGTGGCGCAAAGGATCAGGGTGATGGCGCCCAGGAAGGAATGAAGGAAGCGGATCTGCATGGAAAACCTCCCAAGGTTGCATGGGCCTTTGACTGGGTCCGGAGAAGCGTATGAAGCAGCCAAAAAACCACCCGGACACCGTCACGCATCCGGGTGGTTCGGTTCGTGGGGGGGAGTGGGTCGCCCCCCTCCCCGCGGGCTTCTACTTGTGGATCACGACGGGATCGTAGGTGGAGCCGATTCCGTGACACACGGCGCAGGCTTCGCCAGCTGTGTTCAAGGCGCTGCGGTTCACCTTGATCTGGCCACCGTTCAGGGTCATGTGGGCCCTGGCGGCGGTGCTGTCATGGCAGGTGACGCAGGCGGCGGTGAACGGCGTGATCATCAGATCCGTGGCGTTGGCCGTGGCGAGGGCGGCAGTGACCAGGGCCGCAGTGGTGTTACCGGCGGCGTTGATGGCTTCTTCACGGGTGGCGAGCAGGGTGCCGGTGGTGGGCACGTTGTAGCCGTTGTACGTGTGGCAGCTCGCACAGTTGTTCAGGATGCCCGGGAAGCCGATCCGGCCACCGTCAACGACCACCTGGACCGTGTTCCGGTTGCGGACGATGCGAATCGGGGTGGTGCGGTCCTTGCCAGCGTGGATGCCGTGGATCATGTCCTTGAAGTTGTTCGTGGTCTGGGGGAACGTCAAGGCGATATCAGGCGAAGCGGGGTTGGCGGCAGCGTAGGCGGCCACGGGATTGCTCGTGTTGAAGTCCACCCCGGACCAACGGGTCAGGCTGTCCTTGTCATTGATGGTGAAGGACGGGTAGTAGTTGCTGATCTGAGTGTTGCTGGCGCCCTTGCCGCTGGTGGTCAGGCCGGGCAGGTGGCACTGGACGCAGAGCTGGACTTCGTAGACCCGATTGCCGCCATGGCCCTCGAACCACTCATGGCAGCTGGCGCACTTGGCCGAGTCAATGGCCGTCCGGCGCCGGGGGCTCGCTGTGCTGTTGTCCACATAGGCCATGACAGAGACCGCGTGGCGGGCTCCGGCGAGGGTATCAAGGGTGGTGATCGCGCCATCTCCGTTCGAGTCCCAGGTTCCGGCGACCTGGGTGAAATAGCCCTGAAGCCCGACCGAGCGCAGCGTGGCTCCGGCGGGGAAGATCCGGGTGGGACCGACCACCGTGGCGGTGTAGATGCCTGCGGCATCCGGGGCGCTGAGGGTGCCGTCCGTGAGGGCCTTGTTGGTATCCAGGAGCGCGGCGATGGAAACGCTGCGGGGCTGGAAGTTGGAGGCGGAGGGCGCCCCGTTGGCGGTGAGCAGGTTGTTGTAGTCCGAGGGAGCGGCGACGCCATCCTGCGCCATGGCCCAGGCCAGCAGGAAGCTGGGTGAACCGGTGAAGCCGGTCAGGGGGGCGGTCAGGCCGGCGGCGGCGGGAGAGAAGGTGACGGCCGTGCCGTTGTTCCTGATGCGGAACTTGATGGTCACCGGGCCGCCAGAGGTGGCCTGCGTGGCGGAGGTGACTTCGTAGGTGAAGTTCGCCAGGCCCGCCGCCACGGCCGGATTGTGGGGCGTCAGGTTCGGCGTCATGTGGTAGGTGGTGATGTCCGCCGGCAGATGGCAGCTGGCGCACTGTGAATCGTTGATGAGGGAACCGACGCCCGCGCCGTGCCCGGTGGAGAAGTCCACGCTGTCATGGCAGGTGCCACAGGCCAGGCGGGTGGGCTTGGTCTTCCAGTTGTCGGCCTGGGGGACGTTCGAGTGGCACTTGACGCACATGCGGGAGCCGCCATCCAGCATCGAGTAGCCGATCTTTTCGAAGAGAATCCCGGCGTAGTTGTACCCGGTCTTGGTCAGGCCGGTGCCCATGTGGATCCGGTGGACCATGGCCGGGAAGTCGCCCGCGGCGGTGGTCTGGGTGGCGGCCGAATCCATGTTGAACTTGTAGGTGGTACCCGAATAGGTGGTGGTGGTTCCAGCCGTGGCCACCGCCCGGCCGTACTTGCGCTGGTCGCTGTGGCACACCGCGCAGTAGCGGGTTTCCACGCGGCCGGAGTGGGGCGAGGTCTTGAAGAAGTCCTTGTGGCATTCGTTGCACTTGTTGATGTCCACGACATCACGCTTGTCCGCGCCGGCGGCCAGGGGCAGGCCCGTGCCGGGCACGAAGTCATAGACCATGTTGATGGGGTTTCCCATGGGCACGGCCGTGGCGACCGTCACACCATCGGGCGTATTGCTGCCGGTGCCGCGGGCGTTGCCCGAGAACTGGATGGTGAGGCGGTGGGGCAGGGTCGGAACATAGGTCACGTCGCCCAGGTCGGCCCGGCTGTTGGGGGCGGTGTAGGGGGTGTACGCATCCAGGAAGGCCTGCATCGCCTTGATGTCGCGGTAGAAGGTGTACTTGTAGGTGCCATCGCCGTTGTCCACGAGGGTGCCGGTGTTGTCGGAGGTCGGACGTCCGGGAAGGGCGACGGCGGTGGTGGTGGGGATGGTGTTCACGATGTAGCTGACCCACTTGCTGGGGGCCTTGGTGGCGGCGTCTTCCGGCACCAGCTTCGCGAGGGCGAAGGCTAGGTTCGGGTAGCTGAACAGCGTGGCGGTGGCGCTCTTGCTGGTGAAGCCACCCAGGCCCTTGATGCCGTTGCCGGCGGGGTCCACGAGTCTGAAGTCCACGACCGGCGTGCCCGCGCCCGTGGCCGGAACGGTCACGGCGGTGATGGTTCCGGTGGGCTTCAGGGCGGTCCACTGCACGGGCGTCAGGAGTGCGGCGTCCACGACATTGGTGGCGTTGGTGCCATCGGTTCCGTTGGTGCCATTGGTGCCGTTGGTGCCGCTCTGTCCGGCGCTTCCGTTGCATCCGATCAGCACGAGTGCGATCGCCGCGGTGGCAAGAAGCCCGTAGAGCTGTTTCAGGGGACGATGCTTCATGTCCATTCTCCCTTGTTGGTGGTGAAGCGTTTGGTGGACTGGGGTGGGTGCGTGTTGTTCGGTTCGCCAGATATCACACCTCCTCACGATTTCATGGCCTGCGGGCACGTCATGGGATCAACGGCAGCACAGGCAGGGGTGGCGCGGGGAACGAGCGGCCGTGGCACAGCGTGTCGTTGAAGCAGCCCGGAGCCGTGCCCGCGGGTGGCGTGGTGAGCGGCTTGAGCGTCGAGTTGGCGCCGGCGGCATGGCATTTGAAACACTCCGGGGCATTCCCGGAATTGGTCGAGTTGTGGTTGGTGAGGGATGGCGTGGTGCCGTTCCAGGGCTGGTCGGGATGGGGGGCCTTGGTGTGGCAGGCCTTGCAGGAGCTCGCGAGGCCGTTGGCGTAGGTATCGCCGTGGCACTTGGCGCAGTGGGCGAAGCCCGCCATCGCCATCGGATCCGCGCTCGGCGCGAGCTTGGCGCCGCGTCCGTGCTGGGCGGGATCGGCCCATCCCGCGGGATGGTTGACGCCATCCGCATGGCAGGCGAAACAGCTCACCTTGGACACCCCACCGGCCAGGGCGGGATCCGCGGTGGACCCGTGGCAGGTGCGGCATTGATCGGGCGTCTTGACGTATTCCGCCCAGTGGGTCGGGATCCAGGTCGCCGGGTGCTGCCCTGTCGTGGCGCTGAACGGGGCCGCTGCCCCGGCGTCCCCGGCACATCCCCAGGCGAGCAGCGCGAGGACCATCGCGAAACAGCTACCCACCATCCATCTAGTTCTGCTCATGGTCTTCCCCTTCGACACTCAAACGGATCCCTACCGGTGACATGCCCGGCACTTGTCGTTGTTGGCCCGTCCATGGCAGGTGTAGCAGCTGGACGGATCCATCTTTCCTTCCATGCGGTGCAGGGTCAGGTAATCCCCCCGGTGCGGCATGTCGCGGTCGGGACGGTCGCCGAAGCGGATCGAGGGCTTCATGGGAACCTTGCCGCCGTGGCAGTCCACGCAGAAGGACTGGGCGTGGCAGGAGGCGCAGCTGTTGGCATCCTGGTTGGCCTGGGACTTGTGGTTCTTCACGAAGGCGGGCGTGTGATCGAAGGCCGCGTAGGGCTTGAGGGCGCCCTTCGCCGTATCGTTGCTGTGGCATTCGGAACACAGGGGCCGCCCCGCGCCCAGTTCCTGCGGATGGGTGGGAGCGAAGCTGGTTTCGGGCGAAACGAGGCTGCACGCCATCAGGAAGCCGAGTCCCAGCGCCACGCCGAGAATCTGGAGAACGGTTTTCCGGGCCATCAGCGGCCTCCCTTCCGAGCGAAGCCGAACCGGTACTCGGCCCGCAGCAGGCCCCGGATCTCGTTCTTCGAGACGGGGGTGCTGCCGTAGCTGAGGTCCCCGGATACCTTCACGTTCGTGGTCGCCTGGTAGCCGAGCGAGCCCACCATTTCATACACGTCCTGGAGACCGGCCAGATACGGATTGTCCTTTTCGTAGCGCTGGAGGATGCCATCCAGGCTCGCCATGAACTTGCCCCGGGAGACCATGCTCCAGGCCCGGACCTCCGTGTGGGACAGGCTGCGGCCCGGAGCCGCGGGATCCACGAGCAGGGTCCGGGTGGCGCTCACCGAGCGTGCGCCGAAACCGGCCTGGTACTTCTTCTCGCGGGAGGTCCACCGGATCTCGCCGCCGATCCGGTTCACGTCCCCGAAGGTTTCGCGGCGCATGTGGCGGTAATCACCCACCACCTGCAGGGAATCCGAGGCATTCCAGGTGAGGCTGGTGCCGTAGCCCTGGAACTTGTCCTTCTCGTCCTGGCGGAAGAGCGAAGGCAGGTTGGTGCCGGCGAAGTAGGCGAAGAAGTTCCGCTCCGCGACATTGCCGGACAGGACGAACCGGCCCCCGAGCTTCACGGTGGCGGTGTAATCGTGTTCGGCGATGCGGGAGGCTCCAGAGACGCCATCCGGCCGGCTGGCGAGGTCGAAGACCGTCCGTCCGCGGAAATTGAATGAGGGGGCGGGCGCGATCAGGATGTCGGCCCCCACCTGCTTGCGGGTGTAGTCCACGGGGGAGGGGATCGTCAGGTCCTTGGCGGCCTTGGTCCCATCCTGCAGGTAGGAGAGGCCGATCTCGCCGAACCTGGGCAGCCGCAGCCCGATGCGCGTCCCGACGATGAAGTCGCGCTGGAAGTCGTAGTCCTTCTGGGCCGCCGGATCCACCGTCTTGTAGAGGACGGGCTTGCCGGCGAAGGCGGACACCGTGAACCCGCCGCGAAGGTCCGTCCGCGCGCTGACGCCGTCCACCTGCTCGAAGCCCGTGCTCTGCTGGACGGTGAAACGCCCGGCCTTGATCTCGGCATTCGCCTGGTCGAAGCGGTAGCGCAGGTAGCCATAGTTCAGGTAGCCGCCGGACTTGGAACCATCGAACGTGCTCGGATCGCTCAGGTCGGTCCGGCCCCATCCGAAGAGGTGCAGCGACAAATTGTCGCGGCCCAGCTTGGTGGCATCAATGCCAAGATACTGGGTCGCTGGCGTGAAGGTGCTCTTGTCGAAGCCCGGGATCTCCTGCTTCCACATCTGGGCCATGGTGGTGCCGTACAGGCTCACCTCCTGGCCCCAGGCGGTAGCTGACATCAGGGTGGCGAGCAGGGCCACATGGGTGCGCGGGGTCATGCGGAACCTCCTGGAAATCGCGGGCGGGTCCGGGCACCGGGGGATTAGCTGATGCACGGATCAGGAACGAGGCTAGTCCCACACTCAGCTGACCTCAAGAGTACCTATGCATGTTTTTTATATGCTTTTATGGTTTTCCAGAATGATCTGAATACATGTTCGTGACATTTCTTTCAAATTTGTAAACACTACAAATAAATAATATTGATATCACCAATATTTGTAAAAAAACAACAAAATATTTATTTGTTATGAAATTGAATTCTCCCTGCGTGGACCCAGTTGTGACCGGGGGCACAGGAAAAGGTTCCCGGATTTCTTTTCCCCCAGGATCCCGGGGCTGTGATACCCCGCACATCCGGCGGGCCAGAATCTCCGTGTGACCCCCGGCACTGGACGCGATCCACATACTTCATTGCTTGGAAACATCCGGAGGCTTTCATGGTTCATAGCACCCTCGCGCTGGGAGTGGAGGCGGTCGGATGCGCCGCCTTCGACGCCGGCATCCAGGGCGCCTTCGGATACCCCGGCACGCCCTCCACGGAGGGCTTCGAGTTCGTCGAGGCCATGATCCGCGCCGAACCCGGAGGCCGCGTGGCCCACTGGGCCGCCAACGAGAAGGTGGCCTACGATCTGGCCCTGGGCGTGAGCTATGCCGGGCACCGCACCCTCGTGACCATGAAGCACGTGGGCCTCAATGTGGCCATGGACGCCTATGCGAATTCGGCCCTGACGGGCGTGCGGGGCGGCCTGGTGCTCCTGGTGGCCGACGACCCCGGCATGCACAGCAGCCAGAACGAACAGGACAGCCGGCGCCTGGCGGAATTCGCCTGGCTGCCCTGCCTCGAACCCAGCACGGTGCAGGAATGCTACGACTTCACCGGGCGGGCCTTCGAGCTGTCCGAATCCTTGCAGGTGCCCGTAATGGTGCGCCTGGTCACCCGCCTGGCCCACTGCCGGGCCGCCCTGGTCCGCCGGGAGACCCTGGCCCCCGCGGGCCTCGGCGTCGTCCCCAAGGACATGGTGCAGAACTGGGTGCTGATCCCCTCCAACGCCCGCCGCCGCTATGTGGATCTGCTGGCCAAACAGCCCCGCATGCTCCAGGATCTGGCGCCCATGAACCGTCTCGTCTCCGGCACGGGCCGCAAGGGTGTGGCTGTGTCGGGCATGGGGCGGGCCTACTTCGACCAGCTGGCGTTGGAACACCCGGGACTGGCCGCCCTGACCCGCCTGGAGGTCGCCGCCTACCCCCTGGATCCCCAGCTTGAGAGGGCCTTCCTCGCCCAGGTGGATGAGGTGTTCGTCTTCGAAGAGGACTACCCGGTGCTGGAGGAACGCCTGGGACTTCGGGGCGCCGCGGCGGTCCACGGAAGACTGGATGGCACGGTGCCCCGCGCCGGTGAGCTGACCCCGCGCCTGTTGAAGAACGCCCTCGGCCTGATCGCCGCGGAGGGCAAGGACGCCATCACCCTCGATCTGCCCGTGCGCCCCCCGCGCTTCTGCGACGGCTGCGGCCACGTGGACGCCTACGAGGCCCTGCAGGCAGCCCTGGCGAACCTGGGCGTGCCCGATGCCCGCGTGTTCGGCGATATCGGCTGCTACACCCTGGCGGCCCAGGAGCCCATGGCCGCCATCCACGCCGTGGTCGAGATGGGGGCCAGCATCAGCATGGCCGTGGGCGCGGCCCTGGCTGGCCAGACGCCCTCCGTCGCCGTCATCGGCGATTCGACCTTCGGCCACAGCGGCCTGCCGGCCCTGCTGACGGCCGCCGATTCCGGCGTGAACGTCACCATCCTGATCCTCGATAATCGCGTGGTGGGCATGACGGGCCAGCAGCCCAGCCAGGCCCTGGACCAGGTGGAGCGCCTGGTGCTCGGCATGGGCATCCCCGAAGCCCAGCTCCAGGTGCTGACGCCGCTCCCCAAGCAGCACGAGGCCAATGTGAAGGCCATGGAAGCCGCCCTTCAGCACCCCGGCCCGTCCGTGGTCGTCTTCCGGCGGGAATGCATCCAGTCCCTCCGCCGGGGCGTGCTCAAGGATCACGATCGCGAAGAAAAGGCCCGCATGGAGCTGGCCTGTTGCACCAGCGCCGCAAGCTGCGCCACGGAGGCCCGCCCATGAGCGAAGCCCGCATCCACGGCATCGTCCTGTCCGGTGTCGGCGGCCAGGGGGTGCTCTCCCTCGCCCAGATCGTGCTCGAAGCCCTGCGCCGCAGCGGCCTCCACGCGCTGCAATCCGAGATCCACGGCATGAGCCAGCGGGGCGGCAGCGTCCACGCCCAGGTGTGCTTCTCCGAAGCACCCCTCAGCTCGCCGATCATTGACCAGGGCTGCGCCGATCTGCTCATCTCGCTCGAACCCCTCGAAGCCCTCCGCTACGTCGCCATGCTGCGCATGGACGGACACCTCGTGGTGTCCGAAGAGCCCCAGGTCAACATGGAGGGCTACCCGCCCCTGGACGATGTCTATGCGGCCCTGAAGTCGGTGCGGGGCGCCCACCTGGTGGACACCGAGGATCTGGCCCGCCGCCTCAATCACCGCCAGGCCGGCGGCATGGCCCTGCTGGGCATGGCCTCGAAATTCCTGCCCGTGTCCGAGGATGTCTGGCGCGACGTGATCACCCAGCGCTTCGAAGCCAAGGGCGAACGCGTCACCCAAAAGAACCTCGAAGCCTTCGAGGCCGGGCGGGGCCTGGTACCAGTAACAGCCTGAAAAGAGCCACCACAGGGGCACCGAGGGATTAGGGCTAGATGTCAGTTATCTTTCTCACCGTTCCTCACTGTTCCTCACCGGTCGAACTTCCTTTTTCTTTGTGGAAGAGTCATACCGAAAAAAAGAAACCGGTGAGAAACGGTGAGGAACGGTGAACAAGAAACGCGTTTTTTCGCCGTTCCAGGCTTTCGAGTGCCCTCCATCCCCATCTCAGCGCGTCCTCTGTCCCTCTCGATTTGGTTGCGGCCCCGGCCGCAGTGAGTCTCCGTGGTGAATCTTATTTGGGAGCCAGACATGACTCACGTGATCGGTTTTCTGGACGAGGCCAAAGCCTACGGCCTGCTCGCCGCCGCGGGTCTGCGCGTGCCGCGACACGGGTTCCTGGAAGCCGGCCCCCTGCCCTTCGCGCCCGGCGAGCCCATCGTGCTCAAGGGCATCGCGGATCAGCTCTGGCACAAGTCCGACCAGGGCGCGGTGCATTTCGGGATCTTCGATGCCGAGGCCCTGAAAGCCGAAGCCGCCGCCATGCGGCAGCGGGTGGCGGAGCATCCCTGGATCGGCGGCCTCGTCTGCGAGAAGGTGGCCTTCAAGCGCCTGGCCGGCCTGCCCACGGAAGCCCTCGTGTCCCTGAAGCGCGATCCGGACGCAGGTTGGCTCGTGGTCTGCGGCATCGGCGGCCTCCAGGCCGACGCCTGGGCCGCCCTGGCCCCGCCCCTGATCTGGCCCATCGCCCTGACCACGCCGGAACAGGCGCTCGACGATCTGCGCGCCCACTGGCTCGGGCGCACCTGGCTCGGCCATCAGCGAGGTACCGAAGCGCTCACCGACGAAACAAGACTCCTGGCCTTCCTCCAGGGCCTGTGGCGCGCGGTGGAAGGACTGGAGAAGGAGGGCGTCACCCTGCTCGAACTCAATCCCGTGGTGCTGGACGGCGAGGGCCTGCCCACGGCCCTGGACGGCGTGGGCACGGTGGAGGCCACCGCCGCCACGACGGGCGCCGCCCCGGATCCCGCCTGGTACCAGGCCCTGCTGAATCCCCGCAGCCTCGTCATCGCGGGCGTTTCCAGCCGCGAAGGCACCGTGGGCCGCATCATCCTGGAGAACGTGCGGAAGTCGGGCCTGCCCGAGGGATCGCTCCGGCTCATCAAGCCCGGGGCTCATGAATTCCTGGGCCTGCCCTGCCTGGCGACCGTGGCGGACCTGGCCGCCGATCCGACGGATCAACTCATCCTTTCCCTGCCCGCGCCCCAGACGCTGGAGGCGGTGGAGCAGCTCTGCCGCCAGGGCGGCGGTGCCACCGTGGTCTACCTGGTGGCCGGGGGGCTGGGCGATGGCGCGGATACCGATGGCCTCGGAAAACGGCTCGTGGCCTGCCTCGACGAACATCGCCGCGCCGGGAAGTGGACGCCCGCCATCATCGGCCCCAACGGTCTGGGCCTCTTCAGCCCGGACCTGGCCCTCAACACGCTCTTCATCCCCGAGGTGAAACTGCCGCTCGCGGCCAGGCCCGGCCATGTGGCGCTGGCCAGCCAGAGCGGCGCCTTCCTCATCACGCGCCTCAGCCGCCGTCCCGAACTGGGGCTGCGCGCCGCCGTCGCCATCGGCAACCAGATGGACCTGCGCTGCTCGGATTTCCTGCGGGGCTTCGCGTCGGACCCCGCCGTGAAGGTGGTGGGCGTCTACCTGGAAGGCTTCGCCCCCGGCGATCTGAAGGCCACCGCCGAGGCTGCCAAGGATCTCCGGGCCTCTGGCCGCCGCGTCCTCGTCTACAAGGGCGGGCGCAGCCAGGAGGGCATGGCCGCCGCCAGCAGCCACACCGGCGCCCTCGCCGGCGATCACGCGCTGCAGGCCGCCGTGCTGCGCCGGGCGGGCGTGATGCTCGCCGAGCGCATGGAAGCCTTCGACGCGGCCCTGGCCTGGCTGGGCGCCTACCCCGAAGGCCGGCCGGCCTCCATCGCCATCATGACCAACGCCGGCTTCGAATCCGTGGCTTCCGCCGATCTGCTGAACGGCCCCTTCCGCGGCGCGAAGCTGACGGAAGCGGAAACCGCTGCCCTGGCCGCCACCCTCGAGGCCGAAGGACTCACGGGGCTCGTCAGTCTACGCCTCCCTCTGGACCTCACGCCCATGGCCAACGAAGCCGCCTACCTCGCCACGGCCAGGCTGCTGCTGGCCACGGAGGCCGAGGCGGTCGTCGTGGGCCTGGTGCCTCTCACAGTCCGCCTGGATACGCAGCATCCGGACGCCATCCAGGCCTTCGCCTCCGCATTGGCAGATCTCACCCGGGCCAGCGGCAAGTGGGTGGGCGTGGCCGTGGAGGGCGGACACCTCTATGACACCTACCGGCAGGGACTCCGGGCCGCCGGGCTGCCGGTCTTCCTGACCATGGAGGAGGCCCTGGAGGGCCTGCGCCTCATCGCATCGGAGATGTGATAAGACGCATGGCCTGAGACGGAAATCCAAGGCAGACTCTATTTCGGATACTGGATACCGAAATGACCCGATTGCTTCCCCCCTGGCGCACCCTCCTTCCGCCCGAACACGGCAGCTGGTTCATGCTGGGGTTTCCGCTGGCCCTGGGCCTGCTGCTCCGCCCCAGCCCGGCGGGGCTTTGCCTGGGCCTGGCGGCGCTGTCGTTCTTCCTCGGGCGCCCCCCGCTCAGGCGGGTGCTCAGCGGCCGACAGGATCCCGCCCAGCTCCGGGCGCTCCTCCTGTCCGGAGGACTCGCCCTCGCCTTCGGAGCGGTGGCCCTCCTGCTTTCCGGCCCCCGGTTCCTGCTCCCCCTGGCCTGCGTGGCGCCGCTGGTCGTCCTGGCCCTGCGCGCGGACCTGCAGCGGGCGGTCCGGTCTCTGGCCGTGGAACTGATCGCCCAGGGCGCCTTCGCGGGGCTGGCCGCCACCATGCTCGTGGCCGGCGGGGGCACCCTGGTCGAAGCCGGCCAGGCCTGGCTGCTCATCACGCTGGTGGGAGGCGCCAACCTCGCCCACGTCCGCCGCATCCTGGGCCACGCCCACGGACTGGACGCCTCCGGGCTCGGGGGGCGCATGATTGCGGTCCACGTCCTACATGCCCTGCTGCTGGGCGTCTCGGCGCTCCTGCTGGCGCCCCGGGGGACGGCGGGCGGGATCTGGACAGGCTGGGCCGTGCTGCTCTATCTGAGGGCCCTCCTGCCCTACCGGCCGATCCCTGCCCGCACCCTCGGGTGGCGGGAAGGGGGGCTGAGCGTGCTGGGCCTCCTGCTGCTCTGGCGGGCCCTGATCTGAGCACCTGACATTGGTCACATTGGGGCTGGACTCCGGAATCCGCCCCCCCGATCCTGTAAATCAGAAAAAGGAATCCTGAATGCTCTTCTCCACCGCCACCGGCTACGCCCTCCGCGCCCTCGCGGCCCTGCCCGAGGATGGAACCTTCTCCCTGGCGAAGGATCTGGCCTCCCGGCTGGAGCTGCCGGGCCCCTACCTCGCCAAGATCCTCCAGGGGCTGGTCCAGGCCGACATCCTGCAATCCGTCCGGGGCCCCAAGGGCGGCTTCCGGCTGACGCGGCCCTCCCACCGCATCACCGTGGGGGAGGTGGTGATCGCCCTGGAAGGCCCCGATTCCATGGAGGGCTGCATCATGGGCTTCCCCACCTGCGGCGGGGACCATCCCTGCCCCCTGCACGATGCCTGGGCCGCCGTGAAGACCCAGGTGGCCACCTCCATGACCGAAGCCACCATCCGGGATCTGCAGCTCATGGACCTGCGGAACCAGAAAGAATTCAAGGCCCGGTCCCAGGCCGGGAGGTCTTGAGGCCACGCCCCTTTGCCCTGATTCAGGACTATGGTATCTGTTTATAAATCACCTTCAGATCCTTTCGGAGTCCAGCCATGAGCCTCATCGGCGAACTCGACCTCGAACCCCGTCCCCTGATCCGGGCCGCCCTGGCCACCCTGGCGCTGATCGGGGCCGTGGCCCTCGGCAGCCGGGGCGGACGCTGGCTGGATCCGGCGCTCCTGGGCTACCTGCTGGCCACCCTCTTCGCCTGCTTCGGCGTGGCCTACCGCTATTTCGCCTGGATCGAGCGCCCGGCCACCCGCATGTACTTCACCCACACCGTCCGCCTGCTCTTCTCGTCAAGGGTGTTCAGGGCGGCTCCGAGGATGGCGCTGCTGGCGCTCGATCAGATCTTCCTCCAGCGCTTCATCGAGAAGCGGTCCCTCCGCCGCTGGGGCGCGCACGCCCTCCTCGCCTGGGGCTGCATGCTGGGCTTTGCCGTGACCCTCCCCCTGGTCTTCGGATGGGTCCGCTTCACCAGCGAGGGCCTGAACCCGGACCGCTACCAGGCCTGGGTCCTCGGCTTTCCCGCCGGGGCCTTCCCCCTGGACAGTTTCCAGGCCTTCCTCAGCTTCCACATCCTGAACGTCGCGGCTGTCATGGTCATCGCGGGCTGCGTGCTCAGCCTCATCCGCCGCAAGCAGGATGAGGGCGATTCCGCCACCCAGCGCTTCGACCTGGATCTGCTCCCCCTGGTCCTCCTCATCGCCGTGAGCATGACGGGCCTGATGCTCACGGCCTCCGAGCAATGGCTCCAGGGGCGCAACTTCGCCACGCTGGCCTTCCTGCACGAACTGACGGTGATCCTCCTGCTGCTGGGCCTGCCCTTCGGCAAGCTCTTCCACGTGGTACAACGCCCCGCCCAGCTGGGCGTGACCCTCTACAAGGCCGAGGGCGAAGCGGAGGGTCGCCTCGCCTGCAAGGGCTGCGGGAGCCCCTTCATCCGGGCCAACCAGCGCCGCGATCTGGGCGCGCTGTGGAAGGAACTGGACCTGGACGGAGCCCGGCACGGCGGAGGCGTCCACCACCTGGATCTCTGTCCCCGCTGCAAGCGCCGGCTCGTGGCCAAGGCCCAGGGCGTGCGGCTCCACGGGGCCTTCGATCCCTTCGCCACGATCCCCGTGCACGCCGAGCCCATTTCCGATTCCATCAGCCTGACGTCCTGAGGTCTTCATGAGCACGCTTCCCGTTTCCCAGGACCAGCTCCGCGCCCAGTTCGGCCCCCACCTGAACCTGGCCCCGCCCGGGGGCTGGCTGTCCGATCCCACCCCCGACAAGGTGGTGGAGACCCACTGCTGCTTCTGCGGCCAGCAGTGCGGCATCAAGCTCAAGGTGAAGGACAACCGGGTGATCGGTTTCGATCCCTGGGAGGAGTTCCCCTTCAACAAGGGCAAGCTGTGCCCCAAGGGCGTGAAGCGCTACCTCCAGGGCAACCACCCTGACCGCCTCACCCGGGCCATGAAGCGCACGGAGCGCGGCTTCGAGCCCATGGACTGGAGCGAGGCCATGGACCGCACCGTGGCCGAGATCCAGCGCATCCAGCAGCAGCACGGCAAGGACGCCATCGCGGTGCTGTCCGGCGTGTCCCTCACCAACGAAAAGAGCTACCTCGCGGGCAAGTTCGCGCGCCTGGGCCTCCAGACCAAGAACCTCGACTACAACGGCCGCCTCTGCATGGTGAGCGCCGGGGCGGGCAACAAGAAGGCCTTTGGCGTGGACCGCGCGGCCAATTCCTGGGCGGATATCGAGCTGGCGGACGTGATCTGGGTGGCCGGCGCCAATATCGCGGAGTGCGCCCCCATCACCACCGATTACATCTGGCGCGCCCGCGACCGCGGCGCCCTGCTCATCGTCGTGGATCCCCGCATCACGCCCCTGGCCCGCACCGCGGACCTGGTCCTGCCCCTGAAGCCCGGCACGGATTCCGCCCTCACCAACGGCATCCTGCACCTGCTGCACAAGTGGAATCTCCTCGACCATGACTTCATTGAAAATCACACTCAGGGTTTTGAAGAAACCCTGAGCGCGGTGAAGGACTGCACGCCGCAATGGACCAGCCAGATCACGGGCCTCCCCGTGGAGGCCATCGAGAAGGCCGCCCGCATGTGGGGCGAGGCCCGGACCAGCTTCCTGCTCCACGCCCGCGGCATCGAGCACCAGAGCAAGGGCGTGGACAACGTCCTCGGCTGCATCAACATGGTGCTGGCCACGGGCCGCATTGGCCGGCCCGGCTGCGGCTACGCCACCATCACGGGGCAGGGGAACGGCCAGGGCGGCCGCGAGCACGGGCACAAGTGCGATCAGCTGCCGGGCAACCGCGACATCAGCAACCCCGAGCACCGGAAGTACATCTGCGGCGTCTGGGGCTGCACGGACGAGGAACTGCCGGGCCTGGGCCAGAGCGCCCAGGAGATCATGAACGCCATCCACGCGGGCGAGATCAAGGGCCTGCTCCTGCTCTGCTTCAACCCGCTGGTCTCCCTGCCG
The DNA here is from genome assembly GCA_030681515.1 of Geothrix sp. Lineage (GTDB taxonomy): Bacteria > Acidobacteriota > Holophagae > Holophagales > Holophagaceae > Geothrix. Next base: position 66,082 of record JAUXSE010000025.1, on the reverse strand, counting down.
GACTCGCAGTTCACGCGGGAAGCCCTCAGCAAGCTGGAGTTCTTCGTCTGCCTGGACTTCTTCCTCAGCGAAAGCGCCCAGCACGCCGACATCGTGTTCCCATCGGCCCTGCACGAGGAGGACGAGGGCACGTCCACCAGCGCCGAAGGCCGCGTCATCAAGATCAACAAGGCCGTGGACTGCCCTGGCGACGCCCGCCCCGACTGGCAGATCATGGTGGAACTGGCCCATCGGCTTGGACAGGGCAAGTACTTCGACCATTTCAAGAAGCCAGAAGACATCTTCAACGAGTTGCGCGTGGCCTCCAAGGGGGGCACCGCGGACTACGCCGGCATCACCTACGAGCGGATCGAAAAGAACCTGGGCATCTTCTGGCCCTGCCCCTCCGAGGATCATCCAGGCACGCCGCGCCTTTTCGAACAGGGGAAGTTCTTCCACCCCGACGGCAAGGCGAAGTTCAATCCCACCCCTTACCGCCCGCCCATGGAGGTGGTGGACGAGGCCTTCCCCATCTGGCTCACCACGGGCCGCGTGGTCTTCCACTACCTGAGCGGCACCCAGACCCGCCGCATCGGGTTCCTGGTGGAGCAGTGCCCGCACCCCTACCTCGAGATCCATCCCCGTCTGGCCGAGCGGTACGGCCTGCAGGAGGGTGATGCCGTGGAGATCACCTCCCGGCGGGGATCCATGGTGCTTCCCGCCAAGGTGGTCAAGACGATCCGCCCCGACACCGTATTCATCCCGTATCACTGGGCCGGGGCCCTGTCGGCCAACCAGCTCACGGGCCGGCACCTCGATCCCGTCTCCAGGATTCCCGAGTACAAGATCAGCGCCGTCCGTCTCCAGAAAACCACCAGGGACCGGTTCTCCCCCGAATTGGCGGAGCTGCAGCGCATGGCCTTCGAGGCTCGCGGCAACCAGACCGACATGCCCGAGCAGGTGTTCTGATGGTGCCCCAGGACTACGGCTTTTTTATCGATCCCCAGCGTTGCATCGGGTGCTATTCCTGCGTGGGGGCCTGCGCCGAGTGCGGCACCCACCGGGGCCGTTCCATGATCCACCTCGACGAGATGGACCGCTACAACAGCACCCAGACCGTGCCCACGGTCTGCATGCACTGCGAGGATCCGATCTGCGCCCAGGTCTGCCCCTCGGACGCCATCAAGCGCAGCGAGGACGGCGTGGTCCATGCCGCCCAGAAGCCCCGCTGCATCGGCTGCCAGAACTGCGAGCTGAGCTGCCCCTTCGGCATCCCCATCGTGTTCCCGGGGCTGGAGCAGATGCTCAAGTGCGACCTCTGCTACGATCGCACCTCCATCGGCCACAAGCCCATGTGCGCCACGGTCTGCCCCAGCCAGGCGCTGCTCTTCGTCCGCAAGGATGAGGTGGCCAATCTGCGCAAGAACAAACCCCTGCGCGACTTCCTGATCGGCACGGTGCATGTGGAGACGAAGAACGCCCTCATGGTGCCCGATCCCGGAACGCCCCTGCATCTGGACGCGGCTCTGCTTATTCACGGAGGCTTCTGATGACCTGGTGGCGCCGCGCCTTTCCCCTCGACCTGGCCGAGGAGAGCCACTTCTCCCGCCGGGAGTTCGCCCGCTTCCTGGCGCTCGTCAGCGCCGGGTTCACCACGGGCATCGGTTTCCTCTGGATGTGGAAGAAGCCCCTTGAGGGAGCCTCCGATCCAGCGTCAGGCCCTTCCGGGCATCCCGTGGCCCTGGGCATGGCATCCGATCTGAAGGGCGGCGAAAGCCGGCTCTTCACGTTCCGGGACGCCCACGACGCCTGCATCCTGCTGCGGACCTCCAAGGGCGAGCTGAAGGCCTACCGGCAGACCTGCACGCACCTGGGCTGCGCCGTGCGGTTCAAGAACGAGCGGCTGGAGTGCCCCTGCCACCTGGGCTTCTTCGAACCGGACCGGGGTTTCCCCGTACAGGGGCCACCCAGCCGGCCTCTTTCGGCCATTGCCATCGAGGCGCGAGCCGATGGGAGCCTCTGGGCCGTGGGCGAGCTGCCCAAGCCCACGCTCGAGAATCTGAACCACCGGGCTGATTGTCCCCGCGACAAGACGGAGGTGCAGGCATGAACATCCCCCGCGTCCGCATCTCCCCCGCCGCCCTGGGCGTCATCCTGGTGCTGCTGGTGATCCAGATCTACCTCTTTGAGACAATCCTGGGTGCTGTCCTCGACGGCCAGCGCAGCGTGCTGCCGGGAGCCTTCGGCATCTCCCTCGCCCTCACGGCCATCGCCCTGTTCCTGGCGTTCCGGAGCACCCTGACGCGGGGATCCAAGGAGTAGGGCTCCATCGGAGCCACTTTGGCCCGATCCACGCCCAATCCCCGGGTGCACCAGTCCTTTCTACGGAGTCCCAGCATGTCCCTCCTCCAGGAGGCCAAGGCCTTCACCCGCTCCGGCCACATGCCCACGCTGTTGACGTCCTTTCTCTATTTCGACTTCTGCTTCGCCATCTGGGTGCTGAACGGGGCCATGGCCCTCTTCATCGCGGAACAGTTCCAGCTGACCCCCGCCCAGAAGGGGTTCATGGTCGCCGTACCCGTGTGGGCCGGGGCGTTGATGCGCTTCCCCCTGGGCATCCTCTCCCAGTACATCGGGCGGAAGAACGCCGCCCTGCTCGAGATGGGCGTCATCCTGTGCTGCCTCTTCTTCGGCTGGCAATTCGTTTCCAGCTACAACCACGTGCTGGGCATGGGCGTCGCCTTGGGCGTGGCCGGGGCCTCCTTCGGCGTGGCCCTCTCCCTGGGCTCGGGTTCCTTTCCGGCCAAATACAAAGGCCTGGCCATGGGCATCGCCGGCGCCGGCAACAGCGGCACCGTGCTGGCGCTCCTGGCGGCCCCACCGATGGCCCTGGTCTACGGCTGGAAGACGGTCTACGGCTTCGCCATGATCCCCATGGGCCTGGCCTTCCTGCTGCTGCTGCTCTTCGCCAGGGAGCCCGCGGATCGGGAAGACAAGAAGAAGCTCGGAGATTACCTCAAGATCCTCTGGAACCGCGATGCCTGGATCTTCAACCTCATCTACTCCGTGACCTTCGGCGGCTTCATCGGCCTCTCCAGCTTCCTCCCCATCTTCTTCGGCGATCAGTACGGCATCCCCAAGAGCGCGGTCGGCAAGTACAGCGCCGTGATCGTCATCGTGGCCTCGGTCCTCCGGGTGGCCGGGGGGTGGCTGTCCGACCACCTCGGCGGCATCCGCCTCCTCTACTGGCTCTGCGGCATCATCCTCGTCACCGTGGGACTGGCGGCCACCCTGCCGGCCAATCCCCTGGTCACCGTGGCCATCCTCGTGGTGACCTTCGCCGCCATGGGCGCGGGCAATGGGGCCGTCTTCCAGCTGGTGCCGCTCCGGTTCCGCGGCGACACGGCCGTGGCCTCCAGCCTCATCGGCGAAGTGGGTGCCCTGGCGGGCGGCTTCCTTCCCTATTTCATGGGGCTCGGCAGGGAGCACCTGGGCTCCTTCAGCCCCGGATTCCTGTCAGGGGTGGCGCTTTCCGCCCTCGCGCTGGGCGCACTTGCCCTCGTGGACCGCCGCTGGACCAGCTCCTGGGTCGGCGCCCACGGCAAGGCCCTCGACACCTATGGCGAGGACCGCCGCCACACCTTCGCCCCCGACCTCGATTGAACGGAGACAGCCATGATCAAACTCACCGGATGGAACCCTGAAGACCCGCAGGCCTGGGCCACCGGCGGCAGCCGTACCGCCTGGCGCAACCTCGCCTTCTCGGTGCCGAGCCTGCTCTGCGCCTTCAGCGTGTGGATGTTCTGGAGCATCCTCACCGCCAAGATGAAGGGCATCTTCCCCTTCGACGACACGCAGCTCTTCACCCTCGTGAGCATCGCGGGCCTGGCGGGGGCGACCCTGCGCATCCCCAGCTCTTTCCTGGTGGCCCTGGCGGGTGGACGCAACGTGGTGGGCATCACGACCGCCCTGCTCATCGCCCCCGCCCTGGGCGCGGGCATCGCCCTGCAGGACAGGACCACCCCCTTCGCCACCTTCGCGGCCCTGGCGGTGCTGTCGGGCATCGGGGGCGGCAACTTCTCCTCCTCCATGTCCAACATCAACGGCTTCTTCCCCAGGCGGCTGTCGGGACTGGCCCTGGGCCTCAACGCGGGCATCGGCAACCTGGGTGTCTCCGTCATGCAGTTCCTGGTGCCCGCCGTCATGGCCGGCGCCCTGTTCGGGAGCCTGGCCGGGGCGCCCCACCTCAGCGCCGCCGGACAGGCCCTCTACATCCAGAACGGCGCCCTGGTGTGGGTGCCCCTGCTCCTGGTGTTCACCGTCGGTTCCTGGTTCGGCATGAACAACCTGCCCGCCCACGATAGCGAACCCACTTCCGCCGCCCTGGGACGCATCCTCGCCATGCAGGCCGTGGGCCTTGCGGTGAGCGCTCTTGGCGCCTGGATCCTGGTGAAGCATCCCAAGCTGCCGCTGGGCCTCCAGCTGGGCCTCGTGCTGCTGGTGGTGTTCCTCTGCCTCGGGGTGATGAAGCTCTTCCCAGGCAAGGTCAAGGGAAGCCTCGACAAGCAGTTCGCCATCTTCCGCATGAAGCACAACTGGGTGATGACGCTGCTCTACATCATGACCTTCGGCAGCTTCATCGGATACAGCGCCTCTTTCCCCCTGCTCATCAAGATCGTGTTCAAGAAGGACCCCAGCGCCTATGCGTTCCTGGGACCCCTGCTGGGCAGCCTCATCCGTCCCGTGGGCGGCTGGCTGTCCGACAAGCTGCGCGGCAGCGTCGTGACCCAGTGGTCCACGGTGATCCAGATCGTGGGCGCCCTGCTGGTGGCGCACTACGTGAAGGCCGCCGTCGCCGCGCCCGACCCGGGAGCCTACTTCGCCGCCTTCATGATGAGCTTCATGCTGCTCTTCCTGGGCAGCGGCATCGGCAACGGCAGCACCTTCCAGATGGTGCCCTTCATCTTCGAACCCCAGTTCGCCGGCCCCGTGCTCGGCTGGACCGGAGCCGCCGCGGCCTATGGGAGCTTCATCATCCCCACGGTCTTCAAGAGCCAGATCAAGCCGGGCGCCGTCACCGTGGAGAACGCCCTCTACGGCTTCGCCCTCTTCTACCTGGTCTGCCTGGTCCTGAACTGGTGGTACTACGCCCGGAAGAACGCCGAGGTGAAGTGCTGACAGCCCGCTGGGGGCTCACAGGGATTACCATTCGGCCATGGCCATGAGCTGCGACCACCCCGATCTGCTGCCCCTCGACGAGGCCCTGCGCCGCCTATGGGAGGCCTTGCCCGCCCCGGCTCTGGCTGAAGTCAGGGCCGAGCGGGACGATCCCGCCACGGACCGGGCCGCCATGGATGGCGTGGCCCTGCGGGCCGTCGAAGGCCGCGCCCCGCGCCGGATCCTGGGCACCCTCTTCGCCGGGGATGATCCCGCGGCCTTCACGGTGACGCCGGGCACCGCCGTGCGCATCATGACCGGCGCGGCGCTGCCCCCCGGGGCCGATGCCATCGTGCCCGTGGAGCAACTGGAGGCGGACGGGGACTCCCTCCATCCCACGACGGATCCCCGTCCCGGCGACCACGTGCGCCGCTGCGGCGACCAGGCCCGGGCCGGGGATCTGCTGCTGCCCGCGGGGACGCCCCTCAATGCCGCCCGCGTGGGTCTGCGGGCCCAGGAGGGCCTGCCCCTGCCGGGGCGCCTGCGCATCCGAGTGGGCGTGGCCTCCACCGGCGACGAACTGGTTCCCCATCCGGCGCCCCATCAGATCCGCGATTCCAACGGCCCCATGCTGGCGGCCCTGGCCCATCGCCTCGGCGCCGATGTGACGCTGCGCCCCACCCTGCCTGATGATCCCCCGGCCCTGGCCGCCGCCCTGCGGAACCCTGGCGATATCCGCATCCTCATGACGTCCGGGGGCGTGAGCATGGGCGATCACGATCACCTACCCGCCGTGCTGAAGGATTTGGGCGCCACCATCCTCTTCCACAAGATCCGCCTCAAGCCCGGCAAGCCCATGCTGGCGGCCCGGCTGGGCGATCTGCTGGTGCTGGGCCTGCCGGGGAATCCCGTGTCCGCCCACCTCAACGCCCTGCTCTTCCTCCCCGTGGCCCTGGCCCGGCTGGAGGGCCGCGCCGCGCCGGATCCATGGCGCCGGGCCCGCCTGGCCGCCGCCGTGAAGAACAAGGGCGATCGCCCCCTGCTGCACCCCTGCCGCCTGGTGGAGGGCCGCCTCGAACCCCTGCCCGGCAAGGGCTCCGCCGACCTCATTACCCTGGCCCGTGCTGACGCCTGCGCCTGGATCGAAAGCCCCGGCCAAGAGGCCGGGGCCAAGGTCCGCTACCTGACGATCGTGTAGCCTGGCTCCAAATCGCCAAAAGCGATTTGGAGATAGAAAGAGGTCTTTTCCCATCTCCAAAAACGCGCAGCGTTTTTGGAGCAGCCACCCGCTACTTCAGGTGGCAGGTCAGGCAGAGGGCGCTGCCCGCATTGCTCTTTCGAAGGAAGGGCGGGATCGCTGGGTCATGCACGGTGTGGCAGGTGGGGCATTCCACCTTCCCCGCATAGAGCCGGGCATCCGGCCAGCCATTCACGGGATCCGGGGGGGTGCGGAAGCGTCCCGAGAGATTGGCCGGAAAGCTGATCGCGATGGGATGGTCGTTGCTGAGATCCTGCCCCAGCTTCCACCGCTCGACGCCGCCGAAAAGGCTCTGATGGCATCGCTGGCAGTTCGGAGAGTAGTTCGTCTGCCCCAGTCCGGGGCCATTGATCAGATCGTGCTTATCGGTTCGCGTGAGCCCGTAGACGGTGCCCGAGGTCAGCGTTCCATCGTGGCAGCCCAGGCAAAGCACGGACACGGTCCGGTTGGGATCACCGGGTGCGCCCGTCAGGCTCGGGCTGTTGTAGACCGTGAACACCTTGGTCCGGTTCACGACGCGGTTCCAGAGCGGAGCGTGGATATCCGAAAGGGTGTTGTTCGCATGGTGGGGCGTGTGGCAGTACATGCAGACCTGGCTGGCCGCGGGCGAAGTCATGGTGGATAGATCGTGCTTGGAGCCACCGATGCCGCCCCCACGGAGCAGGCCTGCCGTCCCCAGCAGGGCCAGCAGGCCGGCGAGGAGGCTTCCATGGCGGAACAGGCCGTGAGGGTGGATGCGCGATGCCCAGTGGATCCAGCTCCGGCCAGGCCGCGCCTGCGGGTTCAACCCGGCCACCAACAGGCAGTTAAAATCCTCGGCGGAGTGGCGTTGTGGACGCTTCATGGGCACAGCAGGACGATACACCCGGGTCCGCGGCACCCGGACCGGAAGGTCTGTGATGAGCGGCACATTCTGGGAGCCGGTCCCTGCTCCAAATCGCCTTCGGCGATTCGGAGATAGAAAAAGATCTTTTCCTATCTCCAAAAACGCGCAGCGTTTTTGGAGCAGAGGTTAACCCTTCGCGTACCGCTGCAACTTCCCAAGGTCCAGGATGCGCACCACGGGGAAGGTGCTCTGGATGAGGCCGAGGTCCGTCAGCAGGCGCAGGGCGCGGCTGAAGGCTTCGCGGCTGGCGCCGATGCACTGGGCCAGATCCTCCTGGGTCTCCTGGAATTCCACCAGGGACCGCACGGGATTGGATTCATGGGCCTCCAGCAGCAGCTGGGCGACGCGCTCGGGCACGCTGTGCAGGCTGAGGGTTTCCACCAGGGTCACCAGGTGGCGCACCTTGGCGGTGAAGTGCTGGATGAGCATCTCGGCCACTTCGGGGTGGCGGTGGACGATCTGGCGCAGGGGCGCGGAGGGAATGAGCCAGCATTCCGTTTCCCCGTGGGATTCGGCGCTGGAGGCGATGGGGGCGCCGTCGAAGACCGGCACCTCGCCCACGCAATCGCCGACCTTCAGGAACTGGAGCACCTGCACCCGGCCCCGTCCATCGGTGCGAAAAACCTTCAGCCCGCCCTTGACCACCACGTACACGCCCGGCACCTGATCACCCTGGGTGTAGACCCGCGCGCCATCAGGGAAGCGGCGCAGTTCGGCGATGCTGGCCAGTTCCTCGGCCGCGTTCATCGGCAGCCCCGCCAGGAACTCGATCCGTCTCAGGTTGAGGACTGCTTGAGGCATGGGGCTCCACCAGGGCTCTAGAACAGTTATCGCACATTTCCATCGAATTGTGATTCTGGTCACGCATCCGGGAACCAGGCGACCTGTACTTTACCGCGAGGTTGGAATTTCTTCCGATGAAATTCGCGCCGAACAAGACCCCGGCAGCTTTGGCCGATCAGGGTGATCCTTGGGAATTTCAGCGGATGACGAGGTTATTTGACCCGCTCCATGAACGTGCGATCCACCGTGTTCACGCGAATCCTCTTGGTATCGCCTCCGGCGATACGCAAGGCCTCCCTGCCGGAGGGTCTGGCGGCTATTTGACCCGCTCCATGAACGTGCGATCCACCGTGTTCACGCGAATCTTTTGGCCCGCCTCCATGTAGGGGGGCACGCCCACGGTGATGCCGTTGTCCAGCTTGGCGGGCTTGTAGGAGCCGGTGGCATTGGCGTTCCTCATGACCGGATCGGTTTCCACGATCTCCAGCACCACGCTGGGCGGCAGGGTGGCGCCCATGGGCTGGCCTTCGTAGAACTCGATCTCCACCTGCATATTGGGTTCGAGGAAGACCATGTCCTCGCCGAGGATGTCCTTGCTGACTTCGAGCTGCTCGTAGGTCTCGTTGTTCATGAACACGAGGCTGTTGCCGTCCTCGTAGAGGTATTCGAGCATGTGCTGCTCCAGGCTGGCCTTGTCCACCTTGTCGGAGCTGCCGAAGCGGTTCTCCCGGTTGATGCCGTCCTTGAGGCGCTTCATCTTCACCTGGACCCGGGCCGGCAGGTTGCCGGGGGTCTGGTGCTCGGTGCTGATGATGCGACAGAGCTCGTTCTCGAAGTTGACGATCATCCCGGCGCGGACCTGGGTGGCGAGGATCAGAGGCATGGGGGACTCCGGGATTGGACTCAGCAGGACAGGACAGTGGGATGGGCCCCGACGATGGCTCCGTTTAAAACCCCCTCGCCGGGTCCCGGCTGCAAAGGCTCCCGGAGGAGCCTTTTTCGCCACCCGGCGGGGGGTTTTGGTGGGCGTACCAGGATTCGAACCTGGGACTTCTACCGTGTGAAGGTAGCACTCTACCGCTGAGTTATACGCCCGCGGTCGGTCAGAATACCGCGGGATGGGCCCGGTTCCAAGCCTGAATCAACGGGCGGCCGCCCGCCTCAGGGCCTGCGCGAACCGCGGGGCCTCGATCGGGCGCAGGGCGCAGAGGCCCACCCGCAGGCCCTCCGGCAGCGGCACCGTGTAGACACCCTCGGCCTTGAGGCGCCCGGAGGCGGCCCCGGGATCGGCCGCCGGTACTGTGACGAAGAACCCGCCCTGCCAGTGGAGCGCGTCCATGCCTTCGGCTTCCAGGGCCGCGTCCAGTGCCGAGGCCCGGGCCGCCAGCACCTCGGACCAGTGGCGGTGTTCCGCCGCCAGCCGGGCCTGGGCCTTGCCATCCTTCGCCAGGCGCAGCAGCAGGGACTGGGGCGCTTTGGCGCAATTGGACCAGGTGCCCCGGCAGGACTGGGTGAGGGCCGCCTGCAGGGCCGGATCCCCGCACCAGGGAAAGGCCAGGGCGCCGCACCGCGCACCGTAGAGCGTCATGGACTTCGACAGCGACAGGGAGGCGCCCACCAGCACCCGGCCTTCGGCGCCCAGAGCCGCGTAGTCCTCCAGGGCAGCGGCGACGGCCCCGGGCTCCCGGGTGTAGTCCAGATAGGCAAAATCCAGGAGGAGCGTGACCGGGCCGAGGGCGGACACCTCGCGCAACAAGCCCGACAACACGGCGCGATCCGCCGTGGAGAGGCTCCGGCCCGTGGGGTTGTGGCAGGGATCGTTGAGCCACAGCAGCACGCGGCCCTGGGTCTTCATCAAGTTCCGCAGCGCCGCGTCCCAGGCCGCCCCATCCAGCGCCTGCCCCACCGCGGGCCAGGGCGCCGTGGCCAGATGCATCCCGTTCTCGGTGGCCAGGGTGGCGTAGGGCCCCCAGAAGGGCGCGGTGCTGAGCAGGGTCTGGCCCGGCTCCAGGAAGTTGCGCAGCGACAGCGCCAGGGCGCCGCTGCCGCCGGGTGTGGCGCAGGCGGCCCCCGCGCTGTCCAGCTGGGGCCAGTGCCGCTTCACCAGCGCCTTCAGGAAGGCGGGATCCCCGGCGATGGGCGCGTAGGGGGCGATCTCCAGGGCCGTCAGATCCCGCCAGAGATCCATCACGGAATCCAGCACCACCAGCTGGCCCGAATCATCCAACAGGGCCCCCACCGTGGCGTTGAGGATGGATTCGCCCGCAGCCTTCCGGGCCACGGCCTCGGCGTTGAGGGCAAAGATGGGATCGTCCGCCGGAAAGGCGCGCCGGGTGGGGATGAGCTGATCAGTCATGCCGGTCAGAGTACCCTGAAGCATGGAACTCCCGTGCCTTCCCGGCCCATCGCCGCCGTGGAGTCGGCCTCCACTCAGCCAAGCCCGATAATGCAGGTTCGGCATCCCGAGGTGTTCATGATCCGCCCCTTCCAAGGCATGGTTCCCCGCATCGGTGCCCGCGTCTTCGTTCCCGACAGCGCGCTGATCCTGGGCGACGTGACCATCGGCGACGACGCCAGCATCTGGTTCAACTGCGTCCTCCGCGGCGATGTGAACTGGATCCGCATCGGCGCCCGCGCCAATATCCAGGACGCCTGCTGCCTCCACGTCACCAACGAGACGTGGCCGCTGCTGATCGAGGCTGAAGTGAGCATCGCCCATAACGTGATGCTGCACGGCTGCACCATCCGGAAGGGCGCCCTCGTCGGCATGAGCACCACGATCATGGACGGCGCGGAGATCGGGGAAGGCTGTCTCGTGGCCGCGGGGAGCCTGGTGCGCGAGGGCTTCAAGGCCCCGCCCCACAGCCTGATAGCTGGCTGGCCCGCGACCGTGAAGGGGTCCCTCAGCGAGAAGCAGCGCCAACTGGTGGCCAGCGTCTGGACCCGCTACGTGCGCTACAAGGAGGCCTACTTCACCGATGGATGGCCCCTGGCCGAAGCCCCAAAAATCGCTGCCCCTCGACCGGGCTTCTCCGAGGGGCATCCTTACCCCTGATACAAGGGCCTCCAAAGCCTCCACGAAGGACACGAAGAATAACCAAGGGCACTAAGAAGGGCACACCATCACTACCCGATTGCCTTTTCCCGATTGTCGGCCTGCCTCAACCAACCTTTTACATGATCAAAACCGAAACCACGAATGACGCGAATGGACGCGAATGCAGCGGGGGTGGGCCGCCTGGGCCTATGGCCCCCAGCAACGCTTGCGCGGCTGGCCATTCACCATTCGCGCGCCCGCAGGGCGTCTTGGTGTCCTTCGTGGAGTGTTTTTATCACTGATGCGGAGTGGGCGCTTCCGTGGGCGGCTGCACCAATTCCCAGCCGTCCTCGGTGCGGCCCTGCACCTGCTCCTGGGTGTGGGTGATCACATCCGCTTCGAGGATCCGGTCCTGGCCGCCACGTCTGGCCACCGCCCGGAACTTGATGGACCAGGTGGTGACGCCACGCTCCTCCTCCTGGCCGGTGGAGACCATCACGGTGCCCAGGGGGCCCTCGGTGCCGCGCTGGAAGGCCGGAGCGGAGGGTGTGATGGGGTTCTTGAGGGCCTGCATGACCGGGTCCACGGAGAGCGCCTGGATGATCGCGTCCTGGGAGGGGACCTGGCCGGGCGCCCTGGCATGGGTGGCCTGCAGGGCCGTCTCCGCCTGCGCCCGGGCCGTGTCCAGGTTCGACTGCACAACCACTTCCCGGGCCCGTTCGCGCTGGACCAGCAGGGCCGGGATGGCGATGGCGCTGACGATGCCCACCACCGGAAGCATCAGGACCGGCAACACCAGGCCGATGATGCCGGTGACCAGACCCGTGGCGGGCACCGGCTCATAGACATCGGGTTCGGCCTTGGCCAGGCGCTTGGCCTTCCCCTGTTGAACCAGCGCGATGATGCCCAGGATGATGGCGATGGGAAAGCCCACGCAGGTGAGGGCGAAGACGATGGCCAGGATGCCGCAGACCTTGGCGGTCTTGGCGCCGGGGGCGGGTATCAGCAAGGCAGCGGACATGGACATCTCCGACAGACAACGGCTTTTGCAGTGCTTGGCGTCTTGGCGACTTGGCGGTGTTCTTTTCTATTGAACGCAGACTGGTATCAGCATCCCAGAACTCTGACCCATGCGCCAAGATTCCACCTTGGCCCCCGCTTCCATCCACCTGTAGACTCATCCCATCATGTCCCCCTTGCTGATCCTCCGCGTCCACGCCGATCTGCGCCTCGGGCTGGGCCATGTGGCCCGGGCCATCGCCCTTCAGGAATCCTGGCGCGCCCTGGGCGGCCAGGCCTGCCTCGCCGTCTCCGGGGACGACCGCGCCCGCCGGGTGGGGGGCGGCACCCATCCCTTCCTGGATCAACCGCTGCCCTGCGAAGCGCGGTATCTCGGGGCCGATCTCCACACGCCGCTGCCCGCGGATCTGAAGGCCCGCGCGGCGGCCGTGCTGGTGGACCAGTGGGATACCACGACCGCCTTCCTCCAGTCCCTCCGGCCCCTGAAGGTGGCCGTGATGGAGGACGACACGGACGCCCACGAATCCGCGGATCTGCTCTTCCAGCCTTTCCTGGAGGGCGTGCGCTGGCCGGACCACCCCGTGAAGGTGGTGAATGGCCGCAAGGTGCGTCCCTTCGAAACGGCCTCCGGCGCCTGCCGCGTGGTGCGCGGATCCAGCTTCATCGTGGTGGACAAGGCGGCCCTGGATCTCAGGCCCCGGCGGATGCCCCTCCAGCCCCTGGCCGTCCACAAGCTGCTGGTCACTTTCGGCGGCAGCGATGGGCCCAATCTGGCCCAGAAGGCCTTCGACACCCTCGCCCGGCTCGCCGCCGAGGATCGCTGGCGCGGTGCCTGCACCCTGCTCGCCCCCAACGGCATCCAGGGTGATCCCTTCCCGGGTTGCACCGTGGTCAGCGGCATCCCGGCCCTTACCCGCCGCATCCCGGATTTCGACGCCATCTGGTGCTCGGCCGGCGTCACCCTCGCCGAATCGCTGTGCATGGGCATCCCCGCAGCCGTGTGGGGCCAGAACGAGCGGCAGCACGCCATCCTCGCGGACCTCGCCATCGCCAACGGCTGCTTTGATCTGGGCGTGGGCCCGGGGGCGGATCTGGCCATCGCCCGGGAGGCCCTGGCCCAGTGGCTGGGGCCCGAGGGCCAGGACAATCGCCAGGAGCAGGTCCGCGATGGCATGGCGCTGGTGGACGGCTCGGCCGCCTCGCGCGTCGCCGAGGAACTCTGGCAGCTGGCCCAGGGCGCGTCCTGAAATCCTGGCTTGACCCTCCAGCCCGTCAACGATACGCTTTCCCTTCTGTGGACTCGTCACCCCTGGGGTGGTGTCTTCGCGGCGCGACCGTGATTCCGGAGCAGGCCATGAGCACGTACTTCCCGAAAGCCAATGATCTCAAGCGCCAGTGGTTCCTGGTGGATGCCAGCGGGATCGCCGTGGGCCGCCTGAGCACCGCCGTGGCGGATGTCCTGTCCGGCAAGAACAAGCCGACCTGGACTCCCTTCCTCGACACCGGCGACCACGTCATCGTCATCAACGCCGAAAAGGCAGTGCTGACCGGCAAGAAGGGCGTGCAGAAGATCTACCGCCGCACCACCACCCAGCCCGGCTCCATGAAGGAAGTCCGCGCCGAGGTGATGAAGGCCACCTTCCCCGAGCGCATCATCGAGAGCGCGGTCAAGGGCATGCTGCCCAAGGGCCCTCTCGGCCGGGCGATGTACCGCAAGCTCAAGGTCTATGCAGGTCCCGACCACGAGCAGTCCGCCCAGCAGCCCCAGATCCTGACCATCCAGAAGTAGAGGCGAGGACCCCATGGCCATTCCCCAGAACTACGGAACCGGTCGCCGCAAGAGCGCGGCGGCTCGCGCCTTCCTCCGCCCCGGCACCGGCAAGATCAGCGTCAACGGCCGCACCCTGGAGCACTACTTCCCGAACGCCGTGCTTCGCATGATGGTCCACCAGCCCCTGGTGCTGGCCGACCTCGACGGCAAGTTCGACATGATCATCAGCGTCACCGGCGGCGGCCCCGCTGGCCAGGCCTCGGCCATCCGCATGGGCATCTCCCGCGCGCTGCTGAGCTACAACGAGCAGCTCAAGTCCCTCCTGCGTGGCGCTGGCCTCCTGACCCGCGACCCCCGCATGAAGGAGCGCAAGAAACCCGGCCGCAAGGGCGCCCGTCGCCGCTTCCAGTTCAGCAAGCGCTAAGCTTTTTCGGCTGCGCCGAAAAAGATACAGGAAAAGACTTACCAGGGGGCTGCGGCCCCCTGGGCTTTACCGGGCCGCCCCCGGCATGTGCAGGCAAGGCGGCCGATTCGAGGCGAAAATCCCGCCTTTCATCCCACCCGCGGCGTCCTTCAAATCTCGCCGCTTGACCAGGGAGGCCGTCATGGCTGCCATCCAGATGAAGGAACTTCTCGAAGCCGGTGCCCACTTCGGGCACCAGACCAAGCGCTGGAACCCCAAGATGAAGAAGTACATCTTCGGGGCCCGCAACAGCATCTACATCATTGATCTCCAGAAGACCCTGCGCCTCTGGAACACCGCGGCCAACTTCCTCACCCGCTCCGCCACCGAGGGGAAGAACTTCCTCTTCGTGGCCACCAAGCCCCAGGCCCAGGAGCTCATCGCCGAACAGGCCGGCCGCTGCGGCGCCTTCTATGTCAACAACCGCTGGCTGGGCGGCATGTTGACCAATTTCTCCACCATCAAGAAGAGCCTCGAGAAGTTCCGCGAGATCGAAGCCACCCTGGCGGATCCCGCCCGCACGGCCCTGCTTTCCAAGAAGGAACTGCTCACCCTCAACCGCACCCGCCTGAAGCTGGAGAAATCCTTCCACGGCATCCGCGACATGCGTTCGCTGCCCGACGTCATCTTCGTCATTGATCCGCACCGCGAAGACATCGCCGTGACCGAGGCCAAGAAGATCGGCATCAAGGTCGTGGGCATCGTGGACACCAACTGCGATCCGGACATGGTGGACTACGTGATCCCCGCCAATGACGACGCGATCCGCTCCATCCTGCTCTTCTCCGAGCGCGTGGCCGACTCCATCCTCGAAGGCCGCCAGTCCTTCCGCGACAAGGGCGATAGCGACGACATGAAGAAGATGATGGCGGAAAAAATGGAAGTGGAAGGTTAGGAGATAGCGATGGCATTCACCGCCCAAGATGTGAAGTCCCTGCGCGAGAAGACCGGCCTCGGCATGATGGATTGCAAGAAGGCCCTGGAAGAGAACGATGGCGACATGGAGCTGGCCAACGAATGGCTTCGCAAGAAGGGCATGGCCGCCTCCGCCAAGAAGGCCGACCGCATCGCCGGCGAAGGCATCGTGGAGGCCTACATCCACCCCGGCGGCCGGGTGGGCGTGCTGGTCGAGGTCAACTCCGAGACCGACTTCGTGGCCCGCAACGAGGCCTTCCAGCGCCTGGTGAAGGAGATCGCGATGCACATCGCGGCCGCCGATCCCGCGCCCCGCTTCGTTTCCAAGGAAGAGATCACTCAGGACTTCCTCGATACCGAGAAGCGCATCGCCACCGAACAGGCCCTGGCCACCGGCAAGCCCGCGAACATCGTCGAGAGGATCGTCGAGGGCAAGATGAACAGCATCTTCAAGGAGGTCTGCCTCCTCGAACAGCCCTTCATCATGAACCCCGACCTCACCATCCAGCAGTACCTTTCCCAGAGGACCGCGGAGATCGGCGAAAAGCTCAGCATCCGCCGCTTCACGAAGTACATCATGGGCGAGGGCCTCGCGAAACGGAGCGAAGACTTCGCCGCCGAAGTCGCCGCCGCCAAGTAGGCTTTTCTCTGCTACAAAAAGGGCGGCCCAGGGGCCGCCCTTTTTGTAGCCAGGACCAACTTCCGGCACGGAGATCCCATGAAATTCAAGCGCATCCTCCTCAAGCTCTCCGGTGAAGCCCTCATGGGCGAGCAGGGCTACGGCATTGACCCCACCGTCGTCGGCATGATCGCCGACCAGGTGAAGCTGATCCGCGAGATGGGCGTGGAAGTGGGCCTCGTCATCGGTGGCGGCAACATCTTCCGGGGAGTGGCCGGCGCCACCAAGGGCATGGACCGCACCACCGCCGATCACATGGGGATGCTGGCGACCATGATCAACGCCCTGGCGCTTCAGGACGCCCTGGAGCACAAGGGCGTGCAGACCCGGACGCTGTCGGGGCTGGAGATGCCCAAGGTGACCGAGACCTACATCCGCCGCCGCGCCACCCGCCATCTGGAGAAGGGCCGCGTGGTGATCTTCGGCGCGGGCACCGGCAACCCCTACTTCAGCACCGACACGGCCGCGGCGCTGCGCGGAAACGAGATCTGCGCCGAGGTGGTGATGAAGGCCACCAACGTGGATGGCGTCTACTCCGCCGATCCCAAGAAGGATCCTTCCGCCACCCGCTTCGACCGCATCAGCTTCCAGGACGTGCTCGAAAAGGGACTGAGGGTCATGGATGCCTCCGCCATCGCCCTGTGCATGGAGAACCGGCTGCCCATCCTCGTCTTCGACATGAACAAGCCCGGCAACCTCGTGGCCGCGGTGATGGGCGAGGCCGTGGGGACGCTGGTCTATTGAACCGGCTTGCACCCTGGCCAAGGGGATGATGCAATGGGGCCCTCTCTTCCGGTGATATGTGACCCATCAATTCCTTTTCCTGGCGCTGTCCGCCTGCCTGGGCCTTTCGGCCCAGGATGCCCGATCCTTCAAGGAACTGTCCCTTGGAGCCCTCGGCTGCCCACGGACGAATGACACCTCGGGGGGTGCCCACCGGCAGCCCGATACGAGGCCCATGCAGAATGTCCTGAGCGATGAGGTCGTGGCCAAGGGGGCCCGGAAGCTGGCCGCAGCCTTTGGGGTCATCAACCTGGATGGTAGCCTCCAGTTGGTGGGTGAGCAGAAGGGGCGCATCGTGATCATCGGCTTCTGGAGCACCCGGTGCGGACCTTCGCAGAAAATGTTGCAGGAGTTTCGCCATTTCCAGAAACAGGCCGCGGAGAAGAAGATGAACCTGGTGTTCTGGCCCGTGCATTTTGAACCCTGGCCCGAGGTTCTGGGTTTCCTGCGAGGCAAGAAGGCCTTTTTCGAAGGGGTCGAGGTCAAACATATCGGGAATGGCGAACACGGACTCAGCCAGCTGGTCGATGTGCTGGATGCCCTGCCCACCATCTTCCTGATCGACAAGGAAGGTGGCATTGCAGCCACCTGGTCCGGACACGTCGACGGCATTCTCTATGCGCGGGTCAACCGGCTGCTGGCCGAGCGTTGAACGTCGTTAACCCACCAGCTTCTGCACTGCCATCAGCAGCTCCTCGCCGCTGAAGGGCTTCTGGAGGAAGACCGCGCGGAGATCCACGGACGCCTCGTTCCCGGCGTAGCCGCTCCACCGGATGACCGGCCCCCTGAAGCCCATGGCCCGCATGTCCGCCAGGGCTTCATCGCCCCCGAGCCGCGGCATGGTCAGATCCAGCAGCGCGAGCCGGAGTTCGGACTGATGGGCCCTCACATGCTCGACGGCCTCCTGCCCGTCCCGCGCGAGGATCACCTCGAATCCCGCGCGTTCCAGCGCCCGCTTCGCGAAATCGCGGATGCCGGGCTCGTCGTCGGCCACCAGGACCAGGCCGGCGCCGCGCCAACCCGCCGGGGACCGGTCAGGCGGGGCCTCCGCCGCCAGGGCCGCCCCCATCCGGGCCGGCAGGTAGACGCGGAAGAGCGTGCCTGTCCCCGGGCTGCTCTGGATCTCCACCCCGCCGCCATGGCTCCGGACGATGCCCTGCATGGCGGCCAGGCCCAGGCCGCGGCCCGTGAACTTGGTGGTGAAGAAGGGATCGAAGATGCGCGCCTGGGTTTTTCCGTCCATGCCCGGGCCCGTGTCCACCACCTCCAGATAGACGAAGGGACCGGGGCTCAGGGCCTCCGCCACCCGCAGTCCCGTGACATCGGTCTCGCCCAGATCCCGCAGGCCGGACCGGAGCGTCACGCGCCCTTCCGCATCGCCGATGGCCTCGGCGGCATTGGTGACCAGGTTCATCACCACCTGCTGGATCTGCGCGGCATCGGCCTCGACGGGGGGCAGGCCATCCGCCAGATCGAAGCAGAGCGACACGGATTTGGGGAGGGAGATGCTCAGCAGCTGGGCGATCTCCTGGATGAGGCGGTTCAGGTCGAGGGGCTGGACATGGACCCGTCCATGGCCCGAATAGGCGAGCATCTGCCGCACCAGGTCCGAGGCCCGGCGGCAGGTGTCCTCGATGTTCCGCAGGCAGTCCTGGGCCAGGGCCGGCTCCTCCCAGGTATCCCTCAACATGCCAGCGTTGCCCTGGATGACGGTCAGCAGGTTGTTGAAGTCGTGGGCCACGCCGCCCGCCAGCAGGCCCAGGCTTTCGAGCTTCTGCGCCTCGAAAAGCTTCCGCTCGACCTTCAGCCTCGCCTCGTTGGCCCTCACCCGCTCGGTGACATCAAAGGCGGTGCCCAGGCCGAGCACCCGGCCTCCCAGGTCCACCGTGCCCGCCGCGAAGTCAATCCACCGCGTATCCCCCTGCTTGGTCAGCAGGCGGAACTCGTAGCGGAGCGGGACCGAGCCGCCGCGGAGGCGCGATTCCGCGCGGTTCCGGACGAGTTCCCGATCCAGGGGGTGGACCAGTTTCCAGAGCGGTCCGCCCACGATCTCGTTCAGCTCGTACCCGGAGATCTGGCATCCCGCGTCATTCATGTACTCGACGCGGTCCGAGTAGATGAAGATGGCGCAGGAGGCCGTCTCGGCCACGGAACGGAACCGCGCCTCGCTCTCCCGCAGCCGGTGGGCGAGGGCCTCCAGCCTGGCGCGGCCGTGGGCCAGGAAGAGCGTCAGACCGAAGGCGAGCATCGTCAAGCTGCCGCCCCCGACCGCCACCAGCCAGGGGCGGTCCTCTTGGGCGGGAACCGGCGTCTCCGCCACGAATCCCACCACCAGAGTCCACCGCCGCCCCCCCACGGGAAGGGCCACCCGCCTCGACCAGGGCCGCAGGGCCATGGGCGTGCCATACAGGGCCAGGCAGAGATCCCGGTCGTACAGCAGGCCGTCCTCCCGGCATTCGGGATTGTCGTAGATCTCCACATCCAGGCGGGCGATGGGACTGGCGCCGTACATGGGCCTGAACACCTCGGCCGCATCCGCCAGATTGACCACCAGGCCCTGGAAACCAGACTGCCGGGCCGTGGCATCGCCGGGCGTCGCGAAACCCCTGTACACCGGCAGCAGGAAGGCGACGGAGGGCGCTTCCTCCCCCGGCAGGACCAGGCGCCCCGTCACGGCCAGCTCTCCGGTGTCACGGGCCCGGGCGGCCGCCTCCAGGAAGCCCGCCTGCCCCAGCAACCCGGTCCCCCGGGGGCCCAGTCCGGCCGCGGCGGATTCGGGCTCCAGGAAGAGGGGTCCGGCCCGGCGGCCTTCCAGCGCCTCCCGGGAGATGTAGCCCAGAAGGCGCGTCCCCGGCGAGAACCGCTTCAGATCGAGGCTGGCCACGAAGGCCCGCCAGTCCTCCGCCCCGAGGCGGGGGCGGCCCGTCACCAGGCCCTTGGCACCCAGCAGCGCCTTGGCCTGCTCCTCGATGCGATGCTCCACGGCCTCCCGGGTCTGGGCCATGGCCCCCTCCAGGCGCCCCGCCTGAAAGGCCCGTTCCTGTTGCGTGAGGGCCCGCCAGGCCCAGCCCGTCCCCGCCAGCCCCAGCAGGAGCACCAGCCAGGGGGTCGCATGGCCCAGGATCTGGAACAACTGTCCCCGGCGGGCCCGGGAGGACGGCGGCAGGATCGGAGACATGAAGGCCAGCTTACCCGGGGACGGCATAGTCCGTCAGACTGGACGCATGGACGCGCTCACTGGCCTTCCCGAAGCCACCATCATCCGGGATCGGGAATCCATGGAACCCTTCCTCCGGGATGAATCCCACCTGCGCGGCGTCCCCCCCCTGGCCGTGGTGCAACCCCGCGGCGCCGGGGCCTTGCGCGAACTGGTCCGGCGCGCCAAAGCCGAAGGCTTCGGCCTCGTGCCGCGGGGCGCGGGCACCGGCAAGGCCGGGGGCTGCGTGCCCACGGAAGGCACGGTGGTGGTGGACTTCTCCGCCTGGCCTGGCGACATCCGCGTGTCGCCGCGCGATCTCTGCCTCAGCGCCCCCGCCAGCGCGCCCCTGCGCGAAGTGAAGGCCGCCGCGGAAGCCCATGGGCTGTTCTATCCCCCCGACCCCAACTCCTGGGAAAGCTGCGCCCTGGGCGGCACCCTGGCCACGAACGCCGGCGGCCCCAACGCCTGCAAGTACGGCATGACCCGCCACTGGGTGCTGTCCGTGGACGCCCTGCTGGACGATGGCGAGCTCCACACCTTCGGCATCAGCAGCGTGAAGGCCAATGCCGGTCCCGCCCTGGGCCAGCTCCTCATCGGCAGCGAAGGCATCTTCGGCTTCATCCTGGGGGCCACCCTGCGCCTCGCGCCCCTGCCCCGCGAATACGCCACCCTGCTGCTGCCCGTGAAGCGCTGGGAGGATCTGCTGGACCTGCCCGGCCGCCTCTCCGGCGCGGGTTTCCTCCCCAGCGCCTTCGAGTTCTTCGACCCCGCCGTGCTGGCGGAACTGCGCGCCCATGGCCCGGAGGAGGCCCGGCGCCTGCCCGGCGAGGCCCTGGCCATCCTCGAATTCGATGAGCGCGGCTGCACGTCGGAAGCCTTCCTGGAGGGCCTCCAGGACCTGCTGGGCCCCGTGGCCGATGGCCTGGAGATCGCCTCGGACGAACGCCAGCGCCAGGGCATCTGGGCCGTGCGCCGCCTGACCAGCGCCTTCCTCAAGGAGCGCCACCCGGGCAAGGTCAGCGAGGACATCGTCGTGCCCCGCAGCCGCCTGCGCGACTTCTTCGAGGGCCTCGGCCGCCTGGGCTTCCCCAGCGTCAGCTACGGCCACCTGGGCGATGGCAACCTGCACGTGAACCTGCTGGCCGCGGGCGAAACCGATCCCGCCATCCTCGACGGGCAGCTCATGGATCTCTTCCGCCTCGCCATCCGCCTGGGCGGCACCCTCAGCGGCGAGCACGGCATCGGCCTCGCCAAGCGCGACGCCTTCCTGGCGCTTTCAGATCCAGGCCACCTCCACGCCCTGCGGGCCCTCAAGCAGGCCCTGGATCCGCAGAACATCTTCAACCCTGGCAAGGTCATCTGAACGGAGTTCCCATGTCCAGTCGCCCCCTCATCCTCGGCCACCGCGGCCTGTCCTCGAAGCATCTGGAGAACAGCATGGAGGCCTTCCGGGCGGCCCTGGCCGCGGGCATGGACGGTTTCGAACTGGACGTGCAGCCCACCCGCGATGGCGTCTGCCTGGTCCTGCACGACGAGGATCTGGGCCGCACGGCCAACGGTTCAGGCATTCTGCGCCAGTTGAAGGCGGCCGAGGTGCCTGCGCTCAAAAACGGGGAGCCCGTGCCCCGCCTGGCGGACGCCCTGGATCTCCCCGCGCAACTCATCAATGTGGAATTGAAGGGTGAGCCCGGCTGGCGGCAGGCCCTGGCCACCGTGGAGGCCGCCGAGGCCCTGGACCGCGTGCTGTTCAGCAGCTTCGAGCCCAGCGAGGTGCTGCAGCTCTGGGCCGCCTGCGAAACCGCCCGCTGCGGCTTCCTGTGGGACACCGGCGAGGCCCTGGACCTCACGGCGGATGAACTGGCCGACCTGCCGGAAGCCCTCTGGTTCCACCCGCCCCTGAAGGCCGTGAAGGCCCGGCCCGGGCTCTGGGCGCCCTACGCGGACCGCCTCGCCCTCTGGGGCATGAAGACCCCCGCGGAGGCCGGGGATCTGCCCTTCCTGCCTGCGGTCCTCATCGTGGATGGGCTCTAGGGCTCAACGCCTTCCGCCGACGGCCCAGGGCCAGGGCCGCCCCGCCCCACAGGGCCGAGGTCGTCACGGCGGCGGCGCCCAGGGGGATGGCGAAGGCCGCGAAGAGGGCTGGCGCCCACACGCCCAGCAGGTCGCCGCCCCGGTAGATGAAGGTGTCAATGAAGGGCTTCGACTTGTAGCGTTCCTCGGCCCCCAGCGGAATGTAGAGGATCTCGCGGGCGGGCCGGTCCACGGCGTAGTGCAGGCCCCGGCGCAGCACCTGGAACAACGCCATCACACCGAAGGTGGGCCAGATCCACAGGGCGCCAAAACCCGCCATGGTCAGCACGGGGAGGATGGATAGCACCACCGGGATGCCCAGCCCCGTGAGGATGCGGCCCGTGAGGAAGACCTGCGTCAGCAGCGTCAGCGCGTTCACCCAGAGGTCCAGGCGGGCGAAGGCCGCCGTGCGGGCGGCGGTGCCGCTGAAGGCGCGCTCGACGATGGCGCCCTGCTGCAGGTAGAGAAAGGTGCTGGTGATGGTGAAGAGCAGGATGTAGGCGCAGATGAGTTGCAGGTACCGGGACGTCGCGATGAGGCGCAGACCCTCCAGGAGGCCCGGTCCCGGTTCCCGCGGGCCATGGGCCGTGTCGCCCAGCTGGAAGATCGCCGCCAGGCGCTTCACGCATCCCACCGCCAGTTCCAGAGTGAGCATGGACAGCAGCAACAGGGACAGGGGATCCACCTTGACGCGCAGGCCGCCCAGGACGAACCCCTTGGTGAGCAGGCCCGTGAGCGCCGCGCCCGCGATGGCGCCCAGGGTGCCCCCCGTGGCGATGAACCCGAAGAGCCGCTTGGCCTGGACCTCCGTCCACAGGTCCGACATGAGGCCCCAGAACACCGACACCACGAAGAGGTTGAAGACACTGAGCCAGATGTAGAAGGCGTAGCCCAGGGCGGCGCCGCCCCGGTGCGGCAGGAACCGGAATGCCAGGAAGAAGGCCAGCATGTTGAGCGCGAAGAAGCGGTAGACCCGCGGAATGAACCGCCGGCGGGGCAACCGCGACACCAGGGTGGCGAAGGCCGGGTTCGCCAGCAGCATGGCCAGCAGGGTGCCCGTCATCAGCCAGGGCAGCTTGTCCGCCCCCCGGGCGATGCCGATGGCCTCGCGCACGGGCCGCAGGAGGTAGAAGCCGAAGAGCAGCAGGAAGAAGTACAGCGCGGACCAGAGCAGCGCCGGCGCCTCGCCCTCGTCGAGCAGCACCAGGCGGCGAAGGAGGCGGGCGGGGGTCATGGGAGGTCCAAAGAAAGGACGCCTGGCTGATGATCAAAGCCTGAATGCCTGGAACCGCGAGGGGATGCGCAGGGCCCTTCCTGAAGTGTGGCGTCTGCCATGAAGCCCTCCGTGAAAAGAACCCTGATCTTTTCCACCGGTCCGTTTTTGTGTTTTGTGGCTACTGAATTTTTGCTTTCCTCGCGGATCCTGTTGCCTCCATCGTCCCCCCGCCACCGGCTCATTTGGTGGTTCGCCGCTGACATGGATCTCACCGGAAAGCAGGAAAGAATCTTGCGGAAGGACGTGGAAGGAGAATATATCATCTCACGATGCATCAACCCATCCCACCGGAGGTTCCCATGACCGTCTCCCGCCGCGAATTCATCCAGGGGTCCGCCGCCGCCACGGCGCTGGCCGCCACGGGCCTCGACCTGTCTGCCGCGCCCGCCCCGGCCGCCCCGAAGAAAATCCTCATCCTCGGCGGCACGGGCTTCCTCGGCCCTGCCACCATCGAGATCGCCCAGGCCCGAGGGCACCAGGTGACGATGTTCAACCGCGGCAAGACGCGGCCCGATCTGTTCCCCGGCGTGACGAAGCTGCACGGCGACCGCGATCCCAAAAAGGGCGAAGGCCTGAAGGCCCTGGAAGGCGGGAGGTGGGACGCGGTCATAGACAACAGCGGCTACTTCCCGCGCATGGTGGGGGCCTCCGCCGCCCTGGTGGCGCCCCGCGCCAAGCAGTACCTCTACATCTCCAGCATCAGCGCCTACAAGGAGCCGAATCCCGAGAACGGCACCGAGGACGCGGCGCTGGCCACTCTGGCCGATCCCACGGTGGAAGACATGGGGAAGGAGTACGCCAACTACGGCGCCTTGAAGGCCCTGTGCGAACAGGCCGCACAGACGGCCATGCCCGGGCGCACGACGATCATCCGGCCCGGCTACATCGTGGGCCCCGACGATCCCTCGGGCCGCTTCACCTACTGGCCCGTGCGCTTCGACAAGGGCGGCGAGATCGCCGTGCCCGGCGCGCCCACCGATCCCGTCGAGATCATGGACGTGCGCGACCTGGCGGCCTGGCTGGTGCACCTCGTCGAGCAGGGCACCACGGGCGTCTTCAACGCCTGCGGCCCGGACAAGCGCCTGGCCTGGGGCAGCCTCGTCGAGGCCTGCCAGAAAGCCGGGAACCCCGATGCCAAGCCCGTGTGGATCCCCGCCGAGTTCCTGGCCAAGCAGGGGGGTCTCGAGTTCCCCATCTGGGCCCCCTATGGGGGCGAGACCAAGGGCTTCCACACCTGGCGCAATGACCGCGCCGTGAAGGCCGGCCTGAAGTTCCGCCCCGCCGAGCAGACCGTGAAGGACACCCTCGCCTGGTTCAAGACCCAGGAGAAGGCTGAGAAAGGCCGGACCAAGCTCGCCGGCCCCAGCGCCGACCAGGAAACCAAGCTCCTCGCCGCCTGGCGGGAGGCCTCCAAACCCAAGGGCTGATCAGCCGGGCCTTCAGTTCTGGATGTAGTGCACCAGCTGCTCGATGGTGAACTTCTGCTCGGAGATGGTTTCCTTCACCAGATCGCCGATGGAGACGATGCCCAGCACCTCGCCACCCGCGCCGAGCACCGGCAGGTGGCGCACGTGCTTGTCCGTCATGAGCGCCATGCACTCCTCGACGCTCTCGTCGAGGGTCACGCAGCTGACCTTGTCGCTCATGACCTCCCGGACCAGGGTGTCCTTGGAGGCCTTGCCCTTGAGCACGACCTTGCGGGCGTAGTCCCGCTCCGAAAAGATCCCCACCATGCGGCCCCGCTCCATGACCAGCAGGGCCCCGATGTCAAACTGCGTCAGCAGGGTCAGGGCCGTGAAGACCGTGTCATCCGGCCCCACCGACACCAGAGGCGGCTTGGCTTCGATCAGTTGCTTCAGTGGCCGCATCAGTGCCTCCTCTATCCTTCAGGCCCATGGGGTGGGTTGGATTCGTGGACCTGACTATACGCTGGAGGCGGATTGGAGTTCTAGGAGCGCTGGCCCAGCGCTGACAAAAAATCCAGAAATGGGCCAGAGAGGGTGAGCGTCCCCCCCTCAAACAGGACATGGGCCACATATTTCTTCGAAGAGCTCAGGCCGATCTGAGCCGTCACCTTCACGTCAGCCACAGTACCCACATGCTGCGCGGCAGCAGGGCTGATGACATAGACCGTCTTGGTCTCTCCGGCCCCCTGCGCATCTACACGGTCATAGGACTGAATCTTCCGGAAGATGCCTTGGGTCAGCTGCAGACGAATAGCCTCGTCCCCCTGATTCGGCCATTGGGCCTCCAGAGCTGAGAGCGTCGCCAAGGGAACCGCGAAACCCTCCTGGTCGAATAGATGCGCGACGACGATGGAGACGCCAAAGGCCTGCTCCCAGGCCTCAAGCCTGGGCAGATCCTCCAGCTTTACCCAGATGTTCGGTGCCGTGGGGGGCTTGGCGTGTTTCCGGGGCCTGCGACGGTCGAGGTCTTCCGGGAGCTTGCATTCCCAGTGGCGATCCTTCATTTCCGCGGCGCAGTACGGAGAGAATTCCACCTCGATGGCGCAACATGCCTTGGATAGCAAAGACCGGATGAATCCATCCGCCAGCATCACCCCAGGGGCCATCTGAGTCAGGTCGCTTCTTTCTAGCCATTCACGTTCACCCGGAGTAAGCGCCTTGGGAGGAAACAAGAGAAGGTCTGGAACCTTGAACCGTGTGTCTCCAGCATCTGGCCGATTGTCCTCGGCGATCTGAGACAGCCCAACCTTGACACAGAGGAACCTGGTTGACCTGTTGAGGGCAGCTTGTAGAAGATCCTCCGCCCACCGGCTCGTGCGGAAGCGATGTTCAAAATCAATACCTCTTCCTCTGCGGGCCGCCATGCTACATCCCCTCAAACATCACAGAAAGGGGGATCTTCAAAGCCCTTGCAATGCCCAGGAGGATTTGAAATGACGGGTTGCGCTTCCCGTGCTCGATCATCGATAAATAGGTGACATGCAACCCTGCGGCGTGGGCCAGATCCTCTTGGGTCATCCCTTTCCCGGAACGAAGTGACCTGATGCGGATGCCCAATGATTTCTTCAAGTCTGATTTGGTCAAAAATCACCCTGGTCGCTGGGGGCGGATAGATGAAACTATGGCCAAGCAGTCCAGATGCCCATAGACGATAGGCAAAGATCACGACGGGGCCCACGCCATGCAAAAAGAAAAGAGCACCAGGTGGCACGCCCGTGAGCGCCTGCGGGACAAGGGACAGTTCTGGACCCCGCCGTGGGTCGCCCGCCCCATGGTCCGCTTCGCATTGGATTCGGGAGACTCGATCTACGATGTGGGAGTCGGGGCTGCCGCCTTCGGGCGGGCCCTCGAATCCCTGCGCCCGGATCTGGATCTCGCGCAGGCCTACGCGGGGTGTGAACCCCATCCCGAGCCCCTTCTCGAAGCGATGGAGCAAGGCCTGACCGGACGCCAGCTCGCGGGCATCGCCTCCGTGGATTTTCTTTCCGTCCCATGCCTGTCCCGGCCCATGGGTATCGTTTCGAATCCGCCCTATGTGCGCCATCACAGGATCTCCCAGGCGGACAAGAGCCGGTTGAGGTGCCTCGCGGACCGCCTTGGCCTCCGCATCGATGGGCGAGCGGGGTTGCATGTCTTCTTCCTGATCCATGCCCTCACCCTGCTCCATCCTGGACAGCGGTTGGCCTTCATCGTCCCCTCCGACATCGCAGAAGGTGTCTTTGCGCCCGCCCTGTGGCGTTGGATCAGCGCCTCCTTCCGGATTGATGCCGTGGTGCGGTTCGCGCCAGAGGCCACGCCGTTCCCTGGCGTGGATACGAATCCTCTGGTCCTGTTTCTCTCCAACCTCCCCCCGGGCGAGTTCATGCTTCAGGCCACCTGCCTGGAACCCGAGACGCCGGCCTTTGAGCGATGGGTGGAACAGGGGCTGCCTCCAGACGGAGATCCGGCCTTCAACGTCCTGCGCATCCCCATGGTGGATGCGGTTGCGCGAGGCGTCGGGAGATCACCTCGGGCAGATGAGGAGGATGCCCTACCGCTCTCCCGATTCGCCACCACCCTCCGGGGCATCGCCACGGGCGCCAACGATTTCTTTTTTCTGACGCACACCGCGGCAAGGGAACTGGGGATCGCGGACGAGTACCTCCTCCCAGCCATCGGGAAAACGCGGGATGTCACTTCCGACACCCTGCTTCCCGCGGATCTGGAGGAGCTTGAACGGGCGGGAAAACCGACCCGCCTGCTTGCCCTGGATGGACGGGAGCAGCATCTCTTCCCACCTTCCATCCAGGCCTATCTGGGCCATGGAGAGGCCCAGGGGCTGCCATCCCGTGCCCTCATCTCCATGCGCAACCCCTGGTACAAGATGGAGTCCCGCACGCCTCCCCCATTCCTTTTCTCGTACCTGGGCCGCCGCCATGCCCGTTTCATCAGGAACGAGGCGGGCGTGGTCCCTCTCACGGGTTTCTTGTGCGTGTATCCCAGGTGGCGCGAGCCAGCCTTTCTCGCCTGTCTGTGGAAGGCCCTGAACCATCCCGGCACCCTGCAGGGATTGGTTCAGGTCGGAAAAACCTATGGAGGTGGGGCCATCAAGGTTGAACCCAGGGCCCTGGCTCGGCTACCGATCCCGATGTCCGTGATCCGGGATTCCGGGCTTGCCGATTGGTTGTCGTCGGATTCCCCGGGCAGACCAACCCCTCTGCAACGCGCCCTGTTTGATGTGGCCCTCTGACATTCTGTAAACCCCAACCCGCCCCGGGTCTTTCCTGATCGCTGAGCCGCAGGCTCAGCGCTACCCTTGGGCGCTGGTTAGCATCGGAGCATCCCATGGCCGTCAATCTCAAGGGTCGCAGTTTTCTCACGCTGATGGACTTCTCGCCCGAAGAAGTGCGCTACCTCCTGGACCTGTCCCGGGACCTGAAGGCCAAGAAGCGCATGGGCGTGTTCAACTACCTTCTGAAGGGCAAGAACATCGTGCTGCTCTTCGAAAAGGCCAGCACCCGCACCCGCTGCGCCTTCGAGGCCGGCGCGCTGGAGGAGGGCGCTCACGTCACCTTCCTGGATTCCGCCAGCTCCCAGATCGGCAAGAAGGAATCCATCGAGGACAGCGCCAGGGTGCTGGGCCGCTTCTACGATGGCATCGAGTACCGGGGCTACCAGCAGGAGGTCGTCGAGGCCCTGGCCAAGTTCAGCGGCGTCCCCGTGTGGAACGGCCTCACCGACACCGATCATCCCACCCAGATCCTGGCGGACTTCCTCACCATCGAGGAGCATGTGGCCAAGCCCCTGCACAAGGTGAAGCTCGTCTTCTGCGGCGATATCCGCAACAACATGAGCTACGCCCTGATGTACGGCGCCGCCAAGACCGGCATGCACATGGTGGCCCTGGGGCCCAAGGAGCTGGCGCCGGATCCGAAGGTGCTGGCCGCCGCCCGGGAAGCCGCCAAGCTCACGGGCGCCATCATCGAGGTGACGGACAACGTGGACGAGGCCGTGAAGGACGCCGACGTGATCTATACCGATGTATGGGCCAGCATGGGCGAAGAGGATCAGATCCCCGCCCGCGTGAAGCTGCTCACCCCCTTCAAGGTCACCATGGAGATGGTGCAGAAGACCGGCAACCCGGATGTGAAGTTCCTCCACTGCCTGCCCGCCTTCCACGACTTCGAAACCAAGCTGGCCAAGGAGCAGAAGGCCCTCGGCTACGACATCCGCGAAGTCACGGACGAGGTCTTCCGCTCCAGGCACAGCGTAGTCTTCGACGAAGCCGAGAACCGCATGCACACCATCAAGGCGGTGATGGTCGCCACCATCGGGTGAGGCGTTGCCTCGCGCAGAAATGGCCCCGTTCGGGGCCATTTCTGCGTCAGGAGGTGCTATGGTTGGGACCACCAACCCCCCACGGAGGTCCCATGCGCCTGAACCGGCTTTTCCTCGTCCCCGTACTCGCGGCCCTCTCCCTGGCGGCCCAGGAGCCTTCCCTCGCCGGCGCCTGGACCCAGACCAAGGCCGACGACATCGCCGCGGCCATTGATGCCACCGTGGCGGACATGAACTTCATCAAGCGGCCCATCGCCCGCGGCCGCCTCGCCAAGGTGAACCCGGCCTACAAGAAGGTGGCCATCACCCTTTCGGACAAGGAAGTGCTCGTGAAGTTCGACGAGCGCGAACCCATCCACATGCCGGCCGGCGGCGCCTCCGCCCCCTGGACCCGCGAGGACGGCGACAAGTTCCAGGTGGCCGCCCAGGTCGGCAAGGATCAGCTGATCCAGACCTTCAAGAACGACGAGGGCGAGCGCACCAACATCTTCAAGCTGAGCCCCGACGGCAAGTCGCTCACCATGAACGCCACCATCAAGAGCCCCAAGCTGCCCAAGCCGCTGACTTACACCATCACGTTCGGGCGGTAGGCCGACAGCAGCCACTGGAAGACACAGTCGGCTCGTCAAAATCTGAGTTAGACTCACCCTCGCTTTGTTTCTGTTCGGCTGCCGAATTCTCTGCGCTCCAATGCAACACAAATCGCCCGAACCTACCCAGAAACGCCCAGATCACCACCACCAAGGTAACCTGGGTTCGAGGCAAGCAGTACAAGCCTTCAAGTCTGCAACACCCAGTTCTTTGTATGCAGTCTTCAATCAGCTATATCCATCAGTTCATTGAGTCACCTTCACCGTAAATTTGGTAAAGATACGGAGACCTTGTGACGACCAATTCCTCGCTGGCCCACATAGCATTATTCCTGACCATTATGGCGCCTATGCCCATCGTCGCTCAGTCTTTGGCTGAACAGCGAGACGAGCGGATTGCTGCGGTACGCGATACTGTTGACGCTTCGACCGTGGCACTTGATGCCTGTTGCAGCCCGAAAGCCAGCACACGTTTGCAGACGATTCGTCTTCGCCCCAAACAGTTCGAACCTGTATACAGAGCCAGTAAAGCCATAATCGTCACACTTGAATCTGGTATTAGCTACCGAGATTACTCCAATGTCATTAGGCCGCTATTGACGGAACTAGCCCTTCTTGACGACGCCGTGTCAGGTCCCGACGAGCACGTGGCCTATGAGGTGTACAGGGCCGCGGCTAACGCTCTCATCAAAGCTGGCGTTATGTGGGGCATGGAGCTTGGGATGGGATGGAAGGACGCTCCAACCAAGGTAGTAAAAAATGCTTGGGACAGCGCTACTCAAGCTCTGAATGCTTCCAACCAGGTTTATCTTCGTAACCTACGGCGATCGCCTTCACAAACATCCAAAGCACCACACTGACACCCACATTTTTGTGGCGGCAATGATCAGGTGGCGCCGCACTCGTTATCGCAGCGGACTCGCTTCGTTCGCCGCTAAACTCCATTTCTTTAGGCATTGAGAGCCATCCATGCCCATACCAGAGTTCGAAATCAAACAGGCACATTGCAGCAATTGTGGATTGGAAACCAATCACTTCCGAGTGGCTGCGCGATCCCACACGGTGTCAGAACCGTACGACGAGCAATACGACGTTTCATGGACAACTACCTACAACATGCTTGAGTGTTGTGGTTGTGGTTCGTCCCACCTCGAGCGCCTCTTTTGGTGTTCAGAATGGGAGTATGGGGAGTGCGAAAAACTTAGATTCCCCCCCGAGCTTTCGCGGCGTCTACCCAAATGGAATGATCAGTTGGCAGAAGAGGAAAAGTCTCTTTTAAAGGAAATCTACACTGCTCTGCACGCCGATAGTCGGCGACTTGCGGTGATGGGCACAAGGGCGCTTTTAGATATCTTCATGACCAGACAGGTCGGGGATATCGGAAATTTTAAAGCGAAGTTAAGCGCGCTAGAGAAAAAGGGGAGGATTAGTACCAGCGATAACTCCATCTTGCAAGCCGCCTTGGACGCCGGACATGCCGCAGCACATCGTGGACATTGTCCCTCTACTCAAGAAGTAAACTACGTCATCGATATAATCGAAAACCTGTTCCAGGGCGATGTGCTGGCCGCAGCGGCCGATGAATTAAAAAAGACAACACCTCCCCGCAAGCAATGAATCACCACCTAATCATTCGCTCCGTCCGGCCCAGGCACAAGCACCTGAGCCGGTTAACGCTTCCCATTAGGTTACTTTAATCGGGTGCACAGAATGGCGATTCCTCAGTATGCCCAGCACGTGCCTAGATACTCATTGGTGCGATTTTTGTGTAAATCCTCTTGCCACACGATGCGATACGGGAGGGTATCGAAACAGCCCTGGATGTCATCTGGCCCAAATATAGATCGAGATCTTTTCGTGACCTGCCTGAAATGCGGCGGGATTCAATATGACAACTACAATTGGATAAGTTTGTAATCGTGAGACGTGCAACCTAACTTTAAGCTGGTGCGGACTAGCCGTGAGTGAGCTTCGATCGTCAGATGATCTCGTTATAAACTAGTTAACACGTCTTCAAATTATTCTTTGGCTATCCATTTTCATCGATTTATATCTGATTGCCCCTCAGTGCCAAAATGCGATAACGGATCTCTCCAAGGAGACAACATGAACACTCGCGTTCTCATCCCGGTTATCCTCGCTCTGCTCACGGCCTGCAGCGTCACCATGGGAAGGAAGATAGACCCCTCCGAGCTGGACCAGTTCAAGACGGGCACGGCGACCATGGCCCAGGTGTCAGAGAAGCTCGGCCAGCCGAAAACCATCTTCAAGGACAGCACAGACAATTCCACGGACTACCAGTACCACTTCATCGTGGCCGGCATGCAGACGGCGACAGGCGAAACCTACCATTTCGTCTTTGGTCCCGATGGGATCCTGATCAAGAAGTTTGTAACCCAGTTCGAACAGCGCAAAGGCTGACTCCCTGCCCCCACATGGGAGGACCCGCCATCTATACATAGCGACTTATTGACCCTGGCATTCGTTTGACTGGGTCGGTCGGGTTCTTCTGTCAGTTGCCGATCACTTCGTCAACGTGATCGCATCCAGCTCCCGCCCTTCGGTGTCGAGCTGGCGCAGTTTCAGCGTCTTTGCCTTCACATCCAGCACGGTGAAGGAGTGTCTGTCGGAGATGAAGGCGCGGGTCCAGGGCTGCCAGCTGGCCTTGGCGTCGGTCTGCCAGGAGTCGTAGAGCTCGGCGCCACCGGCGCCCGTGACGATGTGGATGATGCCCTTGGCGCGGGTGACGGTCTTGCCATCGAAGGCCTGGTCCACGGTGAACTCGCCTGCCACGGCCTTGCCGCGGGGACCGACCTTCGTGGGCCGGAACCGGAGCGGCACCGTGCGCTGGTAGTTGTGGACGTGGCCCGCCAGCACCAGATCCACGCCGTACTTCTCCAGGATGGGGCTGATGGGCCGCATCCACTGATCATCGGCGTGGGTCCGGGAGCTCTGGAAGAGGGGATGGTGCAGGGCCACGATGCGCCAAGCCGCGCCCTTGGCGGCCTTCAGGTCGGCTTCGAGCCAGGCCTTCAGCGCGGGGCTTTCCCAGTCGGTGTAGACATTGGAATCCAGCACGGTCCAGTGGACCTTGCCGTAGTCGAAGCTGAAGCTGGCCATGCGCGGGAAGGCCGGACCCGAGGCCGCCACCACCGCATCATGGACGCCCGCCACCACGGGCGCGGCGTTGGCCTCCCCTGCTTTCAGCGCGGGGCCATTCAGGGGCAGGGACCAGTAGGCGAAATAGGCCGGAGCATCCGGCCACTTCTTCAGATCGTAGGGAACATCGTGGTTGCCGGGCACGCCGAGAACGGGCACCCGGCGCATCAGGGGGGTCTCGTCGCTGTTGTAGACCGGGAAGAAATGCGCGCGGTACTCCGAGGCGCGGCCCCGGCCATAGACCAGGTCCCCGGCGATGAAGACGGCGTCCGGCCGGGCGGCCGCCACGGCCCTGGCGATGGCCGCCTGGGTGGCGGAGCCATTCGCCGCGTCGCCCAACACGATCATCCGGTGGGCCCCGGCCTTGCGCGTCTGGGCCTCCGCCTCGAACACCACCGCTCCGTCCAGCTTGACGCGGTAGGGCACGCTCGCGCCCTGCGGCAGGTTGTTCATCGTGACGCGGTGGATCCGGTGCGCCGGCAGCGGCGGCGTATCAAGGCGGTGGAAGGTGGCTCCCGCCAGCGCCGTCCAGCCCTGGGCGCCCCGCACCTCCACGATCCAGGCGCCATCGCGGTCCTCCGTGTGCCACATCAAATCCAGCCGTTCCTTCGGCATGGACCTCGGCGCATCCCCCAGCTGCAGGTAGGGCTTCACCAGGAAGGCGTCCTGGGCGTGCATGAACGCGGTGAGGAGACAGAGGAGCAGGGTTCGCATGTCAGGCAGTATCCCAGCTCGGAACTGGGCGCCCTAGCGCCCAGTTCCGAGCGAGCCAAAAGCCTTGTTGGATGCGGGGACGCGCCACTAGCGCAGGCCCACCACCAGCGCGACGCCCAGGGTGAGCAGCGCCACGGCCAGGGCCTTCTGCCCATTCAGGGGCTCACCGAAAACGAACCGGCCCAGGATCACGGCGCTGGCCATGCCCGCACCCCGCTTGACCACCTCGATGAAACCGATGGGCGCCCAGCGGAAGGCCTCGATCTGCACCGCCAGGGCCGCGGCGCCGATCACCACGGCCGTGCCCACCAGCAGAGGGCGCGAGGCCAGCGGGCGCACGGCTTGCAGGAAAGACCGGACCTGCCCGCGCAGCACGGCCCAGAGCAGCATGAGCACGGCCACGGCCGCCGTGACCACCGGGGCGTACCAGGCCCCCGCCCCGAGGGTCACGGCCGTCTGGTCCAGGACGCTGGTGCCGCCCCAGAGCAGCGCCACGAGCGCCATGCGGCGCACCCCCGGTTCCCGGACCGAGACCGCCAGCCCCCGCCACGCCCCACCCCCGAGCCCCAGCACCACGGCGCCGAGCACCACCAGGGCCGCCCCGGCATACTGCGCGGATCCCGGTGCCTGCCCGCGGAAGATCCAGGCCAGGGTGGTGGAGATCACCGGCGTGAAACTCAGCAGCGGGATCGTGAGGCTCATGGGCGAAAGGCGCAGGGCCTCCAGGAAGAGAACCAGGGCGATGCCATTCAGCACGGCCGACGCGGCCAGCGGCGGGAGGCATGCGGCGGGCAGGCCGAAGGGTTCGCGGGTCGCGGCCCACAGGGCCAACAGAGGCGCCTGGGCCAGGGGCAGGAGCAGGCCGAGGTGGATGGGCGACACCTCCCGGGCCAGCCGCTTCCGCAGGGCGTCGAACAGCGCCCAGGACAGGGCCCCCACGAGGGTGAAGGCCAGGCCGATTCCAGTGATGGGCATGTGCAGCGCCTACCCTAGTGCGCGCCCACCTTGGACAATAGGCGGGATCCCGTGGTGTAGCAGGTCTTGTGGGTGATGTGATGCTCGAATTCGTGGCGGAACTTCTGGAGCGCCGAATCCATGGGGCCGCAGGCGGCGTCGCCCAGGGGGCAGAGGGTGCGCAGGCTGATGCGCGGCGTGAGGCTGGCGAGCAGATCCAGGTCCTCCATGCGGCCCTGGCCATGCTCGATGCGGTACAGGATCATCTCCATCCAGTTGCAGCCTTCGCGGCAGGGGGTGCACTGGCCGCAGCTCTCGTGGGCGTAGAAGCGGATGAGGCGCAGCGTCGCCTGGACGATGCAGGTGTCCTCGTCCATGACGATGAGACCGCCGGAACCGGCCATGGAACCGCGGGCCTTCATCGTGTCGAAATCCAGGGGACAGTCGAAGTCCTTTTCGTCCAGCATGGGCGCGCTGGCGCCGCCGGGAATGATGGCCTTGATCTTCCGGCCGGTGCTGGAGCCACCCGCCAATTCCTCCACGAGGAAGTTCATGGGGGTGCCCAGGGGCAGTTCGTAGATGCCGGGCCGCTTCACGTGGCCGCTGACGCCGAAGATGCGGGTGCCGGTGTTCTTGGGCGTGCCGATCTTGGCGTACTCGGCGCCGCCCATGCGGAGGATCGGCGGCACGGCGGCCAGGGTTTCCACATTGTTCACGGTGGTGGGCTGGCCGAAAGCGCCCTTGGCCGCCGGGAAGGGCGGCTTCACGCGGGGTTCGCCCCGGCGGCCCTCCAGCGAATTGAGCAGGGCCGTTTCCTCGCCGCAGATGTAGGCACCGGCGCCCCGGTAGACCAGGATGTCGAAATCCCAGCCGGTGCCCAGGATGTTCTTGCCGAGATACCCGGCGTCGCGGGCCTGCTGGAGGGCCGCTTCGAGCTTTTCGATGAGCCACAGGAATTCACCGCGGATGTAGACATAGCCCGTGACGCACTGCATGGCCCAGCCGGCGATGATCATGCCTTCGATCAACTGGTGGGGGTTGTATTCGAGGATGACGCGATCCTTGAAGGTGCCGGGTTCGCCTTCGTCGCCGTTGCAGACCAGGTAGCGGGTGAACGTGCGGTCGGCGGTGTCCTTGGGCATGAAGGACCACTTCAGGCCCGCCGGGAAGCCGGCGCCGCCGCGGCCCCGGATGCCGGAGGCCTTGACCTCCTCGGTCACGGCCACGGGCTCCATCTTCAACGCGGCCTTCATGGCCACGTAGCCTTCGTGCTTCTGCTCGTAGACCTTGATGTGCCAGTTATCCAGATCGCCCGCGCCCCGGAGCATCAGGTTCGGGAACTGCTCCGATCCGAAGCCGGGGAAGGTGTAGGTGTGGAGATCGGGTTTGGTGCGGATGGCTACCATGGACTTACCTCGATAGGCTGCGAAGGAGGCTTTGCCGACTGAGCAGCGAGGGCCCGGGGGAACATCGCGAGCGTAGCGAGCAGGCAGTTCCCCCGGACAGCATTATTCAGCCCAGGGGCGATAGTCGCCGCGCTTGCAGGCTTCCATGACCTCGACGAGCTTGTCCTCGTCCACCAGTTCATCGTAGACATCGTGGTTCACCTGGATGCAGGGCGCCACGCCGCAGCCAGCCAGGCATTCCACTTCCTCGACACTCCACAGGCCGTCCGGGCTGGGGCCTTCGCCGGGTTTCACGCCGGTCCTTTCGCAGACCTTCTCCAGCAGCTGGGCCGCGCCGCGGAGGGCGCAGCTGATGTTGGTGCAGACGGAGAAGTGGAACTTACCGACGGGCGCCTTCTGATACATCGTGTAGAAGGTGGCCACGCCGAAGACATGTCCCTCGGGGATGCCGATGGCCCTGGCCACGGCCTTCATGGCGGACAGGCTCACGAAGCCGAACTCGCGCTGGGCGATGTAGAGGGCGGGCAGCGTGGCCGCGAGCTTGTCCGGGTACTTCGCCATGATGGCGTGGATCTCGGCGATGGCTTCGGGGCTGAGTTCCTTGCACTCGGATTCAGGAAGCCGCTGGCCCGGGGCCAGGGGTTCCTTCGAGGTCTCGGTGGGCTGGGGATGATTCATGGGCGCGCTCGCATGAGGGCTCAGTTTAGCCCAAAGCGGAGAAGGACCACCGGGATTAACCGGGTGCCCCCATCCCCTCCAGCCTGGCCCGAAGCTCAGAGATCGCAGTGGCTCCCTACTTTTTGACGGTTTCCGCCTTGCCGGCCTCGATGTTGAGACTGATGGCCACGTCCTCGCCCAGCACACCGGGACCGTACTTGATGCCGTAGTCGTTGCGGTTGAGGGTCAGGGCGCCGTCAATGAAGCCCGCCACCACGGTGCCAGGCTGCATGCCGGGCTGGCTGCCCGCGTGGGTGATGGGGAAGGTGATCTTCCGGGTGACGCCATGCAGCGTGAAGTCGCCGGTGACTTCCAGCCTGCCCTTGGCCACTTCCTTCACCGAGGTGCTCTTGAAGGTGATGGCGGGAAACTTCTCCACCTCAAAGAAGTCCGCCCCCTTCAGGTGCTTATCGCGGCCTTCGTTATCCGTGTTGATGCTGGCGGCCTCGATGCTGACCTCCACGCTGGACTTGCCGATGTCCGCCGGGTCCACCTTGATGGTGCCGCCGAATTTCGTGAAACGGCCGCTGGTCTTGGCCAACAGGTGGCGGATCTTGAAGCTGATCTCGCTGTGGGACGGGTCAATCCTGTAGGTGTCCTGGGCCAACGCGGGCAGGGCGGCGGGCAGGACCGCCAGGGCGAGGGTGGCCAGGAGAGTGTGGAAGGGGTGGCGCATGGGGCCTCCTTGAAATAGGTGTTCAACCATGCAAGCAAGTCTAGGCCGGCAACCGGGAGTTGCAACACCTTTTTTGGGAAATCTGCCATCCTGTGGATGCAGGAGCCGTCATGCACATCCGCGAGGAACTCCAGATCACCAGGCCCCTCGAACCGGGCCACGAGGTGGCCCTGGCCCTGCTCCTCACGCGGGAATACGTGGCCCGCCTCTTCGACCAGGGCCTCTACGGGCCCGAAGGCATCTCCGATCAGCAGTTCAACGTGCTACGCATCCTCAAGGGGGGCCCGAAGGAAGGCTACCTGGTGAAGGACATCCGCGGCCGGATGATCTTCCGCTTCGCGGACGTGCCCCGCCTGGTGAACCGCCTGGAGGCCCGGGGGCTGGTCAAGCGCTGCGAGAACCCCGCCGACCGCCGCGGCAGCCGCGTGCAGATCACGGCCAAGGGACTCGCGCTTGAATTGAAGCTGCATGGGCGGCACGACTCGCTCTGCCAGCAGGTGGACCGCTGCCTGACCGGGGATGAACGCCACGCCCTGCTGGGCCTGCTGGAACGGCTGCGGAACGATCACCGCGCCCAGCTCGAAACCCTCCCGAACGGGTAGTCCGTACAGCCGAAGGCCCGGCGTGGGCCGGGCCTCGTGGCGGCGGGTGGCTGTCTAGCGCAGGAGCTGCAGAATGGACTGGCTGGCCTGGTTGGCCTGGCTGAGCGCGTTGATGCCGGACTGGTTGAGCACCTGGAACTTGTTGAGGGCCACCACCTCGTCGGCGATGTTGGCGTCCTTGATCTGACTGTAGGCCGCCGTGAAGTTCTCCACCTGGATTCCCAGGGAGTTGGAAAGCGAGGTCAGCTGCTGCTGGGCCGCGCCGAACTTGCCCCGTTCGGCGGACAGGTTGGTCAGGGCCGTCTGCAGCTTCAGGAGCTCCGCCGAGGCACCGCTGGCGGTCAGCATGTTCCCCGCGGCGCCCGCCATCAGCGTGGTGGCGTCCACCTGCCCGATCACCAGGCTCACCGCGGTGTAATCGCCCACGGCCACGCTCAGGGTGGCTCCGAAGATGGCGCCACCGTTGAAGTTGGTCTTGGCGTCAATATCGTTGATGGTCGCGATGATGTTCATGTACTCGGCGTTGATGGCCGTCTTGCCGGTCCCGTTGTCGGCGCCCGAGGTTCCGCTGGCGGCCTGTTCCGCCAGTTCCGCGGCCCGGGTGAGCAGGTTGGTGATCTCCTCCGTGACGCCATCGGCCACCTGCAGGTACGAGATGCCATCGTTGGCGTTGCGGCGGCCCTGTCCGGCGACGCGGACATCGGCGCCCAGGCGGTTGGCGATGGCGAGGCCCGCCGCGTCATCCGAGGCCCGGTTGATCCGCTTGCCGCTGGTCAGCCGCTCGATGGCCTTGTCCAGGCCCTGGCCCGTGATGCCCAACTGCCGACTGGCGTTCAGGGCGGATACGTTGTTGAGAATGGAACCGCTCATGACGCGCTCCTTTCAGCCTTGAGGCACCGGTTGAGGTGCGTGCATCCCTGCATTCGCATGTGAACCTCCGTGTCCCGCCACCAGGGGGGGATCCAGGAAGCGCAGCGAGCGTGCCAGTCGGGGGGCTCCAGGATTCAAGTGCTTGAATTATGGAGTGATAAGGAATGATGTCGGATGAATTTCACGTCAAAGAGGGCACAATTCGCCCAAATAATGGGAGGGGGTCCCGGTCTTCCCGAAGGAGAACGCTGGCAGATTTGGGCCGAATTTGCCGCCCATGTTCTTGGAGCCTGGCCGAGGCTTCGGCCTCATCGCGCCGGAGCCGTTCAGCGCAGTGGTCAATTCGCGGTCGAGTTCGCCTGCAATGATCCTCACTCGGCGCGTCAGCGATCCAGCTCACCCGCGATAATATTCATCGCGCCGAGGACGGCGACGGCGTCGGCGAGGAGGCCGCCCTTCACCTGGTCCTCGAAGCTGCTGAAGATGGGGAGGCAGGGGGGGCGGACCCGGATGCGGTAGGGGTTCTTGCCGCCGTCGCTCACGATGTAGAAGCCCAGCTCGCCGTTGGCCGCCTCGGTGGCGCTGTAGACTTCGCCCACGGGCATCTCCATGCCGTGCATGATGAGCTTGAAGTGGTGGATGAGGCTTTCCATCCGGGTGTAGACCTTCTCCTTGGGCGGCAGGGCCACCTTGGGATCGTCCACCATGACGGGGCCGGGCTCCAGGCGGTCCAGCACCTGGCGGATGATGCGCAGGCTCTGGCGCATCTCCTCCACGCGGACCAGGTAGCGGTCGAACACATCGCCGGTGGTGCCCACGGGGATGTCGAAGTCGTAGGTCTCGTAGCCCAGGTAGGGCTGGGCCTTGCGCAGATCCTGGGGCACGCCCGCGGCACGGAGGCAGGGTCCGGTGTAGCCCCAGTTCACGGCGTCCTCGGCGCTGATGATGCCGACGCCCCGGGTGCGGTCATGCCAGATGGGATTCCGCGTGAGCAGCCGCTCCAGTTCGTCAATGGCCGCTTCGCACTCCACGAGCCATCGCTCGGCCAGGGGCACGAAGCCCTCGGGAAGATCCCTGAAGACGCCGCCGATGCGGGTGAAGCTGGTGTGCAGCCGCTGGCCCGCGGCCATTTCGAAGAGGTCGTAGACCGTTTCGCGCTGCTTGAACAGGTAGAGGAAGGCCGTGAAGGCGCCGATGTCCACGGCGTTCACGCCCACGCACACGATGTGGTCGGCCACCCTGGAAAGCTCGGACATGAGCACCCGGATCTGCTGCGCGCGCTTGGGGATCTGGATCCCCAGGAGCTTCTCCACGGCGCCGGCGTAGCCCACGTTGTTCATGATGGCGCTGCAGTAGTTCAGGCGATCGGTCAGCGGGATGAACTGCTGGTAGCTGAGGCTTTCGCCGAGTTTTTCGACGCCCCGGTGCAGGTACCCGATCTCGGGCGTGGCCTTGGTGATCGTTTCGCCTTCGAGTTCGAGCACGATGCGGAGCGTGCCATGGGTCGTGGGGTGCGACGGCCCCAGGTTGATGATCATCTTGTCGCCGTCTAGCTGCTGGCGGGAGAGGGCGATGGAATCCATGGTCATAGTCCCTCAGGCCCGTTCGCCATTGTTGTAGGGGGCGGTGCAGCCTTCCATGCAGAAGGCATCGCCGCCATCGAGGGGGAAGTCCTTGCGGAGGGCGTGGCCCGGGAAGTCATCCCAGGTGATCAGGCGCCGCAGGTCGGGGTGGCCCTCGAAGGGGATTCCGAAGAGGTCGAAGACCTCGCGCTCGAACCAGTTCGCCGTCTTGAAGAGGCCAGCCAGGGTGGGCACGGCCTCTCCGTCGGCCACCGGCACCTTCACCCGCAGGCGCTCCTGGCTGGCGAGGTTGAGCCAGTGGTAGACCACGTCGAAGCGTGGCTGGCGCTCCAGCCAGTCCACCGCCGTGATGTCCACCAGCAGCTGGAATCCTTCACGATGGAGCAGCTCCACCACGGCCATGAAGTTCGCCCTGGCCACCACGATGGTCTGGTCGCCCCGGAAGGCGTGACGGTCGGTGATGGCCCCCGGGAGCTGCGCGTCAATGTGCTCGATGACCATGGTCGCCCCCGCCTAAAAGATCGTGCCCGCGCCGCGTTCCGCGGCATCCATCAGCATCTCGCGGATGGCCTGCTGGCCCGTGAGGCCCTTTTCCGCCTGGATGGCCTCCTGCCGGGCCAGGCTTTCGTAGAACCGCGCGATGTGGTCCTTGCGCATGGAGAGCGATTCCTTTTCGATCTTCTCCTGCAGCTTCATCACGCCGTAGATCATGCTCTCGGGCCGGGGCGGACAGCCGGGGACGTAGACATCCACGGGGATCACCCGGTCCACGCCCTGGAGCGTCGCGTACGTCCGGTACATGCCGCCGGAGCTGGCGCAGACGCCCACGCTGATCACCCACTTGGGCTCGGCCATCTGGGCGTAGATCGTGCGCAGCACCGGGGCCATCTTGTTGGTGACGGTGCCGAGGATCAGCATCATGTCGCTCTGCCGGGGGCTGAAGCGCATGGCCTCCGCGCCGAAGCGGCTGAGGTCGTACTTGGACGCCATCATGCTCATGAACTCGATGGCGCAGCAGGCCGTGCCAAAGGGCAGTGGCCAGAGGCTGTTCTTCCGGCCCCAGTTGACCACCGCGTCGAGGCGGGTGGTCATCACCGCGTCGTTGATGTTCATGCCGGCCGCCTCAGCCATCTCAACGCTCCCACTCGAAGGCGCCCTTGCCCCAGGCGTAGATGAAGCCCACCAGCAGGGTGGCCATGAAGGTCAGCATGGCCCCGAAGGTCCACAGGGCATGTTTGAAGTTCACGGCCCAGGGCAGGAGGAAGGCCGCTTCCACGTCGAAGAGGATGAAGAGCATGGCCGTCAGGTAGAACTTCACGGAGTACTTGTGCCGGGCGCCCTCCTGGATCGGCGCCACACCGCATTCGTAGGGCCGGAGTTTGGCTTCCTGTGGATTGTTCGGCTTCAGCAGGGGGAGCACCTTGCCCGATAGCACGAGAATGGCGATGGCCGTCACGGCGGCGACCAGCAGCAGGATCAGGACCGGCAGGAAGGGCGATGCGGGATGGGCCATGGCGCTCTCGGGCGGAGTCTTCCGCGAGGACCCAGCTTAGCGCCGTTTGACCAGCCGGGGGCCGTGTCAAGATCACAAGCGCCCTGGAAGCCGGGCTTCGGGATAGAATCCCCTAGCCAACACAGGCGTTGGCGAGGATCCAGGGTGACCCTTCCACCCTTCTGCGGGGAACCCCATGAGCGAACTGAAACTGCGCGTCAAAGAGATGATCATCGAGCGCCTGAAGCTCGAAGGT
The DNA here is from genome assembly GCA_030681515.1 of Geothrix sp. Lineage (GTDB taxonomy): Bacteria > Acidobacteriota > Holophagae > Holophagales > Holophagaceae > Geothrix. The sequence continues at coordinate 24,004 of JAUXSE010000025.1, read as the reverse complement.
ATGGCGCCCAGCCAGATTGACGACGACGCCCCCCTGTTCGGCGACGGCCTGGGCCTCGATTCCATTGATGCCCTGGAACTGGTGCTGGGCATCGAGCAGGTCTTCGGCGTGAAGATCGAGGACGAGGCCGCGGGCCTGAAGGCCTTCAAGTCCGTGCAGGCCCTCACGGACTTCATCGCCGAGCACCAGAAGGCCTGAGCCGGCCACCCATGGACATTCCGGCCCACCTGCCCCACCGCTACCCGTTCCTGCTGGTGGACCGGATCCTGGAGCGGGAGCCCGGCGTGCGCGTGGTGGCCGAGAAGCTCGTGACGAACGGCGAGCCCTACCTCCAGGGCCATTTCGAAGGACGCCCCCTGGTGCCCGGGGTGCTGCTGCTGGAAATGCTGGCCCAGGCGGGCGGCTTCCTGGAGACGGAGTCCCTGCACGGATCCGCGATCTTCCTGGCCGGGGTGCAGGAGGCCCGGTTCAAGGCCCCCGCCCTCCCCGGCGACCGGCTGCGACTGGAGGTCCGCGCCGAGGGCGCCTTCGCGGGGCTCATGAAGGTGAGGGGCACCGTGAGCTGCGAGGGCCGCGAACTGTGCACCGCGGCCCTGCTGGTGAAGCGGTTATGACCGGCACCCGGGTCGTCGTCACGGGCCTGGGCATCGTGTCTTCCCTGGCCCTGGACCGGGAGGGCACCTGGTCCGCCATGCTCGCCGGGAAGGACGGCCTCGGCCCCCTGACCCGCCTCGATCTCCCGGCGGAACCCGCCCAGATCGCCGGCCAAGTGCCCATGGACCCCGCCCGGCACCAGACCCTGTGCGAACGCATGGCCTTGAAGGCCCTGGAGGAGGCCCTGGGCGCCTTCCGGCCCGGCGGCGACCCCGCCCGCATCGGCGTGTTCCAGGGCGCCGGCACCAGCGGCCTCCCCATCACCGAGGCCTATCTGGAGGAACGCCTGGCCGGCCGCCGGGGCCGGGCCGCGGAACCCGCCCACCAGGGCCCCTGCGCCGTCACCGATGCCCTGGCCCGGCGCCTGGGCGCCTCGGGGCCCCGGGGCACCGTCATGAACGCCTGCTCCTCCAGTCTGCTGGCCCTGGGCCAGGCCTGGGAGCGCATCGCCGCGGGCGAACTGGACCTGGCCCTGGCCGGTGGCGCCGAAAGCCTCTGCCGCACCACCTACGCGGGCTTTTCCTGCCTCAAGGCCGTGGATGTCCACAAATGCCGCCCCTTCAGCCACGACCGCGCGGGCCTGAACCTGGGCGAGGGCGCCGTGCAGATCCTGCTGGAGCCCCTGGACCGCGCGAAGGCCCGGGGCGCGGTGATCCTCGCGGAAGTGCTGGGCTACGGCGCCAGCATGGACGCCCACCATCCCACCGCCCCGCACCCCGAAGGCGAAGGCGCCGCCCGGGCCATGGCCATGGCCCTGCGCGTGGGAGGCCTGGATGCCTCCGCAGTGGACCTGATCTCCGCCCACGGCACCGCCACCCCCGCCAACGACGGCGCCGAATGCCGGGCCATCCGCCGAGCCCTGGGCCAGGCCGCCCACGGGGTTTCGGTCACCAGCACCAAGAGCCAGTTCGGCCACACCCTGGGGGCCGCGGGCGCCTTCGGGGCCGCCGCCGCCATCCTGGCCCTGCGGGACCAGGTGGTGAGTCCCACCCTGCGCCTGGAGGCTCCCGATCCCGCCTGCGACCTGGACTGCACGCCGCGGGAGGCGAAGGCGCGGCGCGTGTGCGCCGCGTTAGTGAACGCGTTCGCGTTCGGGGGGAACAACGTCTGCCTGGTGCTTCGACGATGGGAGGGGAAATGAACCTCCGTACTCATGCTTACGCCCTCAAGCCATCGCGCCACACGGTCTCGGGTACTGGGAGTTGGAACACAGAGGACACAGAGAACCGCAGAGGACACATAGAACTGCCGTGGAGAGGTTCCAACAGCAGGGCCTGCCAAATATCAAAGGCATGGCTGGTCACGGAAGACACGGAATCACACAGAAGACACGGAAGGGGTTGTGGTCCTCGCCGCACGGGCCCGCCGAAGGCGGCTTCCGGCGTAGCCGGAAGTGATCCCGGGGGCGCCCTTGCCGCGTTCCCAAAGCGCGGACCAGGCGCCCCCGGGATCCAGCCCGTGCTTTCGGAGCGGACGCCCCCGCTCGTTTCCGTGCCTTCCGGCTTTCTTCCATGTCTTCCGCGACTAGCGTTTTTCTCTCTGACCTCCGTCAGATGCGAAGCCCCATGAGCCATCCCGGCGATCTCGTGATCACGGGCCTGGGCCTGGTGCTGCCCTGCGGGGACGGCGTGGAGGCTGCCCGGGCCAGCCTCGTGTCCGGTGTTCCCTGCTTCGAGGAGCTTCCTGAATCCCTCGGCCAGGGCCGCGGCGCCGCCTGCGCCTCGTTCAACCCCGCGGGCATCATCCCGCCCATGCAGCTGCGGCGCCTGGATCGTCCCTCCCGTTTCGCCTGGGCCGCGGCGCACCAGGCCTTCCGCGACGCGGGACTCGATCCGGGGCCCATGGGCGAGCGCATGGCCGTGGCCGTGGGGACCATGACCGGCGGCAGCGAAGCCAGCGAGGCCTTCATGCGGCCCTACCTCCAGCGCGGGCCCGAAGGCGCGTCGCCCCTGGTCTTCCCCAACTGCGTGGCCAATGCCGCCAGCGGACACCTGGCCCTGGCCTTCGGACTGAAGGGCCCCAGCGCCACCTTCGTGGACCGGGAGAACGCCGCCTTCGCGGCCCTGGAGCAGGCCGCCCGCTGGCTCCGCGCCGGTCTCGCCGATGCCGCCCTGGTGCTCGGCACGGATGGCCTCTTCCCGCTGCTGCAAGACATCTGCCGGGGCGCGCGGATGCTGGACCGCCGGGGGAACCCCCAGGTCGGATCCGGCCGGGGTTTCCTGCCGGGCGAGGGGGCCCAGGCCTTCGTGCTCGAACTCCGCGACCGCGCGGAGGCCCGGGGGGCGGGGCCCCGGGCCTTCCTCCGCGCCCTGGCTTCCCGGTCCACGCCCGGAACCGGAGAAGACGAACGATCCCGTGCCCTGGCGGAGGCCGTTTCCGCCCTGGGCAACCTCCCCGTGGACCGCCGGATCGGTGGCGGAAGCGGCCTGCCCCGCCTCGACGCCCTGGAGTCGCGGCTGGGCGGGGCGCATCCCGACTGGCCCGCCGCAATCCACCCCAAGCGCCTGTGGGGCGAATTCGGCGGCTCGGGGGGCCAGCTCCTCGCGGCCGCCCTGCTGGAACCCGCCGGCCGCACCCTCGTCACCGCCCCCGCCAGCAGCGGTGCCCAGTTCGCCGCGCTCCTCGAAAGCGTTAGGCTGGATCCACGATGAGCCAGCGCGACCAGATCAGCATCGGCAGCCAGTCCATCCTTTGGGTGGCGGGCGTGGGCGTGGGACTGCTGACCCTCGCCTTCGTCCTGGGCGTGCAGGTGGGGAAGCAGAGCGCAGCCCTGCGGCGCCCCCTGCAGAAGGGCATAGAGGAGGAACTGAAGAACCTGCCCGAACCCCTGGTGGATCAGCTCAGGATCTTCGAGGGTGATGGACCCGACAAACTGGTTCCCACGCAGAAGGTTCCGGCCAGCGCGCCCAGGGAAGCGCCCAGGGCCGAGGCGAAACCGGCGGAGACATCCGCCGGAGCCGAGGCCTGGACCCTGCAGCTCGTGGCCACGGCCGATGCCGCCGAAGCCAGGCGCGTGGCCGAGAAAGCCAAGGCCGCCGGCTTCGCCACCACCACCCTGAGGGAGAAGGGCCAGGTGAAGGTGCGCCTCGCCAGGCCCGCCCCTCGCGCCGCCATGGACAAGACTGCCGAGAAACTGAAGAAGGCCGGCTTCAAGCCCTTCGCGGTGAAGGTGGAGTAGCCCACAGGCGTGCCGCGGGGGCATGGGGTCCCGGTTCCCGCTTTCCCTGGAATCCCGGACGAACCATACTGCCTCATGACCTTCACCCTTTCCCTCCGGCGTCCCTTTGTGGCGGACCACTTCCACGACCTGCCCGGCTTCCAGGAGGATCGCCACGGGCACAACTGGGAGGTGGAGGCCGCCGTGGAACTCGACGGCGAAGCCGACGAGCCAGCCTTCGCCGGATCCCTCGACGCCTGGGTGGCCGCGGTGGATTACCGCCTGCTGAACGATCTTCCCACCCTCGCCGGACGCAATCCCACGGCTGAGGTTCTAGCTGAACAGGCTTTTTATTTCCTTCAAGGCGCAGCCTTGAAGCCAAGCTGGGTGAAGGTCCGCGAAAAGGCCAACTACTGGGCCCTGTGCCGCGCCCCCGATCCAGCCGGAGGTGGCCGATGAAGGCCCGCCTCGCTGGCGCCCTGCTGCTCGTGCTGGCGGCCTGCGGACGCAATGACCGGCCCGAGGCCACCTCATCCCCGGCCCCCAGCCAGGCCCCGTCCGTGGGCGCCTGGACCTGGCATCCCCTCGGTGGCCTGGCCGTGGTGGAAGGCGAGGTCACCGGACCCACGGAACTGATCCTCGAAGGCCGCTCCATCCGCGAGATCCGCTTTGCGGAACCCGGCCCCGTGCGCTGGGAGTTCTTCCGCCCGCCCGCCGGTGAGGTGGCCGTGCTGCGCACCGCCGAGGGCCGGGAGCTGGCGCGGTTCGAGTTCTCCCTCCCGCCCGCGCGGCCCCGGCCGGCGCCTTCGTCCCCCCGCCCCGCCCGGCGGCCGGAGCCCCCCCGGGCCGCCCGTCCCGCGCCTGCGCCCGTTCCGGAACCATCCGCCCCGAAGACCCGTGCCGAAACCCCGTCGCGAAACCGGCCCGTCCCACCCCTCCCCGGCCGGAAGGCCCCGGCGCTGGCGAGCGTGTCCGCAGCGCGCACGGATGAGGCCCCGGGTCGCGCCTCCACCGCGGCCCCGATCCCGCCCGGACCGGTTCTGCCGCGACCAGCAGAACCCCTGCCACCCACCGCCGCGGCCGGTCCCGCCCCCGCCTGGCCCGGCATGGGCGAGGCGCTGAACCTCACCCGCGGCCCGGGCGGGCACAAGCGGCTCCTGCTCAGCTTCGACGGCGGGTCCAGCGCGGAGGTGGCCGCCGAAGTTCTGGATCTGCTGAAGGCCCGCGGTATCCGCACCACCCTGTTCCTCACGGGCGCCTTCATCCAGCGCTTCCCGGCCCTGGTGAAGCGCATGGCGGCCGAGGGCCACGAGCTGGGCAACCACACCATGAACCACCCCCATTTCGCGCCGGACATGAAGCGCGATCCCAGGTGGACCCGGGAGCGCGTGCAGCGCGAACTGCTCGACGCCGACGCGGCGCTCCTGCGCCTGCTCGGGCGGCCCATGGATCCCTTCTGGCGCGCGCCCTACGGGGAGCACACGGCAGAGATCCGCCGCTGGGCGGAGGAGCTGGGCTACCGCCATGTCGGATGGAGCGAGGGCGCCGATACCCTCGACTGGGCCACCCCCAGGGACCGCCGCCTCTACCGCAGCGGCGAGGCCATCGTGTCCCGCCTGCAGCGCCGCCTGGGCCGCGATGGCGACGGCCTCATCGTCCTCATGCACCTCGGTTCCGAACGCGCCCTGGGGGACCGCCCCACCGATGGCCTCGGCGCCTTCATGGACCGGGCCAGAACAGAAGGATGGACCTTCGTATCCGCGGGGACCTTCATGCGCGGCCTCGGCAAACCGGCCTGGGATTCCCATCAGCGGCTGGCCCTGTTGCACGGAGCGCACCTGGACCGCTGAACCCGCACCCGCTGGGCTACACTGATGCGAGACCACCGTGGAGGCGCGTTGAAGGGGATCGGTCGCTGGATGCTGCGGGCAGTGCTGGGTTTCACGGCCCTGGTGCTGCTGCTCGCGCTGGCCAGCTTCCACCCCCTGGATCCCCATCCCTTCACCCAGGGGGCCGCCGTCGCCGCGGTGCAGAACATCTGCGGCACCGTGGGCGCGACGCTGGCGGGATTGCTGCAGACCCTCATGGGCATCGGCGCCTGGATCGTGCCTCCCTACCTTCTGTGGGAGGCCTGGCCGCGGAAAGGCCACCGCTGGCCGGGCCGCCTGGCCTGGCTGGGGCTGGCCCTCGCGTTCTGGACTGCCCTCGGCGCCTTCGGCAATCGCGTCTGGACCGGGCTTCCCGAAGGCGGCACCCTCCAGCTCCGCTGGGGCGGCTGGCTGGGCAGCGCGCTCTGGCCCGTGGAACAGCGCTTCCTGGGCCCCGTGGGCCTGCCTCTGCTCCTGCTCCTCGTGGCGTTCATCTGCGCTCTGGTGCTGGCGCCCGCGCTGACCCGCGCCCTGGGCCTCCTGCTCACGCGCTGGTTCGGCGAGAAGGCCTGGCCCTGGGTGAAGCCCATGCCTGCGAAGGGATTCCAGGGCTTCCTGACCATGGTGAAGCGCCCCTTCCTCCGGGGACGCAATCCGGATCAGCCGGATCTCGACGCCAGCGACGCGGTGGGACTCCAGGCCCTGGCCCTGCGCCAGCAGGCCCTGGAATCCCAGCGGGAATCCCTGCTCAAGGCGGAAATGGAAACCTCCGCCGCCCGCAAACAGCAGCCCCGGATCCGCACCGAGGAGCTGCTGCCGCCGATCCATTCCCTGAACCTGGACGCCGGTTCCGCGCTCATCGAGGCCCAACCCCTCCCCGCGGCCGGTCCCCTCGCCGCCGGTACCGAGCCCACCGCGCCCTTCCGGACGAAGCTGCTGGCGGCTGCCCCGCCCGCGCCCACGCCCAGGCCCACCGTGGCCCGCGCCCAGGTGGCCAGGGACCGCTTCGGGCGGGAGATCGTCCAGCCGCCCCTCCCCATGACGGAACCCACGCCCGCGAAGCCCCTGCCGCCCCTGCCGTCGGATCCACGACCGCTTTCCATCACCGAACGCGAAACCCTTCCGCCCCGCCGCCTCTTCGATCCGCCGGGCCTCCATGCCAAGGCCGACCTGGCCCTGCTGGAGGTCATCAAGGAGCGGATTGGACAGAAATTGTCCGAATTCAAGATCAAAGGGGTGATCACGGGGATGCAACCGGGCCCCGTCGTCACCGTCTTCGAGTTCCAGCCGGACGCCGGCATCCCGCTGTCCCGCATCCTGGGCATGGAGGAGGACCTGGCCCTGGCCCTCCAGGCCATCGCCGTCCGCATGGACCGCATCCCCGGCAAGAACCTGGTGGGCATCGAGGTGCCCAATCCGAAGCGGGAGATCATCACCTTCCGCGAGGTCATTGACAGCCCCGCCTTCCGCGATGCGCCGGGCCTGCTGCAGCTGGCCCTCGGCAAGGACATCGCCGGCCGGCCCGTGGTGGCCGATCTCAACAAGATGCCGCACCTGCTCATCGGCGGCAGCACCGGCAGCGGCAAGAGCGTGGGCGTGAACGCCATGATCTGCTCCTGCCTCGTGCGCGCCCTGCCCGACGAGGTGAAGCTCATCCTGGTGGATCCCAAGATGGTCGAGCTGGGCGTCTACGAAGACATCCCCCACCTCTGGGCCCCGGTGGTGACGGACATGAAGGAGGCGGGCCGCGTCCTCAAGTGGGTGGTGGCCCAGATGGAGGACCGCTACCGCCGCCTGGCCCTGCTCAGCGTGCGCGACCTAAAGGGTTTCAACGCCAAGATCGCGGCCGCCGGTGGCTCCCTGGATCTCACGGACCGGACGCCCAATCCCCGCTGGCCCGATCGCCCCGCCGTGCTCGAACGCCTGCCCTATGTGCTGGTGGTCATTGATGAGCTGGCCGACCTGATGATGGTGGCCCGCAGCGAGGTGGAGGACAGCATCGCGCGCATCGCGCAGAAGGCCCGCGCCGTGGGCATCCACCTGATCCTCGCCACCCAGCGGCCCAGCGTGGACGTGGTCACCGGCGTCATCAAGGCCAACCTGCCGAGCCGCCTCAGCTACCGGGTGCGCACCAAGATTGACAGCCGCACCGTCCTCGATTGTGGTGGCGGAGAACAGCTGCTGGGCGCGGGCGACGCCCTGTTCCTGCCCAACGGCGCCAGCCACCCCAAGCGCATCCACGCGCCCTTCCTCAGCGAGGAGGAGACCCTGCGCCTCGTCACCTGGCTGCGCGAACGGGGCCGTCCCGACTACAACCAGGCCCTCATCAGCGCCATGGAAACGGAAGACGAGACCGCCCTCTTCGACGATGCGGAAATGGCCGGGGTGGACGATATCTACACCCGTGCCCTCGCCGTGGTGCGGCGCGAACGGAAGGCCAGCACGAGCCTCCTCCAGCGGAAGTTGAACCTCGGGTATGGCCGGGCCGCCCGCCTGATAGACCGCATGGAAGACGAGGGCATCGTCGGCCCCGATCGGGGGGCTGGCAAACCCCGGGAAGTCCTGGCCGAGGCGGAGTGACCTGGTTCCTCTTGCCTGAATATTCCTATGTCTATATCGTTATAATTAAATCACATCAATACTTGCAGAACCATCCACGGGACTGTCAGTAGACCGATATCACACCTTTCTTGATCGGCCCATCGGGAATCATCAGACTTCGGGAGTCCCATTCCCCCGAGGAGTCCCATGACACCCACCCCCCTTTTCCACGCGGTGCTCGCCCTGACCGCCGTGACTGGCTTGATGGCCGCCGATCCCGCGCCGCCGAAGCCGGCCTCCGCCAAGATCTGCACCACCTGCCACACGACCGCCCCCGACAACCTCCGCGGCTACTTCGACAACCTGGCCCTGAAGAACCTTTCCTTCCAGATGAAGATTGACGAGCGCACGGAAGTGCTCCGCTTCGACAAGGCCACGGTGAAGGTCATCACCCCCGAACCGGCCGCCGATGTGGATGCCGCCCTCAAGAGCATCGCCAAGGGTCACGAAGTGCGCGTGCAGTACACCGAAAAGGATGGCGTGAAGACCGCGGTGGTCCTGGCCGTCAAGCCTCCCGTCAAGCTGGCGGCGGATGAGATCGCCACCCTCGACGAGGTGCTGAAGCTGGTAGCCATGGGCCCCGAGAAGGGCAAGTACTTCCTCTACGATTCCCGGCCCGCGCCCCGCTTCATGGAAGGCGCCATCCCCACCGCCGTGAACCTGCCCTTCCCCGCCTTCGACAAGAACGTGGACAAGCTGCCGGCGGACAAGAACGCGCTGGTGATCTTCTACTGCGGCGGGAAGACCTGCAATATGAGCCCCGGCTCCATGACCAAGGCCAAGAAACTCGGCTATGCCAACGTCAAGGTGTTCGTGGATGGCCTGCCCGCCTGGACCAAGAAGCACTACGGCGTGCTCAGCCCCGCTTCCATGAAGGCGGCCTACCTGGATACCAGCACGCCGCTGGTGGTGCTGGACGCCCGCCCCGCCACCGAGGCCGGCAAGGGCTTCGTGAAGGGCGCCGTGGCCGCCGACCCCGCGAAGATGGCCGATCTCCTCAAGACCTTCCCCGTGGCGAAGCTGAAGCCCCCCGTCGTGGTGGTGGATGAAACCGGCGGCGACGCCGCCAGGACCGTCGCCATGGAACTGGTGAAGGCCGGCTATGTGGGCGTGAACATCCTCTCCGGCGGCTTCAAGGCCTGGCAGGCCGCGGCCCTTCCCGTGGAGACCGGCACCCTGGCCGCCAGGGCCGTTTACGTGCCCAAGCCCCGGCCTGGTTCCATCTCGCCCGCCGAGTTCACCAAGATTGCCGAGCTGGCCCCCGCCGAGCGCGGCGCGGTGATTCTCGACGTGCGCAACCTCGACGAGGCCAAGAACGGCGTGATCCAGGGCTCCATCGTGATCCCTGAGCCCCAGCTCCTGTCCCGGCTCTCCGAGATCCCCAAGGACAAGAAAATCATCTGCCTCTGCTCCACCGGCATCCGGGCCGAGCTGGCCTACCACCTGCTGAAGGAAAAGGGCTACGGGGTCCGCTTCCTCCCCACGGAGATCACCATCATTGACACCGGCGACTTCACCATCGACTAGTGCGACATCCCAACCAAAGGCCGGCCCTCGGGCCGGCCTTTTCCGTCACTCGCCCGGCAGGGCCTTCTTCACGCGCCAGCGGCTGCGCTGGGCGGGATCCGCCATGCCCTCGCCGTGGCAGCGGCGGCAGGCGTTCAGATGGGTGTCGTCACCGCGCCAGTAGGCCCGGGATTCGCCCCCGGACTCCCGGCGGCGATCCAAGGGAACGCGCGGCCAATAGAAGGTGAGCGAGGGCCCCGAGGCCTTCATCTCCAGCGCGTAGAGCGGTCCGCCATCCGGGCCCGGCCGGCCCCAGCGATCCTCCACGGAACTGATTACCACCAGGGCGCCCAGGGGCAGGGGCTGGCCAGCCCGGTAGGCTGCCGCGGCCTCGGGACTGGCCCAGGCGCGGATCCAGCGGCCGCCGTGGGCCATGGACTTCACCGGCTCCGCATGGATGGCTTCCAGGGCGGCATAGTCGAGGGCCCGCATCGGTGCCTTGGCTTCCGGATCCGGTTCGGCCGGGGGCGCCGTGGCCGACGCCGGGACCATCGCGGCCGCGGCCGCCCGCGTCGCGGCGTGAACCCGGCCGCCGAGGGCCAGACGGTAGCCGCTCTCTCCCGTAAGGAGCAGCGCCACGGACCAGGCGAGTCCCAGGGCCAGGGCCAGGAGCCCGAGACTTTCGTGATCCCTGCGGGAGCGGTTCATGGCCCACAGGGCCCCCACCGCGAGGAGCAGGGCGGCCCCGCCCAGCAGGACATGGCGGAACAGCAGGGCGTCGGCCCCCGCGCCCGAGGCTGGCGGCGGCAGGAGGCGGTGGACCGGGATGAGTCCCAGGAGGCGCGCGGAGGAGAAGCCGCTGGCGAAGGCGCCGAGGAGGCCGAGCAGCCCCGCCCAACCCAGGTAGCGGCACACCATCCACCATGGCCGGATGCCCCGTCCCCGCCGCTGGGCGGCGATCAGGGCCCAGGGCAGCAGCAGACCGGTCGCCACCGGAAGGTGGGACAGCAGAGCGTGTTTGAGGGCAATCCATTCCATGGGACCCACACCTGTTGATGGCAAGACTCCCCGCAGTCTGCCAGCGTCCGGGGAAACCCGGGGTGGAATTGCTGTCACAATCGCTGCCATGAAGCTGCTCCTTCTCCAGCACGTCCAGACATCCGTCCAGCTGAAGCAGGTCTTTTTCGAGCGGGAGATGGACCGCATCCTCGCCCAGGCCGACGACATGGCCGAGCGCCTCCGCCGGGGCGGCCGGATCCTGATCTGCGGCAATGGGGGCAGCGCCGCCGATGCCCAGCACCTGGCCGCCGAGCTCAGCGGACGCTACGTCAAGGAACGGCGCGCCCTGGCTGGGATCGCCCTCACCACCGACACCTCGGCCCTCACCGCCATCGGCAACGACTACGGCTTCGACCAGATCTTCTCCCGCCAGGTGGAGGCCCTGGGCCGGCCCGGGGATCTGCTCATCGGCATCAGCACCAGCGGCAACAGCCCCAACGTGATCCGCGCCGTGGCCTCCGCGAAGGAGCTGGGCGTCCGCACCCTGGGCCTCCTGGGGGGGGACGGCGGCAAACTCGCCGGGCTGCAAGATGACGCGCTGGTGGTGCCCTCCACCGTCACGGCGCGCATCCAGGAAGTCCACCAGATGATCTACCACTTCTGGTGCGAGGCGCTCGATGCCCACTTCTGAGGCCGCACGGCCATCCCCTGGGCAGGCGCCCCTATGACCGGCGCCGCCGGGCTGCTGGTCCTGGCCCTCCTGGGTCAGGCCCAACCTCGCGCCTACTACTGGCGGGATGCGGCCGGACAGACCCACATCACCAGTACCCCCCCTCCCGCAGGCGCGGAGATCCTCGAATCCCCCCCTCCGCCCGGGGTGGAGCCCGGCATGGCGGGCCGCCTCGAACCCGTCCGCCAGAGCGCCAGCCGGGGCGGGCAGCGCCAGGTGGTGCTCACCCCCGCCCAGCAGCAGGCCTGGGAGGCCCTGAACCAGCATCTGGCCAAGGCCCGGTCCCAGGGAGACCGCCACACCCTGGAGGCGGTGACCGATTCCCTCATCCACGACTGCCTGTGGGGCAGCGGGCTCTGGGCCATGCCCGTGCTGCCGTTCCTTTCAGTGCTGCTCATGGGCCTCATGGGGTGGTGGCTGGCGCTGGGCCTCCGCCTGGGGTCCCAGATCCCGCTGGTGGGCGGTTTCCTGGTGCTGGGGCTCGCCTTCGGGCACCTGCTCCTGAATGTCTTCCTCTACCATCCCCAGTCCGTGCGCCTCCGCCAGAACCTGGAGCTGCTGGAGCACCACATGGGCACCGGCAGGATCCTCCGGCCTGAATCCCGCCGCCTCCTGCAGACCCGCTATCAGGCCCTCGACAAGACGGCGGATCCGCTCCAGGCCCCCTGGCGCTTTCCCTTCGAAGTGAAGGTCCTGCGCGAAGCCATGAAGCGGGTGATGGTTGAACCCTGATCTCCACCAACGGCTGCCTTCGATCCGGAGCGCCGCCCAGTCAAGGCCCATGGGCCTCTACTTCCACATCCCCTTCTGTCTCGACCGCTGCACCTACTGCTCCTTCGCCACCACCCGCGACCGGAGCCTCCAGCCCCACACGATCCGCCGGCTGATTTCGGAGACCACCCTCTGGGGCGCGGCCCTGGGCCGCCCGGCCGTGGATACGCTCTACCTGGGTGGCGGAACGCCCTCGCTGCTGTCCCCCGCGGAACTGGAGGGCCTCACGGGCGCCGTGCGCGAGGCCTTCGATCTGTCGCCCCTGGTGGAGGCCACCCTGGAGGCCAACCCCGGCACCGTGGACCTGGCCTGGCTGCGCCATGCCCGCGATCTCGGCTGGGACCGCATCAGCCTGGGCGTACAGGCGCTGGATGACACCCTTCTGGCCCGCCTGGGCCGCATCCACGGATCCGCCCAGGCCCTGGAATCCCTCGAACTGGCCGAGCGCGCCGGGTTCCGCCGCCGCAGCGCCGATCTCATGGTGGGCATCCCTGGACAATCGTTGTCCAAGGTGGTCGAGGATGCCCGCGCCCTGGTGGCCACCGGCATCGAGCACCTCAGCATCTACCTGCTGGACCTGGACAAGGCCTGCCCCCTGCGCGCCGAGATTGACGCGGGCCGCCTGGCCCTTCCCTCCGAGGACGAGGTGGCGGATGTCTTCGAGGCGCTCCAGGAGGAGCTGCCCCGCCTGGGCCTTCCGCCGTACGAGATCAGCAACTACGGGCGGCCCGGCGGGGAATCCATCCACAACACGCGCTACTGGGAGCGCCGGCCCTATCTGGGCCTGGGCCCCAGCGCCGCGTCGCAGCTGGGCGATTTCCGCTGGACGGAGAGCGGGATCATCTCTGCCTGGGCCGAGGGCCGCGGCGAGGTCGAGTTCCAGGAGCTGGATGCCGCCGAGGCCCTCGCGGAAATTCCCCTGCTGGGCCTGCGCCTCCACCGCGGCGTGGACTGGGGCGCCCTGCGGAACCAGGCCGCGGGCCTGAACCTGCGGCCCCTCTGCGACGGATGGGAATCGCGGCTGCGTGCCCTGGCCAAGGAAGGACTCGTGCTCTGGGAGGGCGATCGCGCGCGCCTCAGCGCCCGGGGCATGCTCATGAGCAACGGCATTCTGCAGATGTTCGTCTAGGAGCCCCCATGTCCCTTCGCAAGGATCCCGTCAGCTGGCTCTACCCGGCCATCGAACCGTACAGGGTTCAGCGGCTCCAGGTCTCGGACCTGCACGAGCTGCATGTGGAGGAGAGCGGCAACCCCAGCGGCAAGCCCGTCATCTTCCTGCACGGCGGCCCCGGCGGGGGCACCAGCCCCAAGCACCGGCGCTACTTCGATCCCGACAAGTACCGCATCATCCTCTTCGACCAGCGTGGCTGCGGCCGGAGCACGCCCTACGCCGACGTGCGCGAGAACAGCACCTGGGATCTGGTGGCCGACATCGAGCGCATCCGCGAGCACCTGGGCCTCGAGCGCTGGATGGTCTTCGGCGGCTCCTGGGGCGCGACCCTCGGACTGGCCTACGCGGAAAAGCACCCGGAGCGCGTGACGGACCTGATCCTTCGCGGCATCTTCCTCCTGCGCCAGCGCGAGGTGGACTGGTTGTATCAAGAAGGCGCCAGCCGCATCTTCCCCGATGCCTGGGAACCCTACCGCGACGCCATTCCCGAGGCCGAGCGGGGCGACTTCCTGCACGCCTACGCCCAGCGCCTGCTGAGCGATGACCCGGCCGTGAACCTGCCCGCCGCCCAGGCCTGGAGCATCTGGGAGGGCGCCACCAGCAAGCTCATCCCCGATCCCGATTTCATCGCGTCCTATGGCGACGAGGCCACCACCCTGGCCTTCGCCCGCATCGAGTGCCACTACTTCCTCAACAAGGGCTGGATGGACGAGGCCCAGCTGCTGCGCGACGCGCCCAGGTTGAAGGGCATCCCTGGCGCCATCGTCCAGGGCCGCTACGACATGGTCTGCCCCCTGGAAAGCGCCTGGGCATTGTCCAAGGCCTGGCCAGAAGCCGACCTCATCCTCGTGCCCGACGCCGGCCACAGCGCCTACGAACCCGGCATCTCGCGAGCCCTGGTGGCGGCCACGGACCGGTTCGCAGGCTGAAAAACCAGGACAGGATTAACAGGATGAAAAGCTGGATTCACAGGATTAGGTCATGGCTGCTCTGCTTTTGAATCCTGTTACCCGATTATCGGCCACGCTCAGCCTTGAAAGCGTTCAACCGCAGATGTCGCAGAAAGGGCCGTGGATCCACAGATTCCACCGATTCACACAGATTCAATGCACGAATCACTGGACTGTTCTGGTGGGTGCTTCGCAGGCATGGGCTCTAGTGTGGGCGCCGGGGTCGCGCTTTTTGGGGGCGCGGCACCGGCGCCCACACTGACCTCCGGCAGAGCCGGAGGCCGCCTTCGGCGGGCCCATGCACGTTGGGTCGGCGCCCATCTGTGCAATCTGTGTCATCTGTGGTTTCAGCTTTTGATCTTGAAAAGTGATGGCGGAGCCTCGCCGATAATCGAATCCTGTTAATCCTTCCTAATCCTGTTAATCCTGTCTTCGCTTTCTTGGGCCTGGGACACTGCTGAATGAATCTTGGGAGGTCCCGGCTCGATGGACATGCTGCGCACGATCATGCACTTCCTCCAGCGGCTGACGGATCCGCAGGCCCTGGCCGTCCTCACGGGGCAGATGGGCCCGTGGGTCTATGTCCTGATGTTCGCCATCATCTTCTGTGAAACAGGCCTGGTGATCCTGCCCTTCCTGCCCGGGGACAGCCTGCTCTTCGCCCTCGGGGCCCTGGGCGCCATCCCCGGGACCCCCCTGAACCTGTGGCTCATGGCCGGACTGCTCATCCTGGCCGCCATCCTGGGGGATGGGCTGAACTACGCCATCGGCCGGCGCCTGGGCCCCGCCGTCTTCCACCGGGAAGACAGCCGCTGGCTGAACCGGAAGCACCTGGAAGCGGCCCACGCCTTCTACGAAAAGTACGGGGGGAAGACCATCATCCTGGCCCGCTTCGTGCCCATCGTCCGCACCTTCGCCCCCTTCGTGGCGGGCATCGGCAGGATGGACTACCCCCGCTTCGCCCTGTTCAATGTCACCGGGGCCTTCCTGTGGGTGGGGTCAATGATGGGCGCCGGACGGCTGTTCGGGGGCATCCCCTGGGTCCAGCGGCATTTCGAGGTGGTGATCGTGGCCATCATCGTGCTCTCCGTCCTGCCCGCCGTGTTCGAGTTCATCAAGGCCAGGCGAAAGGGCTGATGCGATAGTGGAAGGATGTCCGAGGATCTCGTCCGCAACCGCAAGGCCTTCCATGACTACCATGTCCTCGATACCTGGGAGGCGGGGGTCGCGCTCAAGGGCACCGAGGTGAAGGCCCTGCGGGCGGGCCTGGGCCAGTTGCAGGACGCCTATGTGGACGCCGTGGGCGGTGAGCTGTGGCTCAAGCAGGCCCACATCTCGCCCTACGAGCACGGCACGGACGCCAACCACGATCCCCTGCGGCCCCGCAAGCTGCTGCTGCACAAGGCCGAGATCACCAAGATGACCGCCAAGGTCGTGCGCAAGGGCCTGACCATCATCCCCATCGCCATCTACCTGAACGAAAAGGGGAAGATCAAGGTGAAGATCGCCCTGGCCGAAGGCAAGGCCCACGCCGACAAGCGCGAGGCCCTGAAGCAGCGCGAGCAGAAACGCGAAATGGACCGCATCCGGAAGGGCGCGCGGGAGTAGTCAGCCCGCCCACCCGCCCTGGGCGAAACGGGCCAGCTTTTCGTCGCTGCCCCGGAGGGCCAGGGCCCGGGCCACGAAGCGGCCGATGGGGTCGGCTTCGAGGTTGACGGGGTCGCCGGGGCGCATGGCGCCCAGGGCCGTGTGCTTCACGGTCTCGGGGATGAGGGCCACGGTGAACCAATCGCCGCCGCAGTCCACCACGGTGAGGGAGATGCCATCCACGGCGATGGAGCCCTTGGGCGCGGTCATGGGCGCGAGCGCGGCCGGCATGGTGAAGCGCCAGATGCCTTCGTCCACGCCCGCGTGCCCATGGGGACGCGACACCAGTTGTCCGATCCCATCCACATGCCCCGCCACCAGGTGGCCATCCAGAGGATCGCCCACGCGCAGGGCCGGTTCCAGGTGCAGCACGGCGCCCAGGGGCAGGCGGCCCAGGGTGGTCTTCGCCAGGGTCTCCTCGCTGAGATCCGCCTCCCAGGCGCGTGCGTCCACCCTCACGCTGGTGAGGCAGGCGCCGTTCACGGCGAGGCTGGCGCCCGGTTCGGCGCGGGCCAGCAGGCCGGCTGGCGCCGCCATGCGCAGCCGGGCGCCGCCGGGCCGGGAGGAGCGGGCTTCGAGGGTGCCCAAGTGCCGGATCAGACCTGTGAACATGCCGTCAGGATGCGCGGTTTGAGCCCCGGCGGCAAGGATCTCAGGCCTTCGTTTCCCGCAGGCGGCTGTGCCGGGCGCTGTAGAGGAAGTAGGCCAGCAGGCCGATGCCCAGCCAGATCCAGAACCGCTCCCAGGTGTGGCGGGGCAGGCCCAGGGCCAGCCAGAAGCAGAACAGGATGCCCAGGGGCGCCGTGATCCACACGGCGGGGGCCCGGAAGCGGCGCTCGGCGTGGGGGCGCTTCACCCGCAGCACCAGGATCCCCGCGCAGACCAGGATGAACGCGAAGAGGGTGCCGATGTTCGTGAGCTCGATGATCTCGTCTATGTTCATGAAACCCGCCGGCAGCAGGACGATGGCGCCGGTGAGCAGCGTGGCGTTCAGGGGGGTGCGGAAGCGCGGGCTGATCTTGCCGAACCAGGGTGGCAGCAGGCCATCGCGGCTCATCACCATGAAGATGCGGGGCTGGGCCATCTGGTAGACCAGCAGGGCGCTGCCCAGGGCCACCACGGCGCCGATGCTGACCATGGCCGACATCTTGTTCATGCCGATGGCGGTGAAGGCGTGGGCGATGGGATCGGCGATGCCGTGGTAGGCGCTGTAGGGCAGGATGCCCGCCACCACGGCGCAGACGCCCACATAGATCACCGTGCAGATGATGAGGCTGCCGATGATGCCCCGGGGCATGTCCCGGGCCGGATCCTTGCACTCCTCCGCGGTGGTGCTCACGGCGTCGAAGCCGATGAAGGCGAAGAAGATGATGGCCGCGCCCGCCTGGATGCCCTTCCATCCGTTGGGGGCGAAGGGATGGAAGTTCTCGGGCTTCACGTAGAACGAGCCGATGGCGATGACCAGCAGCAGCAGGGCCACCTTCACCGTCACCATGATGTTGTTGGCCCGCACGCTCTCCTTCACGCCCCACACGCACAGGGCCGTGATGAGGAAGGTGATGATCATGGCCAGCAGGTTCATGCCGAAGGGGAAGCCCCCGATGAGGGGCGCGGTCTTCAGAGCGTTCCAGTTCGCGAACACCGCCGCGCCATCCAGCACGCCCCCCTTGGCCTGGGCCAGGTAGTGCAGCTTGTCCGAAAGGGCCAGCGCGCCCTGGTGGGTGGCGGCGAAGGCCTCGGTGGGGAACATCATGGTGCGCGGATCCATGCTCAGCCAGCGCGGGATGTGCAGGCCCAGGCCCCGGAGCAGATTGTCCATGTAGCTGCCCCAGCTGATGGCCACGGCCACGTTGGAGACCGCGTATTCCAGCAGCAGATCCCAGCCGATGATCCAGGCCATCAGTTCGCCCAGGGTGGCGTAGGTGTAGGTGTAGGCGCTGCCCGAGGCCGGGATCATGCTGGCGAATTCGGCGTAGCACAGCGCCGTGAAGCCGCAGGCCAGGGCCGTCATGAGGAAGCTGATGATCAGCGCCGGACCCGCCGCCGGGCGCGTCACGCCGAAGGTCGAATCAAACCCGCCCGCCAATCCCGTTCCCAGGGCCGAAAGGATGCCGGCGCCGATGATGGCGCCCACGCCCAGCAGGGCCAGATCCCAGGCCGTGAGCGTGCGCCGGAGTCCGCCGTGTCCGGCCTCTTCGGTGCCGGCGCGGATCTGCTCGATGGGTTTCGTGCGGAAAAGCTGCTGGATCATGGGGGTCCTGGGGAGAGGGTCCATGCTATCAGGCGCATCCGCGCGGCACCTGGCGGTAGGCTGGAGGCATGAGCACGAAGCAGGAGCGAAGTGCCACTTTGGCGAAGCCGAAGCCCGCAGGGCGCGGCACAGGGAGGCTCCGCCTCGGCAAGCGAAGCGCGCCGGAGCACGCGCAGCGTGCGTTAGGCGGAGGTGCCGCGTGAAGCTCTGGAGCGACCGCCATCTGCGCCTGTCCCTCACGGGCCTGGGCGCGCAGGTCCTGCTGGCCCTGCTGGCGGTGGGCGTCTTTTCCGTCAACACGGGAAACAACCTGCTGTACCTGGTGTTCTCGCTGATGCTCGGCCTCTTCCTGGTATCGGGCATCCTCAGCCGCCGGGCCCTGCAGGGGCTCCGGGTGGCCGGACTGGAGGAAGGCAACCTTTTTGCCCGGGTGCGCGGCGGGATCCGGCTGCGCCTGCAGGATCCCGGGCGGGGCCGCATCCGGGGCCTGGAACTCCACCTGGCCATGGATGACGGCGTGGTGGAACCCGGGTTCCTGGCCTCGGCCCGCCGCACGGGCGAAACGCTGGTGGTCCTCCAGGCCCGGGCCGGGCATCGCGGCCGGACCCGCCTCCAGAGTCTGGAGCTCCGGACCCGCTTCCCCTTCGGCCTGCTCGAAAAATCCCGCTTCATCGCCCTGGACCAGTCCGTGCTCGTGCTGCCCCATCCCCGCACCCCGCCCGCCCGGCCCGCGAGCTGGCGCGGCGAAGGCCACCGCTCCCTGACCCAGGAGGGGAGCAGCAGCCCCGAAGGCACCCGGCCCCTGAGGCTGGGGGATCCGCCGGCCAGGGTGCACTGGAAGCGCACCGCCCAGCGTGGCCAGCCCTGGGTGCGCACCTTCGAGGATGAGCGTCCCATGGGCCTCCATCTGCGGCTGGATCCGGCGGACTGGGCGCCCGGGCGGCCCTTCGAGCGTGAACTGGAACGGCTGTCCGGGACCATCCTCCAGGCCCGCCTCCAGAAGCGGGACATCAGCCTCGATCTGCACGGCCCCGGCGGGCTCCGGGAGATCCGTGGCCATGCGGCCTGCTGGCGGGCCCTCGCCCAGGCGCAGGCCCTCGGCACCGGGGAAGGCGGGATGCGGGAAGCTCCGTTAAGCTGAACCCTGGTCCTTCTGGAGGCTCTGGTGTACGACGATCCCCATTCCCCGGCCTGGACCCCCCTGCTGGAGGCGGCCTGGAAGGCCCGCGACTGCGCCCACGCGCCCTATTCCCGCTTCCAGGTGGGCGCGGCGCTTCTGACGGCGGGCGGGGAAGTGATCGGCGGATGCAACGTGGAGAACGCCGCCTATCCCGTCTCCCTCTGCGCCGAACGCGGAGCCCTGAGCGCCGCGGTGGCGGCCGGTCTCCGGCCCGGCGGACTGGTGGCCGCCGTGGTGGTCACGGACGTGGCGGAACTGACGCCCCCCTGCGGCGCCTGCCGCCAGGCCCTGATCGAATTCGCGGGGCATCTGCCCGTGCTCCTGGCCAACCGCCACACCCGGCAGCTCCACCGGCTGGAGGATCTGCTGCCTCACAGCTTCACCGGCGGCCATCTCCGCTAGGCCTATCCAAGGCGGGCGCCCCCCGCCTACACTTTCCGAACCCCGCCAGGCACCCCGAGGCAGCTGAATGGCCATTGATCGCGTCAAAGTCAAGAAGGAAGCCGACAAGCTCTTGACGGCGGGCAAGGTGGAACGGGCCATTGACGAGTTCCAGAAGCTCGTGGATGACAATCCCAAGGACTACAACACCCTGAATCAGATCGGGGATCTCTGCGTCCAGATCGGCCGGGTGAGGGACGGCGTGGAGATCCACAAGCGGCTCGGCGGCGCCTACGAGCGGGACGGATTCCACGCCCGCGCCGCGGCCATCTTCCAGAAGGTGGTGCGCAACGCCCCCGAGGATATTGACGCGGCCCAGCGCCTGGCGGATCTCTACCGCCAGATGAACAAGACCAGCGATGCGGTGAAGGTCCACCTGCAGGTGGCCGAGCACTTCCAGAAGAAGGGCCTCATCAAGCGGGCGCTGGAGGAGTTCAACAAGGTCGTGGACCTCGATCCCAAGAACCTGAAGATGAAGGTCAAGCTGGCGGATCTGTACAACAAGGAAGGGATGAAGGACCGCGCCGCGGGCATCTACCTGGAGGTGGCCGAATCCCTGGCCATGGAGCAGATGCACGGCGAGGCCAACCAGATTCTCGAACGCGCCAAGTCCATGATCTCCACCCCTCAGGTGTACCTGACGCAAAGCCGGCTGGGGGTGATCCAGGGCGACTACACCACCGCCGCCCAGCATCTGCGGGAAGGCCTCGCCACCAACCCGAGAAACACCGAACTGCTGGAAGCCCTGGCCGAGATCGAACTTCGCAGCGGACACCCGGATCGCGCCCTCGAGGCCCTGGCCGAGGTGGCGCAACTCCCCGAAAAGACGTTGCCCCTTTGTGAAAAGGCCCTGCGCAACCTCGTCAACGCCGACCGGGCGGACGAGGGCCTGAGGCTGTTCGCGCCCATCGCCCGGGAACTGGCCCGCCGGGGGTCCGGCGATATCGTCGGCCGCAGCATGAGGGCCGCCCTCCAGGGCAACTTCGGCGCCGAGGCCTGGATCCTGCTCGCCGAGATCGCCCACCAGAGCGGCAACCGGGCCGACCAGGTCCATGCGCTCCAGAGCGCCTATGGGCTGGCCTACCAGAACAGCGACCAGGCCCTCATCGGCCACCTCTCGGGCCAGCTCCAGGCCCTGGGCGTCGTGCCCGGCGCCGCGGCCCCGCCCCCCGCGACCTTCGCCTCGCCCGGGGCCTTCCCGGGCCTGGAGCCCCTCGCCCCCCAGGAGATCACCCGCCACGGCGGCGAGACCGAGGTGGATCCGGTCCGGCGCCTGCGGATTGACCAGTTCGCCCGCGAGGCCGAGGCCCTCATCCGCGGCGGCAGCCACGAACGCGCCATCGAGACCTACAAGAAGGCCCTGGAGCTGGATCCCGCGGATCTCACCATCATCGAGGCCATCGTGGCCGTGCACCGCACCACCGGGCGGCTCACCCAGGTGCAGATGCAGTACGTGCAGAGCGCCCAGGCCCTCGTCCATCTCAACCGGAAGCGGGAGGCCGCGCACCTGCTGGACATGGCGGAGCAGCTCTTTCCCGGCTCCACCCGCATCCACCGGCGCGCCCTCGGCCTGCCCGCGCCCGGCGTGCTGCCGCCGCCGGCCTCCCGGGCTCCCTCGTCCCCGCAGCCGCCCGCGCCGATCTCCGCGGCATCCATGCCGACCGCGCCCATCGCCCTGCCGCCCCCCAGCGACCTGGACATGCTCATCGCGCTCGATATGCCCGGCTTCGAACCACCGCCGCCGGCCAAGGTCCAGCCGCCGCCCCCCTTCACGCCCGGCGCACCCATCGGTCTGGGGGATGGCCTGCCCCTTCTGCCGGATCTGGACGCCCGGCCCCTGGATCCCTTCGCGCCCCCCCCGTTCCCGGAGGCATCCTTCCCGCTGGGCAGCGAATCATTCGCACCCCGTGCGAAGCCCGCATCCGGGCCGGAGCCCTCCGCCCTGGACGCCTCCGACCTCGGCTGGATGGACGCCACCCTTTCGGATCTGGTGTCCGCCGAACCTCCTTCACCGTTCTCGGCCCCCACCGTGCCCCTGCCTCCAGTGCCCACCCGGATGCTGCCGCCGGAGATGGTCGAGGCGCTGTCCCTGTTGCCGGAACCCGGCCATGGCTTCCCCCAGACCGTTCCGGCGCCCGCGCGCGCCTCCGAGGATCTGGCGAGCCTCCTCGGCGATATTGACTTCCAGCTGGACTACGGCAGCCCCGAGGAAGCCAAGCTCGAAATCGAGGCCGCCCTCCAACAATTCCCGGGACATCCCGAACTGGACCTCCGCCTGGACCGGGCGGAGACTGCGCTCCAGAAGCTGGGGCACACGGCCAAGGCCAGCGCCCTCGATGAAAGCGATTTCGCCAATTCCTTCTTCGACCTCACGGACGTGCTGGGCACGGCCCTCATGGACGCGGGCGAAGGCGAGGAGATGCACGACGCCACCCGTGTGGTGGAGAAGATCCAGAGCGTGGACGAGCTGTTCAGCGCCTTCCGCGAAGGCGTGGAGAAACAGGTCAAGGGCGACGACTACGACACCCACTACAACCTGGGCATCGCCTACAAGGAGATGATCCTCATCGAACCTGCCATCGAGGAGTTCAAGATCGCCATGGGCGACCCTGAGCGCACCCTGGAATGCTGCTCGATGCTGAGCATCTGCGAACAGGCCCGGGGGGAGCTTGACGCCGCCGTGGCGTGGCTGCGGCAGGGCATCCTGGCCCCCGGCTTCCCCCCCGAGGACAGCGTCGGCCTGCGCTATGACCTGGCCGAGATCTACCTCCAGCAGGGCCATACCGCCATGGCCGCCGAAGAGTTCAAGGCCGTCCACGACATGGATCCCGACTACCGCGACGTGGCGGCGAGGCTCGCGTAGCGGTTCGAAAAAACCAGGACAGGATTAACAGGAGGAAAAGCCCGATTAACAGGATTTTAAAGATTTGGTATTTCAATCTTTAATCCTGGCGGTTTCAAGTTCCAAGTGCAACAGGCTTGGGTGGATTGGACCAGAAGGTCTGGAAGTCAAAAGCGCCTTCTGGAAGGAAAAGTTCTGCGGGGCATTTCCACCCGAGGGATTTCCTGGGGCGGACATTCAGGGTCCAGGCGATGGTATCGAGATCGTCTTGTGTGTAGACGCTTAGGTCCGAGCCTTTGGGCAAGTAATCACGAAGCAAGCCATTGGTATTTTCGTTGATGCCGCGCTCCCAGGGGCTATGCGGGTGGGCGAAGTAGACCGCCATGCCGGTGTCTCGACTGAAAAGCTCGTGGGCCGCCATCTCCCGCCCTTGGTCATAGGTCAGGCTTCGCAGCATCTGGGAATCGATGCGAGCGAGCACTCGGGCAAAGCTCTCTGCGGCGCAGGCGGCTGTGGCGTGATCCATTTGCGCGAGGACGGTGAACAGGGTTGTGCGTTCAACCAAGGTGCCCACCTGGGAACGGTTTCGAGCGCCTTTGATGAGGTCCCCCTCCCAGTGGCCAGGGACCATCCGCTCAGAGACTTCGACAGGGCGTTCATCAATGCTGGTCATGTTGGGGATGAGGCCACGCCGGTCCTCCCCGCGAGCCCGGGGCCTGCGGGTCTTGTGGGACTTACGAAGCAGGCCAATGACCTCGGTGCGCAGTTCGCCCCTGGGCATCGCATAGATGGCGGTGTAGATCGTTTCGTGGCTGATGCGCACCGGTTCTGGCATACGCGCGAGTGTGCCCCCCACCTGCTCGGGGGACAAGCCAGAGGCCAACCCCTCAAGGACGCGCCGCCACAACGGAGACCCCACGACCAGCCTTCGCCCGACCCGGGGCTTGGAGGCAAGCGCCTGGGCCCTTGCCTGGGCAATCTGGAGGCGATAGCCGCCCGTGAGGGGTGGCCGACCTAACCTACGGGGACAGGTTGGAGCCTGCCAGCCGTTCCGATCAAGCTCCCGTTTGATGGTCGAGGCCGCGCGATTCAAGCCCCGGGCGATCGCCCGAGGCTTGAATCCCAACTCCAGCTTCGCCTGGATCATTGCTCGTTCCTCGCAACTCAGATGTGTGTAGTGTTTTCCCATGCAACCATTCTTTCTGAAGAATGTTGCACTTGGGGATTGAGCGCGCC
>JAUXSE010000015.1 GCA_030681515.1 Geothrix sp. | reverse complement strand
CGGGTTGCCACACTTGGCCGGGATCAATTGAATTGTAGGGACCGCCGTCAAATTCAGACGGCACAAAAAGGCCATGCCAATGCACCGTCGTCACCTTATCAAGTTGATTGGTTACATCCATTGTAACCGTGTCGCCACGATAGAGGCGAATGACGGGGCCGAGATAGGGAGCCGAATAGCCATAGCCCTCTGTCTTGAAGTTTGGAAAGAATTCAGTTTCGCCGGATTGAGCAACCAAAGGAACGCGATTGCCGAGTTCACGGGCATCAAGCATTTTGGGGATTGGCAGGGACGTAAAGAATTTATTGCTAATCTGTGTGAGACTAGAGATGTCCCGGCGACCGACCGTTACCAGCGCTCCGGCACCAATTGTCACCGCTGCGGCGCTGATGAGAAGTTTTCTGCGTGAGAATGCCATGTCAGGCAACCTTTCTATTGACGGAAAAAATCAAGGTGAAACAAATCGTGCTTTCAGCGTTTCGCCGCTGGCCAGCTTGGCCACGACGAAAACGGTGGTGCCGGTGAGGAGCGGCGAGACTGGTAGCGCTGCAAGCAAATTATCTGCTTCCGGCAGGAGGCGGAGACGGGTCGCTTGGCCATTCTGCGCGATGATCGCGTAGGCCGAAATCCCTCCCGCCGGAAACGGTTTCTGCCGTTCATCCGAAACCGCGAACATCATCACGGCGTCAGCCGCCCCGCCGATAAACTCGACATGGTAGGCACCGGCATCAGCGAGTATTCCACCGTTGATGCCGACGCCCACATCGGCCCTGGCCGATGCCGTTGGCAGCAGCGGGAACACGCCGAATAGGGAAATGGTGACGGCCGCGGCGGCGGCACGCGCAAACGTTCTGAATTTTGCCGAAACAAGAATGTAAATGATCATCACATGAACCTCTAAAAACCGCACCCTTAACAGGCGTGCGGCCTAGCGGAGGTCACGCACGCGCATATTTTCCAGACGCCGCCCGGGGAGGTCTTTTCAGGCTGTCAGTTTCAGCGGACATGAGAAGCTCAATTGACATGGGCCAATCGTCACTGTTGACAGTGAAGGAAGTGTCCGAATTGTTGTCTGAAAGGGAAAAAACCGTCGGTGAGCAAAAACTGCTGCAACAGGGAGATTTCACGTTCCCATCGGTTTTTTGAAAGGGATCATCCAGACCAGCTTGATCAAGTCCGGCGGCTTTGTGCCCCATTACGAAAGCGTGAACCAGAGGCGCATCGCCTTGTGCCTTCGCGTCGATGAATGAAGCACAAAGTGACGCGGAACTGGCTGCATGGGCCGCAGATAGTCCGGGGCCGAAGGCCGCAAAAACAAAGACAATTGCGGCAAGCACAGCCGTAAGTT
>JAUXSE010000008.1 GCA_030681515.1 Geothrix sp. | reverse complement strand
GACGACCCGGCGGAGCCTTCTCCCTCGCCGCCTCCGCTGTCGAGAGCGCCGTCGGCCGAACTCCGACCCGATGAGAGCCGGTGCATGGTGGACTGCGCGTAGTACTGGAACTGCATGCCCGTCGACGCCGCACGCAAGGGTCCCGAGGCGACACCGGCAGCGACGGTCGCCGCGGCCACCACTGGGATGAGCCGGTAGACGAGGTACGGCATGAAGGCCGCGAGACCAAAGGTGATGATGCCGACGACGAGGGTGCCGAACTCGGCGAGGCCGTTGTCGATGATGCCGTCGCCGGGTGTGCCAGTTGCTCCGACCCCTCCCAGTGCGCCGACCCCTACCGACAACGCGAGCGCGATCACTGGTTTGGCGAGGATGAGCGCGGCCAGCAGTTCGATGGTGTGGCGGGCCATCCCACGAAGCGTTGGCCACACCATCCCCGGAAGACCGAACGCGATCGCGAGGACGACGACGAGATAGATGAGCGAGTCGCGCAGCATCAACACGAACCACAGGAACAGCAACGCAATCATCAGGACGAGCAGCACGAGCGGCGCGAGGAACGTTCCGCCCGGCACGGTCGTCGTGATGCGCCCGATGCCGTCGAACACGCCCACGGCGTTGGTGCGCATGCCTTCCCACACCGAGTCGCTTATCGAGTCGGTCAGCCCGACGGCGGCCTGGGTGAGCGTGACCAGGGCGAGCATCACGAACACGGTCATCGGGAGGTCGGCGAAGGCGCGTCGCATCACACCACCGACGTCACCGGTCGCGACGCCATGGGCGATCGAGACGAAGAACACGCCGAGCAGCACGAGTCCGCCGATGCGGGCAGCGACCTGGTAGGGGCTGTCCGCAGTGCCAGAGAACCACTCGGCGTTGAGGTGCGGGGAGGCAGTTCGATCCATCACCGACCAGACGAACCCGAGCAGCTGCACACATCCTTTCGCGATCCAGTTGGTGATCCCCTCGAAGATCTTGTCGCCGGCCCAGCCGACCAGGCTCTCGAACGGTGAGGTGACGAAGCTCCACAGGTCGTCGAACGGGTTGCCGATCGGGAACATCAGCCCTCACCTCCCACGGCTGGCTGCCAGCCAGCGACCACGGCGAAGGTGTCCCAGTCCGACGGGAGCGAGTCCGTTGCGATCGGTGTCGGACCTTCAGCCGCCGTGAACGATGCGAGCTTCCACTCGCCGGCCTCGACGACCATCACGAGCTGGCTCGTGCGGAACACCACTCGCGGCGCGCCGAGATCCTTGGCGCCGAAGACCACAACGCTCCACACCTGTGCCTGTGCCTGACCGGTCGCGCGATCGACCGAGACGTTGATCGTGAGCGGTGTCTCCACGAGACGAAGCTCGGTCGCTGGGATCGGCAGGCCGTCGGCGAGCTTGGCAAGATCGGAGTTGAGGTTCTCGGTCATCGTCTCGGCCGAGACGGACGCAACGCGCTGGCGAAGCAGCTCGCTCCGACCGATCGGACCCATCTTCAACAGGTCGCCTGTTGAAGCGACCCACCGCAACGCCAACGTGCGAGCATCCTCGACCGAGGGAGCCGGCACGACCGAAGCCGTTGGCGAAGCAGGCTTCGCCGTGCCTCCTCCCGGAGACGCCGCTTGTGTCGCTCCGACGACAGGTGTCCCTGGGTTCGCGGCCGAAGACCCGTGTGCGCACCCGGCGACAAGTGCCGTCAGCAGGAGGATGGCGGAGAACCGCCGTACGGCG
>JAUXSE010000066.1 GCA_030681515.1 Geothrix sp. | reverse complement strand
TCGGACCGCTCGATCTCCTGCCGGATCGCGATGCTCATCACTTCCGGATTCTCGATCTCCAACTTCCGCATGGCCACCCCCACGGATCCTGTCCTTGAGTGTAGTCTGTTTATGCGGCATTATTAAAGACGCTATGTTTAGGAACGAAGACGGTCACCGACGCAGTGCTGCTCGAGACGCCATTGGTGGCCGTGAGCGTGTAGGTGGTTGTAGCCGCAGGATTGACTTGGACCCAGTGTGTGTAATCGACAGCCCCAACACCCGAAACAGAAAGATGGGTTGCACCCGAAACCTCCCATGCAAGCCATACAGGTTCCCCTGGCAACACGTTGAGTTGGGTCGACCCATGTCCACCTGCGCTGAGGGCCGCGGAGAAGGATGAAATGACCGGGGGCGGGGAATGGGGATCCATCTGGACGGTGACACGAGCCGTAGCGCTGCCGTCAGTATTCTGGGCAGTCAGCTCGTATGTGGTCGTAACGGTCGGATAGATACGGATGCTTGTGCCGTGCATCGTACCAAGCCCTGAAATGGAGACCGTTGGGTTTCCGGTTACCGTCCAGGAGAGCGTTAACAGATCCCCCGGATAGACAGGGTTCGGAGAGGCGCTGAAGGACTGGACCGTTGGCGGTGTTTTCGGTGGAGGAGCGGAACCGGAACCCCCACCACAAGCGAGGTTTGCCAAAAGCACAGCCGTTGCTAGCAGGCCCAGAAAACGAGATTTCATTTTGGCCTCCGGAAATAGTCTTGAGTTAGCTGATGAGGGATGGGAGACGGACCGAACAGAACTTGAAGCAAGTTGGTGGTCCCCCAGGCGGTCGGCCCGTCAGGATGGCTGGACTGGGCTGGCCTTGCCGGAAATGCCTACTCGGCGAACCTGCCCACGATGATGCCTTATACGTCTTGTGACCGGCGCCACCGTGGATAAGGAATTCAAACGCCCCATTCTGATCCACCCTGAGAAGGCTCCCCTGGCAGTGGCGAGAGGATAGCCTGAATGCGTCGGGCACAAGCATGGGTCTATTGGCCAAAGGCTGACCCTGACGAAGCATCGACCAAGTCCCTTCGGTGTTCATCATTCCAGTATCGGAGTTCATCGGTGGTTAATCTATCTTTTCCTTCCACCCCTCCAGCACCCGGAACCGGCTGCCCATCATGCCGGGGAGGGTGAGCTGGAGGAGGTTCTCGGTGCGTTGCATGCGGTCGGCTTCGGGCAGGCTCATCCATTCGGCGCCCCACTGATCCAGCGGCGCGTGCGTGCGGATCCACCTGCTCAGCTCCACGTGGCCTAGGTTCGAAAAGCCCTCCCCTTCGAGCAGGTGGGCCAACCGCGTGAAGTCCACGTCCGCCGTCAGATCGGCCTCGCCCAGATCCTCGTGCCACTTGCCATCCACGCTGTGGGCCTTGAAGCGGCGCAGGTCGGCGCCCTTGGCCAGCAGGCGATCGGCGGATTCGCCGTAGTCCACCGCCAGGAACAGGCCCGCCTCCAGAGGTGACGTCAGTTCATGCACCAGGCGGGGCAGGGCCTCGCACCAGATGCTGCCGTCCCGGGGCTCCAGACCGTCGGTCTGCGCCGCAAACCACGCCCCGGCTTCGCCGGGCTCCGCCGCCTGCCATTCGGGACCACTCGCGGTCAGCACCTCGCGCGTCCAGCGCTCGCTCTCCCACCGCCAGGGCTGGGCGGGCAGGGCGTCGAAGAGCTCGTTGCTGAAAATCGCGCCGGTGAAAGGCGCCAGAGATTCCGTCTCGGCGACAAATCGCGCGCGATTTGTCGTGAGGAAAGGCGCCAGGGCTTCTTCGGCTGCGCGGCGGGCGGCGGGGTTGTCGTCGCGGTGGATGTAGACGAGCGCTTCTGCAAAAGGTCTACTGACGGCGTTCAGCACATCGCGGCCCAGCCAGCCGCGGCCCGCGCCGGGCTCCAGGGCCGTGAACGGCGCGGGCCGATCCAGCCGCTCCCAGGCCGCCTCCAGCCGCAGGGCGATGGTCTGCCCCAGCAGGGGCCCCAGGTCCAGCGCCGTGTAGTAGTCCTTGCCATCGAAGCCCCAGGGGCCCGTCTGCCGACGGTAATAGCCATGCTCCGGGTGGTAGAGCCCCAGGGCCATCACCTCGGCGGCGGGGACGGGGCCCTTGGCGAGGGAGGTTTGCAGCAGGTCATTCAGCGGATTCACTTCTTCTCCAGCGGCCACTTCTCCAGCAGCACGGGCAGCAGCCACTGGGTGAGGGCCAGGGCCAGGGCCACGCCGCCCAGGCAGGCGAGGCCCAGGCCCCGCAGGCCGCGGTAGCTGCTGAAGACCATGCCGCCGAACCCGGCGAGGGTGGTGCCGGCGCATACGGCGTTCACGCGGGCCACGCGCTGGGGCGCGTCGGCTTCGCCCCGGGCGCGGTGCAGCAGGTTGAAGGCGGTATCCACGCTGACGCCCAGGGCGATGGGGATGGCCATGAGGGACAGGAAGGTGAGCGGTTCTCCGCCCCAGCCCAGGGCCCCGAAGACGCCCGCCTGGCTGGCCAGCAGGGGCACCAGGGCGTAGAGGGCGAAGCGCAGGCTGCGCCCGAAGAAGGCGATGACCGCGAAGATTCCCGCCAGGGCCAGCAGCACGGCATCCTGCACGGCCTCTTTGGCGATGCCCTTCACCACGCGGAAGAGGGGCTGGGTGCCCACGAAGCGGCCCCCGGCGGCCTCGACCACGGGGGTCAGCCGGACGAGGGACGCTTCATCCAGTCTGAGGGGCACCGTCAGGGTGGGCGCCAGGGGCGGGAGCTGGCGGCCCCGGCGGAAGCCGTCCCACAGGTTCCAGGGATGGTGTTCCTGGGGCTCGGTGGCCCGGGGCAGCAGCGCCTGCAGGGCCCGCACGGGCTGGCCCGGATCCGCCGCGGCGGCGGCCAGGGCCGAGAGGGGGCCCTCCAGACCCGCGGGATCCAGGCCCGCCTTGGCCGCGGCTTCCAGCACCTGCCGGCGCCAGGTCTCGGAACCCAGCACATGGCGCAGCTCGGGATCGAGGGTCTTCCAGTCGGGCACCGGCAATCCGGCCTCCCGGAGGATGGGACTCAGCTTGTTCCACCGCGCGGGCAGGCGATCGGGATCCTCCAGCGGGATCTGGAGGGCCAGGGGTTGCAGGCTGGCGCCCAGGTTCCGCGTCAGGCGCTCCTGCAGGGACAGCGCAGGGTTGCCCTGGGCCCGGAAGCGGCGGAGATCCTCTTCCCAGCGGGTGCGGGGCGCGCCGGCCAGGGCCAGGAGCAGCAGGCCGAGGGCCGCCCAGGGGGCCCAGCGATGCCGGGGCTTAGAGGGAAGGGCCGGCCCCGGCGCGAAGGTGCCCGTGCCGCGATCCAGCCCGATCAGGAGCGGCGGCAGCACCAGGAAGGTGGCGACGAGGCAGGCCAGCAGCCCCAGCCCGGTGGTGAGGCCCAGGTCGCGCATGCCCGGGAAGGGCGCGAAGGCCAGGGCCAGGAAGGCCAGGGCCGTGGCCAGGGCCCCCGCCACCACGCCCGGCCCCGTGCCCAGCAGGGCCGCCCGCAGGGCCCGGGCCTTGGTCCGGCCCGAGCGGCGTTCGTCCCGGTACCGGCTGAAGAGCAGGATGCCCACATCGTCGCCCACGCCCAGCAGCACCGCGCCGAAGCCCGCGGCCATGAGGTTCACCCGGCCCAGCACCCAGCCCGTGAGTCCCAGGGCCCAGAACATGCCGATGAGCAGCGGGACCATGACGAAGCCGTAGCCTGCCAGGGTGCGGAAACCCAGCCAGTAGACGAGGCCGATGAGGAGGAAGCTGAGGCCGAGGCTCAGCAGCACTTCCACGGTGAGGCGGTGGGATTCCCAGGCCGTGATGGCGTGAGCCCCCGTGATCTGGATGGCGAAGGCGCGGCCTTCGGTGGGAGCCAGCGCGGCCTCGGCCTCCCGCAGGCCCCCGGAGGCCGGCAGCGGTCCGCGGGCCCCCCGTCCCAGCCACACCATGGCGCGGGTGGTGGCCTTGGCGTCCGTGGCCGGGAAGCTCGCCACCAGGGGCAGCATCACGAAGCGGCCGTCCTTGGTTTCGAAATAGCCGGTTCGTATCCGCAGGGTGAAGGCCCGTCCCAGTTCCGTGGCCCTGGCCATGCCCTCGCCGTTCTGGGGCGCGAGATCCCGCAGGCCCAGGGGATCGAGCCGGGCCAGGGCCGCGGGCAGGGGCTCGGGCGAGGCCAAGGCCCTGGCTGTGGCTTGCAGGCGGCGCTGAAGTTCCGCCGGGTCTTTCAATGGGGCGAGGCGGTCTCCAAGCCAGGCGGGGGCCAGCGCGTAGAGGGTTTCCGTGGTGAGGCGGCTCACGGCGGCATCGCCCTCCGCGATGGCGCCCACCGCCAGCAGCGCGGGCCAGGGACTCACGCCGCCGGGGCCCGGGACCGGGATGGAATCCGACAGGCGGCCCTCCGCGGCCAGCCCGTTCAAGGGCAGGTTCCCCTCCGTGAGCAGGCGGTCCACCAGGCCCTCGGCCCAGGCGCGCCGGGCCTCCAGATCCGCCTCTCCGCCCTCGGCCACCAGCCAGAGCAGTTCCTGCTGGCCCACGCCCGCTTCGAGGTTGGCCCGCACCGCCGGATGCTCCGAGGGCAGGAGGCTCATGAGATCCAGGGCGCGCTCCACCCGCAGCGTGCCCCAGCCCAGGAGGAGGGTCAGGCCCGCCATGATGAACCACAGTCCCCGCGAGCGGGAGAGGTGCAGACGGAGCAGGCCGCGCAGCAGGGCTTTCATGGATCAACCGTGTTCCACGCGGTCAATCCAGGGCTTGAGGGCGGGCACCATCTCCACGCGCTCGGCGCCCCGCAGCCGCTCGAACAGGCTGCTGTCCTCCAGCCGGACGAGGGGGTGGTTCTCGCGGCGGTCCATGGCTTCGGGCGGATAGGACGCGGTGAGGAGGGTGGGCAACTCTTCGCTGTAGCGATGATCCAGCAGCTGGGCCAGGGCCTGGGCCACGCGGATATCGGAATCCATGCGGTCCCAGTCGTCCAGCACGAGCAGGGGCACATCCTGGAGCGGCTCGATGAGGTCGCGGACGCTCTGGAAGGCCTGATTCTGGAAGCTGCGCACATCGTGATAGACATCCTTGATGGCCTGGCTGAGGGTGCGCACGGATACGAAGCTCCCCCCCCGGCCGACGCGCTCGGTCCAGGCCCGCAGGGCCGCCGCGGCGAGGGTGCTGCGGCCGCTCTGGGCGGGGCCGTGGATCCACCACAGCTCCCAACCATGACGGAATTTGTGCTTCCCGGTCGTGGCCCACTGGGCCAGGCCTTCGGCACCAGCGGGGCGGATGCCGTGTTCGGGCTTCTTGCGCAGGGCCTGGAGCAGCTTCACGAGATCCTCGCGGCCCTCCAGTTCGCCGACCTCGTCCACCGGGCGGGACAGCAGATCCTCCAGGTCCGCCACGCGGTCGAGCAGGGCGCGGGCCGTGCTGGCCTGCACGTTGTTCCACCATTTCCAGAAGCGGACGAAGTCCGCCTCGCGGTACCGCGAGGGGAGG
Source organism: Geothrix sp. (assembly GCA_030681515.1). Lineage (GTDB taxonomy): Bacteria > Acidobacteriota > Holophagae > Holophagales > Holophagaceae > Geothrix. The sequence goes on along the minus strand of JAUXSE010000066.1, from coordinate 29,022 downwards.
CCCAGGGTTTCCGCATCCGGCGCCAGGTCCGCCGTGCAGCCGCAGACGAGCACCGGCTTCCGGGGATCCGGATCGAAGACCAGGCCCTTGCCTTGGCAGCGGGGGCAGTCGGGACGGCCCCTCATGGCCCGTCCCCCCCGCGCAGGAAGCCGCCCAGCACCTCGCGGCGGCGCTCGCGGATGCGGGAGAAGGCCCGTTCCTCCAGCTGGCGCACGCGCTCGCGGGAGATGGGCGGATCGAAGCGCTTGCCGATCTGCTCAAGGGTCAGGGGATCCTCGCCGCCGATGCCGAAGTGCAGCGAAATGATCGTGCGCTCCTTCTGGCTCAGCGAGGCCAGGCTGGCCTGGATCTGCTCCAGGAAGGACTCCTGGTCCAGCGTGTGCATGGCGGAGGGCTCGACCTCCTGCTCCAGGCTGTCGCCCACGGTGAGGTCGGAATCCCCGAGCCCCTGTTCGGTGGAGATGGTGGAGGTCGTCTGCTGGAGTACCTGCAGCCGCTCCACCTCCTCGATCTTCAGGCCCGTGGCCGTGGCGATTTCCTGAAGCATGGGCGGGCGGCCCAGGGCCTGGCTGAGCTTCTGGGTCACGCGATTGAGCTGCACCAGATGGCCCGCCACCTTCTGGGGCAGCCGGATCTTGTTCCCGTGCTCGGCCAGGGCGTGGAAGATCGCCTGCCGCACCCACCACGAGGCGTAGGTCAGGAACTTGTTCAGGCGCTCGGGATCGTAGCGCTTGGCGGCCTCGATGAGGCCCAGGTTGCCCTCGCTGATGAGATCCAGCAGATCGAGGCCCATGCCCTCGAACTTGCGTGCCTCCTTCACCACGAAGCGCAGATTGCCCTCCACCAGCTTGCGCAGGCCTTCGGGGTTCCGGTCGTACTGCCAGAGGCGTCCGTTGATGCGCTCCTCCTCCGCCGTGAGCAGGGGCAGGTGGCGGATCGAATCGAAGTACTTGTCGAGCGAACGCTCTTCGAGATGCCGGAGGGGCACGGATCACCTAGGGGGAAGCATCAGCATAGCAAGCGATCCGCACGGCCAGGAACCTCGCGTCACGAACGCTTCCGGAGCCCGTGGGAGGCGAGCTTCACCAGGCCCGTGGCCGAGGCGGGCCGGGGCGCGTCTTTCAGGCCCGCGGCCTCCAGCGCCTGGGCCAGGCGCTCCAGATCCTCCTGCATGCGGCCCAGGCGGTCCCGCAGTCCGAGCACCACTTCCACCCCGGCCAGATTCACGCCCAGATCCCGCGTCAGGTTGAGGATGAATTCCAATCGCTCCAGATCCTCGTCGCTATAGAGGCGCGTCTTGCCTTCGGTGCGGCTGGGGGCGAGCAGGCCTTCGCGCTCATAGAGCCGCAGGGTCTGCGGATGCACGCCGTAGCGCAGGGACACCACGCCGATCATGTAGGCGCCCATTCTGGGATCCCGGGAACTCATGTGGCACTCCGCTGCTTTCTTACTTCCACATCATTGATCTCCGCCAGCTCCCTCAGCAGCTCCTTGCTGCGCTCGTCCTGGATCACCGGCGTCACCAGGGCCACCTCGGCGATGAGATCCCCGCGCTGGCTGCTTCGCGGGATCGGCATGCCCTGTCCCTTGAGCCGCAAACGGGCGCCGGTCTGGGTGCCCGGGGGAACCTTGATGGTCTGCTGGCCGTCCGGCGTGGGCACATCCACCTTGGCCCCCAGGGCCGCCTCGGAAAAACTGATGGGCAGCCGCACATAGAGGTTCGGTCCCTTGCGTTCGAACCGGGCGTCGGGCTCCATGCTGATCTGAAGGAAGAGGTCGCCGGGCCCACCGCCACGCCGCCCCGCTTCGCCCTTGCCCGCCACCCTCAACCGGGCGCCATCCTCCACCCCCGCCGGGATGGCGATGGTGACGGTCTCCTGCCGCGCGTGGCGCCCGGCTCCGCCGCAATCGGGGCAGGCCGGGGCCTTGGAGCCGCGGCCCCCGCAGTCCGGACAGGCGTGGCCGAAGGAAAGGAAACCCGATCCGCCCCCCACCTTGCCCTTGCCCTGGCAGGTGCGGCACATCTCCGGTTTCCGGTTGGCCTCCCCGGTGCCGCGGCAGGCCAGGCAGGGCTCGGAGCGGTTCACCCGCAGGCTGAAGCGCTTCCCCTCGAAGGCTTCCTTGAAGCCCAGCCGCACCGCGTGGACCAGATCCTCGCCGCGCTCGGGTCCATGCCGGAGGGGACGGCCGCCGAAACCCGCGAACACATCTTCGAAGGAGAAGCCGCCGCCCTGATGGAAGCCTGGCGGGGCCTGGGCGCCAGGACCATTCGGATCCCCATAGGCATCGTAGTTCTTCCGCTTTTCAGAATCCGACAGCACATCGTTGGCCTCGGCCAGCTTCTTGAACTCGGCCTCGGCCTTCGCGTCCCCCGGGTTCAGATCCGGATGGTGCTTCCGCGCCAGCTTGCGGTACGCCTTCTTGATCTCCTCGCCCGAGGCCGTCTTGGGCAGGCCCAGGATCTTGTAGTAATCGGGGTGGGACATGGCTTTAGTGTATGGCACTAAGATTTCATTCGCGCAGAAAAAGGGGGAGCCCCGCGGCTCCCCCTTTTTCTGCGAAGGCTAACTGACGACTTCAGCGTCAATCACATTGTCATCAGCCTTTTTATCTCCAGGTGCGCCCGGCGCACCTGGAGCCGTGCCGTCACCCGCCGGGGGCTCCGACTTATAGAGGCTTTCGGCCAGCTTGTGGCTCTTCGCCGTGAGGGTTTCCAGGGCCTTCTTGATGCGGTCCTTCTCCAGGCTGGCCAGGGCGGCCTTGGCCTCGACGATGGCCTCCTCGGCCTCCTTCTTATCGTCCTCGGGCAGCTTGTCGCCGCTCTCTTTCAGGAGCTTCTCGACCTGGTAGACCATCTGGTCGAGGTGGTTCTTGTCCTCCAGGAGGGCTTTGCGGGTTTCGTCCTCGGCCCTGTGGGCTTCCGCCTCCCGCACCTTCGCCTCGATCTCCTCCTTGGAGAGGCCGGTGCTGCCCGTCAAGGTGATGCTGGCGTCCTTGCCGGTGCCCTTGTCCTTGGCGGTCACGTGCACGATGCCGTTGGCGTCAATGTCGAAGACGACCTCGATCTGGGGCATGCCGCGGGGCGCGGGGGCGATGTTCCCCAGGTGGAACTGGCCCAGGAGCTTGTTGCCTTCGACCACGGGACGCTCGCCCTGGAACACCTCGATGTCCACGCCGGGCTGGTTGTCCACGGCGGTGGTGTAGACCTCGCTGCGCTTGGTGGGGATGGTGGTATTGCGGGGGATGATCACGCTCATCTGGCCGCCGTTGGCATTGATGCCCAGCGACAGCGGCGTCACATCCAGGAGCAGCACCCCCTTCACGTCCCCGGACAGCACGCCGGCCTGCACGGCGGCGCCCACGGCCACGACCTCGTCGGGGTTCACGCTGTGGTTGGGCTCCTTGCCGAAGATCTGCTTCACCATCTCCAGCACCCGGGGGATGCGGGTGGAACCGCCCACCATGACCACCTCGTCAATCTCGTGGTGGGCGAGCTTGGCGTCCTTCACCGCGCTCTCGCAGGGCCCCTTGATCTTCTGGAGGACCGGTTCGATCATCGTCTCGAACTTGGCGCGGCTGAGGTGCTGGTTGATGTGCTTGGGACCGCTGGCATCGGCGGTGATGTAGGGCAGGCTGATGTCGGTCTGCTGGGTGCTGGACAGCTCGATCTTGGCCTTTTCCGCGGCCTCCTTGAGCCGCTGCATGGCGTCGGCCTGCTTGCGCAGGTCAATGCCCTCGGCCTTCTGGAACTCGTCCGCCAGCCAGTCAATGATGGCCTGGTCTATGTTGTCGCCGCCCAGGTGGGTGTCGCCGTTGGTGGACTTCACCTCGACCACGCCTTCGGAGACTTCGAGGATGGAGATATCGAAGGTGCCGCCGCCGAAGTCGAAGACCGCGATGGTGCCGTCCTTCTTCTTGTCCAGGCCGTAGGCCAGGGCCGCGGCCGTGGGCTCGTTGACGATGCGCTTCACGTCCAGGCCCGCGATGGCGCCGGCGTCCTTGGTGGCCTGGCGCTGGGCATCGTTGAAGTAGGCGGGCACGGTGATGACGGCCTCGGTGACCTTCTCGCCCAGATAGGCCTCCGCGGCCTCCTTCATTTTGGTGATGACCGCCGCGCTGATCTCTTCAGGACTGAGCTTCTTGCCAAGGACATCAATGACGCAGCCGCCCTTGTCGGCGCGCTCGACGGTGTAGGGCACGAGCTTTTGTTCCCGGTCCGAATCGGCAAAGGGCAGGCCCATGAACCGCTTGATGGAATAGATGGTGATCTTGGGCTGGGCTACGGCCTGCCGCTTGGCGGAGACGCCCACCAGGCGCTCGCTGGTCTTGGGATTGAAGCCCACCACGGACGGCGTGGTGTTCGCGCCTTCCGGATTCGGGATCACCTTGGGCTGCCCGCCTTCCATGACGGCCACGCAGCTGTTGGTGGTGCCGAGGTCAATGCCGATGATCCTGCCCATGTGGTGCCTCCGTTGAGGTCCAAGCCGGGCTTCGCCCACCCTGGACCTCTTGAGCATAAGGGGTGTGGAAGCCCTGTCAATAGAATCTTCTAATTATTACTCATATTTTCTTCGCACTTGATGTCGTCCGCCCTGTGGATATGCTGACATCCATGATCCTGCGTCCCTGCCCCACCTGCCGCACCCCCACCTCGTGGGCGGGGAACCCCTTCAAGCCCTTCTGCTCCGAGCGATGCCAGACCCGGGATCTTGGTGCCTGGTCCAGCGAAAGCTACCGCGTCCCCGAGAAACCCCAGGAAGAGGATGGCGAAGGCTGGACTGACGACATCGAATCTTCTTCCTAACGAAAATCGTGCGCCAGGGCGCGCGATTTTCGCAGAGTTGGAACCCCTACTTCGCCTGATGGACCTTCTTCACCATGTACCGGGGCCGGTCGCGCACTTCCTGGTAGATGCGGCCGATGTACTCGCCCAGCAGGCCGAAGGCGATGAACTGGCAGCCCACGAAGAAGAAGAGGATGGCGAAGAGGGTGAACACGCCCTGGGCCGTGCCCTCGGGGTGCATGAAGCGGTACACCACCAAGCCGATGAACAGCAGAAAGCCGAAGGCCGCCGTAAGGACTCCGAATACGCTGAGCATCTGTAGGGGCAGGAGGCTGAAGCTGGTGAGCAGGTCGAACTGGAGGTTGATGAGTTTCCAGAGGCCGTACTTGCTTTCCCCGGCGGCCCGCTCCGCGTGGGCCACGGGCACCTCGGTGATGCGCTTGGCGAAGCTGTTGGCCAGGGCCGGGATGAAGCTCGACCGCTCCTTGCAGAGCAGCATGGCGTCCACCACGTCGCGGCTGTAGGCCCGCAACATGCAGCCGTAGTCGTGCAGCTTCACCCCCGTGGTCCGGCGGGTGATGGCGTTGACGATCTTGCTGGGCATGGTGCGGAGGAAGCTGTCGTTCTCCTGCCGGCCCTGCCGCCACCCGCCCACCACGTCGTAGCCCTCCTCGACCTTGGCCACCAGTTTGGGAATCTCCTCCGGGGGATTCTGGAGATCCGCATCCAGGGTCACCACCACCTGGCCCCGCACTTCGGCGAAGGCCCCGAAAATGGCGCTGTGCTGGCCATAGTTCCGGTTGAACTCCACGACCTTAACGCGGGGCTCCGCCCGGGCGATGTCCATGAGCATGGCCAGGCTGCGGTCCCGGCTGCCGTCATCCGTGAACACGATCTCCCAGGGCTTCGCCGGGTCCGCGAAATGCTCCGCCATCACCCCGGACAGCCGCTCCCACAGCACGGGGATGTTCTCCTCCTCGTTGTAGATGGGGATGACGATGCTCAGGTAGGGGTCCATGGGCGCTCCGAGGCCCCATTCTAGTAGAATCCCAGAAGTCACTGGAGTTTCCCATGTCCGAGCCCAAGATCCTGCTGGTGGAAGACGAGCTCAGTCTCGCCGAGGGCATCAAGCTCAACCTGGAGATGGAGGGCTTCGCCTGCACCTGGATCCCCCGGGGTGACCAGGCCCTGAAGCAAATCCTGGCGGAGGCCTACGACCTGGTGATCCTCGACGTGATGCTGCCGGGCCTGGATGGCTTCACCATCTGCGAGAAGGTGCGCGAGGCCAAGAATTTCACGCCCATCCTCTTCCTCACCGCCAAGAACACCGGCGATGACCGCGTCCATGGCTTCGAATCCGGGGCGGACGACTACCTGGGCAAGCCCTTCCAGGTGCGCGAGCTGCTGCTGCGGGTGCGGGCCATCCTGCGGCGCGAATCCTGGTACAAGAGCCGGGAGATCAGCAGCCGGCAGGCCTTCGGCCCCCACTGGGTGGACTTCGACAACTTCTGCGGCGAGGGCCCCGGCGGCGCCTTCCAGCTGGGCGTGAAGGAATGCATGATCCTCAAGCTGCTCATGGAGCGGCCCGGCCAGGTGGTGAGCCGCACGGACATCCTGGACAAGGTCTGGGGCGAGGACGCCTACCCCACCAGCCGCACCGTGGACAACTTCATCGTCCGCATCCGCCGCGTGATGGAGGACGATCCGCACCATCCCCGCTGGGTCCACACCCTCCGCAGCGTGGGCTACCAGTTCGATCCGGAAGGCCGGCAGCGCAAGGGCGAGGAATAGAAAAACGGGGCGCGTCGCGCCCCGTTTTTCTGTGCAGGCAGGTCTACTTGACCTCGATTTCGCGGCTGCGTCCCTGCTTCTCGAAGATCGCCATCTGCCCGGCGAGGGTCGCGGGGGCGGGGCTCATCTTCACCTCGGCGAGGATGGCGCGCTTTTCATCCCCCTTGCTGAACTTGCTCTCGCCCAGCACGGGCTCGACGGTGGGAAGCAGGACCAGCTCCCCCGCGGCGCCCTCGGGCGCCTTGGAGGCGGCGATATCACCGACCTTGGCAAGCAGCGTCATGCAGGGGGAGGATCCGAGGCGGCGCAGGTCCAGCCAGCCGAAACCGGGGTCGCGCAGCAGATCCAGATCATCCTTGTCCAGCCAGGTGAGCAGATCATTCAGGGCCTTGGTCTGCACGGGATCGGGCATCCGGCGGGTCTTCTTCTCGCCCTTGATCTCGATCTCCTGGGGCGTGTTCTCCACCCAGGTCTGGGCACGCTTGAACCAGAGCGCCGTGATGGCCTTCTGATTCGCGAAACCTTCGGGGGCCTTGGGGCCCTTCACCGCCTTGGCCTTCCGGCCTTTCGCCCCCGGGGTGGTGGCGGCCTCGGGCTCGGCCCAGCTGGGGGCGACAGCGTCCACCTTGGCATCGTAGAGCAGGCCCTTGAGCTTCTGCAGCCTCGGTTCCAGGCCCTTGGAGCCAGCCTTGGCGGCGGCGCGGGCGGCGGTCTGCAGCTCCTTCCAGGTGCCTTCGACGAGCAGCTTCTTCCCGTCAACATCGTAGAGCCCGTGCTGGGCGCGGAGCTTCGTCAGGTAGGCCTCCACGGCGGGAAGGGCGGCCTTGGCCTTCTCGGGGATATCGGCCTTGGCTTGCAGCAGCGTTTCCAGGGCATCCCGCACCTCGATGGCCCTGGGATGGCTGCGGTAGTACCCCAGTTCGTGGGCCGAAAGGGTGGCCCGGTGCAGGGTGTAGGCCAGCTTGCGCTGGGAGGGCCGGAGCTGGTCGAAGGACTTGGCTGCGGGGGCCTTCACCTCCGCGGGCTTGGGCTCATCCACCGGGGGCGCGGCCGGGGGCTCGGGCTTCACCTCGGCGGGTTTGGGCTCGGGCGCGGGGGCCTGCGTGGGGACGGGCGGCGGTTCGGGGGGGGGCGCTTGGGCCAGAAGGCCCGAGACCAGGGTGATGGCCATGACCCAGCTTCGCTGCATGGGAGACTCCTCGGTGAGGGTGCTGTGGAAGTCCCCATTATGCCGCAGGGGACAAACCTACGCCTCGTTCGGAATCTCTAGCAGTCGCTCCAGACTTTGCCGGAGCTGCCTTAGATCGAAGGGCTTACCCAGGAAGGGCACCTGGTTCGTCTCCAGGAAGGTCCGGGTCTTGGCGTCGAAGGAATCCCCGGTCGTGTAGAGGATCCGCCGCGTCATCCCCGGCCGCTGGGCCTTCAGCCAGTCGTACAGATCCATCCCCGACAGGCCCGGCATCCGGATATCGGACACGATCCCATCGAAAGCTCCGGCTTCCAACTTCTGGATGGCCTCCTCTCCGCGGGTGCAGGCGACGACCTCCATGCCCCAGGCGCGGAGCGCGTCCACGAGACACTCCAGCAGGAAGGCCTCGTCATCCACCACCAGCACCCGGAACCCCTTCACGTCCGGTGGGGCCGGCGCCGCGTGCGCGACCGCGAGGGGAACCTCCAGCAGGAAGGCGTTCCCCAGGCCCTCCTGGCTGCGCACGCTGAGACGGCCGCCATGCTGGCGGGCGATGATATCGGCGATGGGCAGGCCCAGGTCGTCCGTGGTCGAGGCCCCGGCGGGATCGAACAGATCCACCCGCTGGCCCTCGGACAGGGCGGGACCGGAGTCCTGCACCACCACCTGGAGGCTGTCGCCGGAGGCCCGGGTCGCCACCCGAAGCCGCTTCATGGGGCTGAGGGCCATGGACTGGAGGCCGTACAACAGCAGATGGGTGAGGGCCTGGATCATGAGCCCGGAATCGAGCGCGGTCTCGGGCAGGGTGGGTTCCAGATTCAGTTCCACCGTCACGCCCATCCTCTGGGCCTTGGCATCCACCAGAGAGGCCGCCTCCTGGACCAGCTCGTTGAGCTGGACGGGGGAGCGGCAGGGCAGGGGCGGATTGAGGACGGTCTGAAGGGGGTGCAGCAGGCTCTGGACGGATTCCACCGCCTTCACCAGACGCGAGGCCTGTTCGGCCTGGTGGGGATCCATGGCCGATTCGGAGATGAGGCGGGCTTCCAGCAGCACCGGGGTGAGCCGGTTGGCCGCCACATGGAACAGCGAGGGCACCAGGCGGCCCAGCGCCTCGTGCTTCTGGGAATGGACCAGCCGGTCCTCCAGGGCCCGCTGCTCCGAGGTATCCCGGATCAGCACGGAAAAGGCCAGCACCCGGTCGTCGCTCCCGCGGACCGGCGCATAGGTGATGCTGGCGGAGAAGGCGATCCCTCCCTTGCGCAGGCGGGTGGTGACCATGTCCCGGATCACCTGGCCGCGGCTGACCTGCTGCGCCACCTGATCCAATTCGCCCAGCAGGTTGTCTGGCGTGAGCTGGGCCATGCTCCGGCCCACGATCTCGGGCCGCGCGTAGCCGAAGATGCGCTCGGCAGCGCTGTTCCAGGTGAGGATCTTGCCATCGGGCGTGTAGGAAATCACCGCCTCGCCCATGTTCTGGACCAGGCCTTCCAGGTACTTCCGGGTCTTCAGGTTGTCCTGGTTGGCCCTGTCGAGCTGGGAATAGAGCTGGCTCAGTTCCTCGTTCTTCTTCTCCAGGTTGTCCTTGGCCTGCTTCAGCTCCGAATAGAGACGGGCGGTCTCCATGTTGGATTTGAGGGCATCCTCCAGCAGATCCTGGGCATCGGCGATCTTGCCGGGGGTCAGATCCGCCACGCTGACATTGCTATGCCGCAGCACCGTGGTTTCCACGACGGGCACCGACGGCGATTCCTGGGGCGGCGGCAGCTCCCGCATGCTGGAGCGCACATTGGATTCGATGAGATTCAGCATCTCGTCGAAATCCTTGATCTTCTTGTCCAGGTGGTACTTCTTGAAGGTGTAGCCGACGGTCTCCCGGGTGATGGACAGGAAGGTGTCCAGCACGCCCGTGCCGCGGTTGGCCACGGACTCGAAAAAGGGGACGCTGCGGAAATTCAGGCGCCGGTTCATGACGCCCACGGCCAGGGCGTCCGGCAGATCGCGCTTGTTGTACTGGAGGACGAAAGGGATCTGCTTGATGTTCAGGCGGTTCGCGTTGAGGTTGTGGTACAGGTTCGACAGCGAATCCACATTGTCCTGCATCTTGGCTTCGCTGGAATCCGCCACGAAGACCACGCCGTCGGCCCCGCCCAGCACCACCCGCCGGCTGGCGTCGTACTGCACCTGGCCCGGCACGGTGTAGATCTGCAGGTGGATGGCGTTCCCGTAGATGTAGCCCAGGTTGATGGGCAGCAGGTCGAAGAAGAGGGTCCGGTCCTCCTGGGTGTTGACGGAAAACATCTCGCCCCGCTGCTGGTCCGAGCACATGGCGTGCAGCGACTGCAGATTGGTCGTCTTGCCCGACAGGCCCGGCCCGTAATAGACCAGCTTGAGCAGGATCTCGTTCGCGCGGGTGTTGAACTGAACCATGGGTTCGCCAGGAAAATTGATGGAATCAAGCCTAACACGGGGCCCGGACGACTAAGGGCCTCCCCCATCTCAACGGCAAGCCCCGTGCTAGCATGAGTTTTTTCCTACTTCAGGGGTTCCTGGCGCCATGAGCATCCCGACCCATGTCGCGATCATCATCTCGGTAGGCCCTGCGGGCCTACGCGAGGCCGCCCACGCGGAACGGCCCGGATTCCCCGGGCGGTGGAGCACGCGATGAGCATCCCGACCCATGTCGCGATCATCGTCTCGGTAGGCCCTGCGGGCCTACGCGAGGCCGCCCACGCGGAACGGCCCGGATTCCCCGGGCGGTGGGGCACGCGATGAGCATCCCGACCCATGTCGCGATCATCATGGACGGGAACGGGCGGTGGGCGGCTCAGCGGGGGTGGCCCCGGATCAAGGGGCACAAGGCGGGGGTCCAGGCGGTGGAGCGCATCCTGGAGGCCGCCTCGGACGCCGGCATCCGGCACCTGAGCCTCTACGCCTTCTCCACTGAGAACTGGAAGCGTCCCCCCCAGGAAGTGGCCGCCCTCATGGCCCTTCTCCGCATGTACCTGCGCATGTTCGTCCACCAGCTCGCCCGGAAGGGCATCCGCTTCCACCATCTGGGCGCCCTGGAGGGGATGCCCGCGGGCATCCAGGCCGATATGAAGACCCTGGAGGAAGCCACGGCCCCGAACACCGGCATGACGTTCCATCTCGCGGTGAACTACGGATCACGGCTGGAACTGGCCCAGGCCGCCCGGCGCTGCGTGGAGGACGGCCTTCGTCCCGATCAGGTGGACGAGGCCGCCATCGGCGCCCGCCTCTGGACCGCCGGCGTGCCCGACGTGGACCTGCTCATCCGCACCAGCGGCGAACACCGCATCTCCAATTTCCTGCTGTGGCAATCCGCCTACGCCGAGCTCCACATGACCGATCTCCTGTGGCCCGATTTCGGCCCCGAGGGGCTGAAGGACGCACTGGACGACTACACCCTGCGCGAACGGCGCTTTGGGGGGATCTGATGGAACGGACCACACCCAAGGTGGACACCCGGAACATGACCGTGCGCGTGACCACGGCCCTGGTCTTCGGGGTCTTCTTCTTCAGCCTCCTGTGGTTCGGGGATCGCCCCTGGGCCCCCTGGGCCTACCTGGGGGCCATGGCCATGGCCATGGCCATGGGCATGCATGAAATGACCCTCATCGCCCGGGCCCGGGGCTTCAACCCATCGCTGGCCACCGGGGTGCTGGTGGCCTGGGGCTTCCTGGCCCACTTCTTCCTGGTCACCGGCCAGCAGGATCCCCTGCCGCTTTGGCTGGTGGTCGCCGCGGGGGCCATGGTCATCCACTTCGGGGCCCTCTTTTTTGATTCCAGGCTGGAGGAGGCCCTGCCCAGCCAGGCCATCACCTGGCTGGGGGTCCTCTACCTGGGCTTCGGCCTGGGCTTCCAGATGAAGCTCTTCATGCTGCAGGGCTCCCTGCCCAGGACCGGCAGCCGCCTGATCCTCGCCCTCTTCATCATCACGTGGTTCGGCGACACCGCCGCCTACTTCGTGGGCAGCTACTTCGGCCGCCACAAGCTGGCCCCCAGGGTGAGCCCCAAGAAGAGCTGGGAGGGCGCCTTTGGCAACCTGGGGGGCAACCTGATCGGCGCCTTCCTCATGCGGGCCACGGTCTGCCCCGAATGGACCCCCGTGGACGCGGTGGCCCTGGGCCTGCTGCTCGGCACGGCCGGCCAGCTGGGCGACCTGGTGGAAAGCACCTGGAAGCGCAGCGCCGGCGTGAAGGATTCCAACGTGGGCGGCGTATCCATCCCCGGCCATGGCGGCCTGCTGGACCGCGTGGACAGCCTGGTGTTCGCGGCGCCGGCGCTGTATGCCTATGTGCATTTCGTCCACGGATTCAACTGATCTCCACGAAGGACACGAAGGAGACGAATGGACACGAAGGAACTGCGTTTCAAGGACGAGGTGTTTGCCATCGTCGGCGCGGCCATCGAGGTCCACCGTGCATTGGGGCCCGGGTTCCTTGAGGCCGTCTACGCCGAGGCTTTTGCCAAGGAAATGTCCTGCGCCGGAATCCCTTTTGAGCAAGAGGTTCTCCTCCAGATCCATTACAAAGGTGAACCCCTGAAGAAGACGTACCGGGCCGACTTCGTGGCCTTCGGGGCCATTCTGGTGGAACTCAAAGCCTCAGACGGAATAGGCGATGCCGACCGTGCCCAGCTCCTGAATTACCTCAAGGCCACAGGCCATTCCGTGGGTGTATTGCTGAACTTCGGCCACCATCCCAAGCTCGAATGGATCCGGATGGTCAACTGACAACTCAGCCCTGCTCTTCGTGTCCTGGTGTCTTCTCTTAGTGTCCTTCGTGGAGATCTTTTTTTAATGCGCCACCTCGCCCTCCTCGGCTCCACCGGCTCCATCGGCACCGCCACGCTGGAGGTGGTGCGGGCCCATCCGGAACGGCTATCGGTGGTGGCCCTGGCGGCGGGACGGAACCGGGAGCTGATGAAGGCCCAGTGCGAAGCCTTCCGGCCCCGCGCCGTGTCCGTGGCCTCGAAGGAGGACGCCCACTGGCTGCGCTCGAATCTGTCCTACCATCCCGAACTGCACTGGGGCGAGGAAGGCCTCCTGGCCTGCGCCCTCCTTGCCGACGCCGATACGGTGGTGGCCGCCATCGTGGGCAGCGCGGGGCTGGCCAGCACCGAAGCCGCCCTGCGCGCGGGCCGGCGGGTCTGCGTGGCCAACAAGGAATCCCTCGTGGTGGGCGGGGCGTTGATGCACGAGGCGGCCCTGGCCGGGGGCGGCGAACTGCTGCCCGTGGATAGCGAACACGCGGCCCTGCATCAGCTGCTGGATGGCCGCGATCCCGCGAGCATCCGCGAAGTCCGCATCACCGCCAGCGGCGGCCCCTTCCGGGACTGGCCCCTGGCCCGCATCCAGGCCGCCACCATCGCCGAGGCCCTCAACCATCCCACCTGGAAGATGGGCCCCAAGATCACCATTGATTCCGCCACGCTGATGAACAAGGGGCTGGAGGTCATCGAGGCGTCCGTGCTCTTCGGGCTATGCGCCGATCAGGTGGCCGTCACCGTCCATCCCCAGAGCCAGGTCCACGCCATGGTGGGCTTCCACGACGGCAGCTACCAGCTGCAGGTCTGCGCCAACGACATGAAGCTGCCCATCCAGTACTGCCTGCTCCATCCAGACAAGCAGCCGGGCCCCGTGGCGCCCTATCCCTGGGACGAGGCCCGCGCCTGGACCTTCGAGGCCCCCGATCTGGACCGCTTCCCCTGCCTGGGGCTGGCCTTCGAAGCCCTCCGGGAAGGGGGCACGGCACCGGCCCTGCTGAATGCCGCCAACGAGGTGGCCGTGGCCGCTTTCCTCCAAGGGCGCCTGGGCTTCTGGGACATCCAGGCCTGCAACCGGGACACCCTCACCCGGATCCCCGCCACGCCGCTGGGGTCCCTCGCCCAAGTGCTGGATGCGGATCAGGCCGCGAGGCGTCATGCTGAAGGATGGGTCCAAGCCCGGACCCGATCTCTCGGGTGTCCATGAACCGCCTTCGCCTTTCGCTCTCCTTCTCCTTCGCGATCATCACCCTGTCCGTCGTGGCCCTGACGTTTCCCGGCGTGGGTTTCTGGGGCCCCGTGCTCATGCTGGGTGGCCTGATCTTCCTCCACGAAGGCGGCCACTTCCTGGCGGCCAAGTACATGGGGATGCCCGTGGAGGTCTTTTCCCTGGGCTTCGGCCCGCGCCTCCTCGGCTTCAAATGGCGCGAGACCGATGTGCGCCTGTCCGCCCTGCCCCTGGGCGGCTACGTGAAGCTGGCGGGCTTCAACCCCGAGGAGCCCGGGGCGGAGGATCCCTACGGCTTCCTCAAGCAGCCCTATGGCAAGCGGATGCTCTTCTACAGCGGCGGCATCCTGGCCAACCTGGCCACCACCCTGATCCTGTTCACCCTGGTGGGGGCCGACCAGGCCCGGGTCACCAAGGTGAAGGAATCCTGGACCGTCATCCAGGTCATCCCGGGCGGCGCCGCCGAACAGGGTGGCCTGAAGGTGGGCGACGAGCTTCGCGGCATCGCGGACATGGCCTTTCCGGGCTCCGAATGGGAGGCCGCCGTGGCCTACATCCAGGCCCGCCCCGGCCAGCCCCTGCCCTTCCGGATCACCCGCGAAGGCCAGCCCATGGAGCTGCCCCTCACGCCGCGGCTCGATGACGGCAAGGGCCGCCTGGGCTTCATGCCCGCCCCCCTGTCCACGCCCCTGGAGCGCCGCGCCTACCGTCCCGGCGATGTCCTGGAGGGCGGGCGCTTCGCCGTGGCCACCTCCTGGCGCATGAGCGGCCAGGTCTTCGGCTTTCTCAAGCGCCTCGTCACCTTCCAGGCCAGGAGCGCCGAAGTGGCCGGGCCCATCGGCATCATCCAGCAGGGCAGCCGCGCCGCCAAGTCCGGCTGGGATGTCTTTCTGTTCATGTGCGGCGCCATCAGCCTGCAGCTGGCCCTGCTCAACGCCCTGCCCATCCCCGCCCTCGACGGCGGCCACATGGCCCTGCTCACTTTTGAAAAGCTGCGCCGCAGGGATCTCACCCTCGAACTCAAGGAGAAGATCCTCACCGGCGGCTTCCTGCTGCTGGCCTCCCTGATGGCCCTGGTGATCTTTCTGGACCTGATGAAGCTGAAGAAGTAGATCCACCGGGGCTGCTTCTGCCGCCGAAAGGAAGGTCCCCATGTCCCTGCATGAAATCACGCTCAATACCCTGGATGGCACGCCCCAGTCCCTGGCCGCCTACAAGGGCAAGGTCGTCCTGGCGGTGAATGTGGCCAGCGAATGCGGCTTCACCCCCCAGTACGCGGGGCTTCAGAAGCTCTACACCGAGCAGAAGGAGCGCGGCTTCGTGGTGCTGGGCTTTCCCAGCAACCAGTTCGGCGCCCAGGAGCCCGGCACCGCGGCCCAGATCGGAACCTTCTGCCGGAAGAACTACGGCGTGACCTTCCCGCTCTTCGAAAAGCTCGACGTGAAGGGCGCCGCCAAGGCCCCCCTGTACCAGTTCCTCACCGCCAGGCACGGCGAGCCCGCCTGGAACTTCCACAAGTACCTGATCGGCAAGGATGGGCAGGTGCTCCAGGCCTTCCCCAGCAAGGTGGCCCCGGACAGCGCCGAACTGAAAGCCGCCATCGAGGCCGCCCTGAAGTAGAGAAAAGGCTCAAATCTGTGTTCCTCTTTTCCTTGAAGCTCTGGGAATTATTTTGTCAAGATCACGGCTGCTGGGGGCGCCTGGTGCATCTCGATATACAGCGCCTTCACGCCGTTGATGAGGAACTGCATGGCCACGGCCGCCAGGATGAGGCCCATGAGCTTGTTCACCACCTTGGAGCCGATGGCGCCGAGGCGGGCGAACACCGCCGGGGCCTTGCGCAGGAAGAGGTAGGTCACCCAGACGTTCACCAGGATCGCCAGCAGCACCACGCCGTACTCCCACCAGGTGATGCCCGCGATCATGCCCATCACCGTGGACAGGGTGCCGGGCCCGGCCAGCAGCGGGATGCCGAAGGGAATGATGGCGAAATCCTCGGGATGCTTCAGGCTGGCCTCGGCCTTTTCGTCATCCGTGCTCCGCTCGCGGGGATCCTCGCCGTAGAGCATCGAGATGGCCCGGTAGAGCACCAGCACGCCCCCCACGAAGCGCATGGCCAGGGCCGTGAAGCCGAAGAAGCTGAAGATGAACTGGCCCACCAGCGCGAAGGCCAGCATGGCCGCGCCCGCCGTCAGGGCCGCCTTCTTGGCGCTCCGCCGCAGGGCCCTGGGCTCCATGCCCACGGTGGCGCTGGCAAAGATGGCCGCCGCGCTGATGGGATTGAGCACCGAAAAGAGCGAGGTGGTCACGCCGAGGGCGAAGGACCAGGTGGGCAGGGGGCCGAAGTTGGGCATGGCCCAGGTTACCGCGTGGGATGAGGGCCATCGTGGCGGGGGTGCCCGTGGTCGTGGTAGGGAACCGCCGAAAGGTCTGTGGAGATCTGGATCCACGGATTCGCGGCTATTTTTGATTCCAGGACTTGACGAGCACGAAAAAAAGACGAATACTGGATGAACGGGACACACGGAGCCCCCATGCGGACCCCCCTTCGCCGTTTCGGCTACAAGTTCAGCGGCTACTTCATGGAATACGGCCCCGTGGAGGCCGACAGCCTGGATGCGGCCAAGGCCCAGATCCGGCAGCGCCTCGGCGTCAACCGCCTGCCCCTGGGCGTCCATATCTGGGATCTGGCCGAACGGCCCCTCGCCCGGTGGCGGGTGGATGTGGCCAGCTGATCCTCCACGCTTCTTCCCGTGGGCCCATGCTCCGTGGCTCCGTGGTGGATCCTTCATTTTTGAACGCGAACCGGTCTCAGGCCTCAGGCCCTGCGGCCTTCCCACCAGCTCCGGCCCTCGGCCACGTCCTTCGCGATCTGGGCCCTCAGCTCCTCCACCGAGCCGAACTTCACCTCGCCGCGAAGGCGGTGCCGGAAGCGCAGATCCAGGCGGGCCCCGTAGAGGTCCCCCTCGAAACCCGGCAGATGGGTTTCCACCGTCAGGCGCTGGCCCTCGAAGGTGGGCTTCTCCCCCACATTGGTGAGGCCCAGGTAGGGGCCCCCGTGGTGGGGCAGGAGCGCCTCCGTCACATAGACGCCGAAGGCCGGGAGCTGCTCCTGCTCCCAGGCCAGGTTCGCCGTGGGGAAGCCCAGGTGGTGGCCCCGGCGGTCCCCCTCCACCACCACGCCGGTCAGGGCATAGGGATGGCCCAGCAGCTCCGCCGCGGCCTCCACATCGCCTGCATCCAGGGCCTCGCGGATGCGGGTGCTGGAAAGCCGGCCCCCGTCCGGGGCCAGCAGGGCCAGGGTATGCACCCGGCATCCGTGGGTGGCGCCCCAGGCCTCCAGGGTCTGGACGGTGCCCCGCCGATCCCGGCCGAAACAGAAGGCGCGGCCCACGTGCAGCTCCACCGGCGCCAGGATCTGCCGCATCCGGTCCAGGAAGGCCTCCGGCTCCAGCTCCGAAAAAGCCCGGCTGAAGGGGATCACCCAGGCCAGATCCATGCCCTCGGCCTCGAAGGCCGCCAGCCGCTGCTCCAGGGTCATGAGCAGCTTCGGTTTGCGCTGGGGCGCGACCACCACCGTGGGATGGGGATCGAAGGTCGCCACCGCCGCCAGGTGGCCCAGCGCCTTCGCCCGTCCCGCCGCCACCCGCAGCAGCTCCCGGTGGCCCGCGTGGACCCCGTCGAAGGTGCCGAGGGTGACCACGAAGGGGCCGGAGGCCGGGGCGGCCTCGACTTCGTGGCGCCAGACCTCCATCACTCGGCCCCGTCCTGCTCCGCGGGCCAGGCCAGGCTGGCGATCACGCTGCCCGCCAGCACCGCCGCGATGACCAGCAGGCTGTACTGCACGGGGATGTGGAACCACTGGGCGATGCACATCTTCACGCCCACGAAGGCCAGCACCACCGCCAGCCCCGTCTTCAGGCGGTGGAAGCGGTCCATCATCTTGGCCAGCAGGAAGTAGAGGCTCCGCAGGCCCAGGATGGCGAAAACATTGGAGGTGTAGACCACGAAGGGATCGCGGCTCACCGCCAGCACCGCGGGGACCGAATCCACGGCGAAGATCAGGTCCGTCACCTCGATGGTGATGAGGACCAGCAGCATGGGCGTCGCGAAGCGGCGCCCCTCGCGCACCACCCAGAAATGCTCATGGCCGCCGGTTTCGTCGTAGGGCACGAACCGCTTGAAGGCCCGCACCAGCGGGTTCTGGGTGGGATCGGTATCCTCGCCCTCCACCAGCAGCATCTTCAGGCCCGTGTAGACGAGGAAGCCGCCGAACACGTACATCATCCATTCAAAGCGGTTCAGCAGGGCCGTGCCCGCCAGGATCATCGCGGCGCGCATGACCAGCGCCCCCAGCACGCCCCAGAAGAGCACCCGGTGCTGGTGCCGCAGATCCACCTGGAAGCTCTGGAACACCAGGACGAACACGAAGAGGTTGTCCACGCTGAGGGACTTCTCCAGCACGTAGCCCGTGAACCACTCCAGGCCCTTCTGCGTTCCCGCCGCCTGGAAGATGAGGGCGTTGAAGATGAGCGCCAGGGTGATCCACACGGCGCTCCAGATGCCCGCCTCGCGCACGGTCGGCGCGTGCACGCGCCGGTGGAAGACCCCCAGATCCAGGGCCAACATCAGGAACACGAAGGCGTGGAATCCAGCCCAGGCCCACCAGGGCGCGGCCTGCAGCAGTGCGTCAACCAAGAGACCTCCAAGACCTCCAGCTTATCTGGGTTCGACAGGAGTCGGCCCTCCAACCCCTTGTGCGCCCTCTCGCCGATGCGCTTCTGCTGGCGATCGGCGCGCTTCTCGGCCTGGGCCTCGCGCCTGGGGGTCGCCGCCCGCATCACCGGGCCCCCGTGAAGGCTTGGACGGGCCCCGGGAGTCCCGCATCATGTCCCCATGAGCCTCCCCCGCTTTTTCCTGGATCCCGTGCCTGCCACCGAGAACACCCTGGTCCCCCTGGATGCCGAGGCCGCCCGGCACCTCAAGGCCCTGCGCCTGAAACCCGGCGATGCCCTGGAAGTGGTGCTGGGCGACCAGCCCTGGACGGCGGACCTGGCGGAACTGGACCGCGGCCGGGCCCTGGCCCGCCTGGTGGCGCCCCTGCACGAGCACCGCGAACCCCCCATCGCCCTCCAGGCCTGCCTGCCGCTGCCCGCCCAGCTCAGCCTCTTCGACGAATGGCTGCCGCCCCTGGTGGAACTGGGCGTCACGCTCATCCAGCCCGTGGTCTATGCCCGCAGCGAATTCGATCCCGCCAAGACCGCCGCCCGCCTGGACCGCTGGACGCGGATCATCCAGTCCGCCTGCGAACAAAGCCACCGGAGCCAGCGGCCCGCACTGCGCCCGCCCATGCCCTTCGCGGCCCTCCTGACCTGGGAGATCCCCCAGAAATGGGTGGCCTACGAGCTGGCCACGGGGGCGGTCAACCCCCCCTTCCGCCGCGAAGCCCTGGCCTTCACCAGCGGCCCCGAAGGCGGCATCACCGACGGAGAATTCGCCGCCCTGGCCGCCGCCGGGTGGCAGCCCGTGAGCCTGGGCCGCGGCATCCTCCGGGCGGTCACCACCCCCGTGGCCCTGCTGGGAGCCGTGCAGTTCCAGCTGGGGCGCAATCCGGCGCCTTGAGTGTTCCATCGCACCAGACGCACACAGCAGTTGATGCACCGCCGAGAATCCAGACCCCATGCCCCTGCGCTCCGTGTCTCTCCGAAAAAGCCTTTGCCAGTGATGCACAGCGATTACGGTGATTGGGCCAGCCCGTGCTTTCGGAGCGGACCCCCATCCCTTTTCCGTGTCTTCCTGTTTTCTTCCGTGTCTTCCGTGACCAGCGCTTTCCTCTGTGTCCTCTGCGGCGCTCTGTGTCCTCTGTGTTCCGCTTTTCTGGCCCCGGAATTCCCGGAAGAACCCAAAAAAGGCTCGGAGACGGTGCCCCAGGGTGGAGCCCGTGCTGCGTATCAAACGGCCCCATCACTGTAATCACTGTCATCACCGGCTAAATGCAGTTCTGCTTTTTCATTCCGACCCAGGCGGGGGCCCCCAGCGGAGGGTCGACTCGCTAAGCTGAGGACTCCCATCGGAGTTCCCATGCGTGTCCTGCTCTGCGTCCTGGCCACCGCCAGCCTTCTGGCCCAGGCCCCGACGGGACCGAGGGTCCAGGAAGCGCCCCTCCGCGCCCACCTGGCCTTCCTGGCGGACGATCTGCTGGAGGGCCGGGGCACGGGCCAGCGCGGGGCCGATCTCACCGTGCGCTACCTCGAAACCCAGCTCCAGGCCCTGGGACTGACACCGGCCAAGGCAGGCTCGTACCGCCAGCCGGTATCGCT
Source organism: Geothrix sp. (assembly GCA_030681515.1). Classification (GTDB taxonomy): domain Bacteria; phylum Acidobacteriota; class Holophagae; order Holophagales; family Holophagaceae; genus Geothrix. The sequence continues at coordinate 8,926 of JAUXSE010000066.1, read as the reverse complement.
GCTGGGCCTGCAGACCCTGGTGGGCCGCGGCACCATCAGCTTCATGGGCGGCGGCGCCTGCGCCACCCCCAAGTTCGGATCCGAGATCGTCTATGGATCCGGCATCGCCAGGGCCGAGCAGGCCTTCGACGCGCCCGTGGTCTTCGCGGGCTTCGGCATTGATGCGCCCGGCGACCGTTGGGACGACTACAAGGGCCTGGATATGCGCGGCAAGGTCCTGCTCCTGCTGGTGAACGAGCCCGCGCCCACGGCCGCGGATCCCGGCCTCTTCGACGGCGCGAACCTGAGCCAGTACGGCCGCTGGACCACCAAGTTCGAAATGGCCGCTCGGCATGGCGCCGCCGGCGTGCTGCTGGTCCACACCACGGCCTCCGCCAGCTATGGCTGGCCCGTGGTGCGCAACGGCTGGGACGCCGAGCGCTTCTCCCTGGCCCAGGGGCCGGAAGAAACACCCTTCCAGGGATGGGTGACGGAGGATGTGGCCCGCGCCCTGGTGAAACAGGGCGGCCAGGATCTCGACGCCCTGCGGGCCCGGGCCCAGCGCCGCGACTTCCGGCCCGTCCCGCTGGATCTCACCCTGAAGGGCAGCCTCCACAGCACCGTGCGCACCGTGGAGCAGTTCAACGTGGCGGGCGTCGTGCCCGGCACCGATCCCGCGCTGAAGCACGAGGTCGTGATCTACTCCGCCCACTGGGATCACCTGGGCAGGGGCGCCGCGCCCGCCGTGGACACGCATCCCGGCCCCGGCGCAGACGCGCACCCGAGCCAAGGCGCGGACGCCATCTACAACGGGGCCGTGGACAACGCCTCGGGCTGCGCGGCCCTGCTGGCCATGGCCCAGGCCGCCCTATCCACCCCCGCGAAGCGCAGCCAGATGTTCCTGTTCGTCTGCGCCGAGGAGCAGGGCCTGCTCGGATCCAGGGCCTACGCGGCGGATCCCCTATGGCCCCTGGCCAAGACCGCGGCGGATCTCAATCTGGACAGCCTCAACTTCGTGGCCCCCACCCGCGACATCGGCCTGCCCTTCGGCGACCGCAGCACCCTGGGCGAACTGGGCGCCGCCGTGGCCAAGGCCTCGGGCCTCCGCGTGGCCCCGGAACGGCCCGATACCGCCGGCGGCTACTTCCGCTCCGACCACTACAGCTTCGTGCAGGCCGGCGTGCCCGCCCTGTCCGTGGGCGGCGGCCGCGACTACATCGGAACCGATATCCCCGCCCTGCAGGCCCGAGGCGCCGCCTTCGGAAAGCGCTACCACCAGATCACCGACGAGTACGACCCGGGCTGGGATCTGCGCGGCATGGCGCAGCAGGCCCAGTTCACCTATGATCTCGGCCAGGCCATCGCCAACGCCCCCACCCGGCCCGCCTTCAAGGCCGCCCGCTGATACCAGTCCGCCGTCAAAGGTAGAGATCCACCACGAGATGCCGGTATGTCTCGTGTATCGGCGTAGCCCATGCTCCGCGCCTCCGTGGTGGATCCTTCATTTTTGAACGCGAACCGGTATCACAGCCCGTCCAGGGGGCTCGCCACGCCCCGTCCGCCGCGGTTCAGCACGTGGGTATAGATCATGGTGGTGGCCACGTCCTTGTGGCCCAGCAGCTCCTGCACGGTGCGGATATCGTAGCCCGCCGTCAGCAGATGCGTCGCGAACGAGTGGCGCAGCACATGGGGCGTGACAGGCTTGACCAGTTCCCCCGCCCGGGCCGCCAGCCGCACGGCCTTCTGCACGCTCTCCGGCTGCAAGTGATGGCGGCGCGTGACGCCCGAGCGCGGATCCACCGAGCGCAGGCCCGAAGGAAACACCCACTGCCAGCCCCAGGCCCGGGGCGCCGCCTTGAACTTCTCCGCCAGCGCATCCGGCAGAAAGACCTCCCCGAAGCCCTCCGCCAGATCCCGCTCGTGGAGGGCCCGCGCCTTCTCCAGATGGGCCCGCAGGGGCTCGATCAGGCGATCCGGAAGCATGGTGACCCGGTCCTTGCCGCCCTTCCCATCGCGGACCACCAGCTCCCGGCGCTCGAATTCCAGATCCTTCACCCGCAGCCGCAGCACCTCCATCAACCGCATGCCCGTTCCGTACAGCAGCCGGGCCACCAGGGCCATCACGCCTTCCATCTGATCCAGGAGGACGCGCACCTCCCCCGGCGTGAGCACGACGGGCAACCGCGGGGCGCGTTTGGCCTGAACCACCTCGGCAAGCCAGGGCAGGTCCCCTCCCAACAGGTGCCGGTACATGAAGAGCAGGGCCGCCTTCGCCTGGTTCTGCGTGGACGGCGCCACGTGCCGGTCCACCGCCAGGTGGGTCAGGAAGGCCTCCACCTCGGGCGCCCCCATCTCCCCGGGATGCCGCTTGCCGTGGAAGAGGATGAACCGCCGCGCCCAGTCCACATAGGCATCCTCGGTCCGCAGGCTGTAGCGCCGGACCCGCAGGCTCTCCCGCAACTGATCCAGCAGCTTCGGGGGCTGCCCCACCCCCGCCATCCGCCTTCCACCCGTCTGCCCATTCCCTTCAAGCATGGCCTCTGCTCCCATCGCCACAGACCGCCTATCGCGCTAAACTCGGATCAACACCTCGACTCGAATACCCGGCAGATGACTCAATCTATCGTTTTTTTTTCGCCAGTCAAGCCCCCAACCAAAGGCCGCCCATTCCACCGGCCACGAACCCCCCACCGCCCACCCCGCCCCCGACCTAGGCGAACTCCCCCCCCACCAACCCCACCGTCCAATTTAAGTTAGGCGCTTTCGGGCTTCTCATTCAGTTGGCCTTTTGATCTCCTTCTCAATTTCCGTGTGGCTCCGTCTGTTTGGCCTCTACCGTCGCTTGGCCCTGGGTCTAGCGAACTCCGGCTTCTCCTGAATGGCGTGATTGCGCTCTCACAACGCCACGCCGTTCCCCTGGCATAATGGGTGAAATCTCATTCGTCCCTACCAACGCCCTGATTTAGCCCACGTTTTCGGCCCCATTTGCTCAGGTCTTGGTGCAATCCAATTCGGTTTTCTCCTTTTGGGCTCGGTGGTATGAATTCCCGTCCTCATCCAATCGGCATCCCCATCGCTCTGGCATGTCCATGCGTTTCGCCTGCTCGAATGGGTGCCAGCGTGGTGGCGCGCCAAACCCTCCGCTCAACTCGGACCCCGCCTGCATTGCCTTTCGCTCTCTCTCAACTTCTCGCTATCTCGGCTCCGCTCAGCGCCTCGGCGCAGGCGGGGCCGGTTAGCTTCATTCGTTAGGCCACCTCGAAAACGCTCTTTCTCAGTGCTGCGCAAGCACAGCGAATCCGGGCATTCCTCGAAGCATAGTCGTTGCCTTCGTCCTCCCTCGTTGGCCTTCATGGTCGCCCTGGCGGGCCACAGTACACGGGCTCGGTACCCTGGCCATCTAACCGGCCCCGATTGGTTCCTTCCACCCAGCAGCAAAGGGGCGGCCAGGTCGTCAGCATTTAGCCTTTCGTCTCCTGGGCACGCCCAGCGGCTTCTGCCATCCTTTCTTCACCTTCGATCTGCCTTCTCATTCATAGGCTTCAAGCTCATGTCCCATTGTCTCGGCCTAACCCTGCGCTCAACTCGGACCCCGCCTGCATTGCCTTCCGCTCTCTCTCAGCATCTCGCTTCCTCGGCTTCGATCGTCGCCTCGGTGCAGGCGGGGCCGGTTAGCTTCCTTCGTTAGGCCTCCTGGAGCACCCATGAAGGAGTTCGCCCATCAAACAGGCCAAGGCTGGAAGTACTCTTTATGGGTGGTTCTCACATGGCTGGCGATCATACTTACCTTCGCCTTCAGTTCGCTCTGGTCCGGTAACCCCCTTAAATTGCCTGAGGCGATTACCACTGGCACCTATTTCATCATCGCCATCTTTTGGTTGCTATGGTGGGCCGCTGCGATCCGTTGCCCAGAATGCAAGAAAAGCTATGCCTGGTACTACATGAATAAGGGTAGCCATTCAGATCTCCTTGCCCGCCAAGAGGCGTCTCCCTCCTGTCCTTCCTGCGGTTATTCACCAACACACCCTACCCATCAGTACACCGAGATACCGTGATCGGCCTAACCCTCCGCTCAACTCGGACCCCGCCTGCATTGCCTTCCGCTCTCTCTCAACTTCTCGCTACCTCGACTCCGTTCAGCGCCTCGGTGCAGGCGGGGCCGGTTAGCTTCTTTCGTTAGGCGCCGCCAATGCAGCCAAAACCCACCATTGACGAGGTTATCGAGCTGTTGCGCGAATTCACTGCATTACCGCTTCGAAAGAGCATTTCATCTGACTCCCAGCTTGAACGCGATCTTGGGATCACTGGTGATGATGGTGATGCCTTATTGTCTTTCATTGAAAATCGGTATCTTTTCCCATTCGCCCCACCGGGCGGAACAATCAACGATGCGTTTGGTATTCAAATGGATCAGTGGCTCTTTCACTCAGAGGGTCTTCCTTTTTTGACTCACGATGACAACATTGTTCCAATTACCGTTACGCAACTTCACAAAGTCATATTGGCCCGCCTCTATCGCGCCTAACCCTTCGCTCAACTCGGACCCCGCCTGCATTGCCTTCTGTTCTCTCTCAGCTTCCCGCTTCCTCGGCTCCGTTCAGCGCCTCGGTGCAGGCGCGGCCGGTTAGCTACTTTCGTTAGGTGCCACTGGCCGCCCAGATGAAAACATTCGCCGAATTCCATGACTCCCAAATTCGGACCATCTCCAGGCATGGAGACGAAATTGTCGTCGAACTGCCGTACGTTTATCTCTACCTCTTCGAAGGAACCCCATTCCAAGAGCCAGGTACCGGCTGCGGCCAAATCGGGCGATTAGTGTTCACCGGGGTTCAATCCTCCGAAATCCCAGATCTTCCGCTTGAACACGATGACGATACTTTCGATATTTGGAGAGGGTCGATTTGGGTGAATGATGAGCACATCAACGGCGTCTTCGAAATCCCCCTCGACATCCAATCCTCAAATGTACGGGCTGAAATTCAATTCAATCTTGGTGCAACATTCAAGGTAAGTTGCACAGGCATTTCGTATAGTGGGTTAAGTGAACCCCGTTTCATCGAACGTTACCGCACCTAACCCTCCGCTCAACTCGGACCCCGCCCGCACTGTCTTCCGCTCTTTCTCTTCGTTTCGCTTCCTCGGCTTCGTTCGTCGCCTCGGTGCAGGCGGGGCCGGTTAGCTTCATTCGTTAGGCCTCCCGAATTCACGAAAGGGCCCCGATCATGCCTACAAAGTCCTCAAGTGGAAGAGGCATAGCCGTGAAGACCTTCTTGATCGTTTGGGCCATTGTAATAGCTGTTCCAATCGCTTATGTTTTATCGCCCTTTGGATCAATGACAATTGCAAAGGGAACTTCACTCGATTTTCTATTTCTTCTATTAATCCTGGCTCCGAATTTACTACTGGCACTCTGGGCCGGTTTCTTCCTCGGTCCCCGCCTCTCTTCAGTCGGATATCTTCGATCAATAGGTTGGCAAATACTGTGCGCAGTGATCTGGGCAGTCATACTTGGGTTGTGGATTTTTATTGTGTTGTTCCGAAAGGATTGCCTTCAAGTCATCACTGGCAGTTACCCGCTTGTTGCTCTATTCAAAACCTTCTCGCTAAGAATTGTTGAAGTTGTGGCCATAAATTGTCTCCTTCTCATCCCAACCACCCTCATTTCTTCTGGCATCACCTCGTTCTTTGCGCATCGAAAACCAGCATCGGCCTAACCCTCCGCTCAACTCGGACCCCGCCTGCATTGCCTTCCGCTCTTTCTCTTCATTCAGCTTCCTCGGCTTCGTTCAGCGCCTCGGTGCAGGCGGGGCCGGTTAGCTTCATTCGTTAGGGCTCCCTCGTTTCTTTCAGGCGGGGTCTTGCGCGTCGATTTAATTGTGATACATTTGTTATGGGGAGTCTCAAATGCACCTCCTCTGGGGACTACGAAACTTAGAAAAGATCCGAGAACATGGCCTCGAGCCAGAGGATGTCGAATCTGTCTTTGACGCTGAAGACTGGGCTTCTATCCCAAGTGAGGTTCCATACAGATTCGTCGGTGAAGGCACTAACCACACTGGTCGCCTCATCCGTGTGATCTTCGCTGAAACCGACGATGGGTTTTACCCCATCACCGCATTTCCAATCCGATCTCGTCAAAGGAGAACGCCATGACAACTCGCAAGCGTCCTACCCTCGCCGAACTTGAAGCCAACATCGAGAAGGAAGCCTCCTGGGCTGAGAAGAATTTCGGGCCCCAGGTCACCGGTCGCCTTACCAAGCCTGGTCGCCCGGCCAAAGGAGTGGTCACTGAGCCCACTCGCCCCCACTCACTTCGGGTCCAAGACAGCATTTGGCAGGCGCTCTCCTACAAAGCGCAGATGGCCGGTCTTTCCGTGAATCAAGCCGCACAACTAGCCTTACTTGAATGGGCAAAGCGTTAAGGTCGTCCCGTGAGCCCTAACCCTCCGCTCAACTCGGACCCCGCCTGCATTACCTTTCGCTCTCTCTCAACATCTCGCTTCCTCGGCTTCGATCAGCGCCTCGGTGCAGGCGGGGCCGGTTAGCTTCATTCGTTAGGGCTCCATGTTCCCAGTGAGGCCAACCAATGCACATTAGACCTATCGTTCTTCTTTTTGCCGCCGTATTTTCCTCTTCCTATGTGCACTCAGAGAGCCAGAGCAACTCATCGACAAAGGCCAGGGCCATGCAATCGGAGAAACATAATTCGGATGATTCGATTCAGGCCATTCAACGCCTTAGAAATCGAGATATCGCTGCCGCGAAAGCCAAAGACTTTAAGACTCTGGCCTCCCTCTTCACCGAGAATGCAGTGCTTATGCCTCCAGGTGGGCCAGCGCTGAAATCTCGTGCTGAGCGCGATATCTATCTCACCAAGAGTCAGTCAGAAATGGCAGATTATGAAATTCTTGATTACCGAGAGGACTTTGATTCACTCTCCATCTGCGGTGATGAAGCTACAGAGTGGGGAACAATACACGGCACTGTTAGGCACATCGTTACTGGAAAAGTCGAATCATCTGCAATGAAGGTCGTCCGCATTCTCAAACGCCAAAAGGATGGCGAATGGAAGATCGCGCTTTCGATATTCAACGAAGGTGTCACTCCAACCACGCAAGCACAGTCCGCGCCCTAACCCTCCGCTCAACTCGGACCCCGCCTGCATTGCCTTTCGCTCTCTCTCAGCTTCTCGCTATCTCGGCTTCGTTCAGCGCCTCGGTGCAGGCGGGGCCGGTTAGCTTCATTCGTTAGGGCCATCCCAATGCGATTAGCTAAATGTTTCATCGCCTTGATCGCCCCAGTGTTCTTCCTTTTTTCACAGGGCGCTCCTAATCACCTAGAACCCTCTCCCTTTTTCCCTGGGCATGGAGGAATCGCCCGACTTAGCAAGGCTTTGCTGCCGAAAGGTCGGGTGCTTCTATGGGTGATGGCCGCTCCCTCTTTTCATCCGGATTACTCAATTTGCCTTATCAATTCTTCATCGAGTATTGGAGAGCCTGGTTTTCAAATTAGATACCACCAGGCTTCTAAGAATTTCCTTTTGCCGTCACCACCTCTACCTCCGCTCCCTCCGGGGTCTAAATCTGCGCACATAAAAAGGCCCACGACGCCCTCAACCACGAAATTAGTGCCGGTTGATGCACAACTGGCAACGGCCATTTCCGCTGTTTGGCTACGAACCCTCCAACGGACTCGGTATGGGCCAAGTGGAGACTTACACATGGGTGACGATGGTTGCATCTATGCCTTCAGCATGAATGGCTACCTAGGCTTTACTTGGTCTCCATCTGCTCAAATACCTTCAAAATTGGTTGAACTCACCAAGGCAATGATAGATTTAGCCAATTCCGTTCAGTCCGAGGTCTCTAATTCTCGGTCAAAAATTCTCTCCATCTGCTCAGAGCTTACAATCGCGCTCGATACCGAGATTCCATCCCGATGGCCCTAACCCTGCGCTCAACTCGGACCCCGCCTGCATTGCCTTCCGCTCTCTTTCAACTTCTCGCTATCTCGGCTTCGTTTAGCGTCTCGACGCAGGCGGGGCCGGTTAGCTCCATTCGTTAGGCCACAACCGCGGTATAGCTCTCGACTCAAAAACGCAGAAGGGGCCGCTTCGACGGCCCCTTCTGCAGATGCTGAAAGCCTATTTCAGGTCTTTGAGAATCGCCGTTACAACAGTATCTGCTGTTCCACGGTGATCCACCCCTGCCATCCCTTTTAACGGCACCTTCGCCTTAATGAGGAAGCTACATAGAATCTTTCCGTCAGCACCCGAAATATTCCCTTCAACGGTAGCCTTGCCAAGTAAATTGAAAAAACCTGTCCATGTTGCGGTGGTCAGATTCACCAGCGTCAGCTTGAGTGTGTACGGGCTCCCTGGCGTTGCGATTTCTTTGACTCCAATACCAATTGCTTCGGACATGGCGGTATCACGTAGTTCGGCCTGGTAATCAACTTTACCGTCAAATATGAACCCCTTTGACTTGTCGTAAGCTGGGTCCACGACAAGAAGATCAATTTTCTTCCCTGCCTTCGCAGTTGAATAGAACGCCTCAGGAAGGGTCTTCGGAACTTCTCCACTTACCCCGACACTGGCAACAATCCCTGCAAGAATAAGACTCTTAATCAAACGCATGCGTTCCTCCTAAGCCTTGTATCGTAAGAAGTGACAGAAATCTTGAATACACTTGCTGCCTAACCTCTCGCTCAACTCGGACCCCGCCTGCATTGCCTTTCGTTCTCTATCAACATTTTGCTATTTCGGCTCCGCTCATCGCCTCGGTGCAGGCGGGGCCGGTTAGCTTCCTTCGTTAGGCCCGCTTCGTCCAAGACTGTTTGGCTGGTGGGGTTCAAGTTCTGAAACGCCGCGTTACGCTTCGATTTTCGTCGGCCTCTGATCTTTGCCTTCCTCGGGTTCGGTCTTTTCAGGAATGGCGTGGTTGCTCGT
>JAUXSE010000064.1 GCA_030681515.1 Geothrix sp. | reverse complement strand
TCTGGGGGCACGGCAGTGCCCCCAGCGGGGTGACAGCCCCAGCGCGCCTGCGCGATGGGGCGCCAGAGGGGCCATGCCCCGATGGAAGTGCACCTCGCCATCACCCCGTTGATCCAGGTATTTCAGGCGAGGTGCACTAGTCTGGTGGGATGAAAGTCGAACTCTTCTGCGATGGCGCGTGCCTGGGTAATCCCGGTCCGGGAGGATGGGGGTACCTGCTTCGCGTCCATCTCGCCACGGGCATCCAGGAGAAGGAAGGCTCGGGCCCCGAAGCCGATACCACCAACAACCGCATGGAGCTGGCGGCGGCCATCCGGGGCCTGGAGGCGCTCAGCAAGCCCTGCCAGGTGCTGCTCCAGAGCGATAGCCAGTACGTGGTGAAGGGCATCACGAGCTGGCTGAAGGACTGGAAGCGGCGGGGCTGGAAGAAGGCCGATGGCAAGCCCGTGCTGAACGCGGACCTGTGGCAGGCCCTCGACGCGCAGCTGGCGCGGCACCGGGTGGAAGCCCGCTGGGTGAAGGGCCACGCGGGCCACGCGGAGAATGAGCGGGTGGACCGCCTCGCCAACGGAGCCGCACAGCGGGCATGACATGGGCTCCCTCCCGGGAGCCCATGCTCGGAAAAACCGTCCAGCCTAGCGCCGCTTGGGGAACTTGTAGACAATCTCGGGGGTCCAGCCGCGCACCGGCTTCCCGTCGCGGGTGGCCGGGCTGTAGGTGGACTTGTTGGCGGCTTCGATGGCCGCCTCGTCGAACCCGAAGGAGCCGGACACGCTTTCGATCACGGAGACCTTGAGGGCCTGGCCCTGTTCGCCCACAAAGACCTTCAGCCTCACGACATGATCCAGGTTCGTCTCCCAGCGCATCTGGACCGCACGCAGGGGGAAGACTGGGGCCGACTGATTCAGCAGGCGGGCGGGCTCATTGACGGGGATCGAGGCCGGTGCATCGGCCTGCTGGAGGGGCGTCGGCACGGGACCGGGCTTGGGCGCATCCTGCATGGGCTGGGGCTTGGGGACCTCCGGGGCCGGCGGTGGTGGTGGCGTGGCAGCCTTGGCTTCGGCGGCCTTCTTCTGCTCAGCCAGTTTCTGCTCGGCCGCCTGCTGCTCGGCCATCCTCTGTTCGGCCGCCTTCTGCTGCCGTTCCAGGTCCAGCTTGCGCAGCTGGGCCTCTTCCAGCTGCTTCTGGATCCGGGCCTTGTCCTCGACGGACTTGGATTCGCTGAGCTGCTTCTGAAGCTGGGCCGTCTTTTCGGTCTCGGCTTTGGCCTTGGCGTCGAGATCGGCCTTCTGCTTCTCCATGTCCGCCTTGATCTGCTTGAACTCCAGCAGCTGGGCCTGGACCGCCGGGTCAACCTTGGTACGGCCGAAGAAGATGTAGCCCAGTCCCAGGATCACCACGGCGGCGAGGCCGCCGCCGATGAGCAGGGTGGTGTTCTTCTGGCTCGTCTGGGTCTCGGCGATGCCATCGAAGTGCTCGATGCGGGTGGCGCCGCTGCGCATCGTTTCACCCGCGGCGGTGTAGGCCAGGTAGTTGTCGCCCTGCTCCGCCTTCATGGCCGCGGCGTCCCGGTCGTTCTCCTCCCGGAACAGCGTGTGCATGAAGAAGGCCATGTTGAAGGTGGTGGGGCTGTATTCGCCGTCGTAGAGGACGCGCTCGAGTTCCGCGCTGAAGGCTTCCACCGTGGCGAAGGGCTGGCGGCCCAGCAGCAACCGGCCGAGGAAGGCGCGGATCTCCGCGGGCAGCGGGGCCTCCTCCTGGGCCGCCTTGAGGGTCGCCTGGCCCAGCACGGACTGGAGATCGCCACCCACCGGCAGCCGCTCGAAGGTGAGCAGTTCATAGAGCATCGCGCCCAGGGAGAAGAGATCCAGCTGGAGGGCATCGTTCTCAGGGCCCTGGAGATACGAGGCCAGCCTGTGCTTCACGGAGGGCGCCTTGACCAGCATGTTCTTGGCCAGCGAGGCGTAGGGCGCGTCCACGATCTGGGTGGCGCCCTCGAAGCTCACCCACACGCTGTGGGGGCTGAGCAGGCCGTGGCTGACGCCCTTGGCATGCATCTGCACGATGCCCTGGGCCACGCCCTGGATCACCGTGAGGGCGTGGTCCACGCCGAAGGGGATCTGCTCCTGCTTCGCCTTGTCAATGAGCTGGGCGAGGCTGCGGCCGGGCACGTAGTCCCAGGCCACATGCGGCGCCTTGCCGCTTTCGATCCGGTAGCCCAGTCCGAAGACGCGGGCGCCGCCCAGCAGGGGCACCACGCGGCCGGCCTCGGCCAGCCGGGCGATCATGCCCGCCTGCGCCATCTCCTCCGAAAAGGTGCGCACCAGGACGTGGCGATCGAAGGTGGACCCCACGATGACGACCGCGCGATGCACGGCGCCGAAGGGATCGCTGGCCAGTTCGGAGGCCAGCAGGTAGGTCCCGAGGCGGGTGTAGGTGCCCATGTCCAACTCCAGAGGGATGCTTGGAAAGATAGCCCGAAAGTCGGGTTTCGCCTAGCGCGTCAATCGAGGTGCTTCTGAATGCTGTGATCAAGGCCCGGCCGGGATCTCCCACTGGTCTCCCGCGATCCGCCAGACCAGGATCCAGACGTTAGCCGTGGCGTGCACGCCATTGGAGAAGGCCAGCTGCATCTGGGCGAAGGGCAGGGACAGCTCGTCCCAGGGCCCGATGCGGCGGCCCACGGCCTCGTCGAAATGCTCCCGCAGGCGGCGGTTCCGCTCCTGCTTGACGGCCAGGAACCGGCGCAGGGGCGGTCCGGGATCCAGGCTGCCCGTGGCGGCCCAGTAGGGCTCCTGGGTCACCAGCAGATGGGCCAGGTGTTCGTCGGCGTAGGTCTCGAAACTCTCCCGAAGCGGGCTCAGGCCCTCCAGGGTGGAGGGGTCCGTCAGCAGCTGGATCTGGTGGGCCAGCACCCCCAGCTCGCGCACGATCTCCTCGGGGCGCCGGTGTTCCTCGCTCAGGCGCAGCAGGGTGCGGAACTGGGCCTCCACCTGCTCCACCGTGGGCGGCTGATCATTGGCCACGCCCCGGGCGCCCTCCAGCAGAGCCTGGGAATGGGCCCGCAACAGGGCGGCCATGCGGCGCGGCACGAGACGGAGGGCCTTGGCGGTCTGGGCCTCGTGGACCCTGGGCGACCAGGCCCCCAGGGGCGCGCAGGCCAGCAGCAGCGCCAGCGCCGGGTGGGTCGGAACGCGCATCAGGGGGCCTCCCGGGCCAGGGTGGACTCGGCCTCGCCCATGGGATCCATGGGGATGCCCAGGGCCCGCAGGCGGTGGAGGAGCGTCGTCCGGTGCAGGCCGAGGCGGCGGGCGGACTCGCTCTTGTTCCAGCCCGTGGCCTGGAGGGACTCCAGGATCAGGTGGCGTTCGAGATCCTCCAGGAACCGGCCCAGATCCTGGTTCTGAGGCAGCCTTGGAAAAGCCACCGAAGGCAGCACGCCGGCGATGGAAGCCGGAAGATCCTGCAGCAGCAGCCGCTCGGGATCGGAACCGAGCGCCATGGCCCGCTCCACGGCGTTCTCCAGTTCACGCACGTTGCCCGGCCATCCGTAGGCCTCCAGGGCCTGCAGTGCCGAGGGTTCCACCTGCTTCAGGGGAAGCCCCAGCTCCCGGGCGAACTTCCGGATGAAATGCGCCACGAGGACCGGGATGTCCTGGGGATGCTCCCGCAGAGGGTGCAGCTGCACGGGAATCACGTTCAGCCGGTAGAAGAGATCCTCCCGGAACCGCTTCTGCTCCACGAGGCTGCCCAGATCCTCGTTGGAGGCCGCCAGGAGCCGGAAATCCGCCTTCACCGTGCGCGCCGATCCCAAAGGCGTGAATTCCCGTTCCTGGATCACCCGCAGCAGCTTCACCTGGAGGTTCAGCGGCATGGTGCCGATCTCGTCGAGGAACAGCGTGCCGCCCTCCGCCTGCTGGAAGCGTCCGGGCCGGTCCGTGCGGGCGTCCGTGTAGGCCCCGCGCACATGGCCGAACAGTTCATCCTCCAGGAGGTTTTCGGGAATGGCCCCACAGTGGATGGGAATGAAAGGCCCCTGGGCACGCAGGCTCCACTGATGGATGGCCTTGGCGGCGAGCTCCTTGCCGGTGCCCGAAGGTCCCGTGATGAGCACCGTGGAGGGCGAGGGCGCCACGCGGCGGAGCAGTGTCTGGAGGTTCTGCCAGGTATCCGAGCGGCCCACCATGCGCGGCCCCGGCGTCTGGCCCTGGATCTGTTCGCGCAGCCGCTTGTTCTCCTGGTTCAGCTGGGACTTCTCGATGGCGCGCAACAGCGTGTGTTCCAGCTCCTCGGCGCGGAAGGGCTTGGGCACGTAGTCGTAGATGCCCATCTTCATGGCCTGGAGGGCCGTCTCCACGGAGGTGGATCCCGAAAGCACCACCACCACCGTGCCGGGCTTGGCCACGGCCTGCCGGGCCAATTCCAGTCCATTCAGATCCGGCAGCATGAGATCCACCACCGCGAGATCGAAATGTTCGTTGCGGAGGAACTGCGCGCCCCTCAATCCGGAACCCGTGCCCACCACTTCATGCCCGTGCCGGGACAACAGGGTGCCCACCACCTCAAGGATGGTGGGATCGTCGTCCACCAGCAGGGCCCGGGCCGGGTTCATATCCCTCAGGTTCCCCAGCCCCGGGGCCCCTGTCAAGGTTTGGACAGGGCGGATAGACTCTTCCCATGCTTTCCAGATCCAGCCTGTGGCAGCGCCTGTCCGGAGCCTCGCTCTGGCCGCTGGCCTGGGCCCTGGCCGCTGCCAGCGCGGTGCCCTGGCTGGTGCCGGAGCGCTGGGACGGCCAGGTGGCGCCTCTGCTGCTGGTGCTTGGCGGCCTGATCTGGAGCCTCTCCCTGCCCCTGGCCTGGATCCGCCGCTGGGCTGTCGTGCCTTTGGCCCTGGGTCTGGCGGGGTTCACCTTCCTGGGCCTGGCTCGCAAGGCCCGCTGGGAAACGGCGCTGCCCATCGGCTTCCAGGCCCTGGAGGGCCGCATCGCCGCGCCCTGGACCCTCCAGGGCGAAAGGCTGCGAAGCCGGCTCGACCTGTCATCCCCGGAATCCATGCGGGGCCTCACCCTGCCCCTCACCGTGCCCGCCGATGGGGAACAGGCGCCCCCTGGACCCGGCACCCCCGTCCGGCTGCGAGCCGAGTTGCGGCCCATTCAGCCCGCGCCCGTCTTCCTGGCGGAACGCCCCCTCTGGCGGGCCCGGAGCGACGAAGCCCCCCGCCGCCTCCACCTGGCCTCGGCCCAACTGATGGAGGCCACCGGCCCCGCGGATCCCTCCCTGCTGCTGCGGTTGCAGGCCTTCGCCCGGCGCCGCTTCGAGGCCCTGCCCCTGGGACCCACCGCCAGGGATCTCTGGGGCGCGCTCACCCTGGGCATTCCCCCGGCGGAGGAGGCCCACTTCAGCGTGTTCGCCGAAAGCGGCACCATCCACATCCTGGTGGTATCCGGGTTGCAGGTGACCCTGGTGATGGCCGCCATCGAGGCCCTCCTGCGCCGCCTGCGCCTGCGCGGGGTGGCGGCCGGATCCATCGCGGCAGGCCTGCTCTACGCCGCCCTGGTGGGCTTCTCGGCGCCCGTGTGGCGCGGCCTCTTCATGGGCGTGGCCTGGGCCATCGGCCGCAGCAGCGGATGGAAGCTGCCGCCGGTCGCGGGTCTACACCTCGCCCTGCTCCTCTGGCTGCTCGGGCATCCGGCCGCGGGCGCCGAGCCGGGCTTCCTGCTGGCCTGGTGGGCCCTGCTGGGCCTGCTCTGGGGCGCGGAGCCGCTGGCGGGCCTGCTGTCGCCGCTGCTGGGCCGCATCGCCCTGCCCTTCGCCCGCCTGGCCGCGCCCTGGCTGTCCACGATGCCTTTGCTGGCCCTGCTGCACGGCGGCGCACCCTGGTGGGGCATCCTCGCCAACCTGCTGGTGTTGCCTCTGGTGGCCTTGCTCACCCCCGTCTGCCTCGCGCTCGTCCTGGTCCCCCTGCCCGGCCTCACCCAGGGGGCGGGCGCCATCCTGACCTGGATGGGCGACGGCCTTGTCCCCGCCCTCACGGGCATCGCGCCCCTGGGCACGGGCCTCCTCTGGCCCTGGCTGCTCCTGGCCCTGGGATGGCTGGCCTTGGCCCACCTCCAGGGGCGGTTGAGGCGCACCCGGGCCCTCACCGTGGGGCTCGTGGCCCTGTCGCTGAGCCTCCTCGCCTTCCGGGGCACGGGCCGGGCGCCGGACACGCTCTCCCTGGAATCCGTGGACATCGGCCAGGGCGACGCCCTGCTGCTGCGCGTCCCCGGTGGAGATGCCACCCTGATAGACACGGGCCCGGGGCCCTGGACCGGCCGCCGCCTCGCGCGGGTGCTGAGCCGGCGCGGCGTGCGCGAGCCGGTGCATCTCGTGCTCACCCATGCCCATGGGGACCACGCCGGCGGCTGGGCCACGCTATCGCGGATCTGGCCGATGCTCACCACTTCGGTGCCGGTCACGGCCGATGACGAGGATCCCTGGACCCCCTATCGCCCCTCCGCCGGGGCGGATCCCGCGGGCCTTCTCCGGGGCGATGCCTGGACCCGCGGCGAGGCTGCCTTCAGCGTGCGCTGGCCCCCGAGCCCCTTCGCCCTGCCCGACCCCAACGCCGTGTCCATCGTGCTGCGCGTGAACTGGCGGGACCGGGAACTGTGGCTCATGGGCGATGCCCTGGCCGTGCAGGAGCGCGATCTCATGGCCCTGGGCGAACCCGACATGAAGGAGGGGGACCGCCCGCTCCCTCCGGTCGCTCTCCCGTCTAACGCACGCTCCACTGGAGCGTGCTCCAACTCGCCTTCGGCTCGTGGAGACGGGAACCCTTGTCCCCCTCGTGCACCCCGCGTGGTGATCGGGCAAAGCCCGATCACCACGTCTGTCTCCCTCCCCCACCGCCTGCTGAAGACCGGACATCACGGCAGCCGGAACGCCTCCGATCCGATCTGGATCTCGGCCCTGAAACCGGAAGTGGCCATCCTCCCCGCGGGCCTCCGCAACCGCTTCGAACATCCCCATCCAGAAACGCTGGAAACCTTCCGCCGGGAAGGTGTGGCGCCCTGGATCACGGGGCCCTCCCGCGGCGTCCGCGCCTCCGCCGTGGATGGGGGCTGGCGCATCGAGACCGGCGATGGAACCGAAGCGTTCACGCCCCTCAGAAATAGTTTGACGCCTTGAGCGTCTCCACCAGCCGCCGGCTGCCCTCCGCGTGATTCGCCTTCCACTGGACCTGGGCCCCGGGACCCACATCGTTCACCACCACCAGCGCCCCACCGCAGGGCACGCCCGCCGCATGGCAGGCCGCGAAGACACCCGTGAGTTCCAGGTGTTCAGCCGGGGCGACGGTGCTCAGGAAGGCTGCGCCTTCCTGAGTGAAGGTGATGGCCGGGGGGACTGCTACGGCATGGCGTGGCAAGGGGCCCGCCAGCGTCGAGGCCCAGCGAACCCGCTCGATGCCGGGACGGTAGGCACCGCCCCGCACTTCCTCCAGGGAGGTGGCGATGGCCTCCGAGGCCCAGATCCCATCGAAGAGAGCCAGGCGGTCATCGTAGCGCCCGCAGGTGCCCAGGAAGAGCACGGCGTCCGGTTTCCGCTCCGCCAGCAGCCGCGCCGTGGCGGCGGCCGCGGTCACGGCGCCGAGGCCCACGGTGGCCGTCTCCCAGCCCGCGGGCGGGTCGCCGGCAAGGGGGCCCAATTCCGGGGCGAAGGCGGAGAGGATCAGGCGCATGGGTCAAAGCTATCAGCTATCAGCCATCAGCTATCAGCCATCGGCTGCCTGGCGGGGCCGAAGATGGTCCAGCGCCCAGGCCGCGACGGGGATGGACAAGCCGTTGCCCAGCAGCCGGTAGCGGGCTTCGAGGGACAGTGTTCCGGGAAAACGGAACCCTTCGGGCAGCCCCAGGAGCCGCGCCACTTCCGAGGGTGAGAAGCGCCGCACGCCGTGCTCCGTTTTCAGGAAGGAGCCGCTGCCCACGAAGCGCCGGCCGTAGCCGCCGATGAAGCAGGCACTGCGATGATCTCCGGGTTCCACCAGATCCAGGCCCTGGTAATGCCGGGTGTGGGCCTCGGCCCGGAGATACAGCCCCTCGTCTTCCACCGCATCCAGGAAGTCAGCCAGGGGACGGGGAGGGAGATCCGGTTGGGAGAGAACCTTCAGCGGCTTCCGCGAGGCCACGATGAACACCCGGGGTCGCTGGTTGGGCAGGCCGAAATGGCTGGGGCAGGCCTGGATGTCCACCTGGTGCATGCCGTGGGCCTTGATGTGCCGCGACAGCAGCGCGTGGGCATCCGAGCCCAGGAAGCCGCCCACGTTCTCCAGCACCAGATGGTCCGGCGGTGCCTGGCTGAAGAGGTCCATGAGGTGGCGGAAGGCCCGGGAGCGCCGGTCCTCCAGGCCCTGGTGATTCCCCATGCGGCAGAAGGGCTGGCAGGGCGGGCTCATCAGCCAGGTATCGGCGCCGCAGGCGGCCAGCTCGTGAAGCGGCACCGCGGCCAGTTCCCGGGCCCTTGGAAAGTCGCCGTGATTCAGGGCGTAGGTGGCGTTGGCGGCTTCGCTCACATCGTAGGCGGCAGCGACCCTGCCCCGGTCCCGGAGGGCGCAGCGCCAGCCCCCCAGGCCCGAGAACAGCTCGAGAACGCGCATCAGCGGGTGAGTTTGCGGTACTTGATGCGGTGCGGATCGAAGGGCTTCAGGCCCAGCACGTCTTTGCGATACGCCTCGTACTGGCTGTAGTTCCCGTCGAAGAACTGCACCTGGGAATCACCCTCGAAGGCCAGGATGTGCGTGGCCAGGCGGTCCAGGAACCAGCGGTCGTGGCTCACCAGGACGGCGCTGCCCGCGAAGGCCTCGATGGCCTCCTCCAGGGCGCGCATGGTGTTCACGTCCAGATCGTTGGTGGGTTCGTCGAAGAAGAGCAAGTTGGATTCGCTCTTCAGCGTGAGCGCCAGGTTGAGGCGGTTCTGCTGGCCGCCGCTGAGTTCGGAGATCTTCTTCTGCTGGGAATCGCCGGAGAACCCGAAGCGGCTCAGCCAGGCCCGGGCGTTGATGAGCTTGCCGCCCAGCTCGATCTGCTCGTAGCCCCCCGATACCGCCTCGAACACGGTCTTGTCGGGGTTGAGCCCCGACCGCAGCTGATCCACATAGGCCATGCGGACGGTCTCGCCGATGCGGATGGTGCCGGCGTCCGGCGCCTCCTGGCCCGTGAGCAGGCGCAGCAGCGTGGACTTGCCCGCGCCATTGGGGCCGATGACGCCGAGGATGCCGCCGCGGGGGATGGCGAAGCTCAGATTCTCGAAGAGCACGCGGTCGCCGTAGGCCTTGGAGACGCCCTCCAGCTCCGCGACCAGGTCGCCCAATCGCGGGCCGCTGGGGATGTAGATCTCCAGCTCCTGCTCCTTCTGGCGCCCTTCCTCGCCCGCCAGCCGCTCAAAGTTGGCGATGCGGTCCTTGCTCTTGGTGTGCTGGCCCTTGGGCGACATGCGGATCCACTCCAGCTCGCGCTCCAGCGTCTTCAGCCGCTTCTGGTCGGATTTCTCTTCGCGGGCCAAGCGGCCCTGCTTCTGTTCCAGCCAGCTGGTGTAGTTGCCCTTCCATGGGATGCCCTCGCCGCGATCCAGCTCGAGGATCCATCCGGCCACATGGTCCAGGAAGTAGCGATCGTGGGTGACGGCGATGACCGTGCCCTTGTAGTCCAGCAGGTGCTTCTCCAGCCAGGCCACGGACTCGGCATCGAGGTGGTTGGTGGGCTCGGCCAGCAGCAGGATGTCGGGCTCCTGGAGCAGCAGGCGGCAGAGGGCCACGCGGCGGCGCTCACCGCCGGACAGCACGCCGATCCTGGTGTCGGGATCGGGGCAGCGCAGGGCGTCCATGGCCTGTTCGAGGCGCGAATCGAGATCCCAGCAGTCGTGGGCATCAATCTTTTCCTGCAGTTCGCCCTGCTTCGCCAGCAGGACATCCATATCCGCACCGGGGTCGGCGAACTGGTCGCTGATGGCGTTGTAGTCCTTCAGCCAGCCCACCTTCTCGGCCGCGCCCTCCTCGACGATCTCCCGCACGGTCTTCTCGGGATCAAGCTGGGGTTCCTGGTCCAGGATGCCGGTGGTGTAGCCCTTGCTGAGCACGGCCTCCCCGTTGAAGTCGTGATCAACTCCCGCCATGATGCGTAGGACCGTGCTCTTGCCGGAACCATTGAGGCCCAGCACGCCGATCTTGGCGCCGTAGAAGTAGCTGAGGGAGATGTCCTTGATGACGGGCTTGGTGTTGTAGATCTTGCTGACCCGCATCATGGAATAGATGATCTCGGGCTGGTCGCTGACGGTCTTGGCCATGGGGGAATCCGACAAAAAGGCCGTGCGGTGGCACGGCCTTTCCAGGATAGCGGGTTCAGACATGGTGAGCGGGCTTTGCCCGATCACAGAATAGGGGGACGCAGAGCGACCGAATGGGAGCGGGCGGTCCCCCTCGTTCAGGTCGGGCCCTACTGCTCCAGCGCCGCCTGGGCCGCCGCCAGGATGGCGATGGGCACGCGGTAGGGGCTGCAGCTCACATAATCGAGACCCACGTGGTGGAAGAAGACCACGCTGCGGGGATCCCCCCCATGCTCGCCGCAGACGCCCAGCTTGAGGCCGGGGCGGGTGGCTCGGCCCTTTTCGCAGGAGATGCGCACCAGCTCGCCGATGCCCTCCTGGTCCAGGCTCTGGAAGGGATCCTCCTCCAGGATCTTCTTTCCGACATATTCAGGCAGGAAGCTGCCCGCGTCGTCCCGGCTGAAGCCGAAGCCCATCTGGGTGAGGTCGTTGGTGCCGAAGCTGAAGAACTCCGCCTCCTGGGCGATGCGGTCCGAGGTGATGGCCGCCCGGGGGATCTCGATCATGGTGCCGATGGGGCAGGCGAACTGGGTGCCGCGCTCCCGGTTCACCTGGGCGATCTCATCCAGCATCTCGATCTTGGTGTAGGCCAGTTCGCGCACGGTCCCGATGAGGGGCACCATGATCTCCGGAACGGCCTTGATCCCCTTCGCTGCCACGTTCAGCGCGGCCTCGGCGACGGCCCGGACCTGCATACGGATGATTTCGGGAAAGGTGATGCCGAGGCGGCAACCCCGATGGCCCATCATGGGGTTGAATTCGTGGAGTTGCGCCACGCGGCGTTCCACGGTGCCCAGGTCCACGCCCAGTACCTCGGCCATTTCCCGCTGGCCCGGCTCGTCCTGGGGCAGGAACTCGTGCAGGGGGGGATCCAGCAGGCGGATGTTCACGGGCAGGCCATCCATGGCCGTGAAGAGGCCCTCGAAATCCTCGCGCTGCATGGGCAGCAGCTTGGCCAGGGCCTTCTTCCGGCCATCCGCATCGGTGGCCAGGATCATCTCGCGCACCGCGAGGATGCGGTCTCCCTCGAAGAACATATGCTCGGTGCGGCAGAGGCCGATGCCTTCGGCGCCGAAGGCGCGCGCCACGGCCGCGTCATGGGGCGTGTCCGCATTGGTGCGGACCTTCATCCGCTTGGCCGCGTGGCTCCAGGCCAGGATTTTGGCAAAACGCTGGAAGAGCGGACTGTCCTCGGGCTTCAGGCGGCCATCCACCAGCACTTGATTGACCTCGGAAGGATGGGCGCTGAGCTTGCCCGCGAAGACCTCGCCGGTGGAACCGTCTATGGAGATCCAGTCCTCGCCCCCCTTCAATTCGCGGTCGCCCACGGTCACGATCCCGCGGACCGCGTCAATCCGCACCGCCGAGGCGCCGCAGACGCAGGGCTTGCCCATGCCCCGGGCCACCACGGCCGCGTGGCTGGTCATGCCCCCGCGGGCCGTGAGGATGCCCTGGGCGGCCACCATGCCCGAGATATCCTCGGGACTCGTCTCCACGCGCACCAGCACCACGGGGCCTTCCTGGGCCATCCTTTCGGCGGCTTCGGCGGTGAGGGCGATGCGGCCGGTGGCCGCGCCGGGACCGGCGTTCAGGCCCTTGGTCAGCAGCTGGCCCTCCTTCCGCAGACGGTCCTTCTCCCTGGGATCGAAGACCGGCGCCAGCAGCTGGGAAAGGCTGTCGGCGTCAATGCGCTTGAGGGCGGTAGGGCTGTCTATGAGCCCCTCGTCCACGAGGTCAATGGCGATGCGGATGCCGGCCATGGCGGTGCGCTTTCCGTTGCGGGTCTGCAGCAGATACAGCTTCCCCCGCTCGATGGTGAACTCGATGTCCTGCATATCCTTGAAGTGCGTTTCAAGACGCTGGCAGGTGGCGTCCAACTCGGCGAAGGAGGCTGGCATCACCTCTTCAAGGCTCTTCAGCCCCGTGCCTTCGGCCTGCGACCGCGTGATGGGCTGGGGCGTGCGGGTGCCCGCCACCACATCCTCGCCCTGGGCGTTGATGAGGTACTCGCCGTAGAAGAGCTTCTCTCCCGTCGCGGGATCCCGCGTGAAGGCCACACCCGTCCCGCAATCGTCGCCCATGTTGCCGAAGACCATGCTCTGGACATTCACGCCCGTGCCCCAGTCATCGGGGAACCGGTGCAGGCGGCGGTAGGTGATGGCGCGGCCCGTATTCCAGCTTTCAAAGACGGCGCGAATGGCGCCCCAGAGTTGGTCCATGGGTTCCTGGGGAAAGGCCTGGCCGGTCTCCTCAAGCACGATGTCCTTGAAGGCGGAGACGAGCCCCTTCCAGTCCTCGGCGCTCAGGTCGGTGTCCTGGTGCCTGCCGAGGCGAGCCTTGACGCGCTCGAGCTCGGCCTCGAAGAGGGCGTGCTCCACGTCGAGCACCACATTGCTGTACATGGTGACGAAGCGGCGGTAGGAGTCCCAGGCGAAGCGCGGGTTCCCGCTGGCCCGCTCCAGGGCCGTCACGGTGCGGTCGTTCAGGCCCAGGTTGAGGACGGTGTCCATCATGCCCGGCATGGAGACGCGGGCACCGGAGCGAACCGAGAGCAGCAGCGGATTTTCGGTGGCGCCGAAGCCACACCCACGAACCCCTTCGAGCCATCGCAAAGCCTCCAGCACCTCGGCCTTGAGGCTTTCGGTGAGTTGCCGGCCGTTCGTGTAGTAGGCAGCGCACTGCTCGGTCGTCAGGGTGAATCCCGGGGGTACGGGGATACCTAATCCGGCCATTTCGGCCAGATTGCATCCCTTGCCGCCGAGAAGGTTACGCATCGAAGCGCTGCCCTCGTTGCGGTTCCCCCCGAAGGTGTAAACACCTTTGCTCATCAGATCCTCCACGCGGAATCCTCAGTGTACCCGCCGAGGAACGCAAAAGCCCCCGTGGGTACGGGGGCTCGATACGCAAAAACGGGTCACCTGGTGGGGTGACCCGTTCGGATATAACGTCGCAGCGACCTACTTTTCCACTCCTGTGCAGAGCAGTATCATCGGCCCTCCAGGTCTTAACGGCCGTGTTCGGGATGGGAACGGGTGTGACCCCTGGGGAAAAACCGCGACGAAGGGTAGAAGGGTGAGA
>JAUXSE010000058.1 GCA_030681515.1 Geothrix sp. | reverse complement strand
CCTGTCGCGCGGAACGCCCAACCTTGAAAACGAGATGTGGAACGTTTCGGCCCAGGTGCTCAATGGCGCCATGGCGCCGGACGCCGCCGGAGCCCAGCTCCAAGACGGGTTGAAAAAATGGTACGCACCGCACCAGAAGTAACGTAAGGAAATTGGGGCCGCCGATGATCTATTGGCGGCCCCTTTTCATGGGGTGGGGAACATGGCGGACGCAAAGGCAGGAGCTGGCAACGCTATCGTTGGCATGGGCCGCGGATCCTACGTGGTGTTGCTGGCGTTTTTCCTGGGTCCCGCTGTCGTCATCTACACGGTCTTTTCAATCTATCCCCTCTTCGCCACGATTTTCAATTCGCTCTATTTGCGCCAGCCGGACGGGGCCTACATTTTCAATGGCCTCGGCAACTTCCATACGCTTCTGACCGACACCACATGGTCGGTGCCGTTCTGGAATGCCTTCCGCAACAATTGCTATTTCTTTTTCATTCATATGCTCGTGCAAAATCCCATTGGCTTGGCACTCGCCGCCATGCTGAGCCTGCCACGGCTGCGCTTTCGCGCCACCTATCGCACCCTGATCTTCATGCCCACGATGCTGTCGGTTGTGATTATCGGTTTCAGCTGGCAGTTGATCCTCTCGCCGCTCTGGGGCATTTCAAAAATGTTCCTCAACGCCTTGGGCCTGGGATTTCTCTTCGCACCCTGGCTTGGCCAGGAATCAACCGCCCTCATCACCGTCTCGCTCATATCCGTGTGGCAGTTCGTGGGCATCCCGATGATCCTGATCTACACCGCCTTGCTGGCGATCCCCGAGGAGCTTATCGATGCGGCTACGGTCGATGGCCTCAACCAATTCCAGGCGTTTATCTGGGTGAAACTGCCCTTGATTTTCCCCACCATCGGCCTTGTGTCGGTTCTCACCTTCGTGAACAACTTCAACGCGTTTGACCTGATCTATGCAATGAAAGGGGCGCTCGCCGGGCCCAATTTCTCGGCCGACATCATGGGCACGCTCTTCTACCGCACCTTCTTCGGCAACCAGCTGCAGCTTGGCGACCTCTCCATGGGCTCGACCATTGCCACCATGATGTTCCTCATCATTCTCATTGGCATCATGTGCTATCTTTTCCTCATTCAGCGCCGCATGCAGCGCTATTCCTTCTGAGGCCGTGATGCGAAAGCCAGCCAGCGCCATCGCAGTTCACGGCATCCTGATCCTCTACACGGCCCTCGCCCTGTTCCCG
>JAUXSE010000053.1 GCA_030681515.1 Geothrix sp. | reverse complement strand
TCTGTGGCTGAGGATCGCCTTTATCTGATTGATACCTTCGCGTTCATTCTCTCGGTATCCGCTGCGCGGATACGCGAGACCTCGCCGTTGAGCGTGGAGGTGATCTGTGGCTGAGGATCGCCTATATCTGATCGACACTTTCGCCTTCATTTTTCGGGCCTATTTCGCCAATCCGAGGTTGAAGAACGGCGCGGCGTACACGTTCACGCGGCTGGTGCTGCAGCTGCTGGAAAAGCACAAACCCACCCACATCGCCTGCGTGTTCGACACGCCGGAGCCCACCTTCCGGCATGAGATCTACCCGGAGTACAAGGCCAACCGGGACGCCATGCCGGAGGATCTGCGCCCGCAGATCCCCATGATCCGCCAGCTGGTGGAGGCGCTCAATATCCCCATCGTGGAACTGCACGGCTACGAGGCGGACGACGTGATGGCCACCCTGGCCCGGGAGTCCGCCGCCCTGGGTCTTCCCGCGGTCATCGTCAGCCCGGACAAGGACCTGCTGCAGCTGGTGGACGACGAGCTCCGCATCCAGGTGTTGAACACCAAGGATGGCGAGGTGTGGCACGACCGCGAGGGCGTGAAGGGCCGCATGGGCGTGTGGCCCGAGCAGGTGGTGGACTTCCTCAGCCTGGTGGGGGATGCCTCCGACAACGTGAAAGGCGTGCCCGGCATCGGCGAAAAGGGCGCGGCGCTGCTGCTGGAGAAGTTCGGAAGCCTCGATGGTGTCATCGCCGCCAAGGCCGATCTCAAACCCAGGCAGCGCGAGGGTCTGGAGGCCGCCCTCCACGCGGAATCCGGATGGCTGGATCTCACCAGGCGCCTGGTCACCGTGGTGACGGACCTCGACCTGCCCCTGCATCCCAGGGATCTCGCCTATGCCGGCCTGGACGAGGCCAAGGCCCGGGAGACTTTCAAGGCCCTGGGCTTCCAGGCCCTCACCAAGGAGTTCACGCCAAGCGCCCAGCAGGCGGGCAGCGAGCGGAAGTACCGGGCCGCGTCCACGCTGGCGGAGCTCGAAGCCGCCGTGGCCGCCTGCCGCGCCGCGGGCCGTTTCGGCCTGGATACGGAAACCACCAGCCTGGATCCCACCCGGGGCCACATCGTGGGCCTGAGCCTGGCCTGGGCGCCCAACGAAGGCCTGTATGTTCCGCTGGCGCACCTGAAACCAGCCACGGCCGATACGGAAGGCTCGCTTCCCGGCCTGTTGCCGGATAGCGGTCTGCCCGCATCCCTGCTGGATCTGCGGGGGGACGCGGCGGCCTTCTTCGCGGAACTGGCGCCCCATCTCGATTACCGGAACCTGCCTTTCGCCGAGGTTCGACGCATTCTGATGCCGCTGCTGGCGGACGCAGCGGTGGGCAAGTGCGGCCAGAACCTCAAATACGACTTCCAGGTGCTGGCCCGCCACGGCCTGCCGGTGGCGGGGCTGGCGGACGACAGCATGGTGCTGAGCTTCCTGCTGGAAAGTGGCGTCCGCCACAATCTGGATGACCTTTCCGTGCGCCTTCTGGACGTGAAGCCCATCGCCTTTGAAGAGATCGTTGGGAAGGGCAAGGCGCAGAAACGCTTCGACGAGGCCGAGTTCGAGCCTGCCGTGCAGTACGCCGCCGAGGACGCGGATTTGGCCCTGCGGCTCTGCGACAACCTGCGGGCCAAGCTGACGGACGGCCAATTGAAGCGCCTCTACGAAGAAGTGGACCTGCCCCTGGTGGAGGTGCTGGCGTCCCTCGAGGGTCACGGAGTCCGGCTCGACCTGAATGTCCTTTCCCAACTCGCCGTGCGCATGCACGGCGAGCGCAAACGCGCAGAAGCCCGTGTACTCGAACTCGCCGGCGAACCCTTCAACCTGAACAGTCCCACCCAACTCGGTGCCATCCTCTTCGGCAAGCTGGGCTACAAGCCCGTGAAATACACCGGCAAGACCAAGGCCCCCAGCACCGATGAGGATGTGCTCCAGGAGCTGGCGAAGGAGCAGGGCGCCGAGATCGCCAGCGAGCTGCTGCGGCACCGGCAGATGGTGAAGCTGCTGGGCACCTATGTCGAGGCTCTGCCGCAGATGGTGAATCCTGTCACGGGGCGCGTGCACACCCGGCTGCACCAGGCGGCGGTGGCATCGGGGCGGCTGGCCTCCAGCGATCCCAACCTGCAGAACATTCCCATCCGCACCGAGGAGGGTCGCGCCATCCGCGGCGCCTTCGTGCCCGAGCCTGGCTGGGTGCTGCTGGACGCGGACTACAGCCAGATCGAGCTGCGGGTGGTCGCGGCCCTGGCCCAGGATCCCGTGCTGCTGGCGGCCTTCGCGGCCGGCGAAGACATCCATCGCCGTACGGCCTCGGAAGTGATGGGCGTGCCCATGGACGAGGTGAGCGCCGACGACCGCGGCAGGGCCAAGGCCGTGAACTTCGGCCTGCTCTACGGCCAGGGCGCCTTCGCGCTGGCGGCGAACCTGGGCATCACCCAGAAGGAGGCCAAGGCCTTCATCGAACGCTACTTCCAACGCATGCCCAGGGTGGCCGCCTGGATCGAGGGCGCCAAGGAGAAGGCCCTGGCGGAAGGCCTCGTCCGCACGCACTGGGGCCGCATCCGCCGCATCCCCGAGCTGGAGAGCCCCAACAAGCAGTTCCAGGCGCAGGGTCTGCGCGAGGCCGTGAACACCATCGTGCAGGGCACCGCCGCCGACCTCATGCGCCGGGCCATGGTGCGGCTGCACCGCAGCCTGAAGGCCTCGGGTCTTCAGGCGCGACTGCTGCTGCAGGTCCACGATGAACTGCTGATGGAGGCGCCGCCGGGGGAAGTGGACCGGGCTTCCGCCCTGCTGAAGGAGGCCATGGAAGGCGCCGATGACCTGGGCGCCCTGGGCGTCAAGCTCGCGGCCGAGGTGCGCACGGGGGCCAGTTGGTTGGCTTGCAAGTGATTTGACACTTTGTTGCCCCAGGTTCGCGGTTGATGCGTTTTTGGGAGGTTTTGTGATGGGTGACCGCGATCAAACCTAACGGTGAGGTCATGATTGGGCAGATCCGGCGCGGTGGCGCCTGGATCAGCAGCCTCATTCCCCTGAAGGAGCCCGGCCATGAGCCAGTACAACATCGCGTGGTTGCCCGGAGACGGTGTCGGGATCGAGGTCATGGAGGCGGCGAAGATCTGCCTCGACGCGCTGAAATTCGATGCCACCTACACCCACGGGGATATCGGCTGGGAGTTCTGGTGCAAGGAGGGCGAATCCTTCCCCCAGCGCACCATTGATCTGCTGAAGAGCAGCCACGCCGCCATGTTCGGCGCCATCACCTCCAAGCCCGTGAAGGACGCCGAGGCGGAGCTGGCGCCTGAACTGAAGGGCAAGGGGCTCATCTACCGCAGCCCCATCGTCCGCATGCGGCAGATGTTCGACCTCTACACCTGCCTGCGGCCCTGCAAGGCCTATCCGGGCAACCCGCTGAACTACCAGGAAGGCATAGACATGGTGGTGTTCCGCGAAAACACCGAGGATCTCTATGCCGGCGTGGAATTCAGCCCCGTGCCCGATGAACTGAAGGAAACCCTGAAGAAGCTCAGCAAGCCCTTCGGCCATTTCGCGGACCTTCCCGGCGACCAGTTCGCCATCACCTGCAAGGTGAACACGAAGAAGGGGTGCGACCGCATCATCCGCGCCGCCTTCGAGTATGCGAAAAAGTTCGGCTATCCCAAGGTCACGGTCATCCACAAGGCCAATGTGGTGCGCGCCACGGAAGGCATGTTCCTGGAAACCGGCCAGCGCATCGCCAAGGACTATCCGGGCATCCAGATGGACGATGCGAACGTGGATGCCATCACCATGTGGATGCTGAAGAACCCGAAGAACTACGGCGTGATGGTGGCGACGAACCTCTTCGGCGACATCATCAGCGATCTCGGGGCCCAGATGGTGGGCGGCCTCGGTTTCGGATGTTCGGGCAACATCGGCGAGAAGCTGGCCGTGTTCGAACCCAGCCATGGCAGCGCCCCGAAGTACGCGGGCCAGTACAAGGTGAACCCCATCGCCACCATCCTCGCCGCCAAGATGATGCTGGACTGGCTGGGGGAGACCGAGAAGGGCACCCGGCTGGAGAAGGCGGTGGCTGAGGTCATCGCCGAAGGCAAGGTCCGCACCTACGATATGGGCGGCAGCGCCACGACCCTTGAGATGGGCGAGGCCATTGCACGCAAGCTCTGAGGCACACCATGAACCACGTCCTCATCCACGAAGTCGGTCCCCGCGATGGCCTCCAGGCTGAATCAGCCGTGGTGCCGACGGAGATCAAGCTCGACTGGATCCGCCGCGTGGCGGATTCGGGCGTGGACATCGTCCAGGTGGGCTCCTTCGTGCGGGGCGACAAGGTGCCCCAGATGGCGGATACGGATGAGCTGTTCCGCATCCTCGCGAAGGAATCCCACCCCGCCGTGCTGTCGGGCCTGGTGCTCAACGAGAAGGGGCTGGAGCGGGCCCTGGAGGTGGGCGTACCGCTCATCTGCATGGGCGTGTCCGCCTCGGAGACCCACAGCCGGAAGAACACCGGCATGGGCACGGAGGACGCCACCCGCCGCATCATCGCCACGGCCCTGGAAGGCCAGAATGCCGGGCGGAAGGTGCAGGTGAGCGTGCAGAGCGCCTTCGGCTGCGGGTTCGAGGGGGCCATTGACGAGGCCCGCGTCATGGGCATCGTGGCCGCCTACCTGGAGGCCGGACTGACCTCCATCAGCCTGGCGGACACGGCGGGCCACGCCCACCCCGCCCAGGTAGGGCGCTATGTGCAGAAGGTGCTGGCACTGGATCCCTCCGCCGAAGTCACCGCCCACATCCACGATACCTACGGCCTGGGCATGGCCAGCGTCTACGCGGCCATGGAGGCGGGCGCCAGGGCCGTCGAGACCAGCTTCGGCGGCCTCGGCGGCTGCCCCTTCACCAAGGTGGCCGCCGGGAACGTGGCGACGGAGGATCTGGTGCATGGCCTCCAGCGCACGGGCCAGCGCACGGACATCAACCTCGCCACCCTCATCGGCGTGACCCGGGACGTGGCCGCCCACCTTGGCCGGGAACTGCCCGGCTGCGTCTACAAGACCGGGCCCATCCAATCGGGTTCTTCTTTCTCACCGTCCCTCACCGTTCCTCGTCAATATGGGGGCTCCGAAACCGGAGATCCGGCGGCTGGTGCCGGGAAAAGACTGGAAACCGGTGAGGAACGGTGAGGAACGGTGAACAAGATGAAAAACAAAATCCTCTCAGGCATCAAGGTCCTGGATCTTACGAATGTGCTGTCCGGTCCCTTCACCACGCTGCACCTGGCCCTGCTCGGGGCCGAGGTCATCAAGGTGGAGAACCCCAAGGACGGTGATCTGGCCCGCAAGCTGGGCATCGTCCCGGAGCTGAACAAGCGGCTCATGGGCACCAGCTTCCTGGCCCAGAACTGCAACAAGCTGTCCATCACCCTCAACACCAAGTCGCCCGAGGGCAAGGAGCTGTTCCGTCGCCTGGTCAAGGATGCGGATGTGGTGGTGGAGAACTTCCGTCCGGGCGTCATGGAGCGGCTGGGCCTGGGCTACAAGACCCTCACGGAGATCAATCCGCGGCTCATCTACTGCGCGATTTCGGGCTTCGGCCAGACGGGGCCCGATGCCCTGAAGCCCGCCTACGATCAGATCATCCAGGGCCTGTCCGGCGAGATGGCCGTGAACGGCGACGAGCGCCTGAACCCCCTGCGCACGGGCTTTCCCGTCTGCGATACCGTGGGTGGTCTCAATGCCGCCTTCGCCGTGATGGCGGCGCTGTTCCACCGGGAGCGCACGGGGCAGGGGCAGTCCATTGACGTGGCGCTGCTGGACAGCATCATGCCCCTCATGGGCTGGGTGGCGGCCAACCTGCTCATCGGCGGCGAACCGCCGGCCCTCATGGGCAACGATAACTTCACCGCCGCGCCCAGCGGCACGTTCCAAACCCAGGATGGCCACGTCAATATCGCGGCCAACAAGCAGGAGCAGTGGGAGGCCGTCTGCGATGTCCTGGAACTTCCCGAGTTGAAGGCGGATCCCCGCTTCCAGGAGCGCGATACCCGCAAGAAGAACCGTCGGGAGTTGACGCCGCTGCTGGAGGCTCGGCTGGCCCAGAAACCTACCGGTTTCTGGGTAGAGGCACTGAATGCGAAGGATGTGCCCAGTGGCGACATTCTCAGTCTGGAGGATGCTCTTCGTCAGCCCCAGGTACAGCACCGGCAGGTGCTCCAGAAAGTACCGGTGGCGGGCTTCGGCGACATCGAGGTCTTCGGCCTCACGGCGCTGTTCGAGAAGACCCCTGGGTTGGTGGAAACGGCTCCACCCACGCTGGGCCAACACAACCAACAAGTCTTTTCCTCACTCGGCCTCACCGAGGCCGAGCAAGCCGAACTGAAAGCCAAAGGCGTGATCTAGGAGGTTTTATGGGCATGACGGTCGTTGAAAAGATCCTGGCCCGCGCGGCAGGCCTGCCGTCCGTGGCGGCGGGAGAGGTGGTGGAACCGCGGGTGGATCTCGCCATGTCCCACGAGAACGCGGCGCTGGTGATCAACCAGTTCCATGAGGTGTTTGAAGGCACGGGCCTGGAAGCCAAGGTGTGGGATCCCTCCCGGATCGCCATCATCTTCGACCACCGCGTGCCGGCTGAATCGCCCAAGACCGCCACGAACCAGAAGAAGATCCGCGGCTTCGTGGCCGAGCATGGCATCACCAAGTTCCACGACATCCGCGGCGACGTGGGCGGCATCTGCCACCAGATCCTGCCGGAATATGGCTATGTGCGGCCCGGCTTCGTGGTGGTGGGCACGGATTCCCACACCACCAGCCATGGCGCCCTGGGTGCCTTCAGCTTCGGGGTCGGCGCCACGGAGATGGCCTCCGCCTGGAGCCTGGGCATCGCCATGAACATCGAGGTTCCCGCCACCATCAAGGTCGTGGTCACGGGCGAGTTTCCGCCTTTCGTGGGGCCGAAGGATTTCATCCTCCACCTGATCGGAAGGCTGACGGCCCAGGGCGCCAACTACAAGGTGCTGGAATTCCACGGTGAGACCATCCGGAAGATGAGCACCAGCGGCCGCATCGCCATCTGCAACATGAGCGTGGAAGCCGGTGCCACCTCGGGCATCGTGCCCGGGGACGAGGAAACCGTCCGCTACCTCCGGGAGGAGGCCGGGGTCACCGACCCCATTTCCTGCGTGACCCCCGATCCGGATGCCACCTATGTCCGCACGGTCGAGATCAATGTCTCCGCGCTCGTGCCCCAGATCGCCTGCCCGCACATGGTGGACAACGTGAAGCCCATTGACCAGGTTCTGGGCGTCAGGGTCCAGCAGATCGTCATCGGCAGCTGCACCAACGGGCGGCTGGATGATCTGGCGGACGCCGCCGCCATCCTGCGGGGCAGGAAGGTGGCGGAGGGCACCCGGATGCTGGTGTTTCCGGCGTCGAGCAAGATCTTCGCCCAGGCCCTGGACAAGGGCTACATCCACGATTTCATGAAGGCCGGCGCCGTGGTGATGAACTCCGGCTGCGGGCCCTGCCTGGGCGTCCACGAAGGCGCCCTGGGGGACGGCGAAACGGCCCTCAGCACCACCAACCGCAACTTCAAGGGCCGCATGGGCAATCCCACGGGCTTCGTCTACCTCTGCAGCCCGGTGGTGGCCGCCGCCTCCGCCATCACCGGCGTCATCACCGATCCCCGAAAAGGAGCCTGACATGGCCAAGGTCATCATCATGCTCGACAACGACATCAGCACGGATGATATCTACCCGGGCCGCTACATGGCCACGGTGCTGCCCACGGAGACGCCCCAGTTCGCCTTCGCGGATCGCACGGACTTCAATGCCAGCCTGAAGGCCAGGGCCTTCGCCCCGGGGTCCATTGTCGTGGGCGGCGAGAACTTCGGCTGCGGCTCCAGCCGCGAACAGGCCTGCTCCGCCCTCAAGGGCCACGAGTTGGCCGTGGTGGCGAGGAGCCTCTCGCGCATCTTCCTCCAGAACAGCATCAACCTCGGCCTGCAGGTCGTGATCTGCCCCGGCATCGAGGCCAGCGAGGGCGACGAACTGGACATCACGGCCGATCAGGTGCTCAACCGCACCACCGGCAAGGCCTACGACCAGGTGCGACTGCCCGCCGCCCGCCAGGGCATCATGGATGCCGGTGGGCTCATCCCGTACACCCGCGCCAGGCTGATGGCGCGGGTTTGAGGGGAAAAGATCCCCACGAATGGCGCGAAGGAAAGGACAAGATCACGAAGGGGAGTGGAGGCGGCCCGACCTTCCTTCGTGATCTTCCTGCGCCCGGAGGGCGTATTCGTGTCCTTCGTGGAGGCCTTTTCCGGTTCGGGCGGAGCGGTTATTCCGTACTTTCCATCGCATCCTCCGGACAAGGATGGTGGCGGTTCCGGATGGCGTGGACGGCCAGGTCGTAGTCCGGTTCGTGGCTGAGCTCAGGCACCAGCTCGGTATGGACGATGGTGCCGTTCTCGTCCAGGGCCACCACGGCCCGGGCGAAGAGGCCCCGCACGGGCCCATCCACGAGGGTGACCCCGAAGGCGGCGCCGAACTCTGGGTGGCGGAAGGCGGAAGCGGTCACCGCCCGATCCAGCCGTTCCGCGCCACAGAACTGGGACTGGGCGAAGGGAAGGTCCATGGAGACGCAGAGCAGGATCGTATCGGCCAGGTCCGCCGTCAGGTGGTTGAACTTCCGCACGCTTTCCGCGCAGGTGGAGGTGTCCAGGCTGGGGAAGATGCTGACGATCACTCGCATCCCCTCCAGTTCCACGCTGGTGATCTCGCTCAGGTCCCCGCGCGTCAGGGTGAAGGGGGGCGTCGCGTGTCCTGGAAGGGGCAGCTCGCCACAGGTGTGGATGGGGTTTCCATTCAGAGTGATCGTGGCCATGGGGCCCTCCCGGCGGAGCCATCCTACTCCCATCGGGCGCTCCAGGCGCCGCATTCTTGACAAGCTCATCCAGTCCCGGAAGCAGGTCGCCCCTGGAATCCCTCGTCTTGCCCCAGGTGTGCTGGTGGGAAGCCCGTTGCTCCACTAGGCTTGGGGGCATGAGCACGAAGCAGGAGCGGAGCGCCACTTTGGCAGAGCCGAAGCCCGAAGGGTGATGGCGGCCGCACCGAGGAGGGTGGATGGGCGGTTCATGGTGCCTCCGGGGGAAGGGGCCGGGGCCATGGCCCGGCGGGTTGGGGGGATGACGCCCACCAGCATGGGAAGGCCCCCCGCCCCCGGCCATGGATCCGGGGTGAACCGGACCTGGGCTGGGCGAACAGGGGCCCTGGCGGGGTAAACCGGAGCGGTGGTCAGCCCTCGAACATCTTCTTCAGGCTGCCCAGGAAGCCGCTCTCCTCCGGCCTGGCGAGGGATTCGAGTTCGCCTGCATCGAGCCAGAGGCCTCGGCACGAACTGCACTGGTCTACCTTGTGTCCGCGGTACTCGATCTCCAGGAGCTCCCTGCCGCACTTGGGGCAGCGCATCCAGTGCATCTCCTTCAGGGCGCGGCGAGTTTCATCGGCCATGCGCGCCACGTGCTCCTCCGCGTTCTTCCGGCGTCGCTCCAGTTCCAGGCGAAGGAAGTATTCCTCCTCCTTGTTGTAGGACTTGTCCTTTTCGGCCATGGCCAGGATCCTTTCAGGCTGCCTGGCGGCGGCGCCAGGCCTTTTCGAGGGAAATGACGGGAAGAATCGCAAGGCCTACCGTCAGGGCGGCAAGCCAATCCCTTGGGCCCAGGGGGGCCGTGTGGAACAGGCGCTGAAGCACGGGCACATGCACCAGGGCGATCTGGAGGCCCGCCAGGAGGGCCATGCCCCCGTAGATGCCGGGGTTGGTGAAGAGGCCCATCCTCCAGAATCC
This sequence comes from Geothrix sp., assembly GCA_030681515.1. Taxonomy (GTDB): domain Bacteria; phylum Acidobacteriota; class Holophagae; order Holophagales; family Holophagaceae; genus Geothrix. The sequence goes on along the minus strand of JAUXSE010000053.1, from coordinate 195,306 downwards.
GTCCTTCAGGCTGCGGCAGTTCAGCAGGTAGAAGGCCTGGATGAGGGCGAGGCCCGTCACGGCGAGGGTCTGGGCCTTCCTGAGGGCGAGATCCGGGTCGGCGCCCTGGGCGCTGCGGTATTCATACAGGAAGAGGCCCAGGGATCCCGCAGCCATGAGGACCGCCACCAGAACGGTGCGGCCGAGCACGAAGGCACCCAGGAGAGGCTGGCCGGGGCGCCGCGGGGGGCGCGCCATGATGTCCGGCTCGGGGGCCTCGAAGGCCAGGGGCAGGGCGAGGGTGACCGTGACCACCAGGTTGATCCAGAGAATCTGGACCGGGAGGATGGGCAGCAAGGGCTGTCCATCCTGGAAGGGGAAGAACAGCACCGCCACCAGCAGCACCAGGGCCTGGCCGAGGTTGGTGGGAAGGGCGAAGGCGAGCGCTTTCACTAGGTTGTCATAGACACGGCGGCCTTCCTCGACCGCTGCCCGGATGGATGCGAAATCATCGTCCATCAGGACCATGTCCGCGGCCTCCCGGCTCACCGCGGTACCCGTGATGCCCATGGCCACGCCGATGTCCGCCCGCTTCAGGGCGGGGGCGTCATTCACGCCATCGCCCGTCATGGCGACCACCTCGCCCGATTCCTGCAGGGTCTGCACGAGGCGGAGCTTGTGCTCCGGAGAGACCCGGGCGAATACGTGGGCGGTGCGGGCCGTTTCGGCAAATTGGGCGGGGTCCATGGCATCCAGTTCCCGCCCGGTGACCGCGGGACGGGGACTGTCCAGGCCCAGTTCCCGTCCGATGGCCTCGGCGGTGCCCGGGTGGTCCCCCGTGATCATCTTCACCGTGATGCCCGCACGCTGGCAGTCCGCGATGGCCTGGATTGATTCGGGGCGGGGAGGGTCAATCATCCCTTGCAGGCCAAGAAAGGTGAGTCGGCCTTCGAGATCCTGGTGGGTGATGCGCTGCAGATCCGTGTGCCGGGACGCGAAGGCCAGAACCCTCAGGCCTTGCGCCGCCAATCGCGCCGCCTCCTTCAGCGCCTGATTCCGGTCCAAGGCCGCCCCGGTGCTGTCCTGGCCACAGCGGGGAAGGATGGCCTCGGGGGCGCCCTTGACCAGGATGCGCCGACCCGGATCCCAGGCGTGCAGGGTCGCCATGTACTGGTGCTGGCTCTCGAAGGGGATGGTGTCCATGCGGGGGTGCCTGGGGCGGACCTCCCCTGCGGGCAATCCTCCCCGGGCGGCGGCGGCCACCAGAGCGCCTTCCGTGGGATCCCCATGGAGCACCCAGCGGCCCTCTTCCAGGGTCACGGTGGCTTCGCTGCAAAGGGCGCCAGCCCGCAGGAGATCGGCGAGATCTTCGGGAAGAGCGGCAATGGGTTCGCCCTGCCTTTCGATCCGTCCCTCGGGGGAATAGCCGATGCCTTCGAGATGGTATTCGCCACCGGATGTCCATGCGGTTCGCACGGACATCTCATTGCGGGTGAGGGTGCCGGTCTTGTCGGAGCAGATGATCGTCGTGGACCCAAGGGTTTCCACGGCGGGCAGGCGGCGGATGACGGCCCGGCGGGCGGCCATCCGCCGCACGCCGATGGCGAGGGCGATGCTGATGACCGCCGGCAGGCCTTCCGGGATGGCGGCCACCGCGAGGCTGAGGGCCGCCAATGCGGCATCCGCTGCTGCCCACCCCCGGAACAAGGCCGCGCCGAAGACGAGGGCTGTGACCCCCAGGATGGCCCAGGTGAGCTGCTTGCCCAGGCGGGCCATGTCCCGCGTGAGGGGCGTGTCCAGGTGCGTGGTCCCCCGCATCAGCTCGGAGATGTGGCCCAGCTCTGTGTGCGTTCCTGTGGCGACCACGACGCCCAGGGCTGTTCCGTAGGTCACCAGGGTGCCACTGAAGGCCATGCCCAGGCGGTCTCCGAGGGGGGCATCCAACGATACCGGATCCGTCGTCTTCTCCACGGGAAGGCTCTCCCCCGTGAGGGTGGATTCCACCACCTGGAAGACCTTCGCCTCAAGCAGGCGAAGGTCTGCGGGCACCCGGTCCCCGCTCTGGAGCCAGACCACGTCGCCCGGCACCAGCTCGGCGGCAGGCAGGGCGCGGCGCTGGCCGTCCCGGAGCACGGTGGCCTGTTCCGGCACCATGTCAGCTAGGGAAGCGATGGCGCGGCCCGCCTTGAATTCCTGGAAGAAGCCGATGAGGGTGTTGAGCACCACCACCGCCAGCACCACGCCAGCATCCGTGGGTTTTCCCATGAGGAGCGCCAGGAGGGCGCTTCCAAGAAGCACCATCACCAGCGGGTTAGCCACCTGCCGCCAGAGCATGGCCAGGATAGGCTCCCCGGCGGAACGAGGCAGGGTGTTGGGTCCCGCCTCCTGGAGACGGCGCTGCGCCTCCTCGCCCGTGAGGCCCTGGCTCCGGCTCTCCGCCGCTTCGAGGGCATCCTGGGTCGAGAGGGTGTGCCAGGGGGGTTGCATCGGGTCACTCGCCCTTTTCAGCGAAGCGGTTGAAGGCCAGCAGGGAAATGGTCACCACTGCGATGGCCAGGGCGAAGAAGAGGGTGCCTTTGGGATCCTGCCAGAGCACCAGGTGTTCGAGGAATGTGATGGCCATGACGAGGACCAGGATGCTGCTCATCCGGGACTTGATGTCCTGGAGGTTGTGAACATCCAGCCACCCCGGAAGCTCCAGATGCCCGAGGAACAGGTCATGCAACCCCACCGCGAAGATGTAGAGCCCGATGGCGATGAGGAACTTGTCCATCAGCTCAATGAGACGAACCGCCGCTTGGGGGAATGTGCCGCCCGTTGCCGCCAGGTCCCAGAGGATGACGCAGGTCTTCCAGGTGCCCCAGAGGAAGGCGGCGGCAGACGCCATCAGGCTTGCCACCACCGCGAGGACGACCAGGTAGCGGGAGGATTCGAGCAGTCGCTTCAGCATGGGGGAACTCCTGCACCCATTAGATACGCTGCTGAGGGCTCAGTTCCAGGGGGGTTGTGTTTCACGCGGGCTATTGACCCCACCCCCTGGTCCCGGGTGTGCTCGAGCTGTTTTCGCGATGGCGCGGTCAACCCTCATACTTGGGTGCCGGATGGGCGACGGGAGTAGGGGCCACCGGTGTGGCTGGAGCCTTCGGAGCGGGTGCGTCCGGCCCCTTCCTGAACACCTCGGCCATGGCCCCGAAGGAGGCCAGGGCGCCGCCGATTTCCGTGGGCAGGAAGATCTTCGTCGCCTGGCCGTCCGCCACCCTCTCCAGGGCTTCCAGGCTGCGGATGGCGATGATCGCGGCGTCGGGTTTTCCGGCATGGATGGCGTTGAACACCGTCTCGATGCGGAACTTCTCGGCGTCCGCCAGGGTGCGCACGGCCAGGGCCTGGCCTTCGGCCCGGATGATGGCGCCCTTCTTGTCGCCCTCGGCCCGGAGGATCTGGCTTTCGCGTTCCCCTTCGGCCTTGAGGATGGCGCTCTGCTTGAATCCCTCGGATTCGAGGATGGCAGCGCGCTTTTCGCGCTCGGCCTTCATCTGCTTGGACATGGCGTTGGTGATATCGGTGGGGGGTTCGATCTTCTGGATCTCTACCCGCACCACCTTCACGCCCCACTCGTCCGTGGCCTCGTCCAGGACATGCCGGAGCTGGGCGTTGATCTTTTCGCGGCTGGACAGGGTCTGGTCCAGCTCCATCTCGCCCACGATGTTGCGCAGGTTGGTCTGGGCCAGTTTCACGGCGGCGTACTGGAAGTTGGCGATGTTGTAGATCACGCGCACCGGGTCGGTGATCCGGAAGTAGATGACGGCGTCCACGGTGACCGCGGCGTTGTCCTTGGTGATCACCTCCTGGGGCGGAACGTCAATGACCTGTTCCCGGGTGTCCACCTTGATGAGGGTCTGGAAGAAGGGCATGACGAAGGCCAACCCCGGGTCCCGGGGCGGGGCGGAGTACTTGCCGAGGGTTTCCACGACGCCCTTTTCGAAGGGGCGGATGATCATGAGGGCCCGGCTGGCGAGGACCAGGATGAAGAGTCCAAGGATGAGAAGGGCGAAGGCTTCAGGCATGGTCTACTCCTTTGAGGATGATGCGGCGGGAGGGATGCTCACTCGGAGGCGGGTTCCCACGACCTCCACGATCTGGACCCAGGTGTCCACGGCGATGGGCACATCGGAAGTGGCCCTCCAGGTCGCGCCGCCTTCGAGCCGGACCTGCCCATGGCCGGAGGCCGGATCCAGGGCCTCCGTGACCCGGGCCCGCTGGCCGGTCATCGAGGCCAGTCCGACAGGGCTCGGGGGAATGCGTTTCGTCCAGCGCCGGGCGAGCGGAGCCACGGTCAGGATCAGGATGGCCGAAGCCCCGAAGAAGATGAGCCAGGTGGCCGTAGGGCCCATTCCCAGCCACGCCGCGAGGGCTGAAAGCAGGGCCCCCACCGCCAGACAGGCGAAGAAGAAGAGCCCCGGCGTGGTCATTTCGATCACGAGCAGGATCAGGGAGAGGACCAACCACCAGAGCGCGGGCATGTGTGACCTCGGGAAAGGATGCAATGATCATGCATTGCTCCACGGTCCGGTGGGAAAAACGGGTTTCTCAGCGAAAAAAGCCGGGCCAGACGCGGGATCCTCGTTCCCAGCACGCGCGAGGGTTGCGCGCCGGTAGCGACGGGAGAGGTCAGGGGACATCCTTCGCTCGATCGTCTGCAGGATTCCGTCCAGCGAGGGCCGGAACAGGAACACGGTGTCGGCAGGGACGCAGACCTTGTTTCCCCATGAGCCTGGAAGACACGCGCCATCAGCCATCCTCAACAGGGATCCCATCCCTTCCCGTTCGAGGCAAACGAAAAGCGGGCGTGGAGAACCCCAATTGCACTCCAGGAAATCGATGGCAGCCGCCTGCGGCATGAAGGGCTCCGGTTCCATGTAGCTCTGGGGACTCTCCAACAGCCCCCTCCACTCCTCGAACACCAGGTCTGGATCCCATTCCCTCCCTTCGGTGAGGTGAAGGATTTCCTGCCCATCCCCCGAAATCAAGTGATGGGGCAGCACGCCCTGGCGAGCGTCCAGGGCCAGGCACGCCTCCCAGGCCGGTAGCCGCGTGATCAAGGTCAGCACGATCCCCGGGTGGCCGCCGAGGAACGCCGCGGCCCTCGACAGTTCGGCCGGGCTGGCTTGAAGCCAATAGTGGTCGGCGTCCATGACCAGGTGGAGCTGGGCGGATCCCTTCCGGCCCCGAAGGTTGAACTGGATCCCTTGGGGAATGGCGATGGTCTGGGCTGACATGCATACCTCCCATGCGCGACTCGTCGCGACATGGAAGGCGGCCCGACCTTCCGAAAACCTGCAGCGCAAGGACGCTGCACCACTTTGAACAGGAACCACTCGCCAGTGATGGTACCACGGCCCTGTAGGGGCGAGGACGCGACTCCTTCGCGAGGCGGCGGCCGGACGGGCCGTCTTCACGGGTGCCCCCAGTCCTGGTTCCGCTCCAGCAGCCGCGCCACGCGCCGGCCCGCCTTGGCCGCGGCGAGATCCACGGCGCAGTAGAGATCGGCGTCCTGCGCCTCGACGGATTCGGGGCCCAGGCCCTTCACCGTGAAACCCACCTGGCAGACTTTGTCGAGACCACCCTTGGGGCCGTTCAGGTCGCTGAATCGCACGACGACCCGGTCCACCCGCGACGAGAAGCGGGACAGAGCGAAAGCGAGGCGGCGCTCCACATGGGCCGAGAGCGCCTCGCTGGTGGGGACGCCGATGCCTCGGATCTGGATCTGGATGTTCACGGTGCCTCCGGATCCCAAGTCTCGGATTGGGGGATCAATCAGTCCAATAGATAAAAAATTTTAAAACATAGTAATAATAGATGAATAGGAGAAGGCCTTGGACTGGTTGAACTACCACCATCTGCTCTATTTCTGGACCACGGCCCGGGAGGGGAGCGTCACCCGCGCGGCGGAACGCCTCAGCCTGGCCCAACCCACCCTCAGCGCCCAGATCCGCAGCCTGGAGATTGCCCTGGGCGTGCGCCTGTTCGAGAAACAGGGCCGGGGCCTGGCGATGACGGAGGCGGGACGCACGGCCTTCCGCTACGCGGATGGCATATTCGGGCTCGGCCGGGAAATGCAGGAGTCCCTTGCTGGATTGGCCCATGGCCGGAGGCCGATCCTCGCGGTCGGCGTTTCGGACGCCCTGGCCAAGCTCCTGGTCCATCGTCTCCTGGAGCCGGCCCTGCGCCTGCCGGAACCCATCCGGCTGCTCTGCCGGGAGGATCGCACCGACCGCCTGCTGGCCCAGTTGTCGCTGCACGAGCTGGACCTGGTGCTTTCGGATATGCCGCCCCCGCCGAACAGCGCCGTCAAGGCCTTCAGCCACCTGCTCGGCGAGTGCGGGGTGCAGGTGTTCGGCGCGGCGGCCCTTCGCAAGGCGCACCCGGGGCCCTTCCCCCGCTGCCTGGAGGGAGCGCCCTTCCTGCTTCCGCCCGAGGGCACCGCCCTGCGCCGCGGACTGGACCAGTGGTTCGAGGGGGAGAGCCTCCGGCCCCGCATCGTCGGAGAGTTCGACGACAGCGCCCTGCTCAAGACCTTCGGGCAACAGGGGCTGGGTTTCTTCGCCGCTCCTGCCAATGTGGCTTCCGAGATCGAGCGCCAGTACCAGGTGAAGCGACTCGGCCTCGCCAAGGGTGTGAGGGAACGCATCTATGCGCTCACCCTTGATCGGCGGCTCCGGCATCCCGCTGTGGTGGCGATCTCGGAAGCGGCCCGGGACCGGGTCTTCGGCTGACTGCTCCGGCGGCCCCTGGGCGATACTGGAAGGCGGAGGTTGCCATGAAGATTCTGCTCCTCGGCTCCGGCGGCCGGGAACATGCGCTGGCCCTGAAGCTCCGGGCCTCGGCCTCGCCCGTGGACCTGGTGTCGGCGCCGGGCAGCGACGCCCTGGCGGAACTGGGACGGTGCGTGCCGCTGGATCTGGAGGATCCCGTGGCGGTGGCCGCCTGGTGCGCCGCGAATCGGCCGGATCTGGTGGTGGCCGGTCCCGAGGTGCCCCTGGTGGCGGGCGTGGCGGACGCCGTGCGGGCCCTGGGCATTCCCGTTTTTGGCCACGGCGCCGCCACGGCGCGGCTGGAGGGCAGCAAGGCCTTCGCCAAGGCCTTCATGCAACGGCACGGGATCCCCTGCGCTGCCAGCCACACCGTGAGCGATCTGGCCGCAGGCGAGGCGCTGATTCGCGGCTGGTCCTACGGCTACCCCATTGTCCTCAAGGCGGATGGTCTCGCCGCGGGCAAGGGCGTGGTGCTGGCCCACAGCGAGGCCCAGGCCCTGGAAACCTTCCGCGCCTTCCTGGCCGGGCAGTTCGGAGCGGCCAGCCAGACGGTGGTCTTCGAGGCGCCCCTGGTGGGCATGGAACTCTCGCTGCACGTGCTGGTGGATGTGGATGCTGATCACGCCACCTATGCCCTGCTGCCCGCCTGCCAGGATCACAAGCGCATCTTCGACGGCGACCAGGGCCCCAATACCGGCGGCATGGGAGCCTTCGGACCCATCCCCTTCCTGCGCCCTCGGGACATCGAGCGCATGCGCGTTGATCTGGTGGAACCCACCGTGAGAGGCCTTCGGCAGGACGGCCTCGCGGCCCGCGGCGTGCTCTTCCTGGGCGTCATGTGGACGGCCTCGGGTCCGGAGCTGCTGGAGTACAACGTGCGCTTCGGCGATCCCGAAACCCAGGTGCTCATGCAGCTGCTGGACGAGGATCTGGCGGCCCTGCTGCTGGAAGTCGCCGAGGGTCGGCTGAAGGCCCGCGTCCTGAAGCTCAAGCCCCACACGGCCATCACCGTGGTGCTGGCCGCCGAAGACTATCCGGAAGGCGCGAAGAAGGGCGTGCCCATCACGATTGGATCGCCCGCCGTCACCGTCATCCACGCGGGCACCCGCAAGCAGGATGGCCAGTGGCTGACGAATGGTGGCCGGGTTCTCAACCTGGCCACCTCCGCGCCGGATCTCGCCGCCGCCCGGGCCGCCATCGAGGCCGCCCTGCCGCAGGTCCACTGGCCCGGCATGCAGGTGCGGCGGGACATCGGGTTCAAGGCCCTGAAGCACGCCGAAGCCGGGAAGACCGTTCAGGATCCGTGGTGAATCGCGGCGGCGTGTTCGACTCCTAGCCCCCGCCTGGAAAGGGTGAAGGGTGTAAGGGGATGCGGGTAGGGCCATCGGGATGCCTGTTCTGGCCCGTCTATCCCAGGCTCCAAGGGATCCGCTAAACTTGGGCCTCCATGAACCTAGATCAATTCTTCTTCTTTTTGTCGGGTGGAGCCCTGTTCTTGGGCCTTTTCCTGATCCTCTTCCTGGTGACCCAGGAAGGGCGGGCCGCCCGCTCTCAGCAGATTCTGGGGCTGCTGATTCTGGCTTGTGCCCTCAACGCGGCGCATCCGAGCCTCATCCGGGCCTTCGCCTTCCATCCCGCCCATTCGTTCCAGCTGTTCGAGCCGCTGCAGTTTTTGCTGGCCCCCTTGATGACGGCCTATGCTTCGGCCCTGCTTCGAGGCGACTTCGAGGTCAGACCCGCCCACCTCCTCCACTTCCTCCCGTTTTTCGCGGCAAGTGCCGTTGCCGTGGTGTTCACCCTCCATCGGACTTCATCGCCTTGGATCTCCCTGATGTTGTGGGGCTTTTTGTCGATCCAGATGGGGTGCTATCTGGTTCCGGCGCTGGGGATCCTCCGGCGATACCAGAACTCACTCAAGGAGCGCGTGTCCAACCTGGAGAGGGTTGATTTGAACTGGCTGCGCTGGTTTTTTATCGTGACCGTCGGCTTGTGCCTGCTTTCGGGGGCCGTGCTTCTCCTCTTGGCGCATCGCATTCCGCCCCTGTACCTGAGCCGTGGCGTCTCCCTGACCATGACGACGGCGGTGTGGATTCTGGGATACCGAGGCCTGTCCCAGACAATCCCGGAGACCCCCGAGGCGCCTGAGGCCCTTGAAGCCCAAGGCCCTTTCCCAGTGGAGCAGGTTCTCAGCTCAGACCCGGATGTCTCCTGGATCAAAAAGGCACTCATCAGGGTTCTTGAAACCCAGAAACCCTACCTTGAACCCGAACTGGGCCTGGCCGACCTGGCCCGGCTGTTGGAGGTTCCCCGGAACCAGTTGTCCGCCGTCATCAACCAGGAACTGGGGGTGAATTTTTATGACCTGGTCAACGGATACCGGGTGAGGGAATTCCGGTCCTTCCTGGCTGATCCCGTAAAAAGGAGGGAGAAACTCCTGACCCTGGCTTTTGATGCTGGATTCAATTCCAAACCGACCTTCAACAAAGTCGTCTTGAAACATACCGGGAAGACTCCTTCTCAACTGAGGCAAGAGGAAATCAGGTCTCAACCGTCCCCATGAGACGACGGGCTGGGTGACAGGCCCCAGGTTGGTCCTTGCGGCAACCAAAGGAGCGTCATCCATGCCAACCTCGGAGTTCATCCGACTCAACGAAGTGTCCCTGACCTACGGGGCCGATGGAACACGATTCCAGGCTCTCAAAAACATCAACCTGACGATTGGGGCCGGGGAACACCTGGCCATCGTGGGCAAATCGGGAAGCGGCAAATCGTCCCTGCTGAACATGATCACGGGGATCGACCACCCCAGCCGGGGCGAGGTCATCGTGGGTGGCACGACCGTCCACACCCTCAAGGAGAGCCCTTTGGCCCTTTGGCGAGGCCGGACAGTGGGGATCGTGTTTCAGTTCTTTCAGCTCATCCCGACCATGACCATCCTCCAGAATGTGCTCCTGCCCATGGAATTTGTGGGCTCGGTTCCACTGGGGGATCGCCGCGCTCGGGCCCTGGCTCTGCTGGAGCAAACGGGGATCGGGGCCCATGCGGACAAGCTTCCCTCAGAGCTTTCGGGGGGAGAGCAGCAAAGGGCGGCCATCGCCCGGGCCTTGGCCAATGATCCCCCTCTGCTGGTGGCCGATGAACCCACCGGCAACCTCGATAGCCGGAATGCCGGACTGGTCCTGGAACTCTTTCGGGATCTGGTCAAAGCCGGTAAGACCGTGATCGTGGTGACACACGAACGCAGCCTGAGCGATGAGTCCGGCCGCGTCGTCACGCTTCAGGATGGGGCCATTGTGGGCGACGAGTGGAGTGTCCGATGAGGTACCAGACCCTAAAAGCGTGGATGGACGTGAAGGCTGGCGGCGCCAAATCGCTTCTGGTCATTTTTGCCCTCACCCTTGGGTTGTGGGGCCTGGGTTCGGTGCTGGTCTCCTACCGGATCCTCAGCCATGACCTGAGAGACAACTTTCTCGGCACATCTCCGGTCCACGCGGTGGTGACCCTCAAGGAACCGGGCCAATTAAACCTTGAAGTCCTTCGGGCGCGGACGGACATCGAATCGGCCGAATGCCGTGACCTGGCCATGCTCCGGGTCGAGGTTCATCCCAACGAATGGATTCCCTTGTGGTTGTTCGGAGTCGAGGATTTCAGGCATGTCCAGCTCGCCCGGGTGACGTCTCAGGAAGGGGCCCCAGTACCAACACCAGGGACCATTCTGATCGAACGGAATGGCCGCCTCATCTCGGCCCTGGACACGGGGCGAATCGCCCAAGTCCGCCATGGCGAGCGGAAGCTGGAGGTCCGCATTGATGGTGTCGTCTTTGATCCGGCGCAGGCCCCATCGACTCAAGACCACTTCATCTATGCCTACACCGATTCCCAGACCTATGCCCAAATCAGCGGAGAGGCCCCAGGGAAACGGATCATCGTCCGGTTCAAGAACGTTCACTCCAAGGCCGAGGTGGAGCAGGCCGTGGCCAACCTGAGGGCAACGTGGGGCAAGGAAGGTACCGCGGTTGCCTCCGTGGTGGTCCCAGCCTTCTTGAAACACCCCCACCAGTGGCAGCTTGACATGCTCCTCGCCATCATCGGAACCATTGGCCTTGTGGCCTTCCTCATGAGTTCAGTCCTCGTCAGTCAGGTGGTGGCGGCCCTGTTGGCCAAGCAGGTCCGGCAGATTGGCATCCTCAAGGCCATCGGAGCCACTCGATTTCAGGTGATCGGGATCTACGCCCTGAACCTGCTTTTTTACGCCGGCGCTTCCGGGTTGGTGGCCATTCCTCTGGCGGTGATCACAGGGTACGGCTTCTCCTCATTTTGTGCGGGCATTCTCAATTTTAAAATTCTCACCACCCATCTCCCCTTGAGCGTTTGGGTTCTGCTCATCCTGGCCTCGCTGGTGTTGCCCTTCCTCTTTGCGGGACCCACCCTGGTCCGGGCTGGCCGGATCAGTGTCCGGGAAGCGCTTGGGGAAACGCGACTCGCCCTTCGAGCCCGGATTTCAGCTCGGATGACGATGACGGTGGCGGCCACTGCCCTTGGGGTGGCGATCTTCAGCACGGGTTTCAACATTCGGGAGAGCCTCTTCCAATTCCTGGCATCCACCCGGGGCTCCATGCGCCACGATGTCCAGGTGGTTCTGACCCAGCCGATGAATGCAGAAGCTTTTGAAAAGGCCTTTGCAGGGATTCCCAACATCGAGCACACCGAAGCCTGGAACGGGGGGAAGGGCCTGCTTCAAACGGGTGTCGTGGGAACCGATCAGGGGATCGGGATCGTTTCCCTGCCATTGGATTCAAAAATGGTCGCATTGAAAATGCTCGAAGGTCGCTGGCTGCAATCACCACTCGAGCCCGAAGTCGTGTTAAATCAGGCCGCTTTGAGCATCTTCAATGTCCCAAAAATCGGGCAACGATTGAGGGTAGGGATCGGAGGCAAGGAACGGACGATGACCCTGGTGGGCGTAGCGGAAGAGATCGACGTTCCCAAAATCTATCTGGCCGACACCTTTTACGATCAGTGGGCCAACCCTGAACACCTGATGAACAGCCTGATGTTCAGCGCCCAGGATAAAAACTTCAACAGCGTGATGACCCTGAAGAAGAACATCGAAAGGGCCATCCAAGCCTCTGACCTGAAGGTGTTGTACGTCCTGTCCCAGGCGGAGCGGACCAAGATCATTGCCGATCACCTCAACATCATTCTGGCGGTGCTCTTGATCCTGGCCTTCCTGGTTCTCTGGGTCAGTGCCTTGGGTATGGCTTCGGCCACATCCATCACCGTAATGGAGCGGACCCGGGAAATCGGGGTGCTGCGAGCCATCGGTGCGACGCCGGAACGCATCATCCAGATGTTCGTGGCGGAAGGGATGAAGGCGAGCCTGACAGGGCTGGGCCTTGGGTTGATCCTGTCCTTGCCCTTGAGTCGGGTGGCCTCCTCCTTTTTTGGCACGTTGATGCTGGGAGAAGGCGCCGTTTTGCGTTTCGCCTTCAGCTTCTCTGGTCTGGGAATCACAGTGATCACGTCGATCCTGTTCGGCTATCTGGCCAATCGGTTTCCAGCCAGGTCGGCTGTACGAATCAGCACCCGTGAGGCTCTCGCGTATGAATAGGGCGTAGTTTTAGAACTCGAAAACGGCTTGTCAGAAACACAGGAACCCCTTTTTTCCTTCGTCCTCGGAGATACCGCCGTGCGTAAGCGAATCATCATCGGCATCGCCCTGTTGATAGCCGTTGGGCTTGTTCTTTACCTCCACATTTCGGAAGGCCCAGGGTTGCTCGAATCTCTATGGCACCAGATCCATGGTGAGTAAGGGCTCCTGCGGAGGTGCGCGGAGAAACATAGAAAAGCGGAGGACAAAAATTCGTTCCCAGCCATCCTCTGCTTCTCGAAGCTTGGACCGCTTCAACTTCGATGGCGTAGCAGCCAGACCAGGACGGTGATGGCCAGCCCCACCAGCGTGAGGCAACCCAGGGCGCGGTGGAATCGCGGGTAGGCGCTATGCGTGCTGCGCGCTTCCCGCCAGGCCAGGGCCAGGCGCCCCATGAGCAGCGTGGCCCCGGCCACAGTCAGGGCCGCGAGCCAGAGGGCTAGGTGGAAGCGGCCCAGGGGCCGCGGATGCAGCAGGAGGCGCACGCCCAGAAGCGTGAGCGTGGCCGTCATGAGGTACCCGTGCAGGCGATGCTCGCCGCGCCGCACCGCCAGGAGGGGCAGGGCGGGCAGCAGGGCCGCGGGGATCAGCAGGAGGTCGAGCATCCCGCCAGCCTAGCTGAATCCCGTCACAGCGGCAGGGCCTCCATCCGCTTCTCACCCTCCCAGCGGTAGAAGCCCGAGCCCGTCTTGCGGCCCAGGCGGCCCGCGGCGACCAGTTGGCGCAGCAGGGCAGGGGCCTTGAACCGGGGTTCGCCGAAGGCGTCGAAAAGCACTTCGGCGACGCTCTGCATGGTGTCGAGGCCGATGAAGTCGCTCAGGTGGAGCGGTCCCATGGGATGTCCGCAGCCCAGCTTCATGGCGGTGTCGAGATCCTCGACCGTGGCCAGCCGCTGCTCGGCGCAGCGCATGGCGTCCAGCAGGTAGGGCACCAGCAGCCGGTTGACCACGAAGCCCGGCGCATCGGGGGCCATCACCGCGGTCTTGCCGAGCTTCTGGACGAAGCCGCGCAGCGTGGCCAGGGTGTCTTCACCGGTGGCGAGGGTGCGGATGATCTCCACCAGGGGCATGGCGGGGACGGGATTGAAGAAGTGCAGACCCGCGAGCCGGGACAGGCGGTGGGGTGCCAGGGCGGGGCTGAGCTGGGCCACAGAGAGGCTGGAGGTATTGGTGCAGAGGAGCGCCGAGGCGCCCAGCACCCGGTCGAGTTCCGCGAAGGTCTGGAGCTTGAGGTCGAGGCGCTCCGGAATGGCCTCCACCACCAGATCGCAGTCCGCCAGGGTGGCGAAGGCGAGGGTGCCATGGAGGTTCCGGCGCCATTCGTTCCGCTGATCTTCCTGGATCTTCCCCTTGGCGACCGCCCGGTCCCAGGCGCCGTGGACGCGGGCCAGCCCCTTGGCGAGCAGGGCCTCGTCCGCCTCCTTCACAAAGACCTGGCAGCCCGCCTCCGCGGCGCACTGGGCGATGCCCGAGCCCATGAGTCCGCAGCCGACGATGCCGATGCTCTGGATGTCCATTCGTGCCTCCTAGGCCCCCATTCTCCGGGGAATCGCCACCGGCGGTAGGGATGACCTCCGGTAGGGTGCTGGCGGTAGTATCCTCGGCGTGTTTCAGGAGGGACCATGATCGGCCCGCTGAAGGATCTGCTAGGCCATCAGGCCTGGGCGGACGCGAGGTTCTTCCGGGCCTGGGAGGCCTCTGGCGCCCTGGACGACGCGGATCTGCGCACCCGGACGGAGCATCTGGTCTCCGTGCAGGAGGCCTTCCTCCAGGTGCTCAAGGGTGACGAGGTGGCCGTTCCCGAACAGCCCCTGCCGGGTTTCCAGGATCTGAAGGCACGGTGCGAAGCCGGCCATCAGGTGTTCAAGGCGCTGGGGAGGGGACTGGATGATGCCTCGCTGGCGCGCACCGTGCGCGTGCCCTGGTTTCCTGATCCGCCCTGCGTCGTTTCCGTGTCGGACGCGCTGTTGCAGGTCTGCCTGCACACCCAGCATCACCGGGGCCAGAACATGACCCGGCTCAAGGCCCTGGGCGCCGCGCCCAGGAACGTGGACTACATCATCTGGCTCTGGAAGCAGAAGCCCGAGGCTCCATGGTGAATCTCTTCCCTTGACGGCGGATGGGTATCAGATCTCCAGATAGGTGTGGAGCTTCCGCTCTTCGGTGAGCAGGGCGCGCAGGGCTTCCGCGGCATCACTCTTCGCGCTGGCCTTGCGCCTGGTCTGGGGGCCCTGGATCAGCACGTCGGGATCGTAGTGGACGCTGCGAAGCACATGGTCCACGGTGTCGCCCTTCACGATGTGCTGCACCTTGAAGGTGTCGTCTTCGTGGACGACGATGTGCGCCTCGTTGGGCGCGCCGAAGAGGTTGTGCCTCATGCCCAGGATGTCCTGGTAGGCCCCCGTGAGGAAGAAGGCCACGTAGTAGGCCTCGCCGCCCCGGGGCTCGTGGAGGGGGATCTCGTCGCGGACATCCTTGAGGTCGATGAACTTTTCCATCTTCCCGTCGCTATCGCAGGTGATGTCGCACAGGGTGGCGGACAGGGCGGGCTTTTCCTTCAACCGGTGGACGGGCATGACCGGAAAGAGCTGCTCGATGGCCCAGTGGTCCGGCATGGACTGGAAGAGGCTGAAGTTGGCGATGAGCTTGTCCGCCAGACTTTTGTTGAGGTCCTGGAATTCCTCGGGGATGTATTTCAGGGTCTTGCTCTTGAGGATGCGGGAGAGCTTCCGGCAGACCTCCCAGAACAGGGTCTCGCCCTTGCTGCGGTCCTCCAGGCCCAGGTAGCCCAGGTTGAAGAGGGTGAGCAGCTCATCCTTCTGGGTGATGGCGTCGTGGTACATCTCGGCGAAGTTCTTCACGGAGATGTTGTCCCGGGTGTAGGCCAGTTCCTTGAGGATCTGGGGCTCATTGCCGGTGAGCGTCACGGTGTACTTGGTGTGAGTGGTGTCAATGAGGCCGATGATGTCCACCACCACCACCTCGTGGTAGGCCACGATGGCGCGGCCCGATTCGCTGATCAGGTCCGGCATGGGCACCTGCTCCTGGGTGCAGATGTCCTTGGTGGTGTAGACCACGTCGGCGGCGTACTCCGCGATGGTGTAGTTCATGGAGCTGCTGAAGGTGGTCCGGCTGCCGTCGTAGTCCACGCCGAGGCCGCCGCCCACGTTGAGGTAGCGGATGGGCACGCCCAGCTTCCGCAGCTTGGCGTAGATGCGGGTGGCCTCCTTCATGGCCGACTTGATCTTGCGGATGTCCGTGATCTGGCTGCCGATGTGGAAGTGCAGCTCGATGATGCTGTCCAGCAGATCCCGCTTCTCCAGCACCTCCACGGCATCCAGGATCTCGCGGGTGGTGAGGCCGAACTTGGCGTGGTCCCCGGCGCTGGTCTCCCACTTGCCCGACCCTTGCGCGTTGAGCTTGGCCCGCAGCCCGATGAGGGGCTCCACCTTCAGTTCCTTGGCCACCTTCAGGATCAGCGGCAGCTCGGTCATCTTCTCGACTGTGATGACCACTTTGCGCCCGGCCTTGCGGGCCAGCAGGGCCATGCGGATGAAGGACTCGTCCTTGTAGCCGTTGCAAAGCACCAGCGCCTCGGGGTGCAGATCCAGGCTGAGGGCGATCATCATCTCGGGCTTGGAGCCGGCCTCCAGCCCGTAGTGGTACTTGTTGCCGGCCCGGATGATCTCCTCGACCACTTCCTTCGTCTGGTTGGTCTTCACGGGATAGACGCCCTGGTAGCCGCCTTCGTAGCCGAATTCGGTGATGGCGTGCCGGAAGGCCTCGTTGACCTCGACCACCCGGTGGGCCAGCACCTGGGGAAAGCGCAGATTCACGGGGGTGCGGATGCCCTTCTTCTTCAGGTGCTGGACGATCTCGTAGACATCGCAGCTGAGGGACTCGTCCTTGGTGGGCGTGATCTCCAGATGGCCCTTGGCGTTGATGCCGAAGTAGCCGTTGCCCCACTCGTGAATTCCGTACAGGGTCGCGGCGTCCTGGACCGTCCAGTGCTTCATGGGCATCCGAGGGGCCTCCTTGAATCGGGGCGGCCACCTTCGGCCGGAAGTTCGTTTATATGAAAAAAAGCCCAACAGTTCCAATGAAATAATCAGATTCCCAGGATCCGGGTCAGGGTGGCCCGCCAGTGGCGATCCCTCACCCGCCTCAAAGCGGTCCTCCGGGTGAGTTTGCGCCACTGGGCCGCGCCCCGGGGAAGATCAGCCGCGGCGCGGGTATGGAGCGGGCTCGGGCCACCCCACAGCGCCGGGTCGCCCCAGAGAGGGGCCCGGTTCCAGGGGCAGGCTTCCTGGCAGGCATCGCAGCCCGCGGCCCAGCGGCTGTCCGCCAGGGCGTTGGCAATGTCCGGGGGCGGCTCCATTTCGGTCTCGATGGTGTAGGTCGTCAGGCAACGGGCCGGATCCAGCCGGAAGGGTTCCAGGGCCCCCGAGGGGCAGGCCTCCAGGCAGGCGGTGCAGGATCCGCAATGTTCGGTCGTGAACGGTTCATCCGGCGGAAGCTCCACGGACAGCAGCAGCACGCCCAGAAACCCCCAGGAGCCGTCCTTCCCGGCGATGAGCAGGGTGTGCTTGCCCTGCCAGCCTAGTCCCGCGCGGGCCGCCAACTGCCGCTCCAGCAGGGGGGCCGTATCCACGCAGACCCGGCCTTCCAGTCCCGGCCACCGGACCTGGGCGGCCTCCAGCAGCCGGGCCAGCCGGGGCTTCAGGATCATGTGGTAGTCCGGGCCCCAAAGGTACCGGCTCAGCTTGAGGCTGTCCGGGGCCGCGCCCGGGACGGCCTCCGGCCGGGCATAGGGGAAGAACCCCACCAGGGCCGTGCGGGCCTGGGGAAAGACGGACCGGGGATCGAGCAGTGGAGGCAACGTCCTGCCTGGAAGGGATTCGCTCCCTGTGGGGCCCCGCTGCGAAGGCTCCCCCGGAGCCTCCTCCGCGACCCACATGGTTGCGAGATAGGGCAGCAGGGACCCCCGGCCTTCCCGGAACCAGGCCCCGAGGTGTTCCATCTCCGAGGCAAAAGGTTCACAGGGGGCGAATCCTGCCAGGGCGAAGCCCGAGGAAAGGGCCTCGGAGCGAAGCCAAGCCTTGAATGCCAGCGGATCCAGGTGTTCAACTGGCACGCGAAGGCCACCTCCCATGGATATCCTCCCCCTCGAACGGCCCGATGTCACGGTCTTCTAGGAGCGTGTCCAATACTTGGACGCGCTCCTAGGCCCGGGCGGCATAACCGCGCTGTAGTAGGCTGGATGCGGAGCCGAACACTCGCCATGAACCTGCCCAATTTCCTTTCGCTCGTCCGGATCCTCATGGTGCCGGTCCTGGTGGTCGTACTCATGACCAAGGTGACGAACCACGAAGTGATCGGCGTGGTGGTGTTCTGGGTGGCCTCCATCACGGACTGGCTGGATGGCTACCTGGCCCGCCGCTGGAAGCAGGTGACGACGCTGGGCAAGCTGCTGGATCCCCTGGCGGACAAGCTGCTGGTATCGGGCGCGTTGATCTCGCTGGTGGAGCTCAATCTGGCCCCAGCCTGGATGACCTTCGTCATCGTGGCTCGTGAATTCGCGATCACGGGACTCCGCGGCATCGCCAGCGAGGAGGGGCTCACCATCCCCGCCGGCCCTGTCGGCAAGTGGAAGATGGGCTTCCAGGTGGCGGCGATCTCCTGCCTCATCCTTGGCCCCCGCCTCGACTACTGGCTCTACGAATGGACCCACAAGGAGATCTTCCACTTCTTCATCCAGCTGAACAGGCCCTACACCTTCTTCTGGGGCATGGGCATCCTGCTGCTGTGGGGAGCCGTCATCCTGGCCATCTGGAGCGCGATCTCCTACTTCCACGGATTCTGGAAGGTGGTGGGACCCCGCATCATGGCCGGGAACAGCCACCTGACCGGACCCGAGGATTCTGAATGATCCGCAAGTACCTTCTCGCCGGCCTCATTACCCTGCTTCCCCTGGTGGTGACGCTCTGGATCCTCAAGGGCATCTTCACCACCCTGGCGGGCATCTTCCGGGGACCGCTGACCTGGGCGGCCCACCAGATCCAGATGCCGGACCCGCCGGCCT
The DNA here is from genome assembly GCA_030681515.1 of Geothrix sp. Classification (GTDB taxonomy): domain Bacteria; phylum Acidobacteriota; class Holophagae; order Holophagales; family Holophagaceae; genus Geothrix. The sequence continues at coordinate 176,784 of JAUXSE010000053.1, read as the reverse complement.
GGGGCCTGTCGCTGTTCTCGGCGCTGGCCACGGTGCTGCTGCTGCTGCTGGTGGGCGCCCTGGTGGGCAACTTCATCGGCCGGCAGCTGCTGGCCTGGCTGGACGAGCTGATGATGTACGTGCCCGTGGTGAAGACCATCTACGGCGCCATCCGCCAGCTCCTGGGCGCCATCCAGTCTGGTCACGGGGGCAGCTTCAAGGAGGTGGTGCTCGTCGAGTGGCCGTACCCCGGGTCGTACACCCTGGGCTTCGTGGCCAGCCGGGACTGCTCCTGGGCGATTCCCGGGGGCCAGGGCATGATCGCCGTCTATGTTCCGACCTCCCCCAATCCCACCTCCGGCTACGTGGTCATGATCGAGGCCACGAAGGTGAAACCGGTGGAGCTCAGCGCCGACCAGGCCTTGACCTGGGCCGTCAGTGGCGGCGTGGTGGTGCCGGCCCGCACGAGCACGGGTTCGTTCCGGATGCCGGAACAGCCGTGAGCGGCCTTCAGGGCAAGAAGATCCTCGTGACCGGCGCCGGCAGCGGCATCGGCCGCGCCGCGGCGCGGATGTTCCGGGACCGCGGGGCCGAGCTGGTGCTGGTGGGGCGGCGTTTGTCCGCGCTTCAGGAGACCCTGCCAGATGCGGAACACGCCCCCCTGGACCATGCGGACGAGGCCGCCGTGGCCGCCTTCGCCCGCGCCTGCGCGCCGCTGGACGGGATGTTCCTGGCAGCGGGGGAGATCAGGACTGGATCGGTCGAATCCACTCCCGTCCCGGATTTCGACGCCATGATCAGGACCAACCTCCGCGGGCCCTGGCTGATGGCCCACCACCTGGGACCGAAGCTCACTCAGGGGTCTTGCGTGGTGCTGGTGGGCTCCAATATCGGCCTCCGCGCCATCCCGGACAGTGCCGCCTACAGCGTGGCCAAGGCGGGCGTCCACATGCTGGCGAAGGTGCTGGCGCTGGAGTGGGCACCCCGGGGGATCCGCTGCAACGCCCTCGCGCCCGGACCCGTGCATACCGCCATGGTAGAGGCACGCCTGCGGGCCAGCGTTGACCCGATCGGGGATCTGGCCAAGTTGGCGGCCGTGAATCCGCTGGGGCGACTGGGTACGGAAACCGAAATCGGCGCTCTCGCGGCCCATCTTCTGAGCGATGAGAGCGCGTGGACGACGGGGAGTGTGATCACGATTGATGGCGGAGCCGACGCCGTCTACTAGGCCCTGTCACTCGACGAAATCCAGATCCCGCCCGTGGGTGTCCTCCAGCCCCGCGAGGCTGATGGCCGCGAGGGCGAAGCAGACGAGGCCCACGGCCCAGGCGGCACCGAGCAGGCCCAGGTGACCCTTCAGGGCCAGGAAACCACTGGTGATCAGGACCACGGCCCCCCGCACGAAGTTCGGCACGGTGGTGGCCACGGTGGCTCGCAGGTTGGTGCCGAACTGCTCGGCGGCCACGGTGACGAAGACGGCCCAGTAGCCCGTGGCCAGGCCCAGGAAGGTGGCCAGGACATACATTCCGAAGGGGCTGAAGCCCCGGCCGAGCAGGAAGATCGCCACGCCCAGAAACGACGCGCCCATGAAGAGCCCCACCACCTTGGTGCGCGTCCCCCACATCTGGCTGAGGAACCCGGAGGCCAGGCTCCCCACGGTGATGCCGCTGTAGCAGCAGGCCACGGCGGTCGAGGCGTCGAGCTTTCCGGTGACGCCCAGGCTCGGCGCGAATTCCGGGATGAAGATGATGAGGATGCCCACCACGAACCACATGGGCAGGCCGATGAGGATGCAGCGGGCATAGCGGCCGAAGCGGCTCCAGGCCGTGAAGAGGCTCAGGAAGTCGCCCCGCTTCACGGTGGTCTCATGGGCCCTCTGGAACATGAAGCTTTCGCGGAGGCCCACCCGCAGGAAGAGCAGCACGATGCCGAGGCCGCCTCCCACCAGGTAGGCCTGCTGCCAGGTGAGGTAGCGTCCCACCAGGGCGGCGGTGACGGTGCCGAACACGCCCACGGAGGCCACCAGGGCCGTGCCGTAGCCGCGAAGATCCTTAGGCAGCACCTCGGACACCAGCGTGATGGCCGCGCCCAGTTCCCCCGCCAGGCCCAGGCCCGCCATGAAGCGCCAGAAGGCGTAGCTGGGAATGCCCGTCACGAAGGCGTTGGCCAGGTTCGCCACCGAGTAGAGGGCGATGCTGCCGAAGAGCGTGGACAGCCGTCCCTTGCGATCCCCGAGGATGCCCCAGAGGATGCCGCCCAGCAGCATCCCGGTCATCTGCCAGTTCAGCAGGAAGGCGCCCACTTCGATCTGCCGGTCCGCGGCGACGCCCAGGGCCGTGAGGCTGGCCTGGCGCACGATGGGAAAGAGCAGCAGGTCGAACATGTCCACGAAGTAGCCCAGGGCGGCCACGAGGACGGTGAGGTTCAGGACGGAGCGGATGCGGGTCGGGGTCATGGTGGCTTCATTGAATCACAGGGACGGGGCACACTGCTTCCATGTCCGATCCCGCCTGGCCCGCCCCACCCCCCATCCCCCGCGATGCCATCAGCCCGCTGCCCGCGACCCTGGAGGTGGAGGTGGCCATCCTCGGCGCCGGCATCCACGGCGCGGCCCTGGCCCGGGAATTGACCTTGCGCGGGGTTTCCTGCGCCCTGGTGGACAAGGGCGAGGTGGGCGGCGGCACCAGCCAGTGGTCCAGCCAGCTCCTCCATGGCGGCATCCGCTACATGCTGACGGGCGACATCCGCCAGATGCGGGAGGGCCTGGCCGAACGCGCCACCTGGGCCCGCATCGCTCCCCATCGCTGCCGCTGGGAGGCCTTCTGGATGCCCCATCGGTACTGGCTGGAGGGCCTGGCCCACCGGTTCGGCATCGGGCTCTACGACCACTGGGGCGCCGAGCGGCCCGGGTGGTCGGCGGATCTGGCGTTGGGCCGCGTGCCGCAGGGCGTGTTTCAGGCTGATGCCCGGAGCGCCGGAGGGCCCTTCCGCGGCGCCACGGCCTATGCCGACCTCATGACCTGGGACCGGGAACTCACCAAGGACCTAGCCGCCTCCAGCGAAGCCGTTCGTCTGGATTTCCACGAACCCGAAGGTTTTGAGACCACCGCAGAGGGGCTGGGATCAGTCCGCCTGAGGGACCGCGCCGACGGGACCCTCCGGCAGCTTCGCGCCCGCCGGTGGGTCTTCGCGCTGGGCCCCTGGACCGATGGCGCGATGGCCCAGTGGTTTGGCGAGACTCGGAAGCGTCTGCGCCTCTCCTCCGGCATCCACCTCTGGTTCGACGCGGTGCCCGGCTGCGACCGCCCCTGGGCCATCCGCCGCCCCAGGGGCCGCATCCTCTTCGTGATCCCGCGGGACGGGATGCTGCAGGTGGGCACCACCGAGCGGGAAGTGGAGGACGGCTGGGTGCCCATCGTGGCGGCCGAGCGCGAAGAACTGTTCGAGGCCCTGGAAGCGAACCTGCCCGCCATCCCCTGGCGGCGAATGCCGGTGCGGTCCGAGGAACTGGGCGTCCGGCCTCTCGTGGCCGCGGGCGGCGTCACCACCCACCTCAGCCGGGAGGCCATCCTGGATCGGCATCCGCGGTTCGCCAACCTCACCCTGGTCCTCGGCGGCAAGCTCACCACCGCCCGGGCCCTCATGGACCACCTGGCCACCGGCCTCACCGGGCGGCGTTGCGAAGCCTCCACCACCGAGCCCCTGCGCCTTTGGGATGGACAGAAAGCGCAGATCCGCTAAAATCATTCCTTCAGTGCGGTCCCGTAGCTCAGCTGGATAGAGCATCAGACTACGAATCTGAGGGTCGGGCGTTCGAATCGCTCCGGGACCACCAGCAATACCTAGCCGCAGGATGTAAAAAACCAGCAGCAAAGCCCCTGAAATTTTTCAAAAAAAAGTTTCAGGCTCCTTCATCCGCTCGACAGGTGGGGTTCCGGTTGTGACAAAAACTTCCCCACCTGGACCCCCCAGGGATCGTCCCTGGGGGGTTTTTCGTGATACCGTGGTTCTTCACGCAACATCCCTTCCGGTTTGACACACCAGGCCCCCATTCGGGGGCCTGGTCGTTTCTGTGCCTATCCCGCGCTCCTCGCGTTCGCGAAGAGCGCCGCCACGCGGCGCGGGGATGCGCGGTTGACATGGGTATACCGCTCGGTGGTGCTGACGCTCGCATGGCCCAGTTGAATCTGAACTTCACGGATGGTAGCGCCCAGGGTCAGGGCTTCGGTTCCGTGCGCGTGCCGCAGGTCATGCAGGCGCATGGTCAGGCCCTTGGCGCGAGCCATTCGCAGGAAGCGATGGGACAGGGTTGAGGGGTCGAAGATGGGCTTTCCTGCATCGGTCATGAAGGGGCCGGCGCCGCCTTTTTCGAGGCGTCGGGTCAGGATTTCGACCGCCCAGGGTGGCACCCCTACCGCCCGGTGCCGCTTGGACTTGGGCTTCCAGCCTTCGGCCTGGTGGGCCTGCGGGCGCTGCGGCCGCACGTCCAGCAGTCCAGCCGCCAGATCGCAATCCTTCCAGCGGAGGGCCAGCAGTTCGCCGCGCCGGAGACCGCTGGCCAGGAGGAGGAGCAGGGCGTCTCGCGTGTCGGGTTCCAGGCAGTTTTCAGCTAAATTGAGGTAGACGCTGAAGGGTTCGATGTCCAGAGGGGCCTGCTGTGGGGTCCGCAATTCCGCATCGGCGATGGGCGCCCGCTTGACGATGCCACTGGTGACCGTCCACCGGGCGAAGGCGCGGATGACGGTGCCTTTGCGATGCAGGGTCCGAAGGCCGTTTCCCTTGGCGGCCTTGCAACTGGCGAGGAAGCTGAACAGGTGATGGACTTCGGCGTGGCAGATCTGCCGGATACCGAGGCGCTCCACGAAGATCACGAAGTCCTGGATGATGACCCCTTGCTGATACACCCAGGGGCGTCCGTTGCCATTCACTTGGCAGGCGTCCAGGTAGGCCTCGGCGGCCATCTGGATCGTGAGGTTGGGGCCGCGCATACGATGCCTTCCCGGCCCGGTAGGGGCCCTTTCGCTGCGCGGACCAGGTGGACATGGCAAGGGTCGGGCCCGATGGAAGGTGCGGGCGGGGCAGGGTGGGGGCATTCGGTTGACTCCTGCCCCGGAGCTGCAACTTTTTTGCCTATAACATAAATTAATGCTTTGTTTGTGCCGAGTCGAAACGGGGGCTTGTCGCGCCGCGTTGCCCCTGCGAGGCTTCCCGCATGGATGAGAACCTGGCATCCCTGATCCGGACCTGCGGTCTTCGCGCGTGGGAAGTTGACTCGGGCATCCTGTTCGCCGTTGCAAAAGACGGCGGGAGCGTGGTGCCGGTGCGGGATGGCCGCCCGGTGGCCGCGGTGGTGTCCCTGGATGATCTGGCCTTCATCCTGGACGCTGCGGCCGCAGAACAGGATGACATCCTGCAAAGCGGCGAAGCCCCCCCAGCGGATCTCCTGGCGCGTGGGGGCACTGAGGGCTTGGTCACGTCCGATTACTGGATGAGGCCCCGCTCTCGGAGGATCTGTTCCAATTTCTCGCGCGACATCGGACAGTCAATGAGGGCCAGCAATTCGGGTTCAGTGAGTCCGAGATCCTTCCGCAATCCGTGAACCTCCCAGGGCTGGAGGTCTCCCCGCCCCTTCGGGACGCGGGTTTTCACGCCACTGGGCGCCCCATCTTTGGTGTGGAACCTGAAGTTATAATCCCTGCCTTCCCGCTTGGTGAAGCCCTTCTTCTCCAGCGCGGCCACCGTCTCTTTGAGCTTCCTCATCGGGCAAGGGCCTTCTTCAGGATGCGATGCTGGGTTTCAAGATCCTTGGTCCACCGCTCTCCTGGGGCTTTCTTCATGTCTGCCACTTCCTGGGCGGATTCCACGAAGTTCAAGATGGCTTGTTCAAGCGTTGGCCCGTAATCGGTCAGTCGGATAGACGCCATTTCGATGAAGACTCCGCCTTCATCGGTTGGTCCAAACTCAATCCGACAGCCGAGGGGCGCAAGTCGTTCCTTGAAAATGCGATCTGCTCTTTCAGCAGGTGGCACGGCGTGGATCGAAAGTTTCGTTTGCCGGAAGGATACTGGTAGCGGATAACGCCCGGGAATCGGTTGGTGATGAGGGTTGAGATGCATCTTACTCGTCCTCAACGGGGTAAATCTTGATGCAGTCTTCGGCCTCGTCATAAATGAACTCGGCGGCAGTCCAGTGCTGGATGACCTCTTGGGGAATGAAAATCGTCAGGCCTTCTTTGGTCCAAGCGATTTCACCGCCTAGCTCTTCGATGTCTACCGCTTTGCGCTTTCTCGGCATGACTGCCTCCGGTTTGGATTCTACCAGCGGGCGCCCACGATGCCGAAGGCGCGGTTGTCCAGGTAGCCTACGCCGATCACCAGGGGGCCTCGGGTGTGCTCAACCATGGCCCCCACGATCAGGCGGCCATCCTGCACGGCTGGCAGGGCCGCGACGGTCCAGCGCGGCTCGGGGCGGGCCCGGGGCATGGGAAAGCTGGTCACGGTTTCGCGGGTGCTGGCGTCTCCCAGGCTCACGCGCCCGGCGGGGGTATCCAGCCATTGGAGAGTTCGCAGGGTCAGCCGCGGGCCTTCGACCTGGCCGAAGATGGCGCTATGGAAGGTGCCAGGACCGGCCAGGGCGGGCAGGGCGGTGGCCGTGGTGCTCAGGTGCTGCCCGATGCCCTCGGGATGCGCCGGGGGGGCCTCAGGCGTCCCGGGAACGATCCGCGTGACGATGACCGTCCGGACTTCGCCCTTGGGGCTCAGATCGCGCTCTGGAAGGGCCTGCTTCGCGCCGATGGTGAGGGGCTTGGCCGGGGGCACGGACCACCGGCCCGCGATGAAGCCGCACGCCATGGCCGCCAGGAGGGCCAGGCCCCAGGCGCGGAGGGTCATGAGAGGGGATGCACCTTGAGCCCGCCGTCTTCCCAGCGGCGGTCCTCCGTGCGGCGGTTGCCCACTAGGGCCGCCACGTCCCGGAGCTGATTCCCCATGCCCTCGAACTGCTTTTCCATGCGTTCGAGGATCTTCGTGTGATTCCGGCTTTCGTTCTGAAGATCGCGGACCACCAGGAGCATCTGGGTTTCCCCGGCCTCGTGGCGTTCCCGCCAGGCTTCCAGGCACTGGATCCGGCGGACCTTGTCCATCCACACGTATCGCAGGGCCACGCCCAGCAGGCTCAGCAGCAGCAGGGTGAGGCCGCCCCAGGCGATCACCTCCAGCCACGTGATGGATCTCATGCTCGCCTCCATCATGGCGCCGCCGTGGGACCAATTCGCGGGCCCTGGTTGAACCACCTCGCGGCGATGTCCACGCCCGCGAGGAGCAGCAGGACGGCGCCATTGGTGAGGTTCAGGTGGTGCCTGGCGATGTCATAGGCCGTCATGCCAATGGCGACCCAGCGGGCGGTGCCCATGCTCGTGGTCGGGTCCAGGAAGGCCTTCAGGACGGACTGCATGTCTCCCACAATTACCGTCCTTGTAGCTCAAGCGTGATGGTGCCGCCCGCGCCGCCGGGGCTGTTCAGGATCAGCGTGGTGAGCCGCAGGTTGTTCCTCACCTCGCCTTGGATCACCGGGATGGCCGGTTGGGCCAGAGGGCCGAACCTCAGGGTTGCCGTGGCACCAGCGAGGGCCTTCACCACCACCGTCTCCACCTCCGTCAGCAGTCCGATGACTACCGCCTGATTGACGACAGCCGCCACGAGGCTGATGGTCACCTGATGGACGAGCGAATTCCTTTTCAGCAAGGATTCAAGACTGGTGAGCAGGATGGTATTATCCAGCCCCCTGCCGCTGATTTGCTGAAGATTCGCCACCAGATCGACCGTTTGAGCTTGCAGGTCTTCCAGCGCCGGCATGATGACCGGCGTGTAATCGGGTCGGAGGATTAGGACGGGTTGCAGGCTGGACATGGTGTGATCTCAGGGTGGGAAGGGGTTGGGAACTGTGATCTGGATGGGAGCGTTTGCCAGGATCGAACTTGGCCCGCGGTCCACGACTCCAACGATCCTCACGTTCGTCAGGATGTAATTGGTTCGGATGCCCACGAATCGGCAGGATGGGCTGATCACCACGCGCTTGCGGACGCCCTGCGGCGCGCTGATGATTCCCTGTCGCGTTACGGGGTTCACGTTCAACCCAAGCCCCAGGGCTTCTGCAACTGCGTAGGCGTTGTCATCCTCACACCAGTAGACCTCTGCCGGGATGATGAAAGCGTCATTGTAGATGTCCAGGAGCAGGGGCCCCAGCGCCACCGGATGAAAGGGCCATGGCTCGCCATTCGGTATGAATCCTCCCAAGAAATCGGTCATCACCTGTTGGACCAAGGTGACGGAATGCCTCTCTTTTTGCTCAATCTGTTCCAAGTGCAGAAGGTTGGAACCTGAGGAAAACAGCTCGCTCATGCCATCACCCTCCGCACAATGAGAAAGGTCAACATGGCCAGGATCGCCACAACCGGCCCGGCGATGCCTGCCACGAAGATGGTCTTGTAGAAGGTGGCCCGGTTGAGGATCGCGGGCACGTAGGCCCGGGTCTCCTGGGGTAGAGCGGCTTCGATGCCTTGCCAGTCGGTCCGTCCGGTGCGCTTGATCGCGTCGTCCACGCGCTTCATGCCGCCGTTGTAGGCTGCCAGGGCCAGGGAGATCGGATCCGATGCGCCGCGATATCGCGCCGTCAGCATCTTCATGTAGCGAACGCCTGCGTCGAGGCTGGCCTTCGCGTCGAAGGGATCCAGGCCCTTGCCCCATTCCTGCCAGGTGGCGGGCATGAACTGCATGAGGCCCTGGGCTCCGGCCTTGGAGACGGCATCCAGCTTGAAGGCGCTTTCCTGATGCGCCTGGGCCGCCAGCATCGCGGCGTCGTAGCCGTGCGCTTCGGAGATGGCGGTGATCAGGGGTTTCAGGTCGAGAAAGCTCATCCGAACACCTCGAATCGAACGTCCACGTCCGGGAAGGGGTTGGGAAGCACCACGGCAGAGGTCAGGGGATCCCGAACGATGCGCAGGGTCAACGGCTGGCCCGGGGATACCAGGCCTTCCAGATACAGCTCATCCGCCGCGCCCTTGGGGGTGATGGTCTGGCGGACTTCTCCGGCCACGATGATCTGGAGCCGCACCAGGCGGGCGAATGCGTCAGAGCCGCAGAAGTAGCGCAGCAACTGGTAGCGGCGCCATCCCCGCGATTCGTCCACTGCCTCAATGAATCCGGCGCCGGTCAACACGTCCCCCAGCTTGCCCACCAGGGCGAGCGAAAGCGGGTTCAGCTCGGCGGGGTCAATGTCCACCAGGCGCATGGTCTAGGCCTCCTGTCCCCAGAGGACAAGCTCCAGTTCAACCGTCCCGAAGGCGGTGAACACGGTGTTCTGGAATAAATTGGGGGTGATGCTCACCTTGACCGTGGGCTGCTCGTTTCCGCTCAAGGGGAACGGCGCGACCGGCACGGGCCCCTGGTCCAGTTGGCTGAAGGTGCTCACGGCCTGGTCTCCGATGGTCAACACGCGAGCATCGTTCTGGTCCAGGGCCAGGCGGAATCGGACCAGGCGTTCCGCTGCGCGGACCTGGTCCATCGTGGGCAGGGCCCCCAGAGCGGAAGGGCTGACGATCAGCTTGGCCGCGATGCGATCCACCACGATTCGCGACCGTCCCATGATGTCCAAGGACTTCTGGGTCGGAGCGGTGGCACCGAGGAGCATTTTGAAGGAGGCCACTTGCGGAAGGCCCATGATTCACCTCAGAGAAGGGCGGGAGGCCCCGGGATGGAGCCTCCCGCTGGGTTTCCTACAGCGCCACGACGGCCTGTTTCTGGCCCTTGTAGACGATCACGATGTCCAGGAGGTCGCCAGCGCCAAGGATGAAGCCCGTGGGATCCACCTCGAAGCCCGCGTCGAAGGTCTGGGATTCCTGGAGGATCACTTCTTCGCCGGGGTTGAAGATGTAGAGCCCCTTGGCGTGAACGGCGGTGAAGTCCAGGCCCGCGACGCCCTTCACGGCGGAGAGGCCAGGGAACATCACGGAGGGCTGATTCAGCTTCTCGTAGTTCTTGGCTCCCACGGACAGGGTCATCCGGGTGGCCTTGAGGAACATCGCCAGCGCGGCGGAGGTGGTGTTCGGGTTGACGCGGATCTCGATGCCCGCCAAGGTGAACCGGCTCGTGTTGGGCATGGCGCCCGCGACTTCCAGGTTCGTCAGCTCGGGGTTGACGTTCTTGGCCTTGTTGAAGATGTGGATCCGCGCACGGCCGGCGACGACGGTGCCCGCCGCGAGGACCAGGCGGTGGAACAGGGGCTGGGTGTCCTTTTCGCCCAACTGATTGAGGGACATGGGGCGTTTCTCCTGGGGGGGGGCCGCGACAATCACGGCCTGCGTGGGCATGGGGGCGGCCTTGCGGGCCTGGGGCACGATACGGGTGCGTTTGAACATGGGCGGGCTCCTACACGCCTTCGGGGCGGAGAGCGAGGGACGGGGCGGGGTAGGACAGGTCGTAGGCCAGCCCTTCGATGCCGTTCACCTCGGAGGTTTCGATCCACTGGCCGTTCTCGTCCCAGTAGCCGGTGACGCCGGACACGCCTTCGTCCTCGTATTCCCCCTCGGTCCCAGCAAAGACGCTGGGCATGAAGGTGCGTCCGAGGCTCCGGATGCCTTCGGCGATGGCTCCGACGGCGATGTTCTTGCCGAGGGTCTTGCCGCCGAAGTAGAGGGCGGCGCCGGCCACCACAGCCGCCGAACCGATGGTCCGGATGCTGGGGTTCAGGTCGGGAAGCATCCGCTCGGACTGCCGCTCGACGAACGAGCTGCCGAGGGCGCCCAGGGCCACCAGACCGCCTTCCTTCAGGACGTCCATGATGGCGTCCGTGTTGAACTTGCCGCCGAAGCCTCCGGAAGCCTTGGTCGGGTTGTGGCGGGTGGCCCGCTTGCGGTGGTATCGGTAGGCCGCAGGGGCCTGGGCCTTGCGCGTGGGGTTGGACTTGCGACGGGCCGTGCGCTTCGCGGCCCGCTTGGTCTGCTTCTTCACAGAAGCTCCTTTTGCAGAGCGGCCACGGGCCGCAGGTTGTGAAAGCAGGGAATCAAGGACTCCCTGGATGGTGGCGCGGGCTTTGCCCTTCGCCTTGCTGGCGGCCTGCTTGAGGGCCTCCAGGGTGATCTGGTCATCGGTGCCGTTCAGGGCCTGGATCTTCATGGGTCAGTCCTCCAGCCCGCGCGGGGTGATGCGGAATCCGCCGGTCATCGCGCCGATCTGACCGGCCATCACGGCTCGGACCCGGCCCTTGAAGGCGTGGACGTATTCGATGATGTGCTGGTCTCCGAACTTGGCCTTTCGGGCCAGGTAGGCGACGACCGAGGGCTCCAGGTCGAAGTGAAAGGGCTTGCCTGCCAGCAGCCAGATGCGTTCGGCCTTGGCGTCCGTCACCATGAGCGGTCCTTCCGCGCCGAAGTCTGCCAGGCGCCCTGCTTTGGTGATGAGCTTCGACACGCGGCCCAGCACCACCACCTTTTCAGGGATGGTCACCCGTCCGCCGGATTTCAGCGCGACGGTGGGCCTTTCCACCTCGAAGCTCAGCGCCTGATCCGGATCCGTGCCCGTCCAGGTCTTCCAGACCTTGGCCAGGTCATCGGAGGAACTGGGGTTGAAGCGGCCCGTGAGGGTGAACTTCTCCAGCGTGGGCTTTGGGGCCTTGGCTTTGGTCCTGGCCGGCGCCGCGGTGCCCTTCAGCAGCTTGCCGAGTTCCGTCGCCATGCGGTGCTTTGCCGCCGCCTTGGACTTCAGGGGCTGGATCTTGTCTGTCCCCGTGGTGGCGGACTTCTTCGCCACCTTCGCCGCGGTGGTCTTCCTGGCCTTCGCCGGGGCCTTGGGGGAGGGCTTCGCCTTCGTCATGGCTCCAGGCTGAGCCTGCCGCTTCGACGCCGTGGCCGCATGGGGCCGCTTGCGCCCGGTGGGATTCAGGGCTCGACTCTCATCCCGGATTCGCTTGGGCGCTGGGCTCAGGTCGTAGCCGGATCCTCGGAGCTGGTGCAAGGTCTCTTCGGTAATGCCTTCGGCTACCAGCACCACGGCCCTGGTTTCTCCCTCGGGTCCGAGGGCCCTTTCCAGCGGATCCACCGGGTTGAACTCCTGGGCCAATCGGGCACCCCTCAGGGCTTTGCCAAGCTGGGCCGCGATGGTCCCCCCGGGGTGGATCTCCCACCCGGCGGCCTGAAACTCCGTCAGGTCTTCCCGGTGGAGCGGCAGGCCATCGGCCCGGCTGATCTTCACGGCGCGGGTGGTTCCCTTCGGCCCCAGAATCCGGGTCAGGGCGGTCTGGTAGACGGCTTGTTCCTTGTCCAACTCGGCTTTCAGGCGGTCACCGTCCGCCTCGAACCGCTTTCGCTCTTCCTTCTCGAATTTCTTCAGGGCGCTCACGCCATCACCCAGCATGTAGGCCGCCATGTCCCGGCCCTTGGTCCTGGATCCGCTCCGGCCTCCAGGCCCGCTCCGCTGCGCCTTGTAGCGGGCGCTGCCCATGTCCACGGCGCCGCGCCCGGCCTTGCCGATGCGGCCTTCCATGACGGCCTGGCCCATCTTCGTGAGGGTCCAGGCGCCGCCCTTTTCCTGCTGGATGTAGCCCTTGGCCTTGAATCGCTCCAACATGACCTTGTGGACGCCATGCACGGATCCCGTGTCGTGGATGTCCCTGAGAACGTCCATGCGCCTTCGAGCTGCCGACGGGTTGGGCTTGCGGACCTTCCTGAACGGTGTAGAATCTCTGTTGGATTGTTCCTCGAAGCCTTCCGTGAGGTGGCCCGGGGATCCAGACGTTGGGGGCTTAGGCCCCGTGGGGCTGGCCACCGGGTGCCCATCCGGCGAGGAACTTCCAAACTTGTCCCATCCCACGATCCTCTGGGCCTGGGATGGTTTCATGGTGTAGGCGGAATTGATGACGTAGTGCTCACCCAGGAAGCGGTCCTTCTTGGCGCTGACCTCCAGAACGAGAACCCGCCGCCCTTCCCGTTTGAGGACGATGCGGCTGTTTTTTCTCGATCCCATGGCAACATCTGAGGCCCCGGCGATCACCTCGGCAACGTGATCCGTCACGTCTTCATCGCGCTTGAACTCGTTCTTGTGCTTGGTGCGAATCCACGCCAAGTCCGCGTGTAGTGGTCTTGGGGCAAGTCCTGTGAGGATCCAGAAGGCTGTTCCCGGAAGGAACCGGGTGGTCTTCGGATGCCCTTTCGCTGTTGCCGTGGTCTCGCTCATGCTGTCGCCTTGCGGTAGGCATTCGAGGCCATGACCACGGTGGGACCGGTGGCCACCAGCAGGGCGATGCCCGCCGCGCCCGCGATCCAGGCCCACAACGGGAAGCCCAGGAAGTCGAGGCTGAAGGGGTTCGGAATCTCTGGAGGCTTGGCGATGGTGGAGGCTTGGCGCAGGTTGTTCTTGGTTTCCAGGGGGGCTCCCGTGACGGCGTAGGACGCGACCTGGCCCGTGCTTCTGGCCTGGTTGTCCTGGATTCCGGCCTTCCGGTATTCGGCCTCTGCCTGGCTCGCTAGGTTCGACTGAGCCTTGAATGCTGCGCTTGCCGAGGCCCCCAGGTTCTCGATTTTGGATCGGATTTCTGTGGTCCCTGCGGCGAAGTATTTTGCCGCTGTTGACATCAGAATTGGTCCCGTCATCGCGACACCAACGTTTCGAGCGAGCATGAAGTTGTTGAGCTGTTTCAACATATCGGCCTGGTCGTTCTGGTAGAGGTTTCCCAGGGTCCACTGACTCTGGGCGTCCAGGGTCATGATGTCGCCCCAGTCCTGAGGCTTTGCGGCCCGGCCCTTCGCGTCCGACAAGCTCTCCCAGAACTTCTGGAGGTTGTAGCGCACGTCTTCCAGCTTCCTCGCCGTCAGGCTCTGCATGGCCCATCGCAGCCATTTGGCTTGCGTTTCCATCCATCCCTGAACCTTGAACGTTTCGGCATACATCAGGTCACCGCCATGATGAGCACGAGGGCTCCGGCGCCGATCAGAGCGGGCATCAACCAGGACGGGGAGGCGCTGGACGGCCCAACGGGAAAGCCCGCGCCGCCGCCCGCGCCTTGGCCGGGATACTCCGCGCCGCCGCCCGCGCCTTGGCCGGGATACTCCGCTCCGGGGAATCCGCCGCCTTCGCTCTGAAACTGCATGGCATCCGAGGCTGTTTGCTCGGAGGGTGTCAGCGCCTTCTTCCCGATCATGCCGAGAACTTCCCACGGGATGAGGCTTTCGCCGGATTGCTCGTTCGCTTCGGCCAAGGCTTCGACTTCGTTGGGATTCAGCTCTCCGAATTTCTTGCCATTGAGCAGCTTCGTCATGCCGGAAGTCACAGCCTTCCAGCCGGATTTCAGCTTGGCGCCCGCCCATTCCTTGCCGGTTGCGATGTAGCCCTTCACCTTGGTCAGGCCGCTCATCATCTTTGCGGCGATGGTGGAGCCGGAACCCATCGAGTAGATGGTGATGGCGATGGCCGCCGCCACGATGATCCATTTCCAGTTCTTCTTGACGAACTTGCCGACGGATTTTCCGGCCTTCTTCGCTGCCACGTTGATCTTGGTGTGGACGCTGTCCACGTTGTCAATGATCTTGTTGTCAATTTTTTCCAGCTTCTTGGCCAGCTTGGGGGCCACCAGCTTAATGGGCGCCCGCGCGATTTTCGTGATGGACTTGGCGGCCTTCTTCAGGAAGCTGCCGAGGCCCTCCATCTGTTCGTAATCGTCCAGGGGCGTCCAAGGGGTCCATCCCATGGGCTGGCGCTGCGCTTGCTGCGCGGCATGGAACTGGAGCGCGAGGGGGTTGAAGGGGCGGTGCAGGATGGTGATTTGGCTCATGACTTCTTCCTCATCATCAGCACCAGCAGCAGGGCCGCCGCTCCCCCGGCCAGGTAGAGGTTTTTCACGCCGGGGATCAGTTCCTGATCAAAGAAGCCCGGGGCATCGGTCTGAAGTTCCGGGCCGATGCTTTCTTTCCCGGACCTGGTGCGCTCGAAAACGGGTTCCAATCTTGCCGTTTCCGTTCTCGCGGTCAGGATCGTCCCGGTCTGGATGGGAACTCCCGGCGAGGGAGCGATCACCTGGGGCACCACAGCCGGAGCGGCCTGGATGAACGATGCCAGTGGGAGAGATGCCTGGACCGCAGGCATGGGGCTTGGCTGGATCGCGGAAGGCGTTGGCAGCGTCACGATTTCCCGGTTCCAAAGGATCTTGGGGTTCCGGTTCGGGGGCAGGATCCGGGGCCTTGGCCTGGTCCCCTCCGGTAGGGGCCTTTGGATCGGCCGGCGAAGCAGCATAGGGCGCGGGATTCGGCCCTCAGGCGCTTCATCCATGAGCTTCTGGCGGGAGATCATGCCAAAGGCGGTCATCCCACCACCTGCTTTTGTTTCATTGCGAGGAAGGCGATCACCAGGGCCATGGCTCCAGCTCCAAAGACGACCGTGCTGTTCTTCAGTCCGGGGACCAGGTCTTCCCGGTCCATCCATGAGGCCTTGGGCGGCTCCGGGATGGTGGGCTGCGTTCCCCCGGGACCGGGCGTGAAGCTGGGGTATCCCAGAGAGACCATTTCTCCCGGCGTGGCAGGCGTCAACCGGCCATCGGCCCTTCGCACCAGCGGCGTCAGCTCCTCGATCTGAAAGGCGGTCTTCGTCACCACGCGGGCGCTCACGGTTGCACCGGTGGCGCCGCGCTCTTGCGGGACATGAGGAACAGGCCCACCGCCAGGCCGCCGGCGATGACCACCAGGGCAGAGTTCTTCAGGCCGGGGATCATTTCGTCGTCGAACCAACTGCGGGGCGGCGTGTTCACGATGTTGCGGTAGTAGGCATCGTTGATGGAGGTTGTCTGCGCCTTGGCGCCTGACTTGAGGCGTCCCGCGGCATCGAGCACCTGGACCACGCCCTGGGAGTTGCTGGAAAACCAGTTCCCCACGTTGCCGATGCCCTTCGTCAGGCTGGAGAAGAATCCTCCCGAGCTGGATCCGCTGGGCTTCAGGGTGTAGGAGATGGGTTTCGTCGCCACCTTGGGCGCCGCCAGGGGCACGAGGTAGGGCAGATCTTCATCAGCCCCTGCGAACCCTTCCACGCTGCCCAGGACCATGATCTCGCTCAAGCTACCACCTCCAGATCCATGCTTCGCTTGATGGTGGGGAACTCCCACCCGGCTCGCTGGCGCTCGGTCGCGTCGAAGGCTCGCCACTTCCCCTCCAGCTCTGCCACTGGGTAGATGTGTGCCCAGCCGCTCTTCTTGGGAATCTGGATGATGCGGGCCTTGACCTTGATTCCCGCCGCCGTGAATAGCGAGGCGATCAAGGCCGTGAAATCCTCGCAGTCACCAATTCCCAGCTTCATCAGCTCGGGAAGCTGCTGGAACAACTCGCGTCCTACGGGGTCATTCACGTATCGGACACGGGCCCGCACCCATTCAAAAATCCTAACGGCCTCGACTGATTTGTTGTGGCCGTTGACCCCCTTGGGCGCTCCGCCCAGGGCTTCGGCCAACAGGTTTCGCGTGTAGGCCATTCCGCGCGGCCCCGCGCCCAGGGCGGGCTTCACGACCTGGTCCTTGAGCAGCTTCACTTTCTGGATGGCCTGTTCGTCTGAACTGCCCTGGATCCGCACGGTCTTCGTTGTCGGCACCGCGCTTTTCGGCATCAGCGCCGGGGGCTTGGCTGGGATCAGGGCACGCGATGTTTCGGCTATGCCTGATCGCATCACGATGGCCTGGGCTGCCAGCACGGGAGGGCGGTAGTCCAACGGGGAGGCGGGCGGTGTCCAGAGCATGGCCCCAGCGTCTGGCCATCGGGCGCCCTCTGTGGCCGCTTGGGGCCGCAACTGGCGGCAGACATGAAGAAGGCCCTCCGGATAGCGGGCCTTCTGTGGTCGTTATTCCTCAGCGCTTGCGGGTTCTGGCCTTTGCCTTCGCATAGGCCCTGTCGTGGTCTTCGTCCACGGCCACCACGATCAGGGTGTTCCCAACAATTTCCGAGATCATCCTGCCGAGTTGCTTCACGTCGTCCGGCCCAGCCGGGAAGGAGAAAGACCTGTGGCCATCCAGCCGCTTGGTCTTCGGGTCCATCTTCTGTGGGATTCTCACCCTGCGTTGATCGCAGAAAGGGCGAATCCCAGAGCCTCCGGCGCTCGGTCTTGGATGTCGTCCAGGTCTTGCTGTGCCCCGGCCTCAATCTTCAGGTTGAGCCGTCGTCTTGCGATCACTGTTCGCCTCGCTCAACCGCTCGATGGACCTGAAAAAGGATGAAGGCCCGGAAGCTCGCGAATGACCAGACCCATGGCTCCCAGTTTTCTTCTCGGTGGCGCTCGAAGGCCACCCATTCGATGGAGTTCTTCAGGTGAGGATTCCGCCCTGTGTTGAAGCCTCCGGAGGGCGTTTCCTGATAGACGAGCTTCACGCCCTTGGGAAGGTGGCGTGGAAGCTGGGTTGGGTTGCGCCGGACAGGAATCACGTCAGCCTCCGGATTCATCATCGGCCTTGGATTTCCTACTGTCCAGCCCGGAAGGCCTCCAACAGTTGCTTCAGGCGTCCCTGGTGCTGGCCTTGGCCGATCATTCCCGCCAGCATCGCGAGGGGCCAGCCTTTGGTCTGCCGCCTCCATATAGCTCGGATCTCCTCCGGAACCATGGCCTTCAGGTGCTCCAGGATCGCCGGATCTTCCTTGCCTTCGTCCAAGGCCTCGATCAGGATGGCCCTCAGGGCTTCCAGGTTCACGGATTCCTCCTCGGGTTCCTGTTCGGGGCCGGGTGCTGGTTCGGGTTGAGGTTCGGCTTCTTGTCCTGCCTGGTGCTCCTCGGCGGCGTTCAACACGGCTTCAACGATGGGCTTCCACCGCTGATTCCAGTCGGCCCACCAGGTCGCCAGCGGGCCCTCCTTCAGTCCTTCTCCGTGGAAGGCCTCCAGCAGGGGCTGCAACTGGCCCAGTTTCGCCGCGTTCTCCGGGGTCTCGTTCGGGATGGCCTCTTCAATGATCGCCACGGCCTCTTCCACCAGGTTCATGGCCTCCAGGTAATCGGCTCGGCTGGGCTCCTCGGACTGAGCCGGATTCAGGGCCACCTTGGGGCCGGGGACCAGGGGGATCGGTGGATTCCCTGCATGGGCCATGCGTCGGGTTGCTGGTGCTGGATTCGGCTTGGGCTTGTTCAGGTTCGTCACCACGGCCCCCACCAGGCCCTGGAAGGCTTCTGGGCCTCCGAGGTTGACCACCAGATCGCTGACCAGGCTGGATTCCGGCATTCCGTTCGCGTGTTCCAGTTGCCAGAGCTTCGGGGTGAGCTCGTCGCGCACTTCCCGCGCGCCATCCACCTTCCCCCGGTCAAGGCCCCTGCGCTCGGCATCGTCCAGGTCGCGACGGTGGCGTTCTCGCAGGTCGTCCAGCTCCTTCCGGTGCTCCCGTTCGGCCTCATACCGGCCCTCCATCTTCCCGGCCCGCTGGCCCTGCTCGTAGGACATGGCTTCGAGCTTCTTCAGCTCCAGGGGAGCCATGTTCCCGTCGTTCTTGCTGCCGAACATGGCCGCCACCCGGCCCACCAGGTCCAGGGTGCCGCTGAAGCCTTCCATGGGGTCCGCCTTTGGTTTTTCTTCCGGGATGAGGTTCAGGGGCGGGACGTAGCCCGGGGGCGCCTCGACATGGACTGAAACGCTGGTGTCCAGGGTCAGTTCCCCCATCGCCCAGCCCTTCATCCTCCACTCGTAGCGTCCGAACCGGCCCGCGCGTTCGGCGTAGTCCTGGGTCCGGCGCTCAAAGGCGGGATCTCCCATGGTCTTCACCTCGGCCTGGTCCAGGGTCAGCTCCTGACAGTAGATTTTCCGGGGCCTGGGGCCGCCGGTATCCTCCAGCCTGAAGAGTTGGAGCTTCAGTTCCGTCCGGGCCTCGTCCTGCTCCTCACCGGACAGATCCCGCAGGCTGTTCATGTAAGCGAAGAACGGGGACAGCTTGCTCCGCTCCTCGTCCTGGGCTGATGCCGCGGAACGCCGCTGCTCATCGAGGATGCCGTTCACCGCCTTGAGGGCGGCGCCGCGGGCCACGGCCTCGGTGTAGTCCAGTTCCTTTTTCCGCTGGGCCGCCTCATGGATGGCGCTCAGTTCGTCCTGGCTCAGCGCTGGCTTCGGGATCGCCAGATCCGGCCGGCCCGGCTTGGCCCATCCCGGGAGATCCTCTGTCGCCTTGGGCGGCTCCATCCAGTTGATCTTGTCGTCGCGCTCGGGCATGGATCACCTCCATCCCATCGTCCCGTTTCGGGGGGTCTCATGTGGCCGCTTCTGTCCTCCGTGCGGCCAAATCAACCCATTCCCCCGCCATGTCTCCGCCATGTCCCCGCCATTCCCCCGCCATTCCCCCGCCATATCCCCTTACGGAGGTCCGATTGAGAGAGTGGTCAGGGGTGGATAAGGCAAAAAAGGCCTATTCCAGGCCTTGGGGTGAGGTGTCAGGGAGTTCAGCCGAGGCGCCTGAGCCGGGCTCGCGCTCTTCGGTAGGCCTCGTCATGGTCAGGGTGGACGGCAAGGATCCAGAGGACCAGCCCGTCCACCTTGTAAACGATCCTGCCGGTGAAATCGCGATCTTCTGGATCGGCTTTGAAGCTGTGGGATAGGCAGCCTTCAAGCCGTCCTCTTTTTGGGTCCGCCTCGTCTCTCCGGGCCTTGATCCGGATCAGCTCCTGGTTTGTGCAGTCAAACACCCATGAGGATCGCAGCTCGATCTCAATCAAGTCAGCGAGTGCCCCAGGATGGAAACGAGTGAGGAAAAATCGCCGGGCGGCCGTCACAGCTCCCCGTTTCGGATCATATCCATGAGCGCCTGTTGGCCGGCATGGGTTTTTGCCTGCCATACCCATTGCTTGATCTTCTCGTCGTAGACGTAGCTCAAGCCCTTGGGCATGTGCAAGGGGAGCTTGACCGTGAAGAACTCTGGTTCCGTGGGATTGGTTCTCGCCCGCCTGGGAGCGGCAGTGGCCTTCTTGGGCGTGGTGGTCTTCGGCTTGGTGGGCATGGGCATCCTCTGGCCTCCATCTTCGGCCTGGTGGCCGTCGTCGTCCAGGGATCAGCTTCGCCGGTGGGCGAAGATCACCTTGGCATCGGCCTCACTCCAAGGCAGTGGCGACCTCATCAAGGCTTCCACCGCCCTTCGGCAAACGAAGATGGTCCGCTGCGTGACCCTGACCACAGGCAGGATTTCCAGGTCCACCCATCTCCGGATGGTCCGAGGGCTCACGCCCAGCACCACCGCCGCGTCCGAGTAGCGATAGGCCTGCTTTTCGAGGGTCATGGGATCTCCGATTGAAGGCCTTTCCTAAGCTGCCGTAGTTCGGGGCCTTCGATCTCAAGAAGGCCTGGTCGTTCGAGCGATAGCGCGTGACGTCGGATGGCCTGGATTCCATCGTCCCAGACGGCACCTGGATTCGACCGCATCTCGTGCAGGTAATCGCTCCACAACTCGGCGGCCTTCAGGCTGCGGCGGGTGACGGGCTTCCCGTGCTCATCCATCTTGAAGGTCACGCGGTCATCCAACGCTGCCTTGATGATGTGCATGTTGTCGCGCTTCGCGAGGGGATCCATCGCGGCGTTGGAGTGGGCTCGGAACGCGGCGCGGCGAGCCTTGGCCCATCCACCCTGATCCAGCCCCATGGCGGCCCAGACTTCAGCGGCGATGGGACGCCAGGCGTAGCGTCCGATGGGCAGGACCACACTGAACTTCAGCACCTTGCCGGTCTTCTTGCTCAGTTCCTCCCACTGCTGCACTCGCCATCGCCCGCCTGCCACCAAGGCCCGGATGCCCTGTTGAGGGCGGCCCTTCCGGTGATCGTCCAGCGTCGTCACCTCGCCCTGGAAGGGCAGGATGCCGATGCGCCGGAACTGGCCTCGCGGCCCGGCCTTTCGTCCCACGGTCCTTGTGCTGTCGAACCACAGTGGCTCCGCCAGGGCTCTCCATCGGGCCTTCTCCCGTGCATCCAGGTAGGGCTTGGGGATCGTGGCCTCCATGATCTCCCCGGTGCTGGTGTCCACCTCCTCGCAGCGGAAAGGGGCCTTGCCATCTCGCATCTCGGCATCCTCCATGACTCGCTCCGCCTGAAGGGCCCAGGTGGGCATGAGCACGTCTAGAAGCCTCCGCAGCACACTGCACCCGCCACCCATCGCGAAGGTGCGCATCCCTCGCGTGCCACTGAAGAGGTGGGCCAGTCCTCCGGGTCCGGCCTTGAGCTTCGCCAGATCCTCGCGCTTGGCGATGTATTTGCTGATGTAGTGGATGGCCCGCGTGGTGCCCCGGCCCTTGGCCTTGCGCCGAATATCCCTCAGCCCCTCGATGTCCACCTGATACCGCTTCCCGCACGCCACTTCCCAGGCATCCCAGACGTTCTGGTAGCTGATCTGCCTGGACCAGAGGATCACCACCACATGAAGGTGGAGATTCCAGCGGCCATCCTTGCCGGTGATGACCTCTGAGCCGCGGAACCACCCGAAGACCCGGGCCGGCCACCAGCGCGTGCGCTGAAGCCTGGCCCACGCGGAATGTGCTTTCTCTCGCAGGTCAGTGACATTCTCCCCGTTGGGGACCGTGAGGGTGACGAACCGCAGGTGTGCCTCATTGAAGCCCCACTCCCGGGCCAGCTCCACCACGCGCTCCATCTGACCGGCCAGGCGCGTCTGCCGGGGCTTTCCGCAGCGCGGGCACCAGCGGTGCTTGCAACTGTGCACGCCTCTGGTTCGCATGATCTCCCGGCCCTTGCGGTCCTTCCAGAACAGGCGGACGATTCGGCCCCAGGGCGTGCCGCAAGAGTCCAGGCGCTTCCCCTCCTGCCACAGCCTCCGGCCTTCCAGTTCCTGCATCGCCTCGGCCTTCTCGGCGAAGACGGAAGGATGCGGGCTGATGGTCTTCGCGACGAAGGCCGCCAGGTCGTCCAGGCTGAGCCTCTTCCAGGGCTCCAGGCCCAGGGCCTCATGGGCATCATGGGCCAACCCGAAGGCGCGGCCCCATCGGGCCAGCTCCCGGCCATCCTCGGCGTCCTCTGGGTGGAGGGTCCGGTCCAGGTGGTCCTGACTGATGGAATCCCGCAAAGCGGCGGCGACTTCGCCAGGGGTCGCCGCTTCGATCTTCTCTTGTTTCACTAGGTTCCCTTCCTGGAACCCCGGCGCGAAAAATGTAGCGCCGGAGTCAAGACTAGGGGTGCCGACCGCCTCCGGCGGCCGACACCCCTGACGATTACGCCTCCGGCTCCAGACTGAAGAGGCTTGGCTGGTAGTGGTTCTCATACCAAGCCAATGGGTAGCTGCCCATTTTCATCAGCCGCTGGCAAATTTCGCAGCTGTCGTATTCTCCGCTCCCGTGCCTGCATACGCCGATCATGCGGGCCTCGCCAGTGGTGCCACGTTCGGGGCGGCTTTGGTTTCGGACTTGCTGTCTCTCCAGGCGGCAATGATCCGAGACGGATAGTCGGAGCCTGGCATCACGGACGGCCAGGTGGCGACGGTGCGCCCGGTGTCCACGGCCTGCATGAGCCCATCCACGGCCCACGCCTTCTCTCTGGCCATCAGGTAGGCCAGGGCCTGCTCCAGATCTGATTCATGGCGGACAAGCTCGTGGTAGGCGGCGCGATTCATGCCTGTTTTGGGTTGGCTTTGTCTGAGTAGCTCGGTGACTCGGTCCTTCGCCACCTCAAAGCCCAGGATGATCGGCGCCAAAATGAATTCAGCTTCCTCGCGGATCATGGCGTCACCTGCCGATTCAAGACCCGAATGGCCTGCCGCAACTTGCGAATGGACCGCCTGATTTCGTTGGCGGGTAGGATGATCCGGAACCCTTCAACCGAGGAGACCGCGCCATGGCCAGGAGCCGACACCGCCACCGCAAACCGATCAATCCGGCCGCCCCGATGGTTGATCCAATCCAGAGGCCACTTCGGGACCAGCTTGATGACGCCGGACTTCTTCCACGCGATCCCCTCGACATCCTTGAGGAGGACGAGATCTTTAACGATCCCTGCGACCTCTGCGGGGCTCCAGATGCGGTTGACTTCCGGCCTATCTGGGGCGACGGAAGGAACCTGTGCAACGAATGCATGACCAAGGCAACCGAGGCGCATACCGCGTCCAAAAGACACAGCCGTCAAGGTCCAGTCTGATTCCTCGCCCCTCGGGTGGAATACCTCGGCGCGGATCATAGCCCAACCCTCGCCGCTTCCTTGGCGACGTTCCGCGCCTGTTCCAGTGCCTCGGAATTGCAACGATCCGGCCACCGGGAGATCAGATACTCCAGCGCGTGGCGCAGGCGCACGGCGTGGTATCGGGCCTGATCCAGCTCATTGGGCCGATGCTTGGCGGGGTGGTCCCGGTCCTGATCCATCAGCACCACAGCGATGGAGCCCGTGAAGAGGACGAGGATGCCGATGCCGATCAACCATCCGATCATCGCGGCACCTCCAGTCCGGGCAGCATGGCCCCCTTGGTGGATTCCTTCACGACCTTCAGGCGCCGCTCCTCTGCCGCCTTCTCCGCCGCTTCCGCCAGGCGCCGCTCCCGGTGGACATCGTTGATCGTCTGCACGTTGTGTTTCTTGCGGAAGAACTCCTCGCGCTCACGCAACCTCATGGCCGCCCTCCAGGATATTCAAGGCCTTCACCAGGGAATCCTTGCGATCCACGTAGGCCTGAAATTCGGATCGCCAGGCCTGGAACACGGGGTCCGCTACCGGCGGCACGGGGCGGGGCATATCGGGCGGCAACATGGCGCCCAGTTCGCGGCGCAGGGACTGCATCTTCAGATCACGAGGCAAGGCCATCGGCTACCTCCCGGAGATCCTCAATTCCCTCGAAGATTTCAATCCCCCAGTCCTCGGCCTGCGCTCGCTCTAGCACGGCGCCGGGACTGCTCCGCCAGGTCGGCATCAGCACCACCGCATCGCAGCGGCTCAGCAGCTCGAAGCACTCCATCATGGCCGCCTCGTATTCCGCTTCCGTGCGGCCCGTCGGCAGGATGGCGACGTGGGGCACCACGGGCACCAGGCCCAGAGCCCTGACCTGCTGTCCAAAGGCTACGGCCTCGGCCACATTTTGCCGGACGATACTTGAATATGGTGACGAGTAGGGTCCGGCAATGTAGACGACTCCTAGGCTGGCCCTCATCGCTCGCTCCCGAACATGAAGCGCCGCAGCCGCTGAAACGCCCCCAGGCGGGCTTCCGCCTCCCGCTCCTCCTCCAGCGATTCCTTGGGCACACCGATCGCGAGGGGATAGGGAAACGCCCTGACTTCCGCCGCCTCCAACGCCACCACTACCGCCTGAGCATCGCTCCCAGAGAACAGCACCAGGGGCCCCTGATGGCGCTCGATCATCAGTTTGATCTCCAGCCCTTCTGACTCGGGATAGGCTTTGCGCTCGAAACTGGTCAGCGTCCACAGATCCAGCCACTGGTTTTCGTTCACCCGGACGATCTTCATCGGCCACCTCCCGGCTCCACTTCGCAGGGCGCGTCCGGCGCGTGCCAGCTCGCATGATTCGTCACGCGGGCCCTGGCGCAGTCCGCCACCGCCTTGTCCAGCGTCCCCTTCTGCTCCCACAGCTCCCGGTGGATCTCCCCCGGCGTGCGGCGCGGCCCGCTCTCCCCGGCATTGATGAAAATTCCCACGCCCACGAAGCGCCCCCAGCGCCCCCGGATGAAGCGGGTGATCAGCGCCGCGAACACCAGGATGGTCAGGACGATTAAAACGTCTCCAATGCTCATATAAAAGGTCTCCAAGCCCCGCAAGGCAGGGCGAAGCCCCGCGCTTTCTGGGCGCCGGGCAGGATTGAGAAGGGCCGTTCCGTCACAGGACGGCCCGATTGAGAGGGTCCGGGGGATCGGGTTCCTGAGCGCGGGGCCGCGCAACGGGTCACACCGGGATCAGGTCACAGCCGCCCGCCCAGACAACGAAGCCCTTGAATCCAGCGCCTAGGCGCGATTCAAGGGCATCGTTCACATGGCATTTCGAGTCGTGGATCGCACGGGTCGCCTCCGGTTGTGACGAGGCGAAGACTAACCCATGTGGACGAACGACCGCAAGCCTCCGACAGCCCGCCGAAGCCTACGAATCTGAGGGTCGGGCGTTCGAATCGCTCCGGGACCACCACTTAACCCAACTCCGATGGCCGTCCTCCTGGGTGGCCGTTTTTGTTTCATGACTCTGGTTTCCAGACCATGCAAGAAAAAATTTGTTAAAAATTAAACATTGTTTTTTTAACGAAATAGAACCAATATTCCAGCATGCCGACCCTGGCTGACACCTCTTCTGGGAGGACTTCCATGTCTTCCGATCACCTGAATCTGAATTCACCGACCCTCAGCAAGAAGCTCGCTCACCGGATTGCCCGGCAAACGCGGACTGATCCCGGCAGGGTCTTCACGCCTTTCGATTTCCTGGATCTCGGGTCACCCCACAGCGTGGGCATGACCTTACTGCGGCTCGTGCGGGGGGGCAGCCTTCGGCGTCTTGCCCGTGGGCTCTACGATGTACCCCGGAGCCATGCCTTGCTGGGCGAGCTCCTGCCCACCGCCGAGGCGGTTGCCCAGGCCCTGGCTCGCAAAGACGGCGCCACAATCCAGCCCATGGAAGCCATGGCTGCCAACCTCCTGGGCCTTTCCGAGCAGGTTCCGGTCAAGGCGGTGTTTCTCACGGATGGTCCCGGCCACACCGTGAAGGTGGGGCCGCTCACGGTGCAGCTCAAGCAGCGCAGCCTGCGTCAGGTGGGCAAGGCGGCCTCGACAAGCAGCCTGGTCTTCGCGGCCCTGCGGAGCCTCGGGAAAGACCATGTCACCCATTCACGCGTGGCCCACCTTCGGGAGACACTGAACCTCAAGGACCGGAAGCGACTGTTGAGGGATCTCCCTTTGGCACCCGCCTGGATGCATCCCTACCTGCGTTTCATCGCGGGAGAAGACGCATGACCGCCTTTGCCCTGCACCCCATGGCCGAGCGCCGCCTGATCATCGAGCAGGTGGCGGCTCGGCGAGGCATCCTGCCCGTGATCGTCGAGAAGGATTTCTGGGTCTGCTGGATCCTGGGACGGATCTACGCCACGCCTGCCATGGCTCCAAGCGTGGTGTTCAAGGGTGGGACTTCCCTGTCGAAGGTCTTCGGAGTCATCGAGCGCTTTTCAGAAGATGCCGATCTAGCCGTGACCCCAGCTTCCCTGGGGTTCTCGGAGGCCGACCTGGACGACGCGCCATCGGCCAGCCAGCGGGAGAAGCGCGTGAAGTCACTGGCCAATGCGTGCGAGGAGCGCGTTGCGCGGCGATTCCAACCCGCCCTGGAAGCCTCCATTTCCGAAATCCTTGGGACACCTTCCTCGCAGCCTTCCTGGCTCAAATACGAGCTGGATCCAATGGCTGGTTCTCCCAACCTCTGGTTTCGCTACCCGTCAGTGCTCCCGCAGGCGAGTGGCTACATCGCCAAGCAGGTGAAGCTGGAGCTGGGTGCCCTGACCGATCAGCAACCCACGGGAAACCATGTCATCCGGCCGATGCTGGCGGATGTCCTGGGAGAGATCTTCGAGGACTTCAAGGTTCCGGTCGTGGCTCTGGAGCTGGAACGGACCTTCTGGGAGAAGGCCACGATCCTCCATGCCGAGTACCACCGCCCCGCGACCCAACTCCTGCGGGATCGCTTGGCGCGCCACTATTCGGACATGGCCGCGCTCTGGCGGCATCCCAGCCGCTCGAAGGCCATGGCCCGCTTGGATCTTCTCCAGAATGTGGTTCGGCACAAATCGCGGTTCTTTGCCTCATCCTGGGCCAGTTATGACACCGCCAGCCCTGGAACCTTCCACCTGGTTCCTCCCGAGCACAGACACGGGGAGCTGGCGCGGGACCTGGACTCCATGTTGCCCATGTTCCTGGCGGCCCAGCCCTCGTTCAGCGAGTTGCTCCAGCAGCTTGAAGAGGCCGAGGCTGACCTGAATGCGAAATAAGTAACGCTGATGCCACCACAGACGGGAGAGGCGGCTGCGGTCGCCCGCATGTATTCGGGGGGGGGCCTGCCCTACTTCTTGACCACTTTCGCGTCCTCGATGATCACGGCGTAGCTGTAGCCGGCGCCGAAGTCCTTGTTGACGCGGACCACGCCCCGGATGGTCACGGTATCGCCCATGGCCACCTCGTCCTGGGTGGTGACGGTGATGTCGTTGGTACCCTTCGTCCGGTTGCCGCTGCCGTCCTGAAGGTGCATCCAGTTCTTGCCCAGGACGCCAGTGCTGTACTTCACGACCTTCCCGCGCACCGTGACGCTCTTTTCCTTCAGACCGTCCTTCTGTGCCCAGACCTGGGACACGGTGCGGGCATCCGCGCCGGAGGCCTTCCCGATCTTGCCAACCTTCGCCGCCGTGGCGGTCTGGCCAGCCTGGGCATGGGGGTTGTTTCCCGCGGCCGGGGATGCGGTATCCGCGGTGGCCAGGGTGCCGAAGTACACTTCGGCGAAGGTCCGGTTCAGGGTCTTGGATGGGAAATCCGTCATGAGCATGGCGTTCGCCACGGTGACCTCGGCGCCCTTCTCGGCCTTGGCCTCGGGGATGGCGGCCCACACCTCGCCCTTGGCGGTCTTCAGGCGAAGGTAGCAGTAGGGCGGGGCGTCGAGGCGCTCCAGCACCTCGCCGGTCAACGGTTCACCCATGGCGGGGGCTGGCTGGGCCTTGACCTGGGCGGCCGGCACGCCAGCATGGGAGGCATCCTTGGGCATCTGGGACCCCGGGGCCAGCCTGGGAGCGGCGACCGGGGCCTGGGATGGAGCGGCGATCATCGGAGCCGGGGTTTTCGACGGGTTCGAGCCGTAGCCTGCCATGGCCGGAGCGGCGAGGAGAAGGAAGAGGGCACCGTGCATGCGGGAACTCCTTTACTTGGATACAGCACCCGGGTTGCCGTGGGGGTGCCAGTCGGGCTGGGGGGCCACAGGGTGCGGACGGGACCCAGGGGCGCCTTGGGCGTGGCCGGGCATCTGGTCCATGAGGGCGCCCATCTGATCGCGCAGGTAGGAGTGGGTCATGAAGAGGTGCATGAGGGTCTTCATGAAGTCCTGTTTCCACGCGGGCATGGTGTGCAGGTTCTTCATCTTGTTCATGTAGAAGTCGCGGAACCCGTTGAAGAGCTGCTGGCGCACTTCGTCAATGGTCATGGTCTCGGGCTTGATGATCGGTTCCACCAGGTTGTATTTCCGGTAGTCCGTGGTGGCGATGTGGTCCTTCACGTCCTTGTAGAGATCGGCGTAGGGCCAGGGCGTGATGGCCAGGAAGAAGGCCATGTCCGGGTTGTAGTACTTCGCCAGCTCGATGGTGAGGGCCATGTCCTCCTTGGTTTCGTGGGGCATGCCCATGACGAAGGAGGTCTCGGAAACGATGTCGTGGGCGGCCATGAGGTCAATGGCGCGCTTGCCATCCTCGACCTTCAGATCCTTCTTGAAGAGGTCGAGGGCCTTCTGGCTGGTGGCTTCCACGCCCACGTAGATGTGCTCGATGCCGGCGCGGCGGTACTTCGGCATCAGCTTTTCGTCCCGCAGGATGTCGTCCACGCGGGTTTCCAGCAGGATCGCCGTGCCGAGGTCGCGCTCGATGAGCAGATCGAGGATCTTCTCCCAGCGCACGGCATCCAGGGAGGGGATCTCGTCCGCCAGCATCACCACGTCCACGCCATGGTCGCGGCGCATCCGTTCGAGCTGGTTCACGAAGCGGCCGGCGGAGACGGCGCGCCAGGATTCGTTCCAGAAGAGGCGCTGGGAGCAGAAGGAGCAGTGCTCTTTGCATCCGCGGGACGACGACACCACTGCCAGGGTGGATCCGGGCTTGGGCCGGTAGGAGTATTCCTTCCAGGGCACCAGATCCCAGGCAGGTTCCAGCCGATCGAGGTTCGTGATGAAGGGGCGGCGCGGGGTCTTCACCACCAGGCCCGCCTCGCGGTAGACGATGCCGGCCACTCGGCTGAGGTCGCCGCCCGCGGACCAGGCATCCATGAGCTTCACGGAAGTCTCTTCACCCTCGTCGAGGATGATTAGGTCCACCTCGGGATGTTCGCGGAGGATCTCCTCGTACATGAACGTCGGGTGGGAGCCGCCGAGAACGGTCAGGATTCCAGGGTTCTCCTCCTTGGCGACGCGGCAGACCTCGATGCCGTCCACCACGGTGGCCGTGATGCAGGACACCATCACCACATCGGGGCGCTGGTCGCGGAAGGTCCGCTGGACCTCATCCAGGGTGTGGAACCGGGTCATGGCGTCGTAGAGCGCCACGCCGTAGCCGGCCTGCTTCAGGGCGCCGCCGATGTAGACCAGGCCGCAGGGCAGCCAGGAACCGGCGGATTCCACCACTCCCGCGTGGTAGGGCGGGGTGACCAGCAGGATCTCAGGCGTGTGTCGGGACAAGGAAACTCCGCTATCCAGGATTCTAGGCCCCGATTCCCCGTCGTGGATCACAACTCACTGGAAGTACGCGGCGTGCATGGAAGGAATCAGGAAAGGCAGGATGAACACCGTCAGGACCGACAGCGCGAAGCAAGCCACCGTGATCCAGGCCGTGGCCTTCGGGCCGAGACGGTAGAACCGCCGGAGATGGAGCAGGGAGCCGTAGGCCAGCCAGGTCACCAGGGACCAGGTCTCGATGGGATCCCAGCCCCAGTATCGCCCCCAGGACTGGTTCGCCCAGATCGCCCCCATGACGATGGTGGTGGACCAGAACACGAAGCCGAAGCCGACGTAGCGCAGCGTGTAGGCGTCCAGCACATCCACGGCGGGGAGGCGGTCGAGAAAGCGGCTGGACGCCCCGCGTTGCTTGCGGAGGGTCGCCACCGCGGAGGCGAAGGACAGCAGGAAGGCCCCCACCGCCAGCTTGTTGAACAGGACATGGAACACCAGCCAGACGGATCGCAGCGTGGGCGGCAGACTGCGGGCCTCGGGACTGCTCAGCAGGCCCAGGCCCACCATCAAAATGGACAAGGGCAGCGCCACCAGGGCGAGTCCGGCCCAGGCGGGCCGGCGCCAGAGGACGAGGAGCAGCATGGCGATGGCGATCCAGGCGTTGGAGGACAGCACCTCGTACTTGAGCATGTAGGGCCCGTGGCCCACCTCGACCCATCGGACGATCAGCGCCGCGGAGTGGGGCAGCA
Organism: Geothrix sp.; assembly: GCA_030681515.1. Lineage (GTDB taxonomy): Bacteria > Acidobacteriota > Holophagae > Holophagales > Holophagaceae > Geothrix. The sequence continues at coordinate 146,700 of JAUXSE010000053.1, read as the reverse complement.
GGCCCAGGGCCGTGAGCCACAGGGCCCAGCGCACCCGGAGGGCATGATTCCACAGCAGGGCGTGGGCGAAGAGGATGGTGGCCAGGATGTAGAGGCCCACCGCCCCCCAGTGGAGGATGGTTTCCAGCAGGAAGGGGCTCATGGTTTCGTTCCTCGGGCCGGGGCGATCATGGCGTGGGCCTCCTTGGCATCCATCTGCCAGGGCGTGGATTGTCTCCCCACCTGGGGAGGGGCCGAGAACCTGGTTTCCGTCACCATCCAGGCACCCTTCACCTGCTTGAACAGGTACAGCATCTCGTAGTGGTCCACCGAGGCCTCGCCCACCTGTTCGCCCGTGCCCAACCGGCGGTCCAGGTAGGACCACCGCTCCCTGGTGCGGACTTCCAGCTCGTTTTTCCGGCGCTGGACGCCGGTGATCTGCAGATCCTCCAGACGCGAATCCAGGACGATCCCCATGTCCATGCGAACGCCGATGAGGCCCGTCAGGTTCCTGCCCGCTACGCAGTCTGCGGCGACCACGCTGTCAATGAGCGCGAGATCGCAGCGGCGGTAGGCCTCGCTCACCACCTGGTTGTAGCGCTCCACCAGGGCGCGGGCCTCGCGCTCCGGGACGCGCCCGCAGGCGAGGCCCAGGAGGAGCAGGGCGGGCAGGAGCAGGAGGCGCGTTCTCATGGCTGTCCACCATGGTCGCGTACCAGGCGCTCGAAGCGATCGCGGAAGAGCGGGGCGAAGCGGTGGGGCCGGAGGGCGATCCGCACCCGCTCCTGGCCATCCCCGGGAGTGATCTGGACGCGTTCGTCCACCCGGATCACGGCGTAGGTCAGCGAGGCGCCGATCAGGCCCACGGCAAACCCCGCATAGACCAGCCACAGCCCCGGATCCCGGTTGCCGTGCAGACGCGCCCAGAAGGGCAGGCCCTCCAGCCGGACCGTACGGCCCCCCGGGATCGTGGCGGTCTCTCCCGGCGCCAGCCGCCCCACGAAAAGCAGGAGAGGACCTTCCGTCACGCGGAGTTCCATCGAGGAGGGGCGATCCTCCGATGAGGACAGGTGGATCCGGGCGTGGAGCGCCATGTCCCCGCTGGTCCGGGCCGAGAAGGTTCCGGGTCCCTCCCGGGCCAGCAGCAGGGCCTCCCGGTGGATGCCCGACACGCCATCGGACCACTCCACCAGGGCCGCGGGCCCCACATCCGAGTTCACGTACACCCGGCCGCGGGAGGTCTGGAACTCCTGATTGATGCCCAGGTGGTGGGATCCCGAACCCGGAAGGGTGAACCGCACGCCGAGCTCCTTGAGATCCCCGGATTCGTACCGGGAGATCCGCACGGCCTCCAGGGTCAGGGGTTCGTCCAGGCGGAAGGGTTTCGCCAGGGGCCCCGGCCATTGGGCCCCCCAGGCCTCCACGGTGGCTGGCAGGGTCTCCCGCTCCAGCAGGTCCACGGCGGCCTCGACCCCGAACAGGGCCCGGAGGGTGGCGGCGACGATCACCAGGAGCAGGCCCAGGTGAAACAGCGGGGATCCGGCCAGTCCCAGGCGGCCCGTGGTGCGGATTCGGGTTTCTGGGGCCGGGGCGGTGCCACGGGCGGGTCGGGTGAAGTCCGCCTGGAACGGGGCCACCCTGAATTGGGCCTCGGTGGGCGGCTGCCGCCAGGCGGCGGGGAGGCGGCGGAGCTGCTCCAGCAGCACGATGCAGAGGGAGATCGTGGCCATGGCCAGCGCGAGCAGGAACGCGGGGCTCTGGAATATGTGGTCCAGGCCCAGGGTGTCCACCAGCGCGGTGATCCAGCGGCCGTGCTGGCGGAGGCGGGCCAGATCGGCGGCGGAGGCGGTACCGGTCTGGGGCAGGCTGGCACCCACCACCATGGCCAGGGTGAGGAACAGCAACTCCCCGACGATGGTCGCCGGGGAGCGGAAGAAGCGTTTCAGGCCGCGCATCCAAGCCAAAGTCATGACCCCAGATTGACCGGGTGAGGGGGGACTCCGGCAGATGCCGCGCGGCTACCAGGAGTTGGTGGAGGTGGACGCCAAGCTGTGGGTCGTGCAGCCGCTCTGGGCGGAACCGCAGTTGCCCTTGGTATAGGAGGAGGCGGCAGCCTTCGTGAAGGAGCGGATCCAGACGTTCGTCTTGTTGTTCTGGTAGGCGTAGCGGGCGGGCATGCCCGCGGTGTTGGTGGCCATGAGGCGCGCCACCTTGCCCCCGTGGGGCACCGTGATGTGGCAGTGGTAGCACAGGGCGGAGGCGTGATCGCTCCTGGTGTGCGTATTGTTGGTGGTGGCGCCATGGCAGTTCCAGCACCAGCTGTTGGCGCGGCTCGCGAGGGTGACGGCGGGCCAGTTGGCGGCATTGGCGCCCCGCAGCATGAACTGGGCGGCGGAGCCGTGGGGGCCTTGGGCCGCGGGGGTCGCCGCGTCGGTGTTGTGGCAGTCCGAGCACAGCATGGTCTGGGTGCCGGGGTTCACGTTCCAGGGGGCCCTCAGCGATCCTGCGGTCAGGTTCTTCGGGGTGGCGGAGTTGGTGTAGTTGCTGAGGCCCGTCACCACGGGATGCCCCGAGGCATTGCCCGGGTTGAACTCCTGGGCCAGGTTGGTTTCTTCGCGGGTGATGGTGTAGGCCCCGGCCGCGGCGTCCGTCACCCCGGCATAGGCCGAGGCCAGGGTGATGCTGGTGGCCGTGGCGGCGGTGATGCGGTAGGCCGGAGCGTCCAGGTTCTTCTGGATGTACATCCCCACCATGGTGGCCACCCAGGTGGTGCCGGTGCCCGTGACGGCGGCGCTACCGCTGGTGAACCTGGCGGTGCCGGTGCTGTAGTAGTTCGTGACGCCGCCCCAGGCCACGGTCCGGATCGCGGGGGTGGTCAGGGTGGAGGCCACGGGATCGTAGCTGGTGTGGCACTTGAAGCAGACCTGGTACTCGAACTCGGCGCCGCTGATGGGCACGGCGGGGGATCCGCCCGCGAGCCTGGTGTAGTTCGTCGTGGCGGGGACGGCCCAGTTGGCCATGACGCTGAAGTTGAAACGGACACCGTCGGCGCCCTTGAGCGAGCCGATGAGGTTGGCGCCGGCGGCGGTGCGGATGCGGTTGCGGTCCAGGGTGGCGGTGGTCGCGTAGGTGTGCACGCCGGGCAGGGCCATGTGGGGGTTGTGGCAGTCGGCGCAGCCCACGAGGCGGCCGCCCGTGGTGCGGGCCACCGGATGGCGGACGGTCTTGAGGATCTGGGTCCGGGCATCCTTGGCGGGGGTTCCGTCGTGGCAGGAGAGGCACAGGTTGTCCTGGCGGGCGCCGAGGGCGAAGGCGTACTTGCCGCCCGGGTTGGTGGCATCGGGCCAGCCGTGGGGAGTGTGGCAGTTCTTGCAGGCGCCGCGCAGGGTGGTGTCAACGATGGCGGGGTAGGTGCTTCCGCCGTAGCCATCCCCGGGCCACAGGATCCCGCTGGTGGGGTTGGTGTGGGTGTTGGCCGTGGCGGTGTCGGCGAGGGTGTGGCAGTCCGTGCAGAGGGCCGTGGTGTTGCTCACGCGCAGCAACATGCCCGCGGGAAGGGTGGTGGTGGGGGCCTTGTGGATATCGTGGCAGCTGAGGCAATGCGCGTTGCCGCTGACGGTGAGGGGCACCGTGGTGGGGGTCCTGGTGTTGGCGGCCCCCGCCACGGGCAGGTTCACGGGATGGGAGGTCCCCCCCTTGCCCACGTTGCGGGCGGCGTGGCAATCGCCGCACATGGCGCCGTCGTCGTTCCGCACCCGCTGGAAGTGGCGGTTGCTGGTGGTTCCGGCGGTGTAGGTCTGGGAGGAGGTGGGGTCGAAGGGCGCATTCGCCTGCAAGTGCTGATCGTGGCAGGTGGAGCACATGATCTTCCCGCCCTCCAGGCGGCCGGACATGGCCGCGGAGACCGGGTTCCTCAGGTCCGTGCGCATGTAGAGGTAGAAGATGTCGTTCAGGACGAAGGTTCCGGTGCCGGAGAAGGCCAGCGAGACGCCGGTGGCGCCCAGGATCGCGGGAGTGATGGTGGTGGCCACGGCCGTGGTGGCGATCCCGAAGGTGGTGGTGCCGTTGATGGTCTGGCGCCAGTCGTACCTGGCGGTTCCCGTGGCCCCGGCGGTGGAGATCTTGATCTCGATGGTGGAAGCGTAGGCGCCCGTGTAGACGCCCGACGGCGTGATGACCCCCGTGGAGGTGTTGGGCGTGCCCTTGGTGATCCGGCCCTGGGGCCCCGAATCCCAGCGGTGGGAGGTGCCGCCGGCGGTGGCCCCGGCCAGGCCAGCGGGGATGGCCTGGTCGGCGGCCACGAAAGCCTGGTTGGTGGCGGAGCCCCCCGAGACGTGGCAGCTCATGCAAAGATTGGTGTTGCCCGCCACCAGGGTGAGCACCCCACCGGGGGCGTTGTGCAGCTTGTGGCAGCTCACGCACTGGATGTTGCCAGCCCCGCCGGTATGGGGCGGATCCGTGGCGAGGAGCGGGAGGCTGGCGGCGACCAGAAGGGCGAGGGTGGCGGGGAAGCGGATCACTGGACACCCCCCGTCCGGTTGATGACTCTCACCTCGGCGATGCTTTCGAAGGCGCGGCCATCGGCCAGCCGTCCCGAAAGCACCAGGAAGGCCTCCCCGTCGGGCATGGTCGCCACCAGCCGGGGCTCGTCGAACCAGGCGCGGAATTCAAAGAGGCCATCGCCGTCGAAATCACCGATGAAGGCGCCGGGCACATGGGCCGGGGAGACGCCGTTGGCCGTGATGGAGCCTTGGAGGATGGAGGCCGGGGACACGCCCGGGAGCTTGATCAGCACCGACACCAGATTCCGGCGGGGAGGGGCGTCGTCCTCATCGTCTCTGTTCTCAGGGGAGACATCGTCGTCCCGGTTCCTCTGGGAGTCCCTGAGGCGGGCGCGCCAGGCGGGGATCTGGCGCCGGGGAATCGGACGGTTCCGTTCGAGCGTGCCGGGTTCCACCACCAGGCTGGCGAACAGGATATGGGGATCCGTGTAGGTATCGAGGCCGAAGACCTCCACCCGGGTGTTGCCGGGGGTGGCCACGAAGAGGCGGTTGTTGCGATCCACCACCAGGCTGGCGGGGCCCGTGAGCTGGCCCGGGCCCGATCCGAAGGTGCCGATGGTCCCGAGGGGGATGCCGGCCGAGGTCATCACCGTCACCACGCCCCGGAAGGAATCCGCCAGATAGAGGCGGCCCTGGGCATCGGACTGAAGCCCCTGCACGCGCCCGAAGGTGCTGTTGGTGCCGATCATGTTCTTTTTTCCGAAGGCGCGGAGGAAGGTTCCGTCCAGATCGAAGACCTGGATCCGCTCATTGCCCTGGTCGGACACGACGATCTCTCCGGCGGGGGTCACGGTGAGGCCCGTGGGAAAGTCGAACTGGCCCGCGAGCGCGCCGTAGCCGCCGAACTGCCGGACCAGCAGGCCGTTGGGGCCGTAGACCTTCACCAGGTTGGCCCGGCTGTCCACCACGTAGACGAGACCATCGGGCGTGATCTGGATGTGGTTGGGCATCTGGAATTCGCCAATACCCTGGCCGAGACTCCCGGCGGGAATCCACCCCGGCGTGAAGATCGCGACCCGGCCCTTGCCCGCTTCGCAGATGAAGATCCGGCCCGAAGGATCCACCGCCACGCCCAGGGGCTTGTCGAAGCCGCGCTGGACGGCGAGCAGCCGGCCGGATTCGTCGCGGACGGTGACGATGCCCAGGCGGGGGTCCGCGATGTAGAGCCGGCCGGCGGCATCCGTGGCCAGGCGCACGGGTTCGCGCAATCCCTGGTCATAGGATCGCAGGGCCGTGGCCACCGGGAGGGTGGCCTGGGCAACCAGGCCCGGGACACCCAGGACCAGGCAAGCGCAGGCCAGCATCGTCCGTCGAAGAGGGATGAACCGGCCGTTCATGAGATTGACCTCCGCGAAGGAGCCAAACAGGGTTCGGGGGTGGCGATCCAGGCCCAGGGCCAGAATTGCCATAAGAATAGGCCCTTTTGTCGTTTCATGACGAATGCATGATCTATGTCTCAAATTTACGGTTGAGTTCTTCTTCACGATGCGCGGTTGCAGAACATAAAACTTGATATGAAAAAAAAGTCAGGTGACTGAAGTCACATAAATAGATGACCCAATGTTCGTCTATGGAGCCTATTTTGAGGGGTCAGCTGACAGGTTCCTGTGACGTTGGCCGACGCAAGACATCCGGAAGGCCGAAAGCATGTCCAAACCAGCCACCCTGCTGTTCGCTGGCCTCGCGTTCGCCGCGGGCGCGGTGGTGCCGCTCGCCGCCCAGAAGGCGGCGCCCGTGGACGAAGTGCTCGTCTGGCCCGCTCCGCCCGCGCCGGCCCGCATCAAGTGGGTGGCCGAGTACCGCAATGCCTTTGATGTGAGCGCCAAGAAGAAACGCAGCTTCATTGATCGGCTGGCGGGGAAATCCGAAGACGTGATCTGGCTTCAGCGCCCCCTCACGGTGGCGGTGGATGACAAAGGCGTGATCTTCGTGGGCGATTTCACCCTCGGCATCATCGCCATGGACCCGGCGAACAAGAAGATCTGGGCCTTTTCCAGCCTCAGCGGCGCCGCGCTGCCCACCCCCACGGGGCTGGCGGTGGATTCGAAGATGGTGTTCGCCGCCAGCGCCAACACCCATCAGGTGGTGGCCTTCGACAAGGAAGGCCGGCAATTGGGCGCTTTGGGCAAGGCGGATGGCATCAGCCGGCCCGTGGGCCTGGCGGTGGACGAGGCCCGGGATCTCCTGATCGTGGTGAACGGCGACGAGCATTCGGTGCGCTTCTACAACCGGGCCTTCAAGCACCTCAAGACCATCGGCGGCCGGGGCAGCGAGGAGGGGCAGTTCAACTTCCCGTCCTATGTCTGCATCGTGCCGGGCACCGGCTTCGCGGTGGCCGATACGGGCAACTTCCGCATCCAGATCTTCGACTTCAACGGCAAGTTCCTGCGCGCCTTCGGCAAGGTCGGTGACCTTCCGGGCCAGTTCGCCCGCCCCAAGGGCATCGCCGTGGATCCCGACGGCAACCTCTATGTGGTGGACGGCACCTTCAGCAACTTCCAGGTCTTCGACCAGGAGGGCCGAATCCTGACCTTCGTGGGTCAGGGTGGCGTGCGCAGGGGCCAGTTCCAGGCGCCCAACGGCATCGCCGTCGGCGCCGATGGAGGCATCTACGTGGCCGATCAGATCAATGGCCGCATCCAGAAATTCCAGTATTTGCGAGCGGAAAAGGAAGCCCCCGCTTCCTCTCCCGCCGTGCAGTAGCAGCACCCCGTTTTTCCCCCTCCCCAACCCCCACCCACGAGGTGAACCATGAAATCCCTTCTCGTCGTCCTTTTGGCCGCCGGCTCGATGAGCCTCGGCGCCCAGATCCTGGGCACCAAGCACGACCTGAGCGCCACGGGTTCCGGTGCCAGGACCAACACCACGCAGACCTGCGTGTTCTGCCACACGCCCCACGGCTCCGCCGCCGTCGCCAGCCAGATCGTGCCCCTGTGGAACAAGACCACCACGGTCACCACGGGCTTCACGATGTACAACACCACCAACAATCCCGGATCCAGCCTGCAGGGTGTGGTGGACGCTACCCCCACCGGCGCCAGCATGGCCTGCTTCACCTGCCATGACGGCACCCAGGCCGTGGGCAACATGATCAACCTGCCCAACGACATCGTGTCCCTGACCTACACCGCGGCGGGCGGCGTGAACGCCACCGGCTTCATTGCCAGCGGCAGCGCCCTGCTCGGCAAGGATCTCACCAACGATCACCCGATCTCCATCACCTACCCCGCCACCGATACCGGCCTGGTGGCCAAGGCGACGGTGCTCGGCCTGGCCAACAGCGTGAAGCTCTTCGGCACCCTCGGTTCCGAAAAGGTGCAGTGCGCCTCCTGCCACAACGTGCACAGCAACACCCTCGCGCCCTTCCTGCGCGTGACCATGAGCGGCTCAGCCCTCTGCACCGCCTGCCACATCAAGTAGGCGATCGCCTGGCTGCATAGACTGCGGGGGGCGGTCCTATCCGCCCCCCGCGCTTTGCCTGGCCTCCTTCGTTGAAGGTCTCCCGTGAAGCTCCGCCTCCTTCCGCTGCTTCTCCTGGGCGCGGCCACCACGGCCCCGGCGGAGGACTGCCCGCTTTTCCTGAACCAGCGGTTCCAGCTTCACTACAACCAGTGGCAGATCAGCCAGTCTCCCTCCGCTTCCACGACCCAGGCCCTGTACGAGGTGGAGGCGGGCCTGCCCATCTTCACCTACCGCCTGGGGGCGCTGGCCGTGAACGGCGCGGTGGAGTACAACCGGCTGTCCTATGGCGCCGAATCCGATTCGGAGTCGGGCCTCAGCCGCTACGGGGCCCGGATCAGCCTCTTTCCCTACCGCCCCTTCCGTCTCCACGTGGACTACCAGCATTCCCAGACGCCGGATCTTTTCGATTCGGGCCGGGTGAAGGGCGATGTCTGGGGGGCCGGAATGAGCTTCAACAGCAGGCTCCTCCAGGATATCCGCCTGTCCTATCGGCACGGATCCTCCCGGCTGGGGGACCAGAAGGACGACTGGTCCCTCTGGAAACTGGAGGCAAACCAGCGGAACGGAACCACCCAGGCGATCTTCCAGGCCACCCGGCAGGAGTTCACGGCCCCCGGTTCTGCCTTTGGATGGCGGATGTTCATCGCGGGCCTGGATACGGAATCCCATATCGGGCGCGAGTGGATGCTCCGCACGCGGTCGCAGATCCAGGATACGGGGACCACCCGCTGGTTCGACCTCGGAACCACCTTCTACGGCCCCATCACCGGCTTCTGGCATTCCCTGACCACGGCCTCCGCCGGGGCGATCACGGCGGGACAGTACCGCACCGCAACGGCCTTCGCTTCCGAATCCATGGTGTTCACCTCGGGCCGATGGAACGCGCATGCCACCGGTGCCTTCAGCCAATCCGCCACCAGGGATCTGGGCCTGGGCACGCGCACGAGCTCCGCGATCCTGGGTGGCGCCTACGCCCTGAACCAGGACTGGCGCATCCACGCGGATCTCGGCGTATCGGGCCTGCGCCAGACCTTCGACCACCGGGATGCCTCCAGCACCACCACCACCATGAACCTCGGCATCGCCCGCGGGGGCGATGTTCCAGAACTCATCCGCCACAGCCTGTTCTTCCTCAGCGACTGGAGCTTCGACCGCCGGGTGCGCGAGGAGTATCCGCCGGATTTCGTTCCCTCCGAGCTGGCCCAGGACATGCTGCGGCGCCGGATGCGGCAGACCGGAAGCTTCGGGTTCACGGCGGACCTGTGGCGGATTGCTGAAAATGTGGGCCAGGGGAAGATGGACTGGGCCCGGGTGACGGGCCAGGTGCAGACCCGCGGGAACTTCCACCTCTTCCTCGCCGGGGACTACAAGCGCGACGCGGAGATGACCCAGAAGGGAATGGACACGAGGAACGCCGACCTCATGGCCAACGGATCCTACCGGATGGGAAATACGTCCATCACCGGTTCCATGGGGTACAGCAGCACCCACCGCAGCCTGACGGCCTCGGCCTCCACCCTGGGGCTGGCCTGGGCCGGATCGGACCTGGACGCCCAGAGCCGCAACCAATCGGTGGGGCTGACGACCCGCCTCTGGAAGGTGCCCTTCGGCGTGATGGTCCTGCGCTACGATTCCTCTCTGGCGGCGCCGACGACGACCGTGTCCACCTGGGCCGATCTCAGCTTCAGGCAGGTTTCGCTCCGCGTCCGGTATGAGGTATCCAGGATGGAAAACGGGATCCGCAGCGAGCGAGTCACCCTGGACCTGCTGCGCTGGTTCGACACGGCCTGCGTGAGGCTCGGGCGATGAGGGGCATCCTCCGGCGGCTGACGCTGGTCTGCCTCACGACTATCCTGCTGCCCCAGGCGCCCGTTCCGGTGCCGGCCCAGGGCCTGGCCCGCGCGAAGGTTGGGGCCTCGAGCGTCCACCGGAACTGCGCCGCCTGCCACAAGGGACACAAGGGGGCCATGGGCGGCATGACGCTGAAGGGGTCCAGGCCAGGCCGCGGCACCATTGATCAGATCTGCCTTTCCTGCCACGAAGGCTTGAATGCGGCACCCACCGCGGATGGTGCGCCCAAGCTGCCCGCCTGGAGCGGGCAGGGATCCGGGCACTTGAAGAACCGATTCAGCTCCCGCCGGGCCGAAACCTACAGCCGCGCCGTCAAGGCCGGCACCCGGACCGTCCGTCTGGCCCAGGATTGCTCGGGGTGCCACGATCCCCACGGGAAGGAACGGGGCCGGTTGCGGGCCACGGCCTTCGACACCCGCGGCCAGCTGGTGGATCGCAAGCCCATGTCCGTGGCCGAGGTCTGCTTCGGCTGCCACGCGGGGCCCGAGGCCGCGCCGCTTCCCTCCGGCCATCCGGATCTGGGGTCGCTCTTCGCCAAGGGCGCCGCCTCCAGCCATGCCATCGGTTCCACCGCCGCCGCCCGTCCGGAACTGCCCAGCCTCCGCACCTCCGCGTTCCAGGGCCGGCTCGATTGCGTCTCCTGCCACGACAACCCCGATCCCGCTGGCGCCCGGGGGCCCCATGTGTCCCCCCACGCCTCCCTGCTGAAGGCGCCCTTCGGCCGGGAGAAGGATCTGGCCCGGCTCGGCGAGCGGGTCAACGATCTCTGTTTCCTTTGCCACGACAAGCAGTCCATCACCGCCAACCAGTCCTTCCCCTTCCACGCCCAGCATCTGAACGGGTTCACGAACAGCGGCTCTGGATCCACCCGGCCCCAGGCCTCCGCCTTTTCGGAAGCCGCGGCGGTGCTCGGGATCCGTTCGCCGAAGGACCGCGGGCCGGGCCGGGGCGGTGCCTACATGCCGGGCTACGGCGAGCCCGCCACCTGCGCCACCTGCCACGCCTCCCACGGCTCCCTCCGTCAGGCCGCCCTGATCGAATTCGACCGGTCGGTGGTGACCGCCTCCTCCGTCGGGGGCCCCTCCTTCCAGCGGGCGGGTCTGGGCCGCGGGACCTGCACGCTCACCTGTCATGGCCATGACCATGTGCAGACCCGCTACTGATCCCGGCCCATGGGCAGCCTTCTCATGCCTGGGCCTTTGAACCCCCGGGGTCGTCCCGGATTCCAGGAGCCACCCATGCACCCCATGTCCTTCGGATGGAACGCCCTTGCCGGGCGCGGTGCGGCTGGCTGCCTGGCGGTTCCGGCTCTGGCAGGTGCGGCCATGGCCGCCATGACCGCCATGGCCGCCGAGGCCCCGCGCATCCCGGTCCAGGCGAAACAGCAGGCGATCCGATCCGCGGATCCGTCCCTTTCCGTCGAGGCCGTGGCCGCAAGACTCGCCCGGCTGGAGGCAGCCTGGAGCTGGGCCGAGGCCAAGGGATTGCTGAAGACGCCCGCGTGGCAGGAGGATCGGCAGGAGGGACGGAGGGCGATTCTCGGGAAAGCCTACCTGGAGGCGCGACCCGGCCACCCCGCCATGACCGAGGACCAGGTCCTTGCCGCCTACCTGGCCCAGGGCGAGCAGCGCCGGGTTTCCCATGTGCTGTGCAAGGCCCAGGAGGAGGCCGAGGCGGCGCTGAAACGCCTCCAGGGCGGGGAGCCCTTCGAGACGGTCGCGGCGGACGTTTCGAAGGATCCCAGCGCGGCCACGAACCAGGGGAGCCTGGGCTGGATCCGGCAGAGGGAGCTGGTGGCCGCGTTCGGGGAACCGGTGTTCGCGGCTTCCATCGGGGCCCTGGTGGGTCCCTTCAAGAGCGAGTTCGGCTGGCACGTGGCCAAGGTCTGGGAAGCGCGGCGCCCGAAGGCGGAGGATTTCCCCGCGGCACGGCCGGCGCTGATGAAACAGGCGGCGGATGCCCAGACCGCGATGAAGCGCGACGCGGCGCTCGAAACCCTCCGGACCCGCCATCCGCTCGTCCCCGACTTGGGCGTGCTGGGCTCCGACCGGACCACGGAGGCGCTTCCCGGCGATGAGAAGCGGGTGGCAGGCCGGGTGGCCGGCGCCAGGATTTCCCTGAAGGCGCTGAAGGCCCATCTCCAGGTCGTGCTGAAGACCATGGGTCAGAGCCATTCCCTCGGCGCGGCCACCAAGGCCCGGTTCATGGAGGGTCTGGCGGACGAGATCCGGCTCGCGGCGGCGGCCCAGAAACAGGGCCTGGACCGGCGGCCCGATATCCAGGCCGCCCTCTGGAGGGACGAGCGCGAAAAGGCCATGGCCAGGTTCTCCGGGAATTTCCTGGCCTCCGTCCCGGTGCCCGACCCCGATCTGCGGCGGCACCAGGAGGCCTTCCCGGAACGGTTCCGGCCGATCGGGGCCCTGCGGCTGCAGGTGCTGGTGGCCGAATCGAAGGACCGGGTGGATGAAGCGCTGAACCAGGTGCGCGCGGGCATGGCCTGGCGCGCGGCCGCGGAGCGGTTCGGCAGCGCCGAGGCCACGGGCGATCCCGATCCCGGATGGGTGGAAGTCTCCGCGCTCCGGAACCTGGTGCCGCCGTCCTTGATGCAGGCCCTGCTTTCGGGCTCCCTCGGCCAGCCCGTGGGCCCCATGCTGGGCCCGGATGGGTTCATGCTCTTCAACGTGCTGGAGCGCCGGCCGGGTCCCGTGCCGCCTCTGGATGAATGCCGGGAGGCGGTTCGCGTGGACTACCTCAAGGCGAACGGCCGGGCCCTGGTGGACCGTGAACTGGACGCCCGGGCCGCCGCCGGGGTAGCGCGGGGCCCGAAGAAGTAGTCGGCCCGCCCTCCCGTGGCTGCCACGGGGTGGCGGGTTCCGGAATGCGGGCGGGAAGCTACTTGTGGCAGGCGTCGCATCCCGTGACCGAGAGCAGATTCCGGTTCCCGGAGAAGTGCGGCTGGTGGCAGGAGAGGCAGGAGAGTGCCTTGCCGGTCGCCTTGATGGTCCGGTCCGAGGTGGGGTGGTTGGCGGTGGGGTGGCTGGTCCGCTTGTCCTTGTGGCAGTTCACGCAGACGGCCTGGATGTCGCCGCGGGGGAATCCCCTGGCATCGCCGCCGTGGGCGGTGTGGCATATGGAGCACTTGCCTTCGAGCACGGGCTTGTGTTTCGACATCGCCTTGGCGGCCTCTTCGCGCAGCCCTTCGTGGCACTGGAGGCAGAGATCGCTGGGATGACCGGCGAGCAGGGAGGGCAGGCTCGAAGCGTGGGGCGAGTGGCAGGAGGCGCATTCGCCGTTGGCCACCGGCGGGTGGGGGAACGCCTTCCTGGCCGCGGCCGCCACACTCTGGTGGCAGGTGAAGCAGAGGCCGGGGAGGGCTTCCCTGGTGGCGAAGGGTTTGGCGGCCGACGGGCTGGCATGGCAGGTCGCGCAGTCGCCCTTGGCCACGGGCGCGTGGGCGCTGGCGCGGAGCATCCCCCCATGGTTCGACCCGTGGGGATCATGGCAGGTCACGCAGTCCTTGGCCGACACGGGGTAGCCCTGGTGGGGCTTCTGGAGATCCTTCACGTCGTGGCAGGAGACGCAGAGCTGATCCGCCGGCTGGTTCAGGCCCTTGGCGAGCGTTCCCGTGTGGGCGGCGTGGCAGGTCAGGCAGTCCCCGGCCGCGGCGGGCTGGTGGGGGTGCTTGGCCTTCACCGCCGTGGCGATGTCCTGGTGGCAACTCAGGCAGAGTTCGATGGGCTTCTGGCGGAGCAGGCCCTTGGTCTCGGTGAAATGGGCCACGTGGCAGATGCGACAGTTGCTGTCGAGATAGGGCTTGTGGCCCCACCCGTTCTTCGGTGTCTCGGGCTGCGGGTGGCAGGTGAGGCAGGTCAGGCTCTTGGGTTTATCGAGCAGGGCTTCGTGGCGGGAGGCATGGGGCCTGTGGCAGGCCGTGCACTCGCCCTTGCGGAAGGGCTCGTGCTGGACGGCGGCGCCCTTGGGCTCCAGATCCGTGTGGCAGCTGGTGCAGAGCTGGGGCATGCGCCGGGCCAGATGCAGGCCCACGCCGGGGATCTTGCCGGGATCCATGAGGGTGTGGCAGGTGGCGCAGCCTTCGCTGCCCATGTGGCAGTTGGAGCAGCTTTCCGTGAACGGCGCGTGCGTCCCCTTCTGGATGAGCCCCTTCTTCATGGAGGTGTGGGGCTCGTGGCAGCCCGCGCAGTCCACCTTCCGCAGGGAAGCCACCAGGTGCTTCTGGCGCAGGGCGGCGTCATCCAGGTCGTGGCAGGTCGCGCAGGTGGCCTGGATGGTGGGGGCCACGAGCATGTTGGGTCCCGTGCCGGAATGCGGGTTGTGGCAGCCGCTGCACGCGCCATCGTTCACGGGGGCGTGGACGACCTGGAACTTGTCCTTGCGGGCGTGGCAGGCATAGCAGTTGTCGGGTTGTTCCCGTTTGAGGTACTTCGCCCGGTCACCGCCGTGGGGATCGTGGCAGGCCAGGCAGCCACCCTTGCCGAAGGCCGGCTTGTGCTTGGTGTCGCCCTTCAGGAGGCCGTCGTGGCAGCCCGTGCAGAGCCTGTCCGTGTCGTCCTTCAGGAGCTTGGGGAGGGTGCCGCCGTGGGGCGTGTGGCAGGCGCTGCACGCGCCGGTCTTGACGGGTCCGTGCAGCATCTTCCGCGTGACGGTCTTCTTGTGGCAGGATCCGCAGGTTTCCAGCTGGCCGACCTTGATGAGGCTGGCGGAGGGCGCGGCGTGGGGCGAATGGCAGGCGAGGCACTGGCCCTTCTTGGCGGGATCGTGCGGGATGGGCCCCTTCACCACATCCGTGTGGCAGGTGGCGCAGAGGGCAGTGGCCGGCTGCTTCAGCATCGGCGCGATGGCGCTGGAGTGCGATTCATGGCAGGCGAGGCAGTCGCCACCTGCGGCAGGCGCGTGCTGGCTCTTGCCCTTGACCAGATCCTCGTGGCATTGGAGGCAGAGCTTTTCCGGCGGGGCGGAGAGGAGCTTCTTTCCGGCGGACTCGTGGGGCTTGTGGCAATCCAGGCAGGCGCCCTCGCGGAAGGGCGGGTGCTGGGACTTGCCCTTGAGGAGGCCGGTGTGGCACTGGAGGCAGAGATCCTGTGGCGCGGCCCGGAGAAGCCCCTTGCGATTGGATGCGTGGGGCAGGTGGCAGGTGAGGCATTCACCGGCCTTCACGGGCTGGTGCTGGACCCCGGGGCCGGGGATGGCGCCGTGGCAGTCCAGGCAAAGGCCGGGAACGGGCTTGACGAGCTGGACTTGGTCCCCGGCGCTGGGCGGGTGGCAATCGGAACACTGGCCAGGGGTGAAGGGAGCGTGCTGGTGGTCCCGCAACATGCCCTTGGTCTTCGATCCGTGCGGATCGTGGCAGGTGGCGCAGGTACCGGCCTTCAACGGCAGGCTGGCGTGGGATTTCGAAAGGCCGGCGGCGTCATGGCAGGTATCGCATTGGCCCGGCGTGCCCGGCTTCAGGAGGTATTGGATGGGGGATGGATGCGGCTGGTGGCAGGCCAGGCAATCGTCCGTGGCGGCGTGGGGGTGGGCCGAGGCCATGCGGGCCTGGATGTCTCCGTGGCAGGACAGGCAGAGATCCTGCGTGGTCTTGCGGAGCAGCTTCTTCTGGCCCGTGTCGTGGGATCCATGGCAGGCGCTGCATTCGCCCTTGGCCTCGAACCGGTGCGCGGCGCGTTCGCCCGGGGCTGGCTTGAAGGTCTTGTGGCAGAGGACGCACAGCGCCCGGCCACCGCCCTCATGAAGGATGTTGACGTTGGCCTTGCCGTGCTTCTTGTGGCACCACATGCAGTTCCCATCCAGCAGTGGCTTGTGGCCTGTGGCGGGAGCGGCTGTCTCCAGGACCTTGGGATGGCATTCCCGGCAGGCGCGGGGGGCGGGCTGGGCGAGCAGACCCGTGCTGAAGGCCAGGGCGAGCAGGCGGGATACGAGTGTCCGGAAGGGGGTGGTCATGGTAGTGGCCATCTTGGTGGAAGGCGCCAGTCAGGGGACAGGCATATCCTATCTTAATATCATCTTTGGTTCCACCAAGAGCCCATTGGGGTCCGTTGTCCCTTTTCAGAACACCACCCGGTTCTGCCAGGGAACCTGCGCGGATCGCTATTTCTTGTGGCAACTCTTGCAAAGGAAGGATCCCACCATGGTCACCCGCAGGAAGGGCGCGGTGGTTCCGGGAGACCCGAAATTGTGCGCGTCATGGCAGGAGGAGCACTGGACCTTCGCGCCCGTCACGTTCTCCGGGTAGAGGCGCACGCCGGACAGCGATGCCGCGGGCTGGAGCGAGGCGTCCAGGTTGTCCTGGTAGGTGATGGACACGGGGTGGTCGTTGCTGAGGTCGGTGCCGATGAGCGCGGCGCCCGAACTGATGCGGCCCGTGCCCGGGCTGACGCCGCCCCGGGCGCTGATGTAGGTCGTGTTTCCTCCGCCGCTGGGCGCGATCAGCAGCGAACCCACGGACACCGTGCCATCGTGGCAGGAGAGGCAGGCCAGGCTGGGACCGGTGGGCTGGGAATCCACGGTGCCCTTGAGGCTGGCGCCAGGATGGTTCGTGTTGTTGTACATGGTGAAGGTCGAGACGGTGGTGGTGTGGTTCCATGCCGGAATGAGCTTCGAGCCGCTTCCGCCGCCAGCGTTGTGGACCGTGTGGCAGAACACGCAGGAGCGGGTGGCCATGGTGACGGAGTTCAGGCCGGTGATGCTGAGGTCGTGGGCGGTTCCATCCACACCCGTGGCGGGAGGGGCGGCGGAAACGAGGGTCGAGGCGGCGGCAAGGACGAGGGTGCTGAGGAAGGCGCGCATGGTGTGCTCCGTTGGGCCTGTTGTCGGACCCGTCGGGAACAAATGAAAGTTCGAAGACCACACGAGGCAAAAAAGGGCAATCCAGGGCCGAACGGCAAGGGATGCCGGTCGTGCCATTGAACGCGATGGAGGCGGATTTCCACCCGACGGGGTCAGGTGTGGGGACAGCTTGCACCGGGGTGGAAAGAATAGGCGACACAGCGGGTATCCATTGGTAACACATCTGTTTCCATGAATTCACAAAAATGTAGAAACGCCCTTGTGCCGGGTGTCACAACATAAGGAACCAGTTGGGCTTTTTGGTGGACGCCGTGGTTTCGCCCAATTAGGTTGAAGGCGTCTGATCCAACTTCATTGCGACTGATGCCCCGAGCCTCGGAACTCCTGGCGGATGTCTCTTGACCTCGCCCTCCCAACCCTCCCTTTTAGGAGCACACCCATGAAGATCTCTCGCCTCGCCGGCGTGGCCGCGCTGCTTGCGGCCGGATTCGCCCAGGCCCAGGAAGTGAAGCTCAACGCCATCGTGGAGTTCTGGTACACCCAGATGATGGACAGCAACTTGCGGCTGAATTCCGCGGCTCCCGGCGGCTACATGACCAATCCCTCGCTGGACGCGGCCTTCAAGGAGAACCAGTTCTCCCACCGCCGCACCGAGATCTACCTCAACGGGAAGATGACGGACAAGCTGACCTGGGGCGTGATGTTCGATCCGAACAACTCGACCTCCACCGTGGGCAACAACATCCTGAACGATGCCTGGGTCAACTACCAGTTCACGCCGGCATTCGGCTTGAAGGCGGGCCAGTTCAAGCCCCTGCAGACCTGGGAAGCCTCCATGGTCGGCACCGCCGGCTTCATGTTCTACCAGCGGTCCCTGGGCTCCCGCCTGGTGGGCGATCGCCGCGACCGCGGCATCGTGGCCACCTACGGTTTCGGCGATGCCAAGGGCTTCAACGGCAAGATGAACCTCGGCATCTTCAACGGCACCTCCGATGACGGCAGCGCCGGCAAGAACGCCGACGCCAACGCGCAGAAGGATTGGGTGGCCCGCCTGGAGATGGGCTTCGGCTCCGATCACAAGTTCGGCACCTACTACCGCGAAGGCGTGACCGCCGTGAAGGACTTCGGCCTCCCCGTGCAAACGGGCTGGACCGGCGCGGGCTATGTCAATGCCCCCACCAGCACGCAGATCCTCGACAACAAGGACAAGACCACGAACCTGGGCGCCTACTACGTCTACGAAACCAGCAAGTGGCAGGCTTCCGCCGAGGTGATCACGGGCCTGCTGGGCCGCCGGAATGCCACGGTCTTCCTCGTCGCCACCCCGGCTGCTCGCCAGCACCTGGACCAGAAGTACATGGCCTACACGTTCTCTGGCGTCTACAAGATGGGCAATCACCAGATCACCGCCCGCTACGACTACCTGAACTACAACGAGGGCGACGACTGGTACTCGGCGACCAACCCCTACACCACCACCGTGGCGACCGGCGTGGCCACCGGCAACGACTACAGCCCCAAGTACACGGAAGCCATCCTGGGCTACAACTACGTGTTCAACCCCGCCAAGTTCTCCTTCGCCAAGCTGAAGGTGAACTACATCATGCGGAGCGACAACTTCCTGCAGCCCCGCACCAGCGCTGGCCAGATCGGCGAGCAGGGTGGCAACAGCGTCGTGGCTTCCATCATGGTGGGATTCTGATCCCGGCCAGCGTTCGCACCTGATCCTTCTCATCCCGCCAGCCACGGAACCCATGGGTCACAACCCATGAGTTCCGTGGTTTTTTCAGGTTGAAGGGTGCGGAAGTCCCGATACCATCCATCCATATCTTCTTTGTCCTGGAGCGGTCATGCGCAGGTATCTTCTGGTCATGGGGATCTCGCTGGCCATGGCTCCATGTCTGGTGGCGCAGAAGATCGGCGTCATCAATTCCATGAGCGGCCCCGAAGCGCCCATCGGCGAAAACATCACCAATGGCATCAGGCTCGCGAAAGAGGATCTCAAGAAGAAGGGCATCCATGTCCAGCTGGTGTGGGAGGACGATGCCGGCAAGCCCCAGATTTCCATGAGCGCCATGGAGAAGCTCGCCACCCGCGACAACGTGGTGGGCGTGGTGGGCCCCTACACCTCGGCCTGCTCCAACGCCGTGGCCAAGCTCGCGGAGAAGTACAAGCTCCCCTTGCTGATCCCCGTGGCGGCCAAGGAGGAGATCACCCGCCAGGGTCTCCAGCACGTCTTCCGCATGAACGCCCCCGCGGACAAGTACGCCTCCAGCCTCATTGACGCCGCGATCTCCCTCGGGAAGCCCAAGACCATCGCCTTCATCTACGAAAACACCGATTTCGGTACCTCCACCTCGATGAACGCGACGGAGTACGTCGCCACCAAGGGGATTCAGGTCGTGGCCGATGTGCCCTATCCCAAGGGCTTTTCGGATTTCCGATCCGCCCTTGCCCAGATCAAGGCGAAGAATCCCGATCTGGTGTTCATGGTTTCCTACGCCGAAGCCGCCCTGCTGATGCGGCAGTCCAGGGAGGTGGGGCTCCAGCCCCAGGCCTTCCTCGGCGCCGGCGCCGGCTTCGCGACTGCCGAGTTCGCCAAGGAAACGGCCATCTCCGAGAGTGTCATTTCCTGCACGCAGTGGACCGACGATGTGAACTGGCCCGGCGCGAAGAGCTTCGGCGCCCGCTACAAGGCCAGGTTCGGCAAGGAGCCCACCTACCACGCCGCCTGCGCCTATGCCTCGATGATGATCATGGCGGAGACCGCCAATAAAGCCGGTGGCGACCGCGCCAGGACCCGCGACGGCCTGAAGGCCGGCAAGTGGAACGGCGTGATGGGCGAGGTCAAGTTCGCCGACTACGACGGTTTCACCAACCAGAACGACCACACCATGCTCGTGCAGCAGATCCTCAACGGGAACTACGAGACGGTGCTGCCTTCCCGGTTCGCCACCAAGAAGGCGGTCTACCCCTTCCGGTGGAAGTGATCCACCCCCGGAGGGGACGCCATCCGGGGCCCTCTCTTTGATTCTCCTGGAAGGACAGGATCGTCCTACACGCCCAGGTAGGCGGACTGGACGTGTTCATCCTTCAGCATGTCCTGGCCCTTGCCTTCCATCACGACTTTCCCGTTCTCGAGGACATAGGCCCGGTCGGCGATGGCCAGGGTCTGCTTTACATTCTGCTCGACGATGAGCACTGTCACGCCTTCCTTGCGGATGGTGGTGATCACGTTGAAGATGTCGCGGACCAGGATCGGGGCGAGGCCCAGCGAGGGCTCGTCGAACATGAGGAGTTTGGGGAGGGACATGAGGGCCCGCCCCACCGCCACCATCTGTTGTTCCCCACCGCTGAGCGTTCCAGCGAGCTGACGCCGCCGCTCGGCCAGGCGGGGGAAAAGGCCGAAGACCTTCTCCTTGGTCTGCGGCCGCTTCTGCCTGGCTTCCCCCTTGAGGGAACCCATGTCCAGATTCTCCTCGACGCTCATCTCCACGAAGAGCTTCCGGGCTTCTGGGCAGTGGGCGATGCCGAGGTCAATCAAGGTATAGGCTGGGCGGAGGTGGATCGGGACGCCCTCGAAAAGCACCTCACCCTTTGCGGGGCGGACAATGCCCGACACGGTCTTGAGGCTGGTGGACTTCCCCGCGCCGTTGGCTCCGATGATGGCGACCACCTCGCCTGCATTGACCCGGAAGGAGACATCCCAGAGCACCTGGACATCGCCGTAGAAGACATCGAGGTTCCTCACCTCAAGCATGCTGTTCCTCCCCGAGGTAGGCCTCGATCACAGCCGGGTTCGCCCGGATCTCCTCTGGGGTTCCTTCGGCGATCTTCTGACCGTAGTTGATCACCACGATGCGGTCGCTGATGGACATGATCACCTTCATGTGGTGTTCGATGATCATGATGGTGATGCCGCGTTCCTTGATGCGGCGGATGATCCCGATGGATTCGTCGAGTTCGGTGGGATTGAGGCCCGCGAAGGACTCATCCAGCAGCAGCAACTCCGGCTGGGTGGCAAGGGCCCGGGCGATTTCAAGCCGCTTGCGTTTGCCCAGGGGCAGGCCCTTGGAAATCACATCCCGATCCTCGTAGAGCCCGGTGAACTTCAGGGTCTCCATGGCGATGGCCGTCGCCTTCTCTTTCGAGTCGGTGCGCAGGTAGGCCGAGGCGATCACATTGTCGAGGACGGACATCCGCTGGAGGGGCTTCACGACCTGGAAGGTGCGGGCCATCCCCATCTTGCAGATCTTGTGGGGCTTCATCCCGGAAATGTCCACGCCCTTGAACGAGATCCTGCCCTTGGAAGGCTTGTAGAAACCGTTCACCACGTTGAACACGGTGGTCTTGCCGGCCCCGTTGGGCCCAATGAGGGCCAGGATCTCGCCTGGCTCGATCTCGAAACTCACATCGGTGACAGCGGCGAGCCCGCCGAAGAATTTGTATGCGTTCTGCACCTGGAGGAGGCTCATGCCGCACCTCCTGTGCGCCACCCCTTGGGGGCCGCGCTGCGCGCGGTGGCACTCCGCTCCTGCTGCGTGCTCATGCCGCACCTCCCGACCGCCGGGTGGCGGAGCGGGCTCCTGTGGAGCCCGTGAAGCCGGGACCCGGCGCGGAGGGAATCATCCTTTCCGGGTTTCCGGGCCCAGGGTGGATTTTTGTGCGCCACCCCTGTGGGGTCGTGCTGCGCCCGGTGGCACTCCGCTCCTGCTGCGTGCTCATGCGCGTGCCCTCCTGAACAATCGCGTGATCTTGGGCAGATCCCCTACGATCCCGTTGGGGAGGAAGATGATGATCGCGATCAGCAGGATGCCGAAGAAGGCCTGATGCGAGGCCCCGAGGCCCGGAATCGCCCGGATCCATTCGGCGAGCAGCACCATGATGCCCGCCCCGATCAGGGCCCCCCATTCGGTCGCGACGCCGCCGACCATCACGATCATGATGGTGATGATGCTGATGTCGTGCAGGGCGAAGACGATGTGGGGATCAATGTATCCCATGTAGTTCGTGTAGAAGGCTCCACAGATGCCGGTCAGGATGGCGCTGATGACCAGGGCGATCGTCTTGTAGCGCGTGGTGTCGATGCCCAGGGATTCGGCGGCATCCTGATCCTCGCGGATGGCGACGAAATAGTAGCCCCACTTGGATGCGACGAGCTTCCGGATCACCACGAAGGTCAGGGCGGCGATGGCCAGGATGATGTAGTAGTACCAGGTCTTCTCGATCCAGGTGCGCTGCTGGATGAGGATGCCAAGGGTCCCGTTGGTGAACTCGCCCATGTTTTCCGTGGTGATCCGGAGAACTTCGCCCGAGGCGAGGGTGGCCAGAGCGAAGAAGGGACCGCGAAGCTTGAGCACGATGTAGCCGAGCAGGAAGGCGAAAACCGACACCACGGCGACGCTGAGCGGAATGCCCCACCAGGCGGAGATCTGGAGCTTGAAGTAGAGGATGCCGGCGGTGTAGGCGCCGACGCCGAAGTAGGCGGCGTGGCCGAAGGAGACCTGCCCGCAGTATCCTCCGAGCAGGTTCCAGGCCATGCCGATGGTGGTCCACATGAGCACCAGGACCAGGATGTGCATGGTGTAGGAACTGAGGCCGATCAGGGGGAGCGCCAGGAGCGCACCGAAAACGGCGAGGGGGATGGCGACTCTATTCATTTCCCGAACGTCCTTCTCCTCAGCAGCGAGGCGACTCCACCCGGAAGGAACAGCAGGGCGGCGATGAATATCAAGAAGCGGCCCACGGGGGCCCAGCCCATGCCGACATAAGTCGCGGTCAGCGACTCGAAGAGGCCCAGGATGAGGCCTCCCAGAATGGCCCCAACGTTGGAACCCAGGCCCCCGAGGATGGTGATGACGAAGGCGATCAGGGTGAACTGGCCCCCCAGGGCGGGATAGAGATAGTAGATGGGAATGAACAGGCACCCGGCCGCCCCCACCAGGCCCGAGCCAAGGCCGAAGGTGACGACCCTCATCCGCTGGACATTGACGCCCATGAGAAGGGCCGCGTCGAGATCCTGTGAAGTGGCCCGGATGGATTTCCCCATATCGGTCTTCTGGAGGAAGAACCAGAGAGCACCGGTGATGGCCAGGGCGAACACGAAACTGACGCTCCAGGGAATGGAAAGGGAAAGCTCGATGGGGGAACCCTTCCAGATGTCGGAAAGGTAGAAGGCACTGGTCCCGTAACTCACCGGGGTGGAGCGGTAGTCGCTCTTGAACGCGATGGTGGCCGCGCTTGAGAGCACCATGCCGATGCCGACGGTGAGGATCACCTGGTTCTCGGGGAGGATACTGTCCACCTTGAGGACGGGGTTGACCAGGAACTTCTGGATTGCGATACCCAGAAAGAAGAGAACCGGTCCCGCGATGAAGACCGAAAGGTAGGGGTCCACGCCGAACAGGGTGAACATCCAGAAGGCGATATACATCCCCACCATCATGAGTTCGCCATGGGCCAGGTTGATGATCTTCATGACGCCCATGATCAGGGTCATGCCGAGACCGATCAGGGCGTAGAGGCCCCCGAGCAGGAGCCCGGAAATGAGAGTCTGGAGCAGGACCTCGAGTTGTGCTGAACCCATGTGTCCACCTGGATGTGGGGCGGGCGGGCTGATCCCTGGGACCGGCCCGCCCGCGGTTGGAAAGGGCTACTTACGATCCCTCCACTTGGGAATGGGAAAGAGGTACTTCTGGTTCGCGTAGGTGGCGGGCCAGACCGTCTGGTGTTCACCCTTCTGCACCTGCAGGACGAAGGTCTCCGAGAAGCACTGGTTCTGGTACCCGTCCCTGTCCTCGAACTTGATGTGGCCGTAGGCCGTCTGGAGATCCGTCTTCTTCATCGCGGCGGTGATGTCTTCCTGCGACAGGGACTTGGCCCGGGTGAGGACATCCTGCACCACATACATCGCCGAATAGGCCGACGCGCCATGGTAGGAGGGGAAGTCACCGAACTTGGCCTTGTACTTGTCTGCATATTCCTTGGCGCCCTTGTATTTCACCTGGGGGGTCCAGAGGGTGGCGGTGACCACGTACTCCGCCGCGTCCTTGGCGTTGTCCACGAATTCCGGCAGGGCGAACCCGGCCGCGCCACCGGCAAACAGCTTGGCGTCGACGCGGAGCTCCTTGAGCTGCTTCATGAGCAGGGAAGCGTCCATCACGTAGGACACCATGAAGATCACGTCGGGGGCGGCCTGCTTGACCTTGGAAAGGATGGGCTTGAAGTCCACGGCGCCCTTTTCGTACTTCTCCTTCAGCACGACCTTCATGCCCATGCGCTGGGCGTGCTTTTCCATGTCGGCAGCCCCTGAGGTTCCGAAATCCGAACTCTCGAAGAGGATGGCGATGCTTTGCGGCTTCACCACATCCTTGAAGAAGGACACCAGGCCCTGCGCGTAGTAGGCATTCGGTACATTCTGCCGGAACACATACTTGTAGTTCTGCTGGGTGATCGCGTCATCGGCGGAGGCCACGATGAGGTAGGGTGTCTTCCGTTCGTTGGCCACCGCTGCCACGGCCTTGGCGCAGGCGGAGGTGTACTCGCCAATGATGATCGGCTGCTTCTTGACGTCAATGAGCTTTTCGACGATGGCCCGGGCGGAATCGGCCTTGGCCTGGGAGTCCTCGAAGGCCAGGATCACTTTCCGTCCCTTCACGCCTCCCTTGGCATTGATCTCGTCGGTGGCCATCTCGTACGAGCGCTTCATCATCTCGCCGAATTTGGCCTGGCCGCCCGTCAGGGGAAGGGGGATGGAAAGGTTCAGGGGGTCGGCCCCCTGAAGGAGCGAAGCGCCGCAAATGCTTACTGCGAATGCGGCTCGCAAGACGAGTGTGGGACATCTCATGAGATCCTCCTCGATAGGTGATGGTGATGGGTAGGCTCATCTTGGCACGGGGTATCCAGGACCCAAAGCGTTTCGATGGCCAAGGGGATACAATACCCTCCACCCAGGAGGAGCATTTCATGAGCTGTGTTCGCGAGTGGATGACCAGGAATCCCATCACGATCCTCGAGGACGCCTCGATCATCGAGGCCATCCACCTCATGAAGGAGAAGGGCATCCGGCGCCTTCCCGTCATGGCCAAGGACCGCTTCGTGGGCATCATCACGGATCGGATGATCAAGGACTATTCGCCGGGCAAGGCGACCTCCCTGGATACCTGGGAGGTCCATTACCTGCTGTCCAAGACCGCGGTGAAGGAGGTGATGAACGCCCACCCCCACACAGTCACGCCCGAAACCGATCTCGCGACCGCCGCCCAGGCCATCCTGGACCACAAGCTCTACGGCCTGTGCGTCGTGGATGCCAAGGGCGACCTGGTGGGCATCATGTCCGTGGGCGACATGCTGCGCGCCGTGGTGGAATTCGCCAGGGCCGGCAAGTAGCCAAGGCGGCGTCACGGGAGAAGGCGGACCGGTCCTGGTCCGCCTTCTCCCGCTTGGCGCGGCCGTTCGTGGTTGACCATCCTCGACCATCCCCGGGATGATCAACAACCACCCCACTCGGAGGCACCTCTTGGCCATGGCTGATCGCATTCAACACCTGCGTACCGGGTTCACCCGGTCCTTCTGGGTCGCCAATGTCCTGGAGCTCTTCGAGCGCCTGGCCTTCTACGGATCCAAGGCCGTGCTGGCGGTGTACCTGGTGGAGAAGGTGGGGCTGGGCCGTACCGGCAGCGCCCTGGTCGGTCTCTACGGCTTCGCGGTATTCTTCCTGCCCACCCTGGCCGGGCCCCTCGTGGATCGCTACGGATTCCGGCGCAGCCTGATCGCCTGTTTCTCCATCTTCAGCCTGGGGTACTTCGCCATCGGGCTCGCGGGGCTGCCCATGGGCCAGGCCTTCGTGGCCTCCGTGGGCACCACGCCCTACATCATCGGGGCGCTGCTGCTGACGGCCATCGGGGGATCGCTCATCAAGCCCTGCGTGGTGGGGACCGTGGCCCGGACCACCACCCCGGCGACGAAGTCCCTGGGCTACTCCATCTACTACACCCTGGTGAACCTCGGGGGCGCCATGGGGCCGGTCCTGGGCCTGCAGGTGCGGGAAGGCCTGGGCATCGAGTATGTCCTGGTGATGTCGGCGGTGACCTCGCTGTTGAACCTCCTGGGCACGCTCGTGTTCTTCAGGGAACCGGACCGGGCATCCTTGGATGAGGCTCCCCGGACCCTCCCCCAGGTGTTCCGGGACATGGGGCTGGTCTTCGGAAACCTGCGGTTCATGGCCTTCCTCGTGATCTTCTCGGGTTTCTGGATCATGTTCTGGCAGATCTTCTACAGCCTGCCTTTCTATGTGCGGGATGTCCTCCACTATCCGCGCTTCGAGCTCATCGAGATCGTGGATTCCCTGGCCATCATCGTGCTCACGGTCCCGGTGACGGCCATGATGAGGAAGGTCCGCCCCATCCTGGCCATGTCGTCGGGTTTCGCCGTGGCGAGTCTCGGCTGGCTCCTCATCGGCGCCGTGCCCACCCTGGGCGCCGCCGTGGCCGGCATCATGATCTTCGCCGTGGGCGAGGCCATGCAGGCCCCCCGCTTCTATGAATACGTCGCGGATCTGGCGCCGAAGGACCAGGTGGGGACCTACATGGGTTTCGCCTTCCTGCCGGTGGCCATCGGTGCCCTGGTGGCCGGCTACCTTGGTGGTTTCCTTGTGGAGACCTTCCTGAAGCAGTCCCACCGCCCCGGGATGATGTGGTTCACCCTCTCCGCCATCGGCGGTGTCTCCACGGTCCTCATGCTGCTCTACGACCGCTTCGTGGCCCGGCATCCGCAACCGGCCTGATAGCCGGCAGCTGACCCCCTACAGGT
The DNA here is from genome assembly GCA_030681515.1 of Geothrix sp. Classification (GTDB taxonomy): domain Bacteria; phylum Acidobacteriota; class Holophagae; order Holophagales; family Holophagaceae; genus Geothrix. The sequence continues at coordinate 120,229 of JAUXSE010000053.1, read as the reverse complement.
TCTTCGAGATGAAGTCCCACATGGCCTGGTAGCGCGCCCAGGCGTGCTGGGGGGCGCGAGGGCTGTGGTCCGAGCCCGGCAGCAGCACGATCTGGACGGGATGGCCGGCCTTCTGCAGGGCATCCATGAGCATGACGCTGTTCTGGGGATGCACATTGTCGTCCAGGGTGCCGTGGAGCAGCAGCAGCCTGCCCGAGAGGTTGCCGGCCGCCTTCAGCACGGAGCTGGATTCGTACCCGGCCTTGTTATCGGAGGGCAGGCCCATGTAGCGCTCGGTGTAGATGCTGTCGTAGAGGCTCCAGTCCACCACCGGCGCGCCAGCGATGCCCAGCTTCCAGGCCCGGCTGTGGGTGAGGGCGTAGGTGACCATGAAGCCGCCGTAGCTCCAGCCGTCCAGGCAGAGGCGGTCCATGTCGGCCCAGCCCTGGGCCTTCAGCCAGACATGGCCGTCCAGCTGATCCTGAAGTTCCCGGGCGCCCAGGTCGCGGTGGATGCCGTAGGCGCTGGCCAGGCCCTTGGCGGAGGCGCTGCGGTTGTCGCAGATCCAGGTCGCGATGCCCTGCTGGGCCAGGAACTGGAACCAGAGCATGTCGCGGCCCCAGGCGTTGCGCACCAGGGGCGTGGCCGGTCCGCCGTAGATGTGCTGGAACACGGGGTACTGCTTCGCGGGATCGAAGTCCACGGGCAGCACCAGCAGGGTCTCCATGGGGAAGCCGTCGCGGGTCTTGACCTGCTGGAAGCGGACTTCGCCCAGTTTCAGGGCCTTGAGCTTGTCGCCGGGATTGGCGTCAATGAGGCGGAGCTGTTTCCCGGATCCATCGTGCAGGGCCTGCTGGGGCGGCGTGCGGATATCGCTCCAGGTATCGAGGAAGGCGGTGAAGGCGGCGTTGAAGCGCACGCGATGGGTGCCGGGCCTTTCCGTGAGACGGGCGAGGCTCTTGCCGTCCAGACCGATGCGGTAGGCATCCAGGCCGATGGGGCTGCGTTCCGTGGCGTCAAAATACAGGGTCCGTCCCTGGGCGTCCACGCCGTGAACCTTCTTCACATCCCAGGCGCCCGTGGTGACGGCTCCGGCCAGGCGCCCGTCCTTTCCGTGGCGATAGACATGGCGATGGCCGCTGCGTTCGGATTCCCACAGGAAGCCGCCGTCCGGCAGGAAGTGGGGCAGGGGCAGGATCTCCTGCCAGGCCCGGCCGTTCTCGCGGAGGAGCACGCTGGAGGAGCTGCCTTCGTAGCGGCGGAGGTCCAGCCAACTCTGGATCCGGTCCTGATGGTTGGCGAGCAGCCGCCCGGCGGGATCCCAGCCCACGCGCACGATGAGGGTCTCCTGGCCGGGGTAGGGATCCTCCATCCAGGTGGTGCGCCCCGCCAGGTCCACCACGCCCAGCCGGGCGATGGGGTTGGGATCACCGGCCTTGGGATAGCGCGCCGCCAGGGTCTTCTGGGGCTGGAAGCGGTCGTCCAGGAGGGTGAAGACCGGGACCTTCGTTTCATCCAGGCTGAGGTAGGCGAGGCGCTTCGAATCCGGTGACCACCAAAAGGCCTTGAAGGTGCCTCGCGTGAAGACCTCCTCCTGGTACACCCAGTCCAGGCGTCCGTTGAACACGGTCTCGCTGCCGCCGGTGGTGAGCCGGGTCTCCCTGCCCGTGGCCACCTCCACCCGGTACAGATCGTTCCCGCGCAGATAGGCCACCTGGCGGCTGTCAGGACTGAAGGTGGGTTCATCCGGCTTCCCGCTGGCGAGGCGCTTCGCCGCGGCCGTCGTCACGTCCACCAGGAAGAGATCGTCAGCCACGTCGAGCAGGAAGGCGCCGCGCCCCTCATTCCAGGTGAAGCTGGCCCGGCCCAGGGCAGCCTTCGCGGCGGTCTCAGGCGCTCCCGCGGCCACCAGGGCGGAGAGGAGGCGGGCGGCCTCGATCAGGGGCTTCGAATTCCACGTGACGGGATCCACGCGGAGCAGGGTCACCGGGTCCCCCTCCCGCCGGGTCTGGACCAGGGCACCGTCCGGCAGCCAGTCCAGGCGGGTGGCGGGCATCTCCGCGTAGGTCTTCTTCAGGGTGGGATGGGCGAGGGCTTCGAGGGTGAGTCGTTCCGTGCCCTGCCCCAGAAGGCAGGAAGCGAGGAACAGGCAGGCCAGGTTGGCGCGGAGGGACATGACAGCTCCGGGAGATGACCTTATGTATATCGCGAAGCGGGGGCCTTCTTCGCGTTCAGAGTTCCGTCTCCACCAGCCGGAGCTCCACCCAGGCCAGGGTGCCGGCAGCCAGGGGTTGCAGGCCCATCCTTCCCCCGAGCAACTCGACGATGCCGGCGGCCAGGGGCAGGCCGATGCCCAGGCCCCCGCGGCGGCGGCGAAGGCTGCGCTCCTCCTGCTCGAAGGGGCGCAGCAGGCGCTCCCAGTCCGGCGGCAGGCCCGGGCCCTGATCCTCGATCTCGAAGCGCAGGTGCCAGGCGCGGCCCTCCGGCCGGGCCGTCATGCGGAAACCCACGGCACCGCGTTCGGTGAAGCCCAGGGCGTTGTCCAGCAGGGCCTCCAGGGCCTGGGCAAGCCGGGGCGCGTCGCAGACCAGGGGCTGGGGCAGGGGATCCAGGGCCACGCGGGCTTCCAGTCCCTTGGCCCGGGCACGGGCCTCGAAGCGCTGGGCCAGGCCAGCCAGGTGCGCGCCCAGGTCCGCCAGGGCTGGGCTCGTGGTGAAGGTGCCCTGGGCCAGGCTGGAGAGGTCGAGCAGGCCCTGCACCAGGTGGCCTAGGTGGGTGGCGGATTCCCGCGCCCGGGACAGGATCTCCTCCTGCTCGGGCCTGGGGTCGAGGTCCTGCAGCATCTGCAGGTGCCCCGACAGGATCTGCACGGGGGTGCGCAGCTCGTGGTGCGCGTTGTCCGTGAAGGCCTCCTGGACGCGGCGAAGGCGCTGCTCCGCCTCCAGGGACCGGCGCTGCTCGCGGATGATGCGGGACTTCGCCGACACCACGCTGAAGAGCGCGAGCCAGGCGAGCGCGGCCACGAGGATCGTGGCGAGCACGAAGATCAGGAAGAAGTGGGCCTCCTGCATAAGAACACCTTGGCAAGGAATAGTTGATAGAAGACCAAGATCAATCCGTGAATGATCCAGGGCAGGGGAAGCAGGTGCGGCGGCAAGTTGCGAAGGAAGTAGTTTGAACTGGCGCTGAAGATCAGGGTGACCGAGCCGTAGATGAGGATCGCGGTGTTGAGCCAGAATTCGGGTTTGTCGGTGAGGATTTCGTCGTTCTCCTGGGTGAAAAGTCTCTGGAGTTCATAAGTTCCTAAACTCATGAAGACAAAGCTCTGGGTGGTCGTGAACAGTGCATTTCGCCAGCGAATCCCGTTTACGAAGACTCCCGCCAAGGCAGCCAGGATTCCCACCCCAACGCAAGAGATGTAGATACGCCTGCGTTGGGGTGAGTCTTGCGCGGCCTTGGCGAGCACCCATAACAGGCCTGTGAAGATGAATGGCTGTATCAGGTGGCGGAACCATTGGTTGTTCCGATGTGATAGCGCCATAGCGATGAAGACGATGCCCTGAGCCAAGTCGAGGATCTGCACCCAGAGAAAAGGGCGCAGCCATTGCGGATGCTGGTACCCCCCCCGTAACCGACTCCATGCATAGGCCGTCAATGGAATCAGGATGGATGGATCGATGACCCAGACAAGAATCCAGTGATAGACGGACTTCGGCACCATTGGCTGCCGCCCGAGGGGTCAGCGATTCTTCGAGAGTCGTGATCCTGCGCAGAAAGGTGGGCAGTCATGGGCGTTCTGGATGCAGATCGCCTCCGCGCCATCCATATCCACGCCCTTGGCATCCACCGCCACCATCACCATGGTGGGCGACCCATCCTTGTGCCGGGCGCGGTAGATCCGGATGCCGGCGGCACCGGCCTGGGCAAGGAGCTGCTCGAAGGCGCCGCGGTTGAAGGCTGAGGCGCGATGCGCGCCTTTTTTGGCCTTGGTCTGGAAGCGCCGGATGAGGCTGGAGGCCTCCTCGCAGGTGATGCGGTGGTCGCGGGTGGGGTCGAAGGCGTCGGACATGCGAGGCTCCTGGTTGGGTCATGCGGGGGAAGGGTCTCAGTGGGGGAGATGGGGACGGGTGAGGTTGCGGTGGCCGGTGGCGGTTACGAGCAGGTTGTCCTCGATGCAACGGGGCCCCCTCCGCGATGCCGGAGGCTGAGCGGGAGCACAGCGCGGGGCGCTGTGCGATCGGGGGGTAGTCCAGATCCGCATGGTCTCAGTGGGGGAGATGGGGACGGGTGAGGTTGCGGTGGCCGGTGGCGGTCACCAGCAGGTTGTCCTCGATGCGGATCCCGCCGCAGGGGGTCAATTCGTCAATCAGTGTCCAGTTGAACTTCGCCGCGTGCCCGTTCTCGCGGAAGGGACGGAGCAGCATGGGGATGAAGTAGAGGCCCGGCTCCACGGTAAACACCTGGCCCGCGTCAATGGTGCGGGTGGTGCGCAGGGTGGGATGCTGGGGCGGCGGGGGTTCGAGCGTGCCATCGGGAGATCCCTGCTTGCCCGCCACGTCATGTACCTGGATGCCCAGGTGGTGTCCCAGCCCATGGGGGAAGAAGGGGCGGCTCAGGCCCTTCTCCACGGCCTCCTCCGGGGTCGCGTCCAGGATGCCGGCCTCATTCAGGAGTCCCGCGATGAGCAGGTGGCCCTGATGATGGAGATCGCCATAGGGCATCTTCGGCTTCACCATGTCACAGAGTTGCAGTTCGATCTGCTCCATGCCGGCGACGAGGGCCGCGAAGCGGCGGTCGCAGTGGGGCGCGATCAGGGTGCGGGTGATGTCGGCGGCGTAGCCGCGCACCTGGGCGCCGGCGTCCATGAGCAGCACGGCGCCGTGCTTCACGCCGCGCTTGCCCTCGTAGTGGAGGATGGCGCCCTTCTCGTCGAGGGCCACAATGCTGCCGTAGGGCATCTCGTGATCCACGATCCCCGCGGCCTGCACATAGGCGTGGTGGATCTCCAGTTCGCTGGCTCCGGACAGGAAGGCGGACCGGGCGGCGTGGTGGCCCCGGGCGGCGATGACGGTGGCCTCCTCCACGCACGCCACTTCGTAGGCGGACTTGGTGGTGCGGTGCCAGTCGAGGTGGGCGGTCAGCAGGGTGGGGTTCACGTCGAGGCCGGCCGTCCCGGCCCGGTCGGTCTCATTGCCGATGTAGGCGGCGCGGCTCAGGGTGCCCAGCTGCTTCCAGACATCCTCCACATTGCCGGCCTCCTCGATCTCGAAGGCGGAGGCCCAGAAGGGATGGCCAAGGGGGGCCTGTTCGTACCAGAAGTCCTCGGGCGCGTGGCGGATCAGCCGGGGGCGCTGGCCGGGACGCACCACCAGCACGTGGTGGGGCCCGGCCATGGGGCACCAGTGGGCGAAGTGGGGCGTGGGATGGAAGGGAGCGTCCTGGTCATCGGCGAAATGGGTGTAGACCCTGCCGCTGGAGATCACCAGCGCGTCGTAGCCCGTCTGGGCCAGGGCTTCGGCCGCGGTGCGCAGGCGTTCGGCGATGTGGGCGTGGAAGAGGGCGGAGAAGTCGGTCATGGAGGCATCCAGGCAGGGGTTCAGGGTGTCAGAGGATCGGGACCAGGAGAAGGGGCCTTGCCCATCCCACCAGGCCGGTCATAGGAAATGGAGCGGTTTCTCCTCCGGCGCGAAACCGTGGCGCACGGCCTTCTCGAAGAAGAGGGCCAGGCTTTCCCGTTCGGCCTCGCCCAGGGTGTAGCTGATGTTCTCCGTGAGGTACTCGTGCAGCTCGATCTTGGTCCAGCCAATGGTGCGCCGGGCCTCCTCCACGATGGCGGGGAGCTGGGCCAGGCCGATCTCCAGGCTCTTGTGGAAGAAGGGCGCCACGCCGCCGGGAACGGGCAGGTCGGGCGCCTCCTGGCGGACCATCCAGAGCGCGAACACGAAGGGCAGGCCGGTCCAGGCGTGCCATTCCTCGGCCAGATCCAGCACGAAGAGTCCCTGGCGCGGGGCGCGCATGGCGGCATCGCCGATCATCAGGGCCGCGTCGTTCGCCTCCAGCATGGCGGGCAGGTCGGGGCCCATGTCCATCACCGCGGGGTTCACGCCGTAGCGTCCCCGCAGCAGCAGCTGGGCCAGCACCACGCTGGTGCGGCTGGAGGTGTCCAGGGCCAGGCTGCGGATCTGCTCCGGCGGCACCTTGGAGAGGACCACCACGCTGCGCACCCGTTTCGGCGAGGCGATGCACAGGCCCGGCACGATGCGGAGGCCGGGGATCCTCAGGTACTCGATGGAGCTGACGATGCCAGCGTCCACTTCCCCTGTCCGCAGGCGGTCGGCGCAGGCGGAGGGGTAGTGGAACTTCAGGTGGAAGTGCTCCCAGCCCAGTCCGTGCTTGAACCCCTGGTTCAGGGGCGCGGCGTTGAGGTAGTCAATGATGGATAGGCGGAAGGGAGCAGCGGCCATGGCATGAGTCTACCGCTCGAATACCTGCACAGGCTCCCGGCGGGCCTGCCATCATGACGCCATGGTCCTCTGGCACTACGAACTGAATACCCCGATGGGGCCCGCGCGGGCGGCCTTCGACGGCCGGGGCCGGCTGCGGGAACTGGTGCTGGAAGGCCTCGACCCCCGCAAGACCAGTCCCCTGCCGCCGAAGGAGCAGCGAGAGGCCAAGCGCTTCCTGGACCGCCAGTTGGAGGCCTATCTGGCGGGCACCCTGCGGACCTTCACCGTGCCGCTGGATCCGCAGGGGACCTACACCCAGATCCGGATCTGGGACGCGGTGGGCACGATCCCCTATGGCCAGATCCGCACGTCCGCCGACCTCGCCGCCTGGCTGGGGCTCGACGAGGAGGTGGTGGTGATGGTCTGCGCGGCGAATCCCATCGCGCTTCTGATTCCCGCCCACCGGGTGGTCCTGCCGGGGGAGGGCCCCCTCCCGAAGGCGCTGCGGGACCTCGAAACCGGTCGGGGCTGGCGGAAGCCCTGATATCAAAAATCAGTGATTCTGCCATGCTTGGTCGCATGCCTGCCGCCTTCCATCCGCTGGCCACGCCCCTGGGGGATCTGGGCGCGGCGTTCGATACCGAGGGGAGGCTGGTGCAGCTGGTCCGGTTCCATGGCGCTCCGCCGGTACCGCCCCCGGGCCCGGCGCCCAAGAGTCTGCCCTATCTCAAGCGGCAGCTGGAATCCTACTTCTCCGGCAACCTCCGGGACTTCAACATCCCCATGGTGGCCGCGGGCACGGACTTCCAGCGGCGGGTCTGGAAAGAACTGCTGAAAATTCCCTACGGCCAGGCCATTTCGTACCTGGAACTGTCGCGCCGCCTGGGGGACGAGAAATGCATCCGGGCCGCGGCCCGGGCCAACGGCGCCAATCCCATCGTCATTCTCATCCCCTGCCATCGCGTGATCGGTTCGGACGGCTCCCTCGTGGGCTATGGCGGCGGCCTGGACATGAAGGAATTCCTCCTCCGCCTCGAAGGCGTGCTGCCGAAGGCCCCCCCGCCGCCGAGGCTGCCCCTGGTCTGGGACTGACTTGGTCAGGCCCATCCTTCCTGACGAGAGGGCCGCCGGGGCCAGCCACGGATCCGCCGGGTTCACCCTGCCGATGCCGGCCGGGTTGCGTATCCAGGATGTCCTGGCCTTCCACGGCCGCGATGGCCAGAGCGTCTCCGAACGGGTGGAGGGGAGCCGTCTGCACAAGGCCTTCATGTGCGAAGGCCGGGCCTCCGTCCTCACCCTGGCCTTCCGCGAGCAGGCGGTCGAGGCGTCCCTCACCGGCCCGACCGGCCCCGCGGCCATGGCCAGGGCCCGCGATGCCGCCCTGCGTCTGCTGGGCTCACGCTGGCGCTTCAGCGATGGTTCGGACTCGACACGCGCCCGGATGGCCCCGAAACACTCCGGCTCATGGCCCCCTTCGCGCCCCATCGCAGCCTCGCCACCTTCCACCTGTGGGCCAGCCTGAAGGGGACACCTGCCTGAGCAGCCCCTCAGGCGTCCGGCGTCCCGTCCGGCCGCGTCCAGATGAAGGCGAGGACGCCCACCAGGCTGGCGGCCATGGCCGCTTGGCTCACGCGGGGCATGTGCGTCAGCGCGAGGGTGAGGGCGGCGCTGATCAGGATCGCCACCGTGGCGGCCCGCTTGGCGCCGGGCCGGATGGCGCCCTGCGATTCCCAGTCCCCGAGGATGGGGCCGAAGCGCGGGTGCCGCAGCATCCAGGCGTGGAGGCGCTCCGAGGAGCGGGCGAAACAGGCGGCGGCCAGCAGCAGGAAGGGCGTGGCGGGCAGCAGGGGAAGGAAGACACCCAGGACCGCCAGGATCAGGCAGAGAAGGCCCGCCGTGACGAGGATGGGGCGCAGCCAGGGGCGGAACGGCCGCCTCATCAGCCGGGATGCCCCAGGGGGCCGCGGGTGAGATTCAGGGTCTCCATGGCCGTGGCTCCGAAGGCCACCCGGAGGACTGCCATGGCCGCGCCCGTATCCACGAATCCGCAGGAGAAGTAGTCCACGGCGGCGAAACCGTGCTCGGGCCAGGTGTGGACGGCCAGATGGCTTTCCGCGATGATCACGGCGCCGCTCACGCCATGGGGGCTGAAGTGGTGGAAGCTGTGGGTGACGATGGTGGCGCCGGAGGCGCGGGCGGCCTCCAGCATGGCGGAGGTGACTCCCTTCAGATCCGCCAGGGAGGCGGCATCGCAACCGGTGAATTCGGCGAGCAGATGATGTCCCAGCGCGGTCACGGGCGCTTCGTCATCAGGGCCACGCATTCCACGTGGCTGGTGAGGGGGAAGAGGTCGAGCACGGCGAGCTGGTCCAGGTCCCATGCGGCGCCCAGGCGCTTCACATCCCGGCAGAAGGCCGCGCCATCGCAACCCACCAGCACGAGCCTGCCGGCGCCTGCGCCCACCAGACGGTCGCAAAGGGAGGGTTCGAGCCCCGCCCGCGGCGGATCCAGCAGGATCACATCCTCGGCACCGCCGAGGCCTTCGGGCACCCAGGCTGCCACATCCGCCACCAGACACTCCGAGGGAAGCCCGGCGGATTCGAGGTTGCGCCGGGCCCAGACCACGGCCGTTTCGCCGGATTCCACGAGGATGCGATGCCGGAAGCGGTCGCCCAGCAGCGCGGAGAAGAGCCCCACGCCGCCGTAGAGGTCGTACAGGGTGCCGCCCTTCAGATCCCAGGACCGCAGCAGGCCGCCGAAGGCTTCCGCCGCCCAGGGCGGGCTGATCTGGAAGAAGGCGCCGGGTTCGTGCAGCAGCGTGGCATCGCCGAGCCGGTGGCGGATGGGTTCGGTGCCGCGGTGCCAGCCATCGGGCTCCAGGGTCCAGATCCGCCCGCGCTCATCGGCGGCCCATACCGTTTCGGCGGGGGTTCCCGTGGACAACTCCCATCGCCCGGGACGGAAAGGCAGGGCCTGGCCGGCCAGGGCCTCCTGGAGCCGGGGAATGGCGTCGGAGAGCGGATCGGCCGCGGCGGGACAGGCCGAGACGGGCACCAGGGCGTGGCTGTGCCGCCGGAAGTAGCCGAGGCCGGTGCCGTCCCAGTGCAGCTGGATCCGGTGGCGGCGGGCCGTCTCCGGAGCGGGATGCCAGGTCCAGGGCACGCCTTCGCCCAGCTGGCGGCGCAGCAGATCCGTCGCCATCTGGCGTTTGAGGCCGGACGCGTGGTGGCCGGCCTCCCACAACTCGCACCCGCCGCAGGTCTCCGCGACGGGGCAGGCGGCCTGGGCCCTTCGCGGGTCGCGGGTGATCCAGCGGGTGACGCGGCCCTCGCCATGGCGGGACTTCCAGATGACGGTGGCCTCCACGACCTCCCCCGGGAACAGGGCGAGGGGAGCCTCCAGCAGCAGCAGGCGGCCGTCCTCGGATCGGCCCACGCCCTTGCCGCCCCAGGCCAGCCGCTCGATGGGGCCCCGCCAGCTTTCAGTCCGGGCAGGGGAATTCCGATATGCTGGCGAGACTTTCGCCTTCCTGGAGCCTGATTCCGCCTTGCGATTCACGGTCGCCGTCCCCCCAGAGCACCGTAGCACCCTCCAGGATCTCTCGCCCGGCGAGATGGGCCGGGCCTTGGTGTTCGTGGATGGGGCCCCGGCGGATGTGGTCCTCGGGGTTCCCGGGGTGGGCGTGTTCGCGGCCTGCCCATCCTGGCCCGGCCGCGAGGCGGCCCTGGCGCTCATGAAGGCGGGGTGGGAGCGGGCGAAGGACCGGCTGTCCATGACCCGGCTCCACGAGGTGGGGCGGTCCCTGGTTTCGGAGCAGAACCTCGATCGGCTGCTGGATCTGATCCTCACCAAGGCCCGGGAACTGCTGAAGGCCGAGGCGGGATCCATCTACCTTCTGACGGGCGAAGGTGATCAGCGGGAGCTGCTCTTCGCGCACACCCAGAACGCCCTCGTGAATCTGCCCTTCCACCGGATCTCGATGCCCGTGTCCCGGGAGGCCCTGGCGGGCTTCGTGGCCCTCACCCGGGAGACGCTGAACCTGCAAGACGTCTATCAGATCCCTTCGGACGCTCCCTACAGGTTCAACGACAGCTTCGACCGGCAGGCGGGCTACCGGACGGCCTCGATGCTCGTGGTGCCCATGCTGGACACCGAGGGCCAGGTGCTGGGGGTACTCCAGCTGATCAACCGCCAGGATGAGGAGAACGGGCGCTCCGGAGTCTTTTCCATCGCGGACCAGGATCTGGCCCAGAGTCTCGCGGGCCAGGCGGCGGTGGCCGTGAAGAACGCCCAGCTGCGCGAGGAGATCGAGCAGCTGTTCGAGGGGTTCGTGGCCGCCTCCGTGACGGCCATCGAGGCGCGGGATCCGGTCACCAGCGGCCATTCGGGCCGGGTGGCCGATCTGACCGTGGGGCTCGCGGAGGCTGTCAACGCGACCCCCCATGGCACCTATGGCGGCCTGGTCTTCTCGGACCGCCAGCTGCGCGAGATCCGCTACGCGAGCCTGCTGCACGATTTCGGCAAGGTGGGCGTCCGCGAGCAGGTGCTGGTGAAGGCCAAGAAACTCGATCCGAGCCAGCTGGAGATCATCCTGCAGCGCCTCCGCCAGCGCGAATTGGAGGAGGCCCTGGACTTGCTGTCCCAGGCCTGGCGGGGAGGGGAGCGGTTCGAGGGATCGCGCTGGGAACAGGTGGTGCGGGACCGGCAGGCCGAGACCGAGCGGCTCATGCATCTGGTCCGCCAGAACAACGAACCCACGGTGCTGGCCCAGGAGGTGGCCGAGGGTCTGGGCTTGCTGGAGGATCTGACCTTCACCCACTGGAGCGGCGAGCGCCGGGAGGTGGTCGCGCCCGTGGACCTGGCCAGCCTGCGGATCCGCCGGGGCAGCCTTTCCGAGGCCGAGCGGCTCGAGATCGAAAGCCACGTGACCCACACGTTCCGGTTCCTGGAGCGCATCCCCTGGACGCGGGATCTGGCGGGCATCCCTGAAATCGCCTATGCCCACCATGAACGGCTCAGCGGCCGGGGCTATCCGCGCCAACTGGGCGCGCCCGAGATCCCCGTCCAGAGCCGGGCCATGGCCATCGCGGATGTGTTCGACGCCCTCACGGCCCGGGATCGGCCCTACAAGGGCGCGGTGCCCCTGGACCGCAGCCTGGCCATCCTGGAGGAGGAGGCCCGCGATGGGGCCCTCGACCGCCCCCTGCTGGATCTGTTCATCGAGGCGAAGGTATTCGAGCGGACCGTCCCCAGGACCTGAGGCTGGAGATGGAGGCCCTGAGGCGGTAGGCTAGAGGATTGGAGTGTCCATGTCCGCACGCGAACCACGCACGATTGATCTGCAGGGGATCATGGACCTGCTGCCCCACCGCTATCCCATCCTGCTGGTGGACCGGATCCTTGATTTCGAACCCAGGGAATGGATCCGCGGCCTGAAGAACGTCAGCTTCAACGAAGCGGTCTTCCAGGGCCACTTCCCCAGCCGCCCGGTGCTTCCGGGCGTCTACATCGTGGAGGCCATGGCCCAGACCGGCGGCTGCCTGCTCATGCGGGAGTACGAGGATCGCGCCCGGAAGGTGATCTACTTCATGGGCATTGACGCGGTGAAGTTCCGCAAGCCGGTGCTTCCCGGCGACCAGCTGGTCATGGAAGTGAAGGTGGTCCAGTTCAAGGGGCGCATCTGCAAGATGCGGGGCGAGGCCTTCGTGGAGGGCCAGAAGGTCGCCGAGGCTGAATTCATGTCCATGCTGATGGACCTGGCGGAGGGAGAGGGAAAATGAGCGCGCAGATCCATCCGAGCAGCGTGGTGAGCCCTGAGGCCCGGCTGGGCGAGGGCGTGGTCGTGGGGCCCTTCTGTTTCATCGAGGGCAATGCCGTCATCGGCGCCCGCACTCAGCTCCGCAGCCACGTGGTCATCGGCCCCCACACCGAGATCGGCGAGGACAACGACATCTACTCCCATGCCACCCTGGGCATGGGGCCCCAGGACCTGAAGTTCAAGGGCGCCCCGACGCGGCTCCAGGTGGGCCACCGCAACGTGATCCGCGAGAGCTGCACCTTTCACCGGGGTACCGAGGGCGGAGGCGGCCTGACCACCCTGGGCGACGACAACTTCCTGATGACGGGTTCCCACATCGCCCACGACTGCCATGTGGGGAACAAGAACATCTTCGCGAATTGCGCCACCCTGGCGGGCCATGTCGAGGTGGGCGATGGTTGCAACATCGGCGCCTTCTCCGCGGTCCACCAGTTCTGCCGCGTGGGCGATCACGCCTTCATGGGCGGTTTCACCGTGGCCACCCAGGATGTGCTGCCCTTCATGAAGACCGCGGGCGCGCGGGATACCAAGAGCTACGGGGTGAACACCATCGGCCTTCAGCGCAAGGGCTTTTCCATGGAAGTGGTCGAGGGCCTGAAGAAGGCCTACCGCCTGCTGTTCCATTCCGGCCTACTGCGGGAGGACGCCATGTCCCAGGCCGAGAAGGAAGTGGGCCACATCGCCGAAGTGGCCTACCTTCTGACCTTCATCCGCGAGGCCAAGCGGGGCGTGCACCGTGGCTGAAGGACTGACATGAGTGAAACCAGGCGTCACGCCACCCTCGCCATCATCGGCCTTCCCAACGCCGGCAAGTCCACCCTGCTGAACGCCCTGCTGGGCCAGAAGCTGGCGGCCACGAGCCAGATCCCCCAGACCACCCGGACCCGGGTCCTGGGCGTGGTGGATCGCGGCGATGTGCAGCTGGCCTTCCTCGATACGCCGGGCATCCACTTGCCGAAGCACGCCCTCAACGAGCGCATGATGGCCCATGTGGAGCAGGCCCTGGAAGAAGCCGGCATGATCCTATGGGTGGTGGATGCGGACGACTACCTGGGCACCGGGGAACACGCCCTGGCCAAGCGCCTCCGCAGGCTGGGCCGTCCCACCTACCTCCTGCTGAACAAGATTGACCTCTTGTCCAAGGGCCGTCTGCTCGAAAAGATCGCCACCTACAAGGACCTGCTGCCCTTCAAGGAGATCGTCCCCATCGGCGCCAAGATGGGCCTGAACCTGGACCCCCTCTGGACGATCCTGGAGCGGGATGCCACCCAGCCCGGCTGGCCCTACGACGAGGCGGTCTTCACGGACCAGACCGAACGGTCCCTGGCCTCGGAGTTCATCCGGGAGAAGGTGCTCCGCAAGACCCGCGAGGAGGTGCCCCACGGCGTGGCGGTGCTCATCGAGCAGTGGCTGGAACCCGGCCACGAGGACTATCCGGAGGATCTGGGCCCGGAGGGCGTCTTCATCGCCGCCCAGATCCTGGTGGACCGCGATGGCCATCGGAAGATCCTCCTGGGAAGCCAGGGCGAGATGATCAAGGACATCCGCCAGAGCGCCCAGCGCGAACTGAAGAAGCTGCTTCAGCGCCCCGTGCGCCTGGAGCTGTTCGTGAAGGTGGACGAGGGCTGGCGCGACCGGCCCGAGCGGCTGGACCGGCTTTCGATCTAGTGGCGCGTCCCCGAAGTGTCTTGGATCTTCCCGGCCGCCGGTGACGCGCCACTTGCCGGGGGTTCGGGGGCGCGGCATGGCGCCCCCGAGGGGTGACAGCCCGAAAAGCATGGCTTTTCGGGCGCCAAAGGGGGCTTGCCCCCATGGAAGTGCGACATCCCCAGCAAGAAGTTAATTCAAGGAGCTTAGGGGATGTCGCACTAGATGGAGAGATCCGTTGCGCGGTGATCCGCATCCAGCGGGGCCAGTCCATCGGTGCCCGTGACGGACACATACTGCCCGCGGCCAGGGTCGAAGGCGAAGACCTCGCCCGTCTCGATCTTGTAGACCCAGGCGTGCAGGTGCAGCATGCCGTTCGCCACGGCCTTGGCCACGGCGGGGTGGCCCCGCAGGTTTTCCAGCTGGACGAGCACGTTCTCCTCGACCGTGGCGTGGAGCAGTTCATGGCCCTTCAAGTGGCCATAGCTCTCCCACATGATCCGTTCAGTGGCGCGGGCATGGGCCAGCCAGGCCCGGGTGGCGGGCAGTTCGCCGAGCTGCTCCGGCTCCAGCAGGGCGCGCATGGCGCCGCAGTTGGAGTGTCCGCAGACGATGATGTCTTTCACCCGCAGGCTGGCCACGGCGAACTCGATGCCGGCGGCCATGCCGCCCATGTTTTCGTAGGGCGGCACCAGGTTCCCGACATTGCGCAGGATGAACAGTTCTCCCGGCTCGGTCTGGGTGATCAGGTTCGGACTGATGCGGGAGTCGGAGCAGGTGATGAAGAGCGTGTCGGGCGTCTGATCCTGGTTCAGGCGCTCGAAGAGATCCTTGTGGGAGCTGAAGATCTGGGTCTGGAAGTGGTGGATGCCCTGGACGAGTCTCTGCATCCGTCCAGTCTACCGAAGACCGATCCCGGGATCAGAGGCTCAGATGGGCCAGGTGCTCTTCGGAAGTGATGGGGGTGTTCGGCTCGTCATGGATGACCTTGCCATCGCGCAGCTTCACGATGCGATGGGCGTGCCGGGCGATGTCCTCTTCGTGGGTGACGAGGATGATGGTATTGCCCTTCTGGTACAGCTCCTCGAAGAGGGCCATGATCTCGATGCTGGTCTTGGAATCGAGGGCGCCGGTGGGTTCATCCGCCAGCAGGATGGAGGGGTCGTTCACCAGGGCCCGGGCGATGGCCACGCGCTGCCGCTGGCCGCCGGAGAGCTGGTTGGGCATGTGGTCGCTGCGGGTTCCGAGCCCCACGTTCTCCAGGGCCTTCTGCGCCATCTGATGGCGTTCGACGGGGGTCTTGCCCGCGTAGATCAGGGGCAGTTCCACATTCTGCAGCGAGGTGGTGCGGGCCAGCAGGTTGAAGGTCTGGAAGACGAAGCCGATCTCCTCGTTGCGGATCTGGGCCAGTTCGTCGTCGCTCATGGCCGAGGCCAGCTTGCCGTTCAGCCCATAGGTGCCGCTGGTGGGCGTGTCGAGGCAGCCGATGACGTTCATCATCGTGGACTTGCCGGATCCGGAGGGGCCCATGATGGCCACGTATTCGCCCCGGCCGATCTCCATGGACACGCCGTCCAGGGCCCGCACTTCCATATCGCCCATCTGGTAGATCTTGGTGATGTTGGTAAGCCGGATCAGGGGCGCGTCGGTCATGGAATCCTCGAAGGGCCGCCGGGGGGCCCTGGTCCATCTTCGCAGATGTGCCCAAGGCGGTTTAGGAGGTTTCACCCGGCCAGCCCCGGTCCTCCACCGCGACCCTGGGCTGGGGGAGCGGGTTCCCAGTCGTCGGGGGTCGGTTCCCGGGGTCCGAGGCGGACGTCCGGCGGGAACCAGGCGTCCCAGAGGGCCAGGTGCCGGGCGATGTACTCGCGGGTCCAGAACCGGAGGCGGGAGGCCCTTGGGCGATCGTCCGTGGGGGCAGGGACGCCCCAGGCCATGAGTTTCATGCGGTCCGCCAGGTAGAGGGCCCTCGGAAGGTGGAAATCCGAGGTCACGATCACGATCTGCCGCTGGCCGAACACGGCCTGGGCGCGCCGAAGGCTGTCCCAGGTGCGGAGTCCGGCATAGTCGCTGACGATGTGCATGGGGGGGACGCCCTGCCTGACGAGCCAGCGCCGCATGGCCTGGGGCTCGTTGTAGGTGGGGTGGCGGTTGTCCCCGGACACCAGGAACCACCGCACCTTCCCGCTCTTGTAGAGATCCAGGGCCGTGCGGAGGCGTCCCTCCAGGATGCCGGTGGGTTCACCGTCCCCGTAGACGCCTGCGCCCAGCACCAGCACGGCTCCGCCCACGGCCGGGAGCCGGTCGGCCTGGTAGATCTGGAGGCGGTGCATGGCGGGGAACCTTCCGAGCGTCCACAGCAAATCTCCCAGGAGGGCCAGTGCCGGAACCAGGATGAGGGGCCACCGGTGCTGCCAGCAGCGATGAAGGAAGGCGGAGATCGGCATCGTGAGTTAGCATAGACCTTTCGCCCGCCCCGGACCCCATGGACCCCCGCCCAGAACGAGACGCCTTGATGAACCTGAGCCTTGACCCTTCAGCCGCTCCATTCGTGAGCTCCTCACCCCGCGCCGCGCGGATCCTGGCCCCCCTGGCCCTGGTTCTGGCGGCAGGCGGGGCCGGTTGCTTCCGGGCCACGGGCGTGGCCCGGCCCATCGTCGCCGTGGAGGAGATTCCGGCGATCGGAGGCGATCGTGTCGCGGGCCTGAAGGCCACCGCGGGGCCCGGAGACTTCTACCTGGGCAACGATTCCGTCCAGCTGGCCGTGGATGGCGCGGCCTTCGGCGACCGGGAGGGCCAGTTCGGCGCGGCTTCGGGTGGCGCCGTGCTCGATGTGGGCAGCATCGTGCTCGACCAGAGCTTCAAGCGGGTTTCCATGCCCATGGACATGGTGGAGCGGTTCGGGCCCGTGGCGAACCAGGATCCCGACCTGCCCCTGGTCTTCGACCGGTTCCTCCCCGGTACCGGCATCAATTCCGCCCATCTCGAGATGCGGGGCTACCTGCTCGATCCCAAAGGGAAACTGGGGGTGGCCACCGACACCCAGGGCCGCGTGACCGGGGTGTCCGTGGTCCACCGGATCTCCCTGAACAAAGGGGAAACCTTCTTCACGCTGGAAACCACCCTGGCCAATGACGGCGGGGCGGTCCTTCCCCTGCGGAGCGTGGGCGATTTCCTTTCCCAGCGCGGGGGTGGATTCCGGTTCGTGGTGCCCGCCGTCTCGACGTTCACGGGCACACCCCTCAACACCTGGGGGGTGGAGATCCCGGGATCGGACTTCACGGCTCCCCTCACCAGCAGCGTGATCGCCCCCATGGTGGCCCTCATGGGCGCCGAATCGGCGGGCAATACCCTGGATTCCCACGCGACCCTGGGCCTCCTGCCGCTGGATGTGGATTCCGTGCTGGTGGCATCGGATCCCCAGCAGGCCCTGTCGGAAAGCCGTCCCCGTTTTCCCGGACGCCTCGTGGTGGGAAGTCCCGCCGCGGCCAGCCTGCCGGCGGGCCAGTCCCTCACCTACCGGCGCCGGCTCTACGTGGTGAGTGGCCGCAGCTACGATGGGCTGCTCCCGGCCCAGACCACCACGGTCTTCAGCGAGATGGTCGCGGCCAGGGCCGGCTTCCGGGGCGAGAATATCGGGTACCTGGCCTTCAGCTCCTTTGGAACGGCCCTGCGCGGCGGCCCCCTCCAGACTGAGTTCAAGTTCGAGCGGTACACCTACCCCGGTCCCGTCACGGTCTTCGACCCCGCGGATGCCGCCAATCCCGCCAGCGACCCGGCCAACTGGCGCCTGGAGCGGGTGGAGTGGGGGGAGCCGAGCGATATCGCCGCGGGGATTTCCCCGGTGGGACTGCTGCTCCCCGTGATTCCCGACCTGGTCACCGGTCAGAGCCAGCGCTACCGCCTGTCAGTCCGGAACGCGGCCCAGCAGGGCGCCCCGCTGTATCTCGGCACCAATGTCCTGGATGCCTCCAGGCCCCTCCTGCCCACCCCCATCACGCCCTCCACGACCCAGATATGGAGTGTGGCGGAGGCGTTGAGCCCCGAACGGGCGGAGGTGACGGACGCGGCGGGAAACGTGGTCCGGGGCAAGCTGACCGCGCATGGCTTCCATGCCCGCCAGTCGGGAACGCTTGAATATGGCGGCCTGAACCCCCTCCGGCTCACCTTCCAGGGGCTCGGCGGGATCGCCGATCCGAACATGCAGCGCATCCGCCGGCTGTCGAGCATCTACAGCGAGGTCTACAAGGCAAAATCCGGCGTCTCGGCGAACTATGGCGCCTACCACTACACGGCGGGAAACCAGGTCTTCGGGGGCGCCTTCGGGGCCATGGCTTCCACGGCCGTGATGTACTTCGCCCCCGGGGACTATCTGGCCTACGCTACCCGCGGGCCGCTTTCCTACCTGGATTCGCTGCCGGTCAAGGCCCACGATGGCCAGCAGGATGTCCTGCACGGCTTCGTCGTGACTCCGGCGAGCCTGCCTATCGGGTGGACCAGCTTTGATGTTCCGGGCCCCACCCAGGCCACCTCCGGCGGGTTCAATCCGGGCGAGATGCTGAGTTCGGCAGTGGCCGAGGGAGTCCAGGTCGTGGCCCGCACCGAGGAGGATGTCCACACGGACGCGTCAGCCCTCCGCGCCGAGTTCCGGGCCGAGATAGACATCCCGCTGATCACCGACGCCCAGCGTGCTCCCATCGGGAACGACCCCTTCGTGGTCGGGGCACGGAGCTCCGACCTGGCCGACGGGTTCACCACGGCCCTTTTCACCCCCGCCCCCACGATGGACCGCAATGGCGGGGCCCGCCCGTCCAAGGGTTGGACCCTCGCGGACTTCATCGCCCAGGCCGAAGGTGGCTTCACGGTCATCCATCACCCGCGCGGTCCCAGGGGCCTCTTCACCGTGCGGGGGTTGGATCGCACGGTGGCCCTTGGAACGGGCGTCAATGCCTGGTGGACTCAGACGGGTCCGGTGTCCCTCGGCAAGCGCCAGGGGGATTTCGATGCCATCGAACTGATCCGGGCCGAGGGTTGCGATCCCGCGGATCCCAGCGCCTGGTTCACGGAATTCAAGGCCGTCCGGGCCGACTGGTTCGCGATCCTGAAGCAGCAGACGCCAGCCGCCTTCACCAAGGCCCTGGGCCTGTCCTCGGCCCGGTTCAGTCTCGATACGCCCGTGGGGCTGGCCCGCACCTACCTGAAACTGGGATCCAGCATTGATCAGAACACCCTGAGCCCGGTGCTGAACGCCTTGCGCAGCGGTGCGGCGGTGGCGTCCACGGGGCCCATGCTCGATGTGTCCATCAACGGCGTGGGCCCCGGGGGATTGGTTTCCGGACCTGCCTCCAGCGTGACCCTGGCCATCTCCCTCTACCGCCCCGATTGGGTTCCCGTGGACGAGGTACGGGTGGTGGTCAACGGTTCAACCACGCCCATTCTGGTCCCCATGGGGAGCTTCACGGCCTCCAGCACGGATTTCCGTCTCTGGACGGCCACGGTGACGGTGCCCATGCCTTCGGGCGGCGCCGATGCCTGGGTCGTCGTCGAGGCGGGCGTGCCCCTGGGCACCGCGGGCGCCTACCTGCCTGGCACCCCCTGGAACAAGATCATGAAGGGCATCTACCCCATCGCCGTGACCAACCCGATCTTTGTGGATGCGAACGGCGGCGGGTACACTCCTCCGGGACTCTAGTTTTCGGCAGGAGCGGCGATGGCGGATTGGCTTCCGGAACGGCTTCCGGAGGATATTGACGCGGAGCGATCCTTCCTGGCCACCTGCTGTGCGCCGGGGGCGGGCTTCGTGGCCAGCGAGGCCGTCTTCACCCTGACTGAGGAGGACTTCGTCCATCCGGCCCACCGGGCGGTCTTCCGGGCGCTGAAAACCCTCATCGAGGCCCAGGTCGAGGTCAACTCCCTCACCCTGAAGGACGCGCTGGACCAGGACGACAGCCTGAACAAGGTGGGCGGCTACCCGGGCCTGGTGGAACTGCTGGCGGGCGAGGATGTGGAACGGCCGCAAATCCTGGCGGACGTGATCCGTCGCAAGGCCAAGCTGCGGCGGCTCGTGCATCTGGGCGCCCAGCTGGTGCGCCAGGCCGCCGAGGAGGACGAGTCGCCGGAAGTCCTGGTGGACCAGACCGCGCAAAGCCTCTTCCACCTCGCCCAGGGGGACGCCAAGGCAAAGGGGCTGCTGTCCATCCAGGCCGTCGCGGACGACACCATGGAGCGCCTGGCGGATCGGATGGAAGGCCGTCTCTCTCCGGGCGTCCGCGTGGGATTCACCCGCTTCGACGAACTGACCCAGGGATTCCAGCCCGGCAACCTCATCGTGCTGGCCGCCCGGCCGGGCATCGGCAAGACGGCGCTGGCGCTGAACTGGGTTCTGAGGGCCGCCCAGGAGCGCGACGGCCGTCCCGGACATTGCGGCGCCTTCTTCAGTCTGGAGATGAGTCACGAGGAGGTCTTCATGCGTCTGCTGGCGGCGCAAAGCCAGACAAACATGAAGGATCTGCAGTCGGGCCGGGCCAGCGGGAGGCTCGACCAGGTGATGAAGTCGCGGGATGAACTGGTCCAGATGCCGCTGTTCATCTGCGACCGGGCCTCGATCACCGTGCCCCAGATCCAGAACATGATCGTGAAGCAGGGCAGCCAGAGCAACCGGCGGGTGGAGTTCGTCATCGTGGACTACCTGCAGCTGCTGAGCAGCCCCGAGGGCAGCCGCGGCATGAAACAGAACGAGGCCGTCCGCATAGGCGAGATCAGCCGGGGCCTCAAGCTCATGGCCAAGGATTTCGGCATCCCCGTGGTGGTGCTTTCCCAGCTGAATCGTGAAGTCGAACACCGTCAAGGTGGGCGTCCCCAGCTCAGCGACCTGCGCGATTCCGGCGCCATCGAACAGGACGCGGACATGGTGGCCTTCATCCACCGGAAGATGGTGCCCTCGGCCAACCAGGATTCAGACAATTCTGACGAGCTCAACACAGCCGAGCTGATCGTGGCCAAGCACCGGAATGGCCCTACCGCCGTCATCCCACTGCATTTCCAGGGCGAGTTCGCCATGTACAGGGAGATGGTGCGGGAGACAGCGAGTTACGCCTGACGGAAAAGCGGCCTTTCGGCCACTTTTCCGATAGCCCGCGTTGCGGGCGTTCTACTCCAGGCCGAAGGTCGAGGTCTCCAGCTCCTTCTTCTCGGTATCACCCCTGGCGGGGCGATACGCGAGACCTCTCCGCTGATCGTGTCGGATGATCCGGCGTTCTACTCCAGGCCGAAGGTCGAGGTCTCCAGCTCCTTCTTGACAAAGGCCATGAACAAGTCGCCGATGGCGCCATCAATGATCCGGTGGTCGAAGCCCAGGCTGCTGAACATCATCTGGCGGATGGCGATGAAATCGGTGCCATCGGGGCCGGTGATGACCACGGGGCGCTTCACGATGGCGCCCACGCCCTGGATGGCCACCTGGGGCTGGTTGATGATGGGCAGGCCGAAGACATCGCCGTAGACGCCGGGGTTGGTGATGGTGAAGGTGCCGCCGCTGATCTCGTCGGGCTTGAGCTGCTTGGCGCGGGCGCGCTCGGCCAGGTCGTTGAGGCTGCGGGCGAGGCCCCCCAGGTTCATCATGTCGGCGTTCTTCACCACGGGCACGATGAGGCCCCAGTCCAGGCTCACGGCGATGCCCAGGTTGATGTCCTGCTTGTAGACGACATTGTCACCGTCCACGGAGGCGTTGACGATGGGGTAGGCGCGCAGGGCCTTGCAGGCGGCCATCATCACGAAGGGCATGAAGCTGAGCTTGGTGCCGGACTGGGCCTCGAAGGCTTTCTTGTGCTTGTTCCGCAACTGGGCCACGTGGGTCATGTCAATCTCGAAGACCGTGTAGACGTGGGCTGAGGTGCGGTGGCTGGCCACCATGTTGTCGGCGATGATCTTCCTCATGCGGCTCATGGGCTCGACCTTGACCCGCTCGCCCGCGGCGAAGGTGGGCGCGGCGGGCGCCGGGGGCACCGCCAGAGCGGGCATGAGACCCATGGTCGGCGCGGAGGGATCATGGACGGCGGGGAGGGACGGGGCGATGGAGGCAGGGGCGGGGGGGGCCTCCGGGCCCTGGGCGAGGTGGGCCTCCAGATCCTCCTTGGTGACGCGGCCGGCCTGGCCGGAACCCTGGACCCGGGTGAGGTCAATGCCGTGCTGCCGGGCCATTTCGCGGACCAGGGGACTGCTCTTGGACCTCAGCCGGCCTTCGAGGCTGTTCTCGTCCTCGGGAATCATCGGGGGGATTGGCGCGTCCATGGGCCCCGCGGCGGGAGTGGCCGCGGCCAGGATGGCCTGGGCTCCACCTCCGCTGGGCTTTTCGGAGGCGTCACCGATGCGGGCCACCACCGTGCCCACGGGAACGGTGAGGTTCACGTCCACGAGGATCTCGATCAGCGTTCCGGCCGCCGGGGCGGGGATCTCCGCGTCCACCTTGTCCGTGCTGATCTCGTAGAGGGTCTCGTCCTTGGCGATGACATCGCCCACCTGCTTGTGCCACTTCAGAACGGTGGCCTCGGCGATGCTTTCGCCCATCTGGGGCATGACGACGTCAAAGGCCATGATTCGCTCCTAGGCGGAAAGGGATGGGGTCTCGAGGTGATGGCGGGTGAGCGACTGGAAGGCGTGAGCCGTCTCCAGCAGCATGACATCTGAAAAAGCCGGCCCGATGAGTTGGATGCCGGCAGGCAGGCCGGCGGTGAATCCCGCGGGCATGGAGAGGCAGGGGATCCCGGCCAGAGGGGCGGTCACCGTGAAGGCATCGGCCAGGTACATGGCCAGGGGATCATCCGTCTTGGCCCCGAACGGGAAGGCGATGCCCGGGCTGACGGGTGTGGCCAGGATGTCCACGGATTCGAAGGCCCGCCGGAAGTCCTCGGCGATGAGGGTGCGGGCCTTCAGGGCCTTCAGGTAGAAGGCGTCGTAGTAGCCCCTGGACAGACAGAAGGCGCCCAGAAGGATCCGGCGCTTGACCTCCATCCCCAGGCCCTGGTCCCGGGTCTCGGCGATCATCTCCGGCAGGCTCCCGGCCGCGGCGCGATGTCCGAAACGGACCCCGTCGAAACGGCTCAGGTTGCTGGAGACCTCGCTGGTGCAAAGCAGGTAGTAGGTGTCAATGGCATATCGCGTGTGGGGAAGGCTGACTTCCCGGATCTCGGCGCCCTGAGCAGCGAACACCTGGAGCGCCGCATCGAGCAGATCCCGCACGCCCGGCTCGAGTCCGTCCCCGAAATATTCCACGGGCAGCCCGATGCGGAGGCCCCTGAGGTTCCCCGGTCGCAGGGGGGCCAGGCGGTCCATGCCAGGAAGATCCACGGAGGTGCTGTCCCGGGGATCCCGGCCCGCCATGGCGCCGAGGGTCAGGGCGATATCCGCCGCGGTGGCGGCGATGGGGCCGACCTGGTCCAGGCTGGAGGCCATGGCGGTCAGGCCATACCGGCTCAGCACGCCGTACGTGGGCCGCAGGGCGGTCACATTGCAGAAGCTGGCCGGCAGGCGCACGGAGCCTCCGGTATCGCTGCCCAGGGCCAAGGGCGCGTAGCCGGCGGATACGGCGACCACGGACCCGCTGCTGCTGCCACCCGGAACCCGATCTGTGTCCCAGGGATTGCGGGTGGAACCGAAGGCGCTGTACTCGCCGCTGGAGCCCATGGCGAACTCATCCAGGTTGGCCTTGGCCACGGGCACCGCCCCGGCGGCGAGCAGCCGTTCCACCACGGTGGCGTCATAGGGGGCCTGGTATCCCGCCAGGATCCGGGAACCGCAGGAGACCTGAAGACCGGACCAGTGCAGGTTGTCCTTGAAAACGATGGGCAGGCCGAGCACCGGGGAGCGTTCTCCGGCCCGCAACCGCGCATCGGCCCTCCGGGCAAGTTGGAGGCTCCGGTCCTCGTCCATGGCCAGGATCGCGTGGAGCCGGCCATCCAGGCGCCTCATCCGGTCGAAAGAGGCCCTGACCAGAGCCTCGGAGGAGAGGTCGCCGGCATCGAGGCCTTCGCGCCAATCCGCCGCCGTGCTCACCGTCATGCCTGTGCCTCCAGAGCCTTCTACTGTGCCATCGAGCCGGAGGCCCTTCCAGCCCGGGTCAGAGGTGACCCGGGTGTATCTCCAGGAGGGAATCAACCCTGTTCCGAAGCACAGGGCCTGCACTCAGGATGGAAATAGGCTACCATCCTCTGCTCAAGCCCTGTCCTTCCATCCCGTTCGATGCGCTGGTCGCGGGCCCTTTCTGGAACCTCATGAACCCCTTCAATATCCTGGAAATTCCACCGGATGCCTCGCCCGAGGACATCAAAGCCGCCTACCATCGGCTCGCCAAGCGGTGGCATCCGGATCGGTATACCGGGGCCGAAAAGAGCGAGGCGGAATCGAAATTCCGAGAGCTGGCCGAGGCTTTCAGCATGTTGAAGGATCCGGGCAAGCGGCTCACGCTCCAGCAGCAGATGCCGAAGGCTCAGCCCGCCACCGCTGCTGCCGCCATCGAATCCGAATCGGCCCAGGAACGCTCAGCCGAGGACTGGGCGGCCCTGGCGAAGACCGCCTTTGATGAAGGCAAGGTGGACCAGGCCCGCGCGCTCATCCACTACGCCATCCGGCTGGACAGTGAAAAACACCGGTACCACGCACTGCTGGCCTCCATCCTGGAACGGGAGGGCAGTGATCCGCGGGCCGTGGTGAAGGCGCTCGAAACGGCTGTGAAGCTGGCTCCCCGGGATGTGGAAAGCCACATCCGCTTGGCCGTTCATTTCCAGGCATTGGGCATGGCGGCCCGGGCCCAGCGGCATCTCCAGCTGGCCCGGGAGATCTCTCCCAACCACCCTAAACTTCGGACCCCGGTACCCAAGGGAGCCAAAGGCGCGAAGGGGGTGAAAGGCTCGGCCGGGTCCGGCAAGAAAGGGAAGGTTCCCGATCCGCCGGCGGGCCTATTGGATCAACTGAGGGACCTGTGGGGCCGATTGACGGGAAAGGGTTGATCATGGGGATTCGTGCCGCAGGCAGCACCGACATCGGCTGTGTCCGGAAACACAATGAGGACAGTTATTTGGCGGACCCTGAAATCGGCCTGTTCGTGGTGGCGGACGGTCTGGGCGGTCATGCCGCCGGGGAGGTCGCCAGCCGGATCGTGGTGGAGACCGTAGCCCGGTTCGTGGGGGAGACCCTCGAAAAGGACCGCACCTGGCCCGTGGAATATGACCCTTCCCTGAGTTATGACGCGAACCGCCTGAAGGTGGCCCTGCTTCTGTCGGACCAGGCCATCGCGGAGGACATCCGGCACAACCCTGAGCGCGAAACCATGGGATCCACGGTGGTTGCGGGTCTTTTCCACGGCCCGAAGATCACCCTGGCCCATGTGGGAGACAGCCGAGCCTACATTCTGGGACCGGAAGGCATCCGCCAGGTGACCCGGGATCACAGCTGGGTGGCCGAGCAGGTCGCCAGCGGGATCCTGACCCCCTCGGAGGCCCGGGTCCACCCCTTCCGGAATGTCATCACCCAGGCTCTGGGCAATGGGGGGGAACTGGATGTGGAGGTTCAGGCGCTGGAACTTTCAAAATCGGAGCGACTCTTGCTTTGCTCCGATGGCCTGTCAGGAATGATCGGCGACAAACAGATCTGGGACATCGTGGAACAGTCCACAGATATTCAAAGTGCTGTAGAATCATTGATTTCTATAGCAAGGGAACACGGTGGCGAGGACAATATCACGGCCATCCTTGTCAGCTGGGAACCTGAGAAAGTCTGACGCAAGCATAGTTAACCTTGACCTAATCCATTCCAGCGGTACCATTTCCTTTACCTAATTTCTCCAAGTGAGGCGTCCGGTGGGTCTTTTCGGAAGCAAAACCAAAAGTCTTGTCGGCTTGGATATTGGTTCCAGCTCTGTGAAAGTCTGCGAACTCCAGCAGATGGGGAAGGGAAGCAACATCCGTTACCGGCTCCAGAAACTGGGGCAGGTGGCTCTTCCGGCCGACGCCATCGTGGACGGAGACATCATGGATAGCAACGCTGTGGCGTCAGCTATCCGCCAGGTTCTGGCAGAACAGAAAATCAAAGCCAAAGAAGTGGCCATCTCGGTGTCGGGCCAGCAGGTGATGGTCAAAAAAGTGACATTTCCACTGATGAGCCAGGCCGAATTGGCGGAATCGGTCCGGTGGGAAGCCGAAAGCTTCTTCCCCGCGGGCCAGGGTCTGGACTCCTACGCCCTGGACTACTACCTCATTGAAGAGCGGGCGGGCGAAGGCAACATGGATGTCGTCCTAGTGGCCTGCCGGAAGGACAAGCTGGAAGCGTATGTCAGTTGCGTCGCCCAGGCCGGATGCAGTCCCAAGGTCGTGGACGTGGATGTGTTCGCCGTCCAGAACGCCTATGAGATCAACACCCTCGGCGGAGGCCGGGATGAAGTCGTGGCCCTGGTGAACATGGGCGCCACGTTCACCAACCTCACCATGATGGTCGGAGGCAAGTCGGTCTTCTGGCGCGACATGGCCTGGGGCAGTGGCCGTTATTCCGAGAAGCTCATGGAGGACTGGGGTGTCAGTCGCGAAGCGGCCGAGCGGCTGAAGCGGAACCAGGCCTCGGAGGGCCGCGAGCCCGAGGAGATCCAGCCGTCCATCAATGCCGTATCGGATGCCTTCGCGGACGAGCTCACCCGGACCCTGGACTTCTTCAAGAGCAGCTTCAAGGTGGACCGCCTGGACCGCGTGCTGGTTTGCGGGGGCGGGGCCATGATTCACGGCCTGTTGGATGTGCTGGGGGACCGTCTCCGCGTGTCCGTGGACCGGTTCAATCCCTTCCAGCTCATCGAGGTGGATGGCCGCACCGAGGATCCCGTGACGGTCCGTGAGATCGGCGGCGGCGCAGCCGTCGTCGTCGGACTGGCCATGCGCCAAGTGGGGGACCGATGATCAAGATCAACCTGCTCGGTGACGCGCTGGCCCAGTCCGGGGCCAAGAAGGGCGGGGACAAGGCTTCGGCCGAGCCCGTCCAGATCTATACGGGCGAAGGCGCCGGACGCTCCAGCCTGCCCATCGCCGGTGTGGTCGTGGGCCTCGTGCTGGCTTCCCTCGGTGGCGTCTATTACCTGATCCTGAACAATCAATTCGCCAAGGCAGAACAGAAGAAGGCCGACCTCGAGCGCGACAAGAAGCAGTACGAGCCCTACATCGCCCTGGAGAAGAAGTTCCGCGAAAAGAAGGCCGCCCTCCAGAAGAAGGAGGAGGTGATGACCACCCTCAAGCGCCAGCAGGCCCTGCCCGTGCATTTCATCGAGGAGCTTGCGAACAGTCTGCCGGACGATGTGTGGTTCAAGAAGGTCGCCCAGAAGGGCATGATCATCACCATCGAGGGCGAGGGCCGGAACTTCGAGGCCATCAACGCCTTCTACGGCAACCTGCAATCCCGCACCCGGTGGTTCAAGAAGATCAACTATCCCGGGGCCAAGCGAGGGACGACCGGGGCCTTTGAATTCAGCATCTCCTTCGAACTCCAGAACGCCGTCTGAGGGCAGGCCATGAATCCCCAACTTCAGAAACAGATTGGTGTGGGCGCGCTGGCGGGAATCATCCTGGCGGGTCTGGTCTACTTCCTCCTCGGAGGCAAGCGGACGGAGCTCGAGGCCATCAATGCCGACATCAAGACCATCCAGGCCGAAGTGGACAAGGGCAAGCTCCTGAAGGCCAGCTACGAAAAGCTCCGGGAAGAAGTGGCCAAGCAGGACAAGCGCATCGAAGAGCTGATCAAGATCATGCCCTCCGAGACGGACTACGGCGAGATCCCCTACCGCATCAAGAAGATCGCGGACGACGCGGGCATTGACCAGGTGGCCTTCTCCCTCAAGCCGGAGAAGAAGGGCGCCTACTATACCGAAAAGCCCGTCGAGTTCGAGTTCCGGGTGGGGTACCACTCATTCGGCCAGTTCGCGTCCCTGGTCTCGGGTTACGACAAGATCATCAACATCTCGAACATCGAGTTCATCCGGAAGACGGACAACCGCAGCGTCTATCCGGCCACCGTGAAATGCACCATCAGCGCCTTCATCTACAATCCCGAGCCTCCTCCGGTCGAACCAGAGAAGAAGCCGGCTGCGGCACCAGCCCCCAAGGCCGGCGCCAAGGAGGATTGAGGTACCCCATGATCCAACGACTTGTTTCCATCACCCTGCTTGCGGGAACCGCGCTTGTGGCGCAGGGGCCCGGCAAGACGACCGAGGCGCCCGCCGTTCCATCGGCCACGCCAGAAGATGTCGCCATCATCAAGATCACGCCCTACAAGCCCACCATCCAGCGGGATCCGTTCTCCGCGCCAAGGGAGGAGCGTCTCGCCGATGCCCTCGACGTCCTCGACGACATCTCGGTGAAGGGCATGATCAAGAAGGATGGCAAGAATTTCGCTGTTGTTTCCGACAGCCGGGGAAATGTCCGGTGGCTGCCCGTCGGGCACCGGTTCAAGGACGGAGAGATCACCGCCGTCACAGACAAGGCCGTGATCTTCCATCAATGGGAAGTGAACACCACCAACCGTTCCACATTCCGAACCATCACGAAGACGTTCAAACGTGAGGAGGGTAAACGATGAATGCTCGCCTGAGTTCCTTGCTGGTCGCAGGGGGCGTGGTCCTGGCGGGGATCCACACGGGATCCCTCCACGCGTCGCCGCCCTTGGAAGCCACCCCCCGGAAGGCCACCCTGTCGTCGGCGGCGCTCGAATCCGTCGGGACCGGCGCCAAGGTTCTTCTCCGGATCCCCGGACTCGCCACCCAGCCCGGTGTACAGGTCCTCTCCGGCCCCCTCCGCGTGGTGGTGGACCTGCCTGGCGTGGATCGCGGCACCGCCGTGACGAAGAAGGATCTGGCCCAACTGGCCCATCCGCTGATCCAGAAGGCCCGTGTCGCCCAGTTCGCCCCCGAGCCCAAGCCGGTGACCCGGCTGGTGCTCGAAGTCGCCCCTGGGACCCAGGTCGTGGTCGGATCAGGTCCTGACGGCGTACAGCTCCTGCTGACTCCCGGTGAAGGCCGCGTTCAGGCCCGGCTGGAGGGCGCCTACCAGCCCATGCCTCTTCCCGCGGCACCCGTCATGGAGACCGCCTCGATTCCGTCCGCGCCGATCCAGCTCCCCACGGAAACCCCGGTCTCGACCCCCGTGGCCGTGAAGCCCCTGGCTTCCCTGCCCATGGTGGGCGGAGCCTTCCAGGTGCTCCCGCAGCTGGCCGCCGCCACCGCGCTGCCGGTGGCGAGCCCGGAAGCGGTGCAGGTTCCCGAGGCTGAAAAGCCCCATGCCCCCGCGGCCCAGCCGGGGCGCCTGGTGGGGCGGACCCTCGGCGAGGGTGCCACCAAATACTCGGGCTCCAAGATCACCATTGCCCTCTCCAATACCGATATCCGCGAATTCCTGCAGATCCTGGCGGACACGGGCAAGCTGAACCTGGTCATGGATCCCGATGTCCAGGGTTCCTTCGGCTTCAGGTTCACCGATACGCCCTGGGATCAGGTCCTGGATGTGGTCCTGAAGAATGCCGGGCTCGGCAAGGAGATCCAGAACGGCGTGCTGCGCGTCGCCAAGGTGGACAAGCTCCAGAAGGAAGAGGAGGAGCGCAAGAAGCTGGAGGAGACCAAGGCCCTTTCCGGCGAACTCCAGACCATCACGCGTCCCCTTTCGTACGCGAAGGTGGGCGAGGTCCAGAAGATCCTCAAGGAGATGCTCACCAAGCGCGGCTCCGCCATCCTGGATGAGCGCACGAACACCCTCATCATCACGGACCTGCCCCGCAACATCGCGGTCGTGGACGATCTGCTCCAGACGCTGGACGTCCAGATCCAGCAGGTGCAGATCGAGGCCCGCGTGGTGGAAGCCAACAAGAACTGGCAGCGCGAGTTCGGGGTGAAATGGCCCCAGTCCAATTCCGGAAATGTCGCCATCACCGGCGGCACCGGCACGACCAGCACACCCTGGGTTGGACCCGTGTCCCCCTTCTGGAACGGCACCACCGGCTTCAACCGTCCGGCCTCCGGGCAGCAGGGTGCCGTGGCCTGGTCCCCGGGCAATGCCGGCGTGACCTCCCTGGCCGCCCCCGCGGGCGAGCTGTGGGTTTCCTTCCTCAGCAACCGTTTCAGCATCAATGCCGTGCTTCAGGCCCTGGAGAGCGAAGGCACGGTGAAGATCGTGTCGTCCCCCAAGGTCGTCACCCAGAACAACAAGAAGGCCACCATCCTCAGCGGCGAAAAGATCCCCTATCCGACCCAGCAGGGCGGGGCTGCGGGCGGCGCCATCACCGTGGCCTTCATTGACGCGAACCTTCAGCTTGATGTCACGCCCCAGGTCACCAACGAGGGCACCATCATCATGGACATCAAACTGGAGAAGGCAGAGGCCGACTTCAGCCGCCAAGTGAACGGCACACCCACGATCCTTCGCAAGGCCATCGAGACGCAAATGCTGGTGCGGGACGGCGGGACGGCGGTACTGGGCGGTGTCTACGTCACCAACTCCTCGGTCGGCACGGCCGGAGTCCCCTTCCTTTCGAAGATCCCCCTCATCGGCTTCCTCTTCCGCAAGGACACCAAGGCCGAAAAGAATACCGAACTGCTGATCTTCATCACACCGCGGGTGATCCGCCAGTAGTCCGCACCGGTCACGAGAGACGGCCCCGCTTGGGGCCGTCTCTTTATGAAGGGAAGGGGACTGGGACTACTTCGCGATGGGCAGGGTGCGGACCAATCGCTTGCAGCTGTTGCAGAGGATGGTGAAGTTGTCCGCCTGCTCGAAGTGGTACTTGAAGCCGGGATCCTCGGCGACCTTCTCCATGCGGCCGAAATGATACTCGGCGATGCGCACGCTCTGGGGGGCGGTCAGATCGGCGCCGCAGTGGGTGCATGAGATCGCGGCCATGATTGCTCCTCGGGAAGGCTGGGAATCAGGAATGGAATAGGGTCCAGAGGCCCCAGCTTATCAGAGCCAGCGCGGCGAGGCCGACGAAGACCCGCAGCAGCACCTTGCCGATCCGATATGCGACATAGATCACGAAGAGCGCCGCCAGGATGCCGAGGATGAGGACAGGGGCCGTCATGTCCGCCTCCCGGCAGGAACCTGCCCGGGTGATGGGAATGCCCCGCGCGGGACGAGCAGGTCGAGAAGATCCGTATCAACGGCCCCTTCGGTCATGGATTTGAGCCTCCACCCGCTATGATGAACGGAACGGGCCTCCCGTACCTCACCGCAACCCAGCCCACCCCACCCGGGCCATCTCCCCTCATGTCATGCTTATCGATTACGCCGCCATCACGCATCCGGGCAAGGTCCGGAAGAATAACGAGGACGCCTACCTACTGAGCGCGCTGGACGGCGAGGAGCCCATCATCAACGGCCCCGCCCGATCCCTGCAGGTGGGGGACTCCGGTCTGCTGGTGGCGGTGGCGGACGGCATGGGCGGCGCCGCCGCCGGCGAGGTGGCGAGTCGCGAGGGACTGGCCGCGGTGTCGCTGTTCCTGTTCGGCCACTGGGGGCGCCTGGCGCCCGGCAAGGCCCGGGAGATGGAGCTTCTCAAGACGCTGGAAACCGCCGTGGAGCAGGCCAGCGACGCGGTGCTGCGCTATTCAGACGACGACCGCACGGCCCGGGGCATGGGCTCCACGCTGACCGCGGCCGTCATCTGGAACGGTTGCGCCTACTTCGCGCAGATCGGCGATTCCAGGGCCTACCTGCTGAGACGGGGAGTGCTGCACCAGATCACCGAGGACCAGACACTGGTGAACGACCTCGTGGCCCAGGGCAGCCTCACGCGCGAGCAGGCCCGCACCCATCCCCAGCGCAACATGATCACCCAGGCCCTGGGCTCGCCCCAGCCGCTGCGGGTGGCCCTCTCGCGCCTCTCCCTCCGCCAGGGCGACCAGCTGCTCTGCTGTTCCGATGGACTGCACGGCGAGGTGGCCGATGCCTGCATCCAGGAGGTGATGGGCCAGGGCCTCAGCCCCCGGCGCAGCCTGGAACTGCTGGTGGACGAGGCCCTCGCCCACGGGGGCCGGGACAACATCACCGGCGTCATCCTCCTCCTCAACGATCCAGGCCTGCCCCTGCCGGCGGCGGGGGAGGCCCTCGATCTGGCCCATCCCGGAGCGCCCATCCGCGGCCGGGGGTTCTGGGAGCGGCTCCGCGGGCTTTTCGGAGGTGATGCCCCATGAGCATCCTTCAGGGGACCGTGTCCCTCAAACGCTTCCTGGTCATGGGCCCCGTGCCCGATGAAAACGACCTTCAGGCTGGTCTCGAACAGGACCAGTTTCGCCCCTTCCAGGATGGGCTGGAGGAAGAGCGCATGGGCTGGTGCGATTGGCGCAACCCGCTCATCACGCCACCGGATGCCGACTGGGTCAGCCAGGAGCGCTTCGCCGTATTCGGGCTGCGCATTGACACCCGCCGCGTGCCGCCCGCGCTGCTGAAGGCCCATGTGGACCTGCGCCTGCAGAGCCTGCAAAAAGAGAAGGATCTGGCCTTCATCGGCAAGGAGGCCCGCATCTCGCTGGCGGACGAAGTGAAGGTCGAGCTGCTGCGCAAGGTCCTGCCCTCGCCCAGGGTGGTGGAAGTGGCCTGGGATCTCAAGGGCGGCCTCCTCTGGACCACGGCCTCGTCCAGCAAGGCCCAGGGCGCGCTCACGAGCCTCTTCATCAAGTCCTTCGGCTGCGAGATCCATCCCCTGGCGCCCCTGGTGCTGTCGGGTCGGCTCTGCCCGGACCTGTCCGTGGAATCACTGATGGCCCTGGATCCGCTGGATCTCGAACTTGAGGAGGCCTGAGGTGAAGCCGCTCGAACTCGTGGAACAGGGCCGTTTCCTCGGTGAGGAATTCCTGCTGTGGCTCTGGATGCGCAGCATGACCGAAGGTGGCGCCAGCGGCGCGGACGGCGACGGTTCCGGCTGCTTCGTGGACGACGCCATCCAGCTGGTGTCCGAGCGCGGCGAAGTGAAGGAGATCTCCCTGCGCAAGGGCAATCCTTCGGAAAGCCGGGAGGCCTTCGAGTCCCTCAGCCGCGGCATGCGGCCCGCGAAGGTGAAGCTGCGCATTCTGTCCGGCGACCTGGAGTGGGTATTCACCCTCAACGCCGCCACGCTGGATATGGGCACCCTCAAGCTGCCGCCCAGCACGGGAAAGGCACCCCACGAGCGGCTCCACGACCGCATCTTCCTGCTGGAGGAGGGCGCGGGCCACCTGGAGCGGCGCCTGAAGCGCTTCCTCCGAGTCCGCGCCGACGAGCCGGGGAATCTGCAGGAATCCATGCGCGCCTGGGTCCGGGCCGGGCGCTCCGGCGAGGCATTGCCCACGGGCGAGGCCCCGTGGGAGGCGTGAGCCGTTTCATGCCGGGAGGCGTGAGCCTCCTCATGTCGGCAGGCGTGAGCCGTTTCATGCCGGCAGGCCTGAACCTCCTGCTTCTTCCGGCGGTTCTCGCCGCCCCCGCGGCGCAGGAACCCGCGCCGGTCGTGGCCCACGCCCGCACCCCCGAGGGCCGGGAGATCCTCCTGCGCCTGCAGTTCAGGAAGGGCCTCAGCGCCGAAGGGAAGGCCCTCCCCCGGGCCTTCCTCGCCAAGGGCGCAGATACCGGCGGCTGGGTCCCCTTCGAAAGCCTGAGTCCCGAGGGCAAGCGCTGGGCCCTGGCCGCGCTGTTTCCGGAGGACCAGTGGCGCCAGGAGGAGGTCCGCCACACCGTGCGCCATCCGGAGGTTGAATCCGTGTGGACCCTCGCGGCGCTGTTCACGGGCCACGGACAGAACTACGACCGGCTGATGGCCGAGAATCCAGACCTGCCCGAGAAGCTGCGGGAGGGGGACTCCTGGCGCATCCCGCGCAGCCTCCTGTCGGCGGATCTCGGCGGCACCAGCCGGGGGCCGGACCGCTCCCAGCCCGAGGACGACCTCGACGACGAGGCCCGGGTGGCGGCCTACCGGGGGATGCTCTCCTTCGGCGAGGATGCCCAGGGCAGGTTCGCCGCCTATCGGATGCGCAAGGGCGAGGCACTGTATTCGAGCGTGGTCCTCCGCTACACGGACCGGGTGGATCCCAGGGGCGTGAACGAGCTGGCGGAACAGATCGCGAGGCGGAGCGATATCGCGAACGTGCGCGGCATCCAACCCGGCCAACTCATCAAGATTCCCCTCGCCGTCCTCGCCGATCCCTTCCAGTCCGAAGGCAGTTCGGAACTGGCGGAGGAGCGCCAGGTCCGGGCCGAGGTGCGCCGCACCGTGCGCGTGGAGGCCGGCCCCAGGCTCAAGGGCGTGCGGATCGTCCTGGATGCGGGCCACGGCGGCGTGGATCCCGGCGCCCGGGCCAACGGCATCTGGGAATCCGACTTCGTCTACGACATCGCCATGCGCGTGCGCCGCCTCCTCGAACAGGAGACGGACGCCCAGGTGAGCAGCACCATCCGCTACCCTGGCCTGGGTTTCAGGAGCCGTGAGGAGATCCACGCCCCCAGCCGCGCGGCGGAGATCCTCACCACGCCCCCCTTCGCGGTGGATGGCGAAAGCCCCTCGGCCGTGAATGTCCACCTGCGCTGGGTGCTGGCCAATGATCTCTTCGCGGCCTTCCGC
Organism: Geothrix sp.; assembly: GCA_030681515.1. Lineage (GTDB taxonomy): Bacteria > Acidobacteriota > Holophagae > Holophagales > Holophagaceae > Geothrix. Next base: position 85,741 of record JAUXSE010000053.1, on the reverse strand, counting down.
AAGGCCAGGGGGGACGCCCAGAAGACCCTGTTCCTCAGCTTCCACGCGGACAGCCTGCACCCCTCGGCCCGGGGCTCGATGATCTATGTGCCGGGAGCTTCTCTTGTGCCCAGTACCTTCGCGCTGAGTGGCGCCATGCCGGGCCGCGTGGCCGAGGCGAAGCGCTCCGCCCGCGTGGCCTTCACAGGCAAGGAGAAGCTGCAGGGCGAGGCCCGCAGCCGCCAGTTCTCCGAGGCCCTGCTGAAGGCCCTGCACAAGGACCGCATCCCCGTCCACGCCAATCGCCCCATCCGCAACGTCATCCACCGCGGCGGAGGAAAATGGGTGCCCGCCGTCATCCGGTACAGCACGGGCGCCACCAAGGCCCTCATCGAGGTGGCCAACCTCACCAACCAGGATGATGCCGCCAACCTGCGCGATCCCGGTTTCCGCGAGCGGTACGCGGCGGCGGTGGTGAACGCGGTCCGGGCGTACTATCGGAAGTAGGGGTTCCACCGGTGGCAGTCGCAGGGCGGCACAAAGGTGCCCTTTGTGCCGTTAGAAAAAGATGTGGGTTGGGATCAGAATGGGGGAGGAGGGGCCGATGCGATACCTGCTGGTGGCGCTGCTTCTGCTGACTGGCTTTGGCTGCCGGAAACCTGAGCCCGCGGCGCCACCCCAGGCGCGGCTCATCGTGCGGTTCCTGGACCGGGACGCGGTGCTGGACCTGGGCGCCGTGCCCGTCGAAGGCCTCTGGCGCCTCATGAACGCGGGCCGGTGGGAACCCCTGGAAATCCGCTGGAAGCCAGGCCTCCCGCGCATGGGTGCCGCCGTGGTGGGCCGCACCGCTCCCGACTGGGTGCTGCTGGAGGATCCCACCCAGGACACCCACCGCGTCATCATGCGCGGCCCCGGCCCCGAAGAACTGGAACTCAGGAACCAGCGCATGGACCCAGACGAGCGCGATGCCCTCGCCCTCCTGGGTGTGTTGTGGGCGCTGAGCTGGGTCAGGCGCTGACCTCAGCCCAACAAACGCCGCAGAACCTGGATCAGTTCCAGACCACTCAAGTCCCGGGGGAGACGAGGCGTCATATAGCCAGGAGTTCGTCCCGCACCAGGTGCAGCCGGATCATTTTCGGTCCTTGGCCCTCGTCGAAGTAGCACGCCACCGCCTCGCGCACGGCATCCTTCAGGGCATCGTAGGTCTCGGCCTGGGTGTAGATGCTTTCGCCCAGGGCCTGGGCCGTGAAGCCACCCTCGGGGGCTTCCTCCACCTGGAAGATCAGTTCGTGAGGGGACATGGAATTCCTTCAGACCGGAAGTATCGGTCTTTTGGGGCCAAAGGAAAAGGTCAACCCACCACGATCCACACTGGACGGCCCGATTTCACGGCTTCCCGCAGGGCCTTCGCGGCCTGCGCGGCGGTCATGGATTCCTGGGCCAAGCCCTTCTCCGAAAGCAGGAGCGTTTCCGCACCCTTGGGAATTCTGGGCAGCACCACACTGGGCGCGCGGCCCTCCGAAACCCGGGGTTCCGTCTCCTTGACCGGAAAGCCGATTCCGGTTTCCAGCGCACGGCGGGTCTGCGCGAGGGTCTTGCAGAGCAGGGGCCACAAGCTTTCCCGGGGCTGGGATGTTCCCTTCTCCCAGGCGGAGACTGCCGCCTGACCCACGCCCACTTCCTCGCCAAGGGCACGCTGCGTAAGGCCCAGCCTTTCCCTTGCCACCCAGATCCGCTGACCTAGAGACTTGGGATGGCGAGGGGATCGCTGCCGGGGCGGGCGCTCGTGGCCCTTCATGGCAGTTGCCTTGCAACACAATCAATTTGTGTTGATATTTCTTCGGCCCGTTCGCTCCAGATCCAGGAGCGAGACAGCCGGCACTGCGCCATGCCAAGAGGTTAACCCAAGTTTTTTCTCTTTGAGTAGCGGCCTCTCGGGATGCAAACTGATGCAACACAAATAGTTTGTATTGGAGTCGGTGTGAACGGCGACGCTGAGTTCGAGCTCCGGGCGGAGGATGCCCCCAAACCCAAGCGGGGCCGGCCCAAAGGCACCGGGAAGGACACTGGTTCCAAAGTGCCCACAGCGGTCGCGCCGGAATTGGAACTATCGGAGTCGGAGAGCGCCAACTACCTGCACCGCGCCAAGCGGCTCAACAACCCGCCTGCGGGGCTGGCGGCGGAAGGCCGTGCGGCGGAACCTCCGCGTCTGGCCTATGCCTACAACCCCCACCGGCCGCCGGAGTTGCGCTTCGATCCTTCGGGTCGCGCGGATCGTGCCGCCGAGTTGGTAGCTGCGGCTACCCAGCGGGCCCTCACGGCGGAGGAAGGCGCCGAGTTGCAGACCCTCCTCAGCGTCCACGAGCCCTGGATCGAGTGGGCGGGCAAGCGGGAGAAGGCCGGTTTCGAGGTGGATCCCGTGGCGCTGCACATCCACGAGCGGGTGAGCACCCAGGCGATCCTCAACGCTGTGCGGCGCCAGGACTCGCCCCGCAGCCTCTTCGCCGATCCCGATCTGGATCCCGCCAAGGAACTGCAGTTCTACAAGTACCCCATCGAGTGGGCCAACCGCATGGTGCTGGGAGATTCCCTGCAGGTGATGGCCTCGTTGGCGCGGCGCGAGAACCTGGCCGGGCAGGTGCAGATGATCTACCTGGATCCACCCTACGGCATCAAGTTCGGCGGCAATTTCCAGTCCGAGGTAGGCAAGCGGGATGTGAAGGACCGGGACAGCGACCTCACCCGCGAACCCGAGATGATCAAGGCCTACCGCGACACCTGGACCCTGGGCGTCCACTCCTACCTGGCCTACCTGCGCGATCGCCTGATGCTCGCCAGAGAACTGCTGGCCGACAGCGGCAGCATCTTCGTGCAGATCAGCGACGAGAACCTGCACCGGGTGCGGATGGTGATGGAGGAAGTATTCGGCGCCGATAATTTCGTAACCCAGATTTCTTTCCGCACAAAAATTCCGCTTCGGGCTACTTTTCTTGCGTCCACTAACGACTCACTCATCTGGTTTGCGAAGGATCTCAAAAAGCTGAAATTTCGAAAGGTCTTTTCTGATCGGGAAATTGGCGGGGATTCGCAGTTCACATGGATTGAACTCTCAAGTGGTGAACGAAGGCGCATGACAGACAGCGAGAAGGGCGGCAGTGTGCCTCTACCTGATGGTTCAAAGCCATTCCGGTTAACGGATCTAGTCTCAGCGGGGCGAACAGAATCATGTCTATTCGAGTTTGAGCTGAATGGAAGGAGGTTCGCCCCAACCGGGAGTAAAAGCTGGAAGACAAATACAGGTGGCATGGCTCGATTGGTTCGTGAAGGCCGCGTGTCGTCACCTTCAGATGCCCCTGCCTATGTCTTTTTTCAAGAAGACTATCCAGTCTTCGAGTTAACGAATATTTGGCAAGACACCCAGGGTGCTTCTGAAAAACGCTATGTGGTTCAGACCTCGGAAAAGGTTATCGAACGCTGCCTCCTCATGACCACCGATCCCGGCGATCTCGTCCTGGATCCCACCTGCGGATCGGGCACGACGGCCTATGTCGCAGAGCAGTGGGGGCGGCGTTGGATCACCTGCGACACCAGCCGCGTGGCGCTGTCCCTGGCGCGACAGCGGCTCATGACGGCGAAGTTCGACTACTATGCGCTGCGCGAATTGAATGACGAAGACCGGCAGCGCCATCCCGAGGGTACCTGGCTGAAGGAGCCCACCAGCGGGGAGCCCCGCACCCTGGACTGCAAGACCGTGCCCCATGTGACCCTGCGCAGCATCGCCCAGAACGCGGATCTCGATCCCATCTTCGCCAAGCACGAGCCCCTGCTGGAGGCGGCGCTGGCGGCCTGCAACGCCGCGCTCACCGCAGTCACTCCGGCCCTGCGGGACCAGCTGCGCGCCAAGTTGACGGCCAAGGCGAAGGCCGGGGGCCAGCGGGCCATCACGGACGCGGATCGCCGCCGTTGGCTGCTGCCGCCGGACGGCCGGGAGCGCGATGCGGTGGCCCGCAAGCGTGCCACCGTCGATCTCGACTTCGGCGGCTGGTATGCCTGGGAAGTGCCCTTCGACACCGACGAGGATTGGCCCAAACCCCTGCGCGAGGCCGTTACGGCCTACCGTGCCGCCTGGCGGGCCAAGATGGATGAAGTGAATGCCTGCATTGCGGCGCGGGCGGCCCAGGAGGAGCTGGTGGACCAGCCCAAGGTGGTGCGCAGCATCACGCGGGTGAGCGGCCCTTTCACGGTGGAATCCGTGCTGCCCGCGCTGGAAAGCCTTGATGAGGATTCGCCCATCGAAGGCATCGAGGGTGATCTGCCCGCCTTCGATCCCTCCAATGCACCGCGGAACGCCGAGGCCTTCCAGGAGCAGGTGCTGGGCTGGCTGCGACAGCAGGGCGTGGATTTCCTCGACAACAAGCGCCAGGCCTTCTCGCGACTGGAACCCCTGACCGGCAGCCCCGTACTGCATGGCCAGGGTGAATGGGGCGAGCCCGCCCGCCGCGTGGCCCTGAGCATCGGTCCCCGCATCGGCAATGTGTCGGAGTTCCAGGTGGGTCAGGCCCTGCGCCAGGCCTATCAGCGTGGCTTCGAGGAGCTGGTCTTCGCGGGCTTCGGCTTCGACGCCGTGGCCCAGGGCGCCATCCAGCAGCACGCCGAGGATGGCGGCCAGGTGCGCACCCACCTGCTGCTCATCCGCCCCGATGCCACCATGGCGGGCCTGCTGAAGGATGGTCCCGGCGCCCAGCTCTTCACGGCCATGGGCCTGCCGCGCACGCGCCTGGAGCGCCTGAAGCACGGCGAATTCCGCGTCCATATGGAGGGCGTGGACATCTACAACCCCGTGGACCACAGCCTCGTTCCCACCGGCGCCGACAAGGTGGCAGCCTGGTTCCTGGATCAGGATTACGACGGGCGCGCCTTCTGCATCACCCAGGCCTTCTTCCCCGACAAGACCGCCTGGGAGAAGCTGGCCAAGGCCCTCAAGAGCGCGGATGCCGATCGCTTCAAGGCCTTCGCGGGCACTGAAAGCCTGCCCTTCGCGGCCGGCAAGCACGCGCGCTGCGCCGTGAAGGTGATTGATCCCCGAGGCAACGAAGTGATGACCACGCATCGGCTGGATCAGGCATGACCGAGCTGGCGCCGCTCCCCATCCAGCCTGTCGCCGAGCCGATCCTCTGCAGCCCCTACGAGGAGCCGGACCGGCACTGGCAATACGACCGCGACAGCCACCACCATGTGGAAGTGAGCGGCCGCAGGACCAGCCGCTACTGGCATCAGGGCAGCCTCACGGGCAGCAAGCAGCGCAGCCTCTTCATGGAAGAGGACGAGGACGATCTGCCCCTGGTGAACCTCCTGCGGGCCAATGTGCGGGACTGGCGGGCCGAGGGCTATCCCCATGTCACCGCGGTCACGCGCCAGCTGCTGCTGCATTGGGGCCGGGAAGATCGGGCCCGCCGCCTCTTCTTCTGCCAGCTGGAGGCAGTGGAAACGATCATCTACCTCACCGAGGTGCTGGAGCAGAACCAGCGGGTACGCCATCCCCAGGATGCGCAGGGCCGCCCCATCAAGGGCGAGTGGCTGCGTCCGGAGGACTTCCAGGCCCTGCTGCGAGGCGAGGCACCCCGCTTCACGGAGGGGCTCACGGTGCCCCCGGCCCTGTTGGATTTCCCCTCGGAGGCCGGACTGCAGGCCCTCCGCCGCTACGGCTGCAAGATGGCCACGGGCAGTGGCAAGACTGTGGTGATGGCCATGCTCATCGCCTGGACCCTTTGCAACCGGGCCCGCATGCCGAACAGCGAGCGCTTCCCCGGTGCGGTCTTCGTGGCCTGCCCGAACCTCACCATCAAGGAGCGGCTGCAGGTGCTGCGGCCGGACTATGCCAAGAACTACTATCAGGCCTTTGATCTCGTGCCCGCGGCGCTGCTGCCCGACCTGCGCAAGGGCCGGGTGAAGGTGGACAACTGGCACCAGATGGGCCTGGAGAGTCCCCACGCGGAGGCAGGGGCCACCTTCCGGGTGGTGGACAAGGGCGAGGAGGATCCCGATACCTTCGCCCGCCGCTTCCTGGGAGAACTCTATGGCCGGGGGCCCATCCTCGTGATGAACGACGAGGCTCACCATGCTTATCGTCCCGCGCCCGTGGCGGAAGGTGAACACCTCAGCGCCGAAGAAAAGGCCGACCTTGAAGAGGCGACCCTTTGGGTACAGGGACTGGATCGTCTGAACCGGTCCGTGGGTGTGCGCTTTTGTGTGGACCTGTCCGCTACGCCCTTCTACCTCAAGGGCTCGGGGCATCCCGAGGGGTCGCCCTTTCCGTGGCTGATTTCGGACTTCGGGCTGGTGGACGCCATCGAGAGCGGCATCACCAAGATTCCGCGCCTGCCGGTGGCGGATACGACGGGACGGCCGGATCCCAAGTACTTCCGCCTGTGGCGCGAGATCATGGAGAACCTGCGGGCGGGCGACAAGCTATCCGGCGGCAAACCCAAGCCGGAGGTGGTCTGGCGCGAAGCCGAAGGCGCCCTGCGCACGCTGGCGGATCAGTGGCTGGAACGCTTCCAGCAGATGGAAGCCGCCGCGCCGGGCCAGGAATGTGTGCCGCCCGTGCTCATCGTCGTTTGCGATAACACGGATATCGCGCGGCTCTTCTTCGAGCGCATCAGCGGTGAGACCGTGCTGAAGGAAGTCGAAGTTGAAGATGACGACGACGAGGCCCCAAAGCGCGGGAAGAAGAAGCGCACCGTGGCCTATGGCCCCAGCGCCTTGAATGAAGCCTTCGCCAACACGGAGCAGCGCCGCGCCACCCTGCGCATCGACTCCAAGCTGCTGGCCGAAGCGGAGAGTGCCACCGGGTCGCGCAAGGACGCCGCCGAGGAACTGCGGAAGATCGTCTCCACCGTGGGCGTGAAGGGCGAGCCCGGCGAGCAGGTTCGCTGCGTGGTAAGCGTGCAGATGCTCAGCGAAGGCTGGGACGCCAACTCCGTGACTCACATCCTGGGCCTCCGGGCCTTCGGCAGCCAGCTGCTCTGCGAGCAGGTGGTGGGTCGGGGCCTGCGGCGCCTGGACTACACGCCCTACCGTGATGCGCAGGGTCGCTGGAAGCTCCACGAGGAATATGTGGATGTCTATGGCGTGCCCTTCTCGGTGATCCCCTTCAAAGGCAGGCCAGTCAACAAACCGGCCCCCGAGGACAAGCCCAAGAACCATGTGAAGGCCCTGCCGGAGCGGCAGGCCTTCGAAATCGAGTTCCCCAACGTGGAGGGCTATGCCTTCGAGCTGAAGCGGAACGTCATCAAGGCGGAGGTGGCGGCCATGGAATCCCTGGCCCTGGAGCCCCTCCAGGAACCCACGGCGGTATTCGTGGCGCCCCAGGTGGGTTACGCAGAAGGAAATCCCAGTGGCCTGGGGCAGTTCCCGGCCCAGGAGCAGAACCGCGAGCAGTACTACGGCAGCACGCACCTCCAGACCCTGGAGTTCGAGTTGGCCCGCCGCATCGTGTCAGGGTTGCTGGAAGGGAAGGGGGACCGTCGCCTCAGTGCCCGAACGCAGGGCCGTCAGCAGCTTTTCCCGCAGGTGCTGTGGATGGTGAAGGCCTACACCGTCACCAAGGTCCAGTGGAATGGTTGCCACCCCGCAGAGCTGGGCCTGGAGCGGTACATGGAGCGCCTCACGAGCCGCTTCCTTACTGCCATCGAGCCGGATGAGGCCCAGGGCGAGCAGGCTCTGGTGCCCATCCTGAACCGCTACCAGCCCAAGGGCAGCACGGCCCGGGTGGACTTCAAGACCACGAAGCCCTGCAAGCCCACCGTGGCCAGCCACATCAACCAGGCCGCCATGGATACGATCCAGTGGGAGCAGAGCGCGGCCTTCGCTCTGGAGCAGGCGGCCGGCCAGGGGCTCATCCGCTGCTATGCCCGCAATGAGCGGCTGGAGTTCAACATCCCCTACGAGTACGACGGTCTCGGCCACAGCTACCAGCCGGATTTCCTGGTGCAGATCGCGCCGGGCCGGATCCTGATCCTGGAGATCAAAGGAGAGGAGGACGATGTGGACCGGGCCAAGCATGAGGCGGCCCGTCGTTGGGTGCGGGCTGTGACCCGTTGGGGCGACATGGGACGGTGGGACTTCCTGGTGTGTCGGGATGTCCAGACATTGTTGAGGGATCTGCACGGGGCGATTTCAACCATCTGATATTCCCTTGTTTTGCCTTGACGATGCGCACGGAATGCGCACTATTAGGGGGGTGGATAGCCGGACGCTCATCAAGATCCTGGAAGGCGACGGCTGGGTGCGGGTGGCGGTAAAGGGCTCCCACCACCAGTTCAAGCATCCCGAGAAACCCGGACGAGTCACGGTGCCCCATCCAAAGAAGGATCTGAAGCAGGGCACTGAAAGGGCGATCCTCAAACAGGCCGGGCTCAGCTAGGAGAATGTCATGCGCCACTACCTTGCCTTCATCCACAAGGATTCCCACAGCGATTACACCGTCACCTTTCCGGATTTCCAGGGGTGTCTCACGGCGGGCGGCAGTCTGGACGAGGCCAAGGACATGGCCCGGGAAGCCTTGCCTTTCCATATCCAGGGGCTGCTGGAGGATGGGGAGGCGATTCCCGATCCCATGAAGCTCGAATCCGCGCTGGAGTCGGACGCCATGAACAGGAATGCGGTGGCTTTCCTGGTGGATGTTCCCTACGACGAGCCCACCGTGCGTGCCAACATCACCATGCCCAAGGGGATCCTCGACCGCGTGGATCGCTATGCCAAGGCCCACGGGCTGAGCCGCAGCGCCTTCCTGGCCCAGGCGGCCCAGGCGGCCATGCGCTGACGCCGAGCCCTCCGCCCTTCAGCGCCGCAGGGTCAGGAAGCGGGTCAGATCGGCGCCGAGGATATCCAGGAGTTCGGGGCTGTCCGGGCTGGCGGTTTCCACGAACAGGAAGGCGAAGACGGGATAGCGGTTGAAATCCACGCGGCGCAGTTCGAGCGTATTTGAAAACCGGGCGAGGAAGGCCTCGTAGTCCACGGATTCGATGTTTTCGAGATCCACGGTGGAGGGCAGGTCCGCCACCACCACGGCGAACACCCGGCCCTGGCGCTCGGCCAGGATGCGGTCCCAGTCGGGCGGCTGGTCCAGCAGGAAGGCGGCGTAGGGGTTGATCCCGTAGGCGTGGTGGGCGAGGTCGGTCACGCACCAGCCGGCGAAGCGCAGGGGGTTCACCTCGATGGGCGCGATGCGGCCCGCCGGATCCACCCGCAGTTCCGCATGGAAGGGGAAATGGCGGAGCCCGGCCCTGCGGCCCACCTCTTCCAGGAAGGCGACGAAGGGGTCGTGCCACTGCCGGACGAGATCCGGGGAGGTGTAGTACACCCGGTCACTGACATCCTCGGGGGAGGCGAACAGGTGCCCCAGGATGTTCAGGATGACGGCGCGGCCCTCATGGTCGAAGTACGCATCCACGGCGAACTCCTCGCCCGGGATGGATTCTTCCGCGATGAACTGATCGAAGCCGAGCACGTGGCCGGGATACAGGTGTCCCTGGCTGGACGATTCCTGGCGCAGCGTCTCGGCGATCCCGGGCCAGTCCTCATAGCGGGTCACCACGTGCACGCCGAGGCTGAAGAAGCCCACCGCGGGTTTGACGACGAAGGGCAGGCGCAGGGCGGTGGGATCGAAGGCGCTCAGCCCCTCGAAGGAGATGGCCTGGAACCGGTAGTCGGGGTAGAGGTCGGCGAGGAGCTGCCGGAACAGGACCTTGTCCTTGAACAGGCGGACGCCGTGATGGACCTGCGTGCCGGCGAGATGGATCGCGATCCATTCGAGCGCGTTCTCGGAGTTCGCGTAGATCCGGGGCGACTGGCCCGACCGGCCGGCCGCTTCCGCTTCCTGATCAGTCAGCAGGGCCGGTCCGGTGCCGGCGAAGGTCTGCCGGGCCTTGGGCGTATCCAGCACGGGTGTGCCCAGCTCCAGGATGGTCCGCTGGAGGAAGCCGGAGACGTAGGGTTCTTCGAGGATGATCAACGCAGATCCATCCTGGCCGCCCAGACCTTGGCCAGGGCCGCCTCGGGCGTGTCGGCCAGGGCGGTGAGGTGGCCCATCTTGCGGCCGGGGCGGGCTTCGGTCTTGCCGTAGAGGTGCAGCTTCACATCGCGATGGGCGAGCAGGCGCTCCCAGGCGGGTTCGCCGCTGGCGGGCCACAGGTCGCCCAGCAGGTTGGCCATGGCGGCGGGGCGGAGCAGGGCGGTGTCGCCCAGGGGCAGGCCGCAGACGGCGCGCACCTGCTGCTCGAACTGGCTGGTGGTGCAGGCGTCAATGGTGGCGTGGCCGCTGTTGTGGGGGCGCGGCGCCAGCTCGTTCACCAGCAGCTCGCCGCCGGGCTTGAGGAAGAACTCCACGGTCAACATGCCGATGACGCCCAGGGCCGCCGCGATGTCCAGGGCCATGGCCTGGGCCCGATCGGCCACTTCGGAAGGGATGCGGGCGGGGAAGACCGTGGTGTCGAGGATGCGGTTCTGGTGGGCGTTCTCGGCCACGGGCCACACGCTGGTCTCGCCGGCGGCGGATCGGGCGCAGACCACGCTGCACTCCAGCTCGAAGGGCACCCAGGCCTCGAGGATGCCCTGCTGCCCGCCGAGCGCGGCGAAGGCCGGGGCGATATCGGCGACGGATAGCAGCTTCTTCTGCCCCTTGCCGTCGTAGCCGAAGCTGGCGGTCTTGAGGACGGATGGGAATCCCAGGGCCGCGGCCGCTTCGCGCAGATCGGCCTCGCTGTTGATCTCGCGGAAGGGCGTGACGGGAAAGCCCTGCTCCGACAGGAACCGCTTCTCCCGGAGCCGGTGCTGGATCGTGTGCAGCACATGGGCGCCGGGGTGCATGGGACGCAGTCTGGCGACGGCCTCCAGGGTTTCGGCGGGGATGTTCTCGAACTCGACGGTCACCACGTCCACCCCCCGGGCCAGGGCCTGGGCGGCGTAGACATCGTTGTAGGCGGCGCGGATTTCCAGATCGGCCACCTGGCCCGCCGGGCAGTCGTGGCCGGGATCCAGGGCGTGCACGCGGAAGCCCAGGTTGCGGGCCGCCAGGGTGAACATGCGCCCCAGCTGGCCGCCGCCGAGCAGGCCCAGGGCGGCCCCGGGGCGGATGGGAGTGGACAGGGACGCGTCGGCCATGGCCCATTGTGGCATCCTCGGAGGGAGACTGTTCCCGAGCAGAGGACGCTGAATGGACCATGTGCACCTCATCACCCTGTCGGACCGGGCTTCCCGGGGCGAATACCAGGATCAGTCCACGCCCCTGCTGACCTCCTGGCTCAAGGGCCAGGGCGTGAAGACCGTGACCGCGGCCCTGATGCCGGACGATCCGGATCTGCTGGAGCAGGATCTCCAAAGGGCCGTGGCGGATGGCGCACCGCTCGTGCTCACCTGCGGGGGTACGGGGTTCGGATCCCGGGATACCACGCCCGAGGCCACGCGCCGCGTCATCGAGCGGGAGGCCCCGGGCATCTGCGAGCTGATCCGCGCCAAGGGCGGCCATCCCCTGGCCTATGCCAGCCGCGCGGTCTGCGGCATCGCCGGGCGCACGGTGATCCTGAACCTGTCGGGCCGGCCCGCGGCGGCCCTGGAGCAGATCCAGCTGGCCTGGCCCCTGCTCACCCACGGCGTGGCCGTCCTGCGCAAGGAAGGCGAGGCCGGAGGACCCTGCACATGAACCCGGCGGGCCGATCATGAAGGTCTGGGCACGTGTCAACCATGTGGGCTGGGTGCATCTCTGGCGCTGCCGGGAGGATTTCGACGGCGCCGAGCCCTCGGTCCACTTTCTCAACGGTCGCACCGATCCGCGCTGGATCCAGGCGGCCCTGACGCCGGAACAAGGCCGGGGCCTGAAGGCCGGCGAACTCGTCGAGATCGAGGATCCGGGCTACTTCGACGACGAGGATTGAAACTCAGGGCTCGGTGCCGCCGCGTCCGGCCAGGGAGGCTTCCAGCCGCTGGTAGAGCGCCAAGAGGGAACAGCTGAGCCAGAGGTTCAGCGCTCCACCCAGCAGGTTGAAGACCCAGAAGGCCGGGTGCTTCAGACGCAACAGGGCGCCCGGGCCCAGATCGGGATCCGAAGCCGGGAGCAGCCGGTCCAGGGCCCAGCTGGCTGCCACCTGGTAGACCAGGGCCACCAGCATCAGGGCCAGCACTGTCTGGACGATCCGGGGCCAGTGCCGGGCCATGGCGGTTTGGCTCCACCGCAGGGCCGCCAGCAGGCCATCGCCGCGGAGCAGCATGCGCAGGGGCGCCCATCCGAACAGGGTGAGGATCACGATGCCGGGCACCAGGAACAGCAGCAGACCCAGGCCGATGGCCACGCTGAGGCCGAGGCGGGCGAGGAAGGCCCGCAGCCAGCGCCCGTCGAAGGCCTCGCGCCAGCCCTCCCGCGGGTTGCCCCCGGTGTCCAGGGTTTCCGCATCCAGCTGGGCCTGCAGGCGGGGGAGGAAGTACATCTCCAGGGGCAGGAGGCCCGCGAAACCGAAGATGGGCTGGAGCATGAGGCTGGGGCCCACCCCCGCGGCCAGTTCCAGGGCCGGGCCGGACTGGGCCAGTCCCATGGCCAGCACGGCGAGCGCCAGGGCGTGGGCCGGATGGCGGCGAAGCAAGGCGAGCCCCTCGCGAAGGGCGCCGAGGTGGGAGGGCAAAAGGGTCCGCATCCTTCCAGTCTAGCGGGGTCACCGCGCCGGGCTTGGCCGCTGGGCTATCATCATCGGCATCATGTTGTACGAAGCCCCTTGCCTCCTGGTGGCCAGCCCCGCGCTGCTGGATCCCAACTTCCTCCACAGCGTGGTCCTCATCGTGGAGCACGACGAGGAGGGCGCCCTGGGGCTCATCCTCAACCGCCCGCTGCCCCTGGCCCTGGCCCAGGTGAGTGTGGAGGGCGGCATGGACTACCGCGGATCCGACGAGGCCACGGCCTGGCGGGGAGGCCCCGTGGATCCCCAGCGGGGCATTCTCCTGATGCAGGGCGGCCTGCCCGAGCAGGACGATACGGTGGTGGACCTCACCCATTTCGTGAGCCACCGCAAGGACCTGCTCGAGGCCCTGCTGGGGGATCCGATGGCCCGCTACCGCCTGTTCCTGGGGTACGCAGGCTGGGGTTCCGGCCAGCTGGACCAGGAACTGGAGATGGGCGCCTGGACGCGCCGTCCCCTGGTTTCCGAATGGCTGCTGCACCCCGATCCCACGGGCCTCTGGCAGGTGGCCCTGGGCAGCGAAACCAGCGGGTGAGCCCGGCATCCCGACATCCCACCAACCACAAGGAGACAGCCATGGCCGGTATCTACAAGAAGGTCGAAATCGTAGGAACCTCGGAAACGAGCCTCACCGAAGCCGTGAAGAACGCGGTGGAAGAAGCTGGGAAGTCCATCCGCCACATGGCGTGGTTCGAGGTCGTCGAGCAGCGCGGCCGGATCCAGGAGGGGAAGGTGGCCGAGTTCCAGGTCACGATCAGCATCGGCTTCAAGCTGGAGCGCTGATACTGATTTCCACCAAGGCATCTCGGATGGATGACGCCCTGATAGAGTGGGGGAAGCGTGTTTCTATTTCTTCTGCTTTATTGACTTACGGGTAATCCATGCACACCATCCGATTCGACGGCAAGACCCCAGGCGCGGCGGAATGCGATCGGGAGACGGCGCTCCTCGCCGCCAGCATCAAGGCCGCCGTGCCGCTGCCCCACCGCTGCGGGGGCCATGCCCGCTGCGGCACCTGCCTCGTCACCGTCGTCGAGGGCGCCGAGCACCTCAGCGAAAAGGGGGCAGCTGAAACCCGCGTCCTTCTGGCGTTGAAGGCGAACCCCGATCAGCGCCTCGCCTGTCAGACCTGGGCCCGGGGGGACGTGAGCGTGAAGTACTAACGGCGGGCTAACCGACGGGCCGACGCCCCTCCATGGCGCGATCCAGGGTGAGCTCGTCCGCATATTCGAGGTCGCTGCCGATCGGCAGACCCAACCCGATGCGGGTGGTGCGGACGCCGATGGGTTGGAGCAGGCGGGCCAGCCAGCTGGCGGTGGCCTCGCCGTCCACGGTGGGATTGGTGGCCAGGATGACTTCCTGGATGGCGCGATCCTCCAGGCGCTTCAGCAGCTCACGGATGCGCAACTGGTCGGGCCCCACGCCGCGCAGAGGCGAGATGAGGCCCCCCAGCACGTGGTAGCGGCCCCGGAAATGGCCGCTGCGCTCGAAGCTCAGCACGTTGGAAGCCTCGGCGACGAGGACCAGGCTGGCGGGATCCCGGCGGGGATCGAGACAGATGGGGCAGGTGGGCTGATCCGTGAAGGCGCCGCAGACCTCGCAGAACCCCACCTTCTCGGCAGCTTGCTGCAACTGGTGGGCCAGGTGGGCCATGGCCTCGGGGCCTTCCTTCAGCAGGTGCAGGGCCATGCGCTGGGCGGACTTGGCGCCCACCCCCGGCAGCTTCTGGAGGCTTTCCACCACGGCTTCGAGCGGCGGCGGCAGCTTCATGGTTGCCTCAAAGCCCGAGGCCCGGCAGGTTGAGGCCGGCGCCCATGCCGCCCATCTGCTGCTTCATGGCCGCGTCGGCCTTGGCGGCGGCATCGCGGAAGGCCGCCACCAGCAGATCCTCGAGCATGGAGGGATCCTCGGGATCCATGGCGTCCCTGGCGATGGAGATGCCCACCAGTTCCTTCGATCCGTTGAGGGTGATCTTCACCAGCTCGCCCCCGGCGGTGCCCTCGACCCGCAGGTTGGCCTGGGTCTCCGCCAGCTTCGCCTGCATCTGCTGGGCCTGTTTCATCAGGAAGCGCATGTCCATGTCAGTCTCCGGGAAGGGGTCGAGGCTTGGGGCAGCGCAGCCGGTGGGCCAAGCGCAGCATCAGGAAATATCCCACGGGAATGGCCACGGCGCTCAGCACGAAGCCGCCCAGGAGGTAGGGGGCCAGGATGGGCTTGAGCATGGCCGCGGCGACCTCGAAGCCTTCGCGGGAGGAGAGGCTTTGCCACCCGAGGCTCTTCCAGTCCACGCCGCCCAGGTCCAGGCGCAGGCCGCGCCCCAGCAGCAGGTTGCCGAAGAGGGCCGAGGCGGTGGCGAAGGGCACCATGGTCCAGGGATTGTTCGTGAAGGCGCCCAGGAACGCCAGGGGACGATGGAGCTTCCTCACCAGGGCGCAGGAGATCAGCACCAGGCCAGTGTGGGTTCCCAGCAGCGGGTTCCAGGCGATGCTCAGCCCCAGGGCGAAGCTCCATGCCAGGTGGTGGGGCTCCAGCTCAGGATCGGCCAGGAACCGCTTGGTGCGGGCCCAGATGTGGGTCTTGTCCTGATGCGTCATGGAGGTCCGAAGTGATCGAAGCTGAGGTCGGGCAGGGGGCGGAGCGAACTTCCATCATAGGCCAGCAGCGGCGATTCCCCGCGGGGCAGGGCCTCCCCCACCGGGATGAGGGGCAGGCCGAGCCGGGCCTCCAGCTCCGCCTGGGACAGGGCACTTCCGAAGCAGCGGGCAAAGTCCTCGCCGCCCCGGAGGGCATCCTCGTCCAGCCCTGGATCCACGGCGATGCTGAGGTTCGAGGCCTCGGCCAGATTTCGGAGGTCGCGGCTGAGGCCGTCCGACAGATCCAGGCAGGCATGCACCTCGGGCATCGCGGCCAGCCGCGGGCCCAGGCCCAGATGGGGACTGGGGGCCAGGTGGGCCGCCAGATCGGCATCGGGCCGCGCCGGATCCCAGCGCTGCCCCGCCTGGAGCTTCCGCAGCCCCCGCAGGCTGGCGCCGGGCCGCTGGTCCACGAAGAGCCGGTCGCCGGGCCGCAGGCCGTCCCGCCGCAGCCAGCGGGTCGCGAAGCCGAAGGCGGTGAGGCCCAGGCCCAGGCCTGCGGGCCGTCCCACTGTGTCGCCGCCCAGGACCTGGACCTGGGCCTCGCGGGAGGCCGCCGCCAGGCCTTCCAGGAAGGTGTCGAGCCAGGAACCATCAATTTCTGGGCCCAGGGCCAGGGTGAGGGTGAAGCCGAAGGGCCGGGCGCCGGAAGCGTCCAGGTCCGACAGGTTCACCGCCAGCAGCTTGCGGGCCAGCAGGGCCGGCGGGTGCCAGTCGAGGCGGAAGTGCTGGCCGGATTCCATGAGATCCGTGGTCACCAGCAGCGTCTGGCCCTTCGGCGTGGGGGGCAGGGCTCCGCAGTCGTCCATGAGGTCGCCGCCCCCGGGGAGCAGATCCCGGATCCGGGCAAGGATTCCCGTCTCCTTCAGGTGCATGGGTGGACCTCCGTCACAACTCCAGTCTCCCATGTCCCCGGAGGGCCAGGCGAGGCTTGGTCCGAGGCGCTGGCGATGCTAGTTTGGTTGGGTTCGCCCGTCGCCGGGCCCCCAGTGAATCTCAAGGAGACGACCATGGCCATCACCAAAGTCTGGATCGAAGAAGGCTGCATCGTGTGCAATGCCTGCGAGGCCGAGTGCCCCGACGTATTCCATGTCACCGACACGAGCTGCAACGTCAACGGCAGCGTCCGCAAGGACGGCGTGGACAGCGAGAACCGCGACGAGATGAGCGAGCTGAACGACGATCTCCAGACCTCGCTGGAGGCCAGCATCGAGGCCGCCGCCGCCAGCTGCCCCGTGGAAGTCATCAAGTTCGACAAGGTCTGAAACGGCTTCGCCGTTTCAGATGGGAACGGGCGCCAAGAGGCGCCCGTTCTGCATTCCAGCTTCCTTTTTCAATCTCAGCGCGGCCTCCGGCACCACTCGAGTTGCTTGCGGTCCTGGCAGCGCTGAGCGGACTGAAGACTATTCTTTCAATCCCACATTCACTTCAAATTCCCCGAACTCGGTCCTGAAGGGGATGGCGATGCAGGGGACATCGCCGCTGCGGCTGATTCGGTGGCCCTTGCCGACCACCACCGTGGGCACGGAGATGGACAGGCTGAAGCCGTCCTGGATGAGCAGGCGCCGGGCATCGCCCACCACGATGTTGCCGATCTCGCCGATGGCGTCTTCCACGTTCTTGTCCAGGGCTGGGATCTCCTCCGTGAGCATGTTGCTGGCGATGCGGCAGGCCAGGGGCGCGGGGAAGCTGAGGATGACGGAGCCGGAGGTGTCTCCCGTGATGCCGATGATGGCCGATATGTCGTAGGTGGTGATGAGATCCTCCTTCACCGACAGGCCGATCTTTTCGGCGGCGATGCTGGCCATCATCTCCAGGCTGCGGAGGGTGGATTCGATGAAGGGATTGATGAAGGCGACGTTCATGGGGCCCCGGGCAATGTGATTGGAGGCTGTTTCGGCCAAGTCCTGATCCGATATGACTTCTGGCGTTGGCGGGGTTCCGGGTTGACCTGTCACGATGAAGCCTCCCTTCGGAGGTCCCATGCTCACTCGACTGCAGGCCGATCTGAAAACCTCCATGCTGGCGCGGGATGCGGTGCGTACCCAGGTGATCCGCATGGCCCTGGCGGCCTACAAGAATGAGGCCGTGGCCAAGGGCTTGAGTCCCCAGGGAATCCTCGCCGAGGCGGACGCTTTGGCCGTTCTCAAACGCCTGGTGAAGTCCCGGGAGGACAGCATCGCCCAGTTCGAAAAGGTGGGGCAGGCTGATCGGGCGGCCCAGGAGCGGGCCGAGATCGAGCTGCTGAAGCCCTACCTCCCGGCGATGATCGAGGGGCCGGCCCTGGAGGCCGCGGTCAGGGCCGCCATCGCCCAGACCGGCGCCACCGCGAAGAAGGACATGGGCCTGGTCATGAAGGCCCTCCAGGCGACCCATGGCGGCGCCATGGATGGAAAGGCCGCGAGCGCCTTGGTGCAGAGCCTCCTGGGGTGACGTAGTCCGGGGGGACCGCCTGCTCGCTTCGCTCACGATGTCCCCCCGGAGCCCCCATCACGCAGTCAGGCAGAGCCTGGCTGCGTGATCTGATTCCCAAACGGGACAAGGTGCGCTCCTGGGCTAGACTTGAAGGTTCGAGGCCCCCATGAAGCAGTCGAAGCTCCTGATCCAGACCCTCCGCGAGACGCCGCGCGATGCCGATGTGGTGAGCCAGCAGCTCATGATGCGGGCCGGGATGATCCAGAAGGTGGCCGCGGGCATCTACAGCTACCTGCCCCTGGCCCTCCGGAGCATCCGCAAGTTCGAGGAGATCACCCGCGAGGAACTGGCCAAGGACGGCTGCCAGGAGCTGCTCATGCCCGCCGTGCTGCCCGCCGACCTGTGGCAGGAAAGCGGGCGCTGGAAATTCTACGGCGACGAGCTGCTCCGGTTCTGCGACCGCAAGGCCAAGGCCGACCTGGCAGAACGGCGCCAGCGGGGCGAAACGCCCGACGAACGGGACTTCTACAACTTCTGCCTGGGGCCCACCCATGAGGAAGTGATCACCGACATCGTCCGGAAGAACGTGCGCAGCTACAAACAGCTGCCCATGAACCTCTTCCAGATCCAGACCAAGTTCCGGGACGAGCGCCGCCCCCGCTTCGGCCTCATGCGGGGCCGCGAGTTCACCATGAAGGACGGCTACTCCTTCCACGCGGACGATGCCTGCGCCGACCGCGAGTACTGGGCCATGTTCAACGCCTACAAGCGCATCTTTTCGCGCCTGGGCGTGAAATTCCGTCCCGTGGAGGCCGACAGTGGCGCCATCGGCGGCAGCTTCACCCATGAATTCCACGTGCTGGCCGGCAGCGGCGAGGATGCCATCCTCAGTTGTGATGGGTGTGAGTACACCTCCAACATCGAGAAGACCGAGGCTCCGGCGCTGCACGCCGGAGATAAGGGAAAAGCGTTCGAGTTGAAGCGGGATCACTTCGTCACGCCTGGCGTGGTCGGGCAGGTGGAACAGGCGGCGGGGATGAAGGATGCGGAACACGACGGCATGCCCATCACCCAGACCAGCAAGTTCTTCCTCTACCGCGCCACGTTCGCGGATGGCGGCACCAGGCTGGTGGGCGCGGTGCTGCGGGGTGACCACGAGGTCAATCCCGTGAAGGTGAAGAACCTCATCGGCGCTGCCGAGCTGGAGTTGATGCCCCTGGAGGAGGCCGAGGCCCTGACCGGCGCCAAGACCGGCTTCATGGGCCCTGTGGGCTTGCAGGATGTGACCATTCTTGTGGACCGCAGCCTCGAAGGCGCCGTGAATCTCACCTGCGGCGCGAATCGTACCAACTACCACCACTTCGGCCTGGATCCAGCCCGCGATCTGCCGGGCTGCACCTTCGCGGATCTGCGCATGGCCGCCGAAGGCGATACCTGCACCCGCTGCGGAAAGGGGAACTACCAGTCCTTCCGGGGCATCGAGGTGGGGCAGGTCTTCAAGCTCGGGGTGAAGTATTCCAAGAGCATGGGCTGCACCTTCCTGGACGAGCAGGGCAAGGAGAACCCCATGGTGATGGGCTGCTATGGGATCGGGATCACCCGCACCGTGGCGGCCGCCATCGAGCAGAACTACGATGCCGACGGCATCATCTGGCCCTGGCCCATCGCCCCGTACCAGGTGCATGTGGTCTGCCTGGATCCCGGCAGTCCGGAGGTTGCCAGCATCGCCTCCCAGGTGGAGAAGGACCTGGAGGCGGCAGGCTTCGAGGTGCTGCACGACGACCGGGAAGGCCTGAGCCCCGGCGCCAAGTTCAAGGATGCGGATCTGCTTGGATTTCCCCTGCGCCTCACCGTGGGCGCGAGGGGCCTGAAGGACGGCATCGTGGAACTGCGCGACCGCCGCACCAAGGAGGTCGTCAAGCTCAAGCCCGAGACCGCCGTGGCCGAGGTTTCGGTGGCCCGCGATCGCATCATGCAGGAACTGGAAACCGCGGGAGGGCGCTGATGGCCGAAGGCCGGGTTCACCTCACCACCTTCATCGAGGGCGTGCTGGTCCATGGCCGGCAGACACCCTTGGTCCTGCTCGTGCCCTCTCCCCACAGCCCCCACCGTGGCCTGCTCATGCCCGCCCAGATCCCCTGGTCACCGGGCTTCCTGCCGACGGCCCTGCTGAACGCGCAGATCGAAGTGGCCTGGGGCATGCCCTTCCGGTTCGTGGACAATTCGGTGCTGCCCGTGGTGTTCGACGAGCGCACCAGCCGCCTGCCGACGCCGTGGCTGCTGCGCCTGGAGGGGCTCGAAGGCCAGCAGCGCCTCTACCTGAGCCACCTGCTGCGCACCAAGGCGGCCGAAGAACTGCTTCCGCCCCCGCCCCCCGGAGGCCAGTGGTTCGGTGACAAGGGCCTCCAGAGCGCCGACCTGCTCCCCGGTGTCCGCCGCCTCTGCCAGTCCGCGCTCCAGGCGATATTGGAGGGGTAGGTTCGCCCATATTTTGTTCCAACGAAAATCGGCGCCATACGGCGCCGATTTTCGCAGGGCCTGCGCCCCAAAAGATCACATCTGCTCGAACGCGTTGAAGAAGTAGCGCACCTCGAAGCTGGCGCTTTCGGGCTGGTCGCTGCCGTGGGAGGCGTTGCGGCCGATGCTGGCGCCGAAGCGTTTGCGAAGGGTGCCTTCGGCGGCGTTGGCGGGGTTCGTGGCGCCCATGAGGTCGCGCCAGCGCAGGATGGCGTTCTCACCCTCCAGCACCATGAGCGCCACGGGGCCCTCGGTCATGAAGGCCTCCAGCTCCGGGTAGAAGCCCTTGCCCACGTGCTCATGGTAGAAACCCTGGCAGATGGCGGGTGTGAGGCGGGCCATCTTGAGGCCCACGATCCTGAGGCCGCTCTGCTCGATGGCGGTGACGATCTCACCGATGTGGCCGTCCTTGACGGCATCAGGCTTGACGATGGCAAAGGTGCGCTCAAGGGCCATGATTCCTCCAGAATCCAAACGATCAGTGTGCCCTGGCGGGGTAACTTCGGCAACCACGGATGCTTGGCACCAGCTTCTGCCGCTGGGAAACGGGGACCCATCGCGCTACAATCCATGGTTTACGCGACTGGACGGCTCCATGCTCGACAACATCCTGAAGAAACTCGTCGGCTCCAAGAACGAC
The DNA here is from genome assembly GCA_030681515.1 of Geothrix sp. Lineage (GTDB taxonomy): Bacteria > Acidobacteriota > Holophagae > Holophagales > Holophagaceae > Geothrix. The sequence goes on along the minus strand of JAUXSE010000053.1, from coordinate 64,832 downwards.
CGGGAGCTGAAGCGCCTGTGGGCCAAGGTCCAGGCCATCAATGTCCTGGAGCCGGAGATCTCGGCCCTCAGCGACGAGGCCCTGAAGGCCAGGACCCCGCATCTCAAGGAGAAGCTGGCGAATGGCGCCACGCTGGAGGACATCCTGCCGGAGGCCTTCGCGGTCGTGCGCGAGGCCAGCAGGCGCGTGCTCAAGATGCGCCACTTCGACGTGCAGCTCGTGGGCGGCATGGCGCTGCACGAAGGCAAGGTCGCCGAGATGCGCACGGGTGAAGGGAAGACCCTGACCGCCACGCTGCCCCTGTACCTGAATGCCCTGGCGGGCAAGGGTGCCCAACTGGTCACGGTGAACGACTACCTGGCCCGGCGCGACGCCGAGTGGATGGGCCGCCTGTATTCCTGGCTGGGCCTCAGCATCGGCATCATCCAGCATGGCCTGGATGACCAGCAGCGCCGCGAAGCCTATGCCTGCGACATCACCTATGCCACCAACAACGAGGTGGGCTTCGACTACCTCCGGGACAACATGAAGTGGGACCTGGAGGAATTCACGCAGCGCGGCTTCCACTTCGCCATCGTGGACGAGGTGGACAGCATCCTCATTGACGAGGCCCGCACGCCGCTCATCATCGCGGGAAGCAGCGAGGAGGACACCTCCAAGTACTTCCGCATTGATGCCATCGTCCCCAAGCTCAAGCAGGATGTGGATTTCAAGGTGGATGAGAAGGACCGCCAGGTGACGCTGACGGATGATGGCATCCACCACGCCGAGCAGCTGCTGGGCGTGGCGAACCTCTACGAGCCCACGAGCATCGAGACCCTTCACGGCCTCAACCAGGCCCTGCTGGCCCACAATCTCTACCGGCTGGACGTGGACTACATGGTCCGCGACAAGGAGGACGGCAAGGGCAAGGAAGTGGTCATCGTGGACGAGTTCACGGGCCGCCTCATGCCGGGACGCCGCTGGTCCAACGGCCTGCACCAGGCCATCGAGGCCAAGGAAGGCGTGGAGGTCAACGCCGAGAACCAGACCCTCGCCACGGTGACCTTCCAGAACTTCTTCCGCATGTACGCCAAGCTGGCCGGCATGACCGGCACGGCGGAGACGGAGGCCACGGAACTGCATTCCATCTACAAACTGGATGTGATCATCGTTCCCACGAACATGCCGATGATCCGCAAGGATTTCGCCGACACGGTGTATTCCACCCGCGCCGGGAAGAAGAAGGCCATCGTGGAGGAGATCAAGGAACTGCACATCAAGGGCCAGCCGGTCCTGGTGGGCACCGCCAGCATCGAAAGCAGCGAGGACCTGGCCGAATCGCTCAAGGCGGCCCGGATCCCCCACGTGGTGCTGAACGCGAAGCATCATGAGCGGGAGGCCGAGATTGTGGCCCAGGCGGGCCGCAAGGGCGCCGTCACCATCGCCACCAACATGGCGGGCCGCGGCACGGACATCATCCTGGGCGGCAATCCCGAGGGACTGGCCCGGATCGAAGCCAAGAAGAAGGGCATCACCCTCTACGACGAGGAGGGCCGCGAAACGGCCGAGTTCACCGCCCTCGTGGACCAGATCGGCGAGCAGACCGCGGCTGAGCACGAGGAAGTGGTCTCCCTCGGCGGTCTGCACATCCTGGGCACCGAACGACACGAAAGCCGCCGCATAGACAATCAGCTGCGCGGCCGCGCCGGCCGCCAGGGCGATCCGGGCTCCAGCCGCTTCTACCTGTCCCTTGAGGACGACCTCATGCGGATCTTCGGGGGCGACCGCATCAAGAACCTCATGGGCGCCATGGGCATGAACGACGACGAGCCCATCGAGGCGGGCATGGTCACCCGCGCCATCGAGCGCAGCCAGAAGCGCGTGGAAACGCACCACTTCGAGATCCGCAAGCACCTGCTCGAGTACGACGATGTGATGAACAAGCAGCGCATCTTCTTCTACGGGCTGCGCACGGAGATCCTGAAGGGGAATACCAGGGACTACGTGCTCCAGGTGGCGGGCGAGATCGCCGAAGGCATCGCCCACGATTTCCTGCCGGACAAGGGCGAACGCGATCTGCCCGGTTTCCGGGAGCGTGTGGAGCAGCTCTTCACCCTCACCGGCGAGGAAGTGGACGCCGTGGGCCAGAAGCCCCAGGCTCAGGGCACCGAGGCCCTGGCCGCCCTGGTGAAGCGGTTCTACGAGGGCAAGGACGAGCGGCTGGGTGGCGATGGCATGCGCAGCTACGAGCGCTGGTCCATCCTCCAGATCATTGACGCGGCCTGGAAGCGCCACCTGCTGGTCATGGACCACCTGAAGGAGGCCATCGGCTTCCGCGGCTACGGGCAGAAAGATCCCCTGGTGGAGTACAAGCGCGAAAGCTACGAATACTTCGAGCAGATGCGCTTCGGGTTCGAGGACGAGATCATTTCGTACCTCTATCGCGTCGAGCCCCAGCCCGCCTATGTGCCGGATGATGACTTCTTCCGCGGCCCCTCGGAGACCTTCGAGCTGGGCCCCGACGAGCAGGGCAACCCCCCCGAAGGCATCCAGCGCGTCCTGCGCTTCACGGCCGGTGGTTTGGAAGACTAGCTATCGGCTATCGGCTATCGGCTATCGGCTATCGGCTATCGGTGGGGCCCTGCTGTTTTTACTGACATCTGATAGCTGACAGCTGATAGCTTCTAGATGCATGGAACTCATCGTCGTGACGGGATTGTCGGGCGCCGGCCGCCACTCGGTCATGGGGGCCCTGGAGGACAGCGGTTGCACGGCCCTGGACAATGTCCCGCCGCGCCTGCTGGGGCCCCTGCTGGAGCTGGAGTCGAAGCTGCAACCCGGCCATGAGCGGCTGGTGGTGGGCATGGACAGCCGCCAGCCCGACTTCGCCCTGGAGTTCGGCCCGCTCCTGGAGCAGCTCGCGGCGGGCAACATCCCCGTGCAGGTGGTCTTCGTGGAGGCCAGTGACGAGGCCCTGCGGCGACGCTATTCGGAAACCCGCCGCCCGCATCATCTGGCCCTGCTCGGGACCGCGGGCGAGGGCATCGGCCGCGAGCGCGAGCTGCTGGCCCCCATCCGGGCCCTGGCCACCACCATCCTCGACACCAGCCACCTCAGCCTGTCGGAGCTCCGTCTCCGCATCGCGGCCCTGGTGCCCCAGTTGCCCACGCGCAGCACGGCCATCCGGCTCCTCAGCTTCGGATTCAAGCGGGGCGTCCCCGCCGATGCGGATGTGATCCTCGATGCCCGGTTCCTGCCCAATCCCTACTATGTGGAGGCCCTGAAACCCCTGACGGGGCGGGATTGGCCCGTGCAGGAGTATCTGCTGGAGTCCCACGAATTCAGGGAGTTCCTGGAACGGGCGGAATCCTGGCTGCGCTGGTCCCTGCCCCTGGTCCAGCAGGAGGGACGCGCCTACCACACCCTCGCCATCGGCTGCACCGGCGGCCAGCACCGCTCCGTGGCGCTGGTGGAGATGCTGGCCCACCGGCTCAAGCGCGATGTGGCGGCCCTGACCGTGCGGCACCGCGAACTGGACAGCTAAGGGGCGGTTTCAACCCTCGATAAACACGACGCCCCGCTTCGCCAAGTCCTGGCGGATGAAGTCCCAGGCGCCGGGTTCCTGGCCCAGGAATTCCGGCGGGCTGACGCCCTTGCGGGCGTAGCCGCCCTTCGCCACCAGACGCACGGCGGCAGTGCAGGTATAGCCGGTGGTGCGCGCCATGGAGGTGGTCTTCGTGGCGCGGTCGTAGCGATCCAGCAGGTTCAGTTGCTTGCGCACCCGCTGGCCGCCCTGCTCGCCTTCCACGGTGACCCGCATGACCGTGAAGTCCTCGTCGCCCTCCTCCATGAACCACAGGGGGAAGAGCAGGGCCGTGGTCAGGTCGAGGGGACTGATCTCGGCGCCCGCGATGCGGATCTTCTCCTTGCCGAAGAATCCCGATTCCCGCAGCATCCGCATCTTCTCGATGTGGCCCGGATAGCGCAGTGTCTTCTCCTTCATGTCGGGGATGTCCGGGAAGGTCTTGATGATGCTGCGCAGGCCGTCCGTGTTGAAGGATTCCAGGGTGCCGAGGCCCTCGAAGTCCAGCAACTCAGGTTCCGACAGGGCGGGGAAGGTGACCACCTGTCCGTCCTTCACATAGCGCGCCGGGCGGGTGTACTCCTCGATGACATCAATGGGGCTGAAGCCGGCCTTGTATTCGTAGGGCCAGGTGCGGATCACGGGCAGTCCGCCCACCAGGCACTCGAAGGAGGTGATGCGGTCCCACTGGCGGGAGAGGTCGCCCAGGATGATGTTGTGGCAGCCCGGGGCGATGCCGCAGTCCACGATGGCCGTGAGGTTCTGGCGCTTCGCCAGTGTGTCCAGCTCGAAGCAATCCTCGTCGAAGAAGGAGATGTCCACCAGGGGCTTGCCGGCCTCCAGCACGGCCTTGGCGGTGGCGAAGCCCATGAAGCCCGGCACGGCGCCCACCACCAGGTCGGCGTCCGCCACGGTGGCCTTCACGCCCTCCGGGAGGGAGAGATCGGCGGCCCGGGTTGACAGACCGGATTCGCGCATCCGGGCCAGGGCGGCCTCGGAGCGGTCCGCCACGGTGACCTTGAAATCCGGGGCCAGATCCCTGGCCATGGCGCCACCGACGCGGCCGGCACCCAGAACGACGACATGCTTCATGGAAGGCTCCTTCAGTCTGGGACGGCGCGGGGTTTCACAGCGAAGTAGACGGGCCAGCCCAGGGCCACCAGGATCAGGCCGGGCCAGGAATAGCTGGGACGGTGGATGAAGAGGGCGCCGATGATGGCGCTGGCGCCCAGAAGGTAGAACGCGGGCACCAGCGGGTAGCCCCAGACCCTCACGGGACGCTCCAGATCGGGCCGGCGCCAGCGCAGCAGGAAGACGCCGCCCACGGTGAAAACGTAGAACAGGATCGTCGGCAGCATGACGAAATCCAGCAGCTGCCCGTAGGTGCCCGTGAGGGTGAGCAGACAGGTCCAGAGGGCCTGGATCCAGAGCCCGAAGGCGGGCACGCCATGGGCGTTGAGCAGGGCTGCCCGGGGATAGAACAGCCCGTCCTCGGCCATGCGCTGGTAGACCCGGGCGCCGGAAAGCACGAGCCCGTTCAGGCATCCGAACATGGACACGAGGATGCTGCCCGCCATGATGAGGCCGCCGCCGCTGCCCAGCAGGGCCTGCAGGGCCGCGCTGCCCACGCGGTCCTGGGGCGCGTTGGCGATGCCCGCGGGGCCGAGCACCTTCAGGTAGGCGGCGTTGGCCAGCACGTAGAGGCCGCAGACCAGGGTGGTGCCGATGAGCAGGGAGACGGGAATGGTCCGCCTGGGTTCCTTCACCTCGCCCGCGATGAAGGTGATGGAGTTCCAGGCGTCCGCCGAGAACATGCTGCCGGTCTGCACCACCAGCAGGGCCGTGAGGAAGGGCAGGGCGGCGGATCCGTCCAGGGGGATGAAGGGGGACTGGATCGCCGCCACCGGGGGTTTCAGCAGCAGGCCCAGGAGGATCAGGGCCGCGAGGCCACCGATCTTGGCGACGGTGAACAGGTTCTGGATCCGGGCCCCCAGCCTCACGCCATAGAGGTTCACGGCGCTGAGGAGCAGCACCACGGCGATGCCCGACAGGCGGGAGGGCGTAAGGCCCAGATGGTAGGGCCCCAGGGCGATGTTCTGCGTGACCTGCATCAGCGGGACATCGAGGTGCGGTCCGATCCAGGCCGTATCCGTGATGGCGGGGAAGAAGGTGCCGAGGTACTTCCCGAAGCCCACGGCCACGGCGGCGATGGTGCCGCATTCGATGACCACGAAGAAAGTCCAGCCGTAGAGGAAGCCCGTGGCGGGGCCGTAGGTTTCGCGCAGGTAGGTGTACTGGCCGCCGGCCCGCGGGAACATCCCGGCCAGCTCGCCGTAGCTGAGGGCCGCGAAGAGCGTCAGCACGGCTGTGAGGCCCCAGGCGGCCAGGAGGAACCCCCCGGAGCGGCCCGTGCGTACCATGTCCGCGGCGACGATAAACACGCCAGATCCGATCATGGAGCCAGCGATGAGCATCGTGGCGGAGAACAGGCCGACATGGCGGCGGTAGCCGGGTGCGTTCATGGGATTCCTGGACGGAGGTAGATGGATCCACGCTATCACGGCATTCTGGAGACATGCCTCGTTCCTCGGTCTCCCTCCGGCTTTTCCTGGCCATCACCCTCCTGGCCCTTCTGCCGGTGCTCGGCGGGTGGTGGGCCTGGAAGGGGCAGGGACCGCTCCAGCAGCAGGCCACGGTCCTGGTGAAGAAGGGGACGAGCATCAACAAGGTGGCGGACCAGCTGGAGCGCGACGGCGTCATCCGTTCCGCCTCGCTGTTCAAGCTCTGGGCCCGGGCGCGCAAGCTCCAGCTCATTCGCGGCGAGTACACCTTCACGCCCCAGGCCAGCCTTTCGGACGTGGCAGGCAAGCTGCGGCGGGCGGAGATCCACTACACCTCCGTGTCCATCCCCGAAGGCGCCCACGCCTGGTCCGTGGAGAAGCGCCTGAAGGAGTTCGTGCCGGAGGAGATCTTCTGGACCCTGTGGAAGAGCCCGCGCCTGGCGAAGGCGGCCGGCTTCGATCAGGCCGAAAGCCTGGAGGGCCTGGTGGCGCCGGCCACCTACAAGCTGCACCACGCCATGGAACCGGAGGAGGTCATGCTCATGCTGGTGGAGGCCTTCCGTAACCAGGTGCGGCCGAAACTGGAAGGCGGGGTGCTGCCGCCCTACCAGACGCTGATCCTGGCGAGCCTGGTGGAGAAGGAAACCAGGCTGCCCGAAGAACAGCCCCGGGTGGCGGGCGTCTACAAGAAGCGCCTCGACTTCGGCATGCGGCTGCAATGCGATCCCACGAGCCTCTACGCCCGCTGGCTCGGCGGCGACCTCCGCTTCACGGCGCCCCTGGTTCAGGACATCCGGCGGCCCCACCGGTTCAACACCTATGCCGTGGCGGGCCTTCCTCCGACGCCCATCGCCATTCCGGGTCCCACCGCCATCGAGGCCGCCAGGGCGCCCCTGGAGGGAAGGGACCTCTACTTCGTGGCCTCCGGCAACGGGGGGCACAACTTCGCGCCCAGCCTCCGGGACCACAACCGGAACGTGGGGGCCTTTCGCCGGGAGATGGCCCGGCAGAGGAAGGCCGCCCGTGGCTAAGTTGCGTCTGGATCTTCTCCTGGTCCAGCGCGGCCTCTGCGAGACTCGCGCCAAGGCCCAGGCGCGGATCCTCGCGGGCGAGGTGCTGGTGGAGGATCGCCCCGTCACCAAGGCCGGTACCGCCGTGGACGAGGCGGCGATCCTCCGGCTGCGGGGCGATGCGCTGCCCTTCGTGAGCCGGGGCGGGCTGAAGCTGGCCGGGGCGCTGGACCGATGGGGCCTCGATCCGGCCGGGCTCACCTGTTTCGACGCGGGATCCAGCACCGGCGGTTTCACGGACTGCCTGCTCCAGCGCGGCGCGGCGCGGGTCTATGCCGTGGATGTGGGCACCAACCAGCTCCACTGGAAGCTGCGCAGTGATCCGCGGGTAGTCTCCATGGAGCAGGTGAACCTCCGCACCTGGGATCCGGCCTCCATTCCTGAACGCTGCCATCTGCTGGTGGCGGATCTGAGCTTCATCTCGCTGCGCCTGGCCATTCCGCCGGTGCTGCCCAGTCTCGTGCCCGGGGCCGAAGCCGTGCTGCTGGTGAAGCCGCAGTTCGAGGCCGGGCGCGAGGATGTGGGCCCGGGCGGCATCGTGCGCGATCCGGCGGTCCACCGGCGGGTGCTGGTGGAGATCTGGACCTTCTTCGCGGGGACGGAACTGAGGCCCCAGGCCCTCGCCGTCAGCCCCATCAAGGGTGGCGAAGGCAATACTGAATTCCTGATGCGCCTCGTGCTGGGGCGGGCGCCCGGCGACCTGGGGGCCTCGCTCCGCCTGATGTAGGGCCTTCAAGGCCCTGCCGGACTCTCCTGTCATCGGCCTTCACCCTGTACACTGGAGAATTGCCGGAGTCCGGGTGTTCGACAGCATCTCCATCCCCACCATCCTCGTCAGCTATGTGGCCCTGCTCTTCAGCCTCAGCGTCCATGAGGCCAGCCATGCCACGGCGGCCTACTGGCTGGAGGACGATACGGCGGCGCGGCTGGGGCGCATGACGCTCAATCCCCTGGCCCACATGGATCCCCTGGGAACCTTCGTCTTCCCGCTGCTGGGCATGGCCACGGGCTTCCCGTTCATCGGCTGGGCCAAGCCCGTGCCCGTGGATCCGCGGAACCTGACTCGCCGGTTCACGCAGCGGGGAGGCTTTGCGCTGGTCGCGGCGGCGGGACCGGCCTCGAACCTGGTGCTGGCGGTGATCTTCCTCGCGCTGCTGCTCGTTCTCGTCAAGCTGGTCGCCCTGCCTCCGGCCCTCGAGCTCCGGGTCTTCGCCCACGCGCTGCTCGCCCGGAAAGTGGAGAGCCTCCAGGCTCTGGAACTGGGCTCCGCCATGACCCTGGCCCTGGCCCTGACCGGCCGCCTGGTGCTCATCAACATCGGCCTCGCGCTCTTCAACCTCCTGCCCATGGGCCCCCTGGACGGGTCCGGGATCCTGCGAGGCATGTTGCCTTGGCGCTGGTTGCCGAAGTTCGATCGCATCCAGCCGTGGATGGGCGGGGCGCTGATCGTGCTCGCGCTCACGGGACTGCTCGGCTACGTCATCGGCCCCGTCTTCGGCGTGATCCTCACGGGCATCGAAGGCATCGCCCGCGTCTTCCTCGGAGCCTGATCCTCTTCTTCGGAGCCTGATCCCCATGCAGCCCCGCGTTCTTTCCGGCATCCAGCCTTCGGGCTCCCAGCACATCGGCCACCTGGTGGGGGCCCTGGACAACTTCACGCGCCTGCAGGGCCAGGGCGAAGCCTTCTACATGATCGCGGACTGGCACGCGCTGACCTCGAAGTACGAATCCGTGGAGGAGATCTGGCCCGCGACCCAGGAGCTGACGGCCACCTTCCTCGCCGCGGGCCTGGATCCGGACCAGTCCACCCTCTTCGTGCAGAGCCTGGTGAAGGAACACGCGGAGCTCCACCTGCTGCTCTCGATGGTCACGCCGCTGTCCTGGCTGGAGCGGGTGCCCACCTACAAGGAGAAGCTGCAGAACGCGGTGGCGGATCTCGGGAGCTACGGTTTCCTGGGCTACCCCCTGCTCCAGACCGCCGACATCATCATCTACAAGGCCCACAAGGTGCCCGTGGGCGAGGATCAGCTCTTCCACCTGGAGCTGGCCCGCGAGGTGGTGCGCCGCTTCAACTTCCTCTACCAGCGCGAGGTGTTCCCCGAGCCCGAGGCGGTGCTCACCAAGACGCCCAAGGTGCCGGGCCTGGATGGCCGGAAGATGTCCAAGAGCTACGGGAACTGCATCTACCTGCGGGACAGCAACGCCGGCATCCTCGAAAAGTGCACCCGGCAGATGGCCTCGGACCCCGCCCGGGTCCGCAAGACCGATCCCGGCAACCCCGATGTCTGTCCCGTCTTCGAGTTCCACAAGCTCTTCAGCGACGACACCACGGTGCAGCTGGTGAACACCGAGTGCCGCCGGGCCGGCATCGGCTGTTTTGACTGCAAGAAGCGGGTGGCCGAGGCCATGATCCGCCGCGTCGAGCCCGTGCGTGAAAGGATCGAAGCCCATCTCGCCCGCCCCGCGGATATCGAGGAAGTGCTCCGGGACGGCAGCGCCCGGGCCCGGTCCGTGGCCGCGGAAACCATGGCGGACGTGCGGGGGGCCATGGGGATGCCAAGCCTCTGAGAATGGGTGGGGAACGGATTCTTGCGTTCCTTGCCGTCCCTGGTAGACTTTTCTTCTCGTGGTCCCTTAGCTCAGCTGGTTAGAGCATCTGACTCTTAATCAGAGGGTCCCCGGTTCGAGTCCGGGAGGGACCACCAGACCAGGAGCCCGCAGATCCCAGTTCTGCGGGCTTTTCGTCGTCTGGCCCTCCGTCACATCTCGTCGAGCGCGGCGTCCCCTGGAGCATCGGGACCGCTATATTTGAAGCCCACTCCGATCCCTGCGGTCGGCTCGGGAAACGCAGGAACGACGGGAGGAATACGTGGATCTCAAACGCGCCATTATTGATCTCATGCCCGGCCCCCTGGTCCGGATCTTCGCGGCACCCTATACCGCGGGCAAAGGCATCGCCAGTGGCGTGGCGAAGGCGGATGACCTCTTCGCCCGGCAAGGGCTGTATTCCACGGTGGACCTGCTGGCCGAGGAGGTCTTCCGCCCGGAGGACGTGGAGGCCACGGTCCAGGTGTACCTGCGCATGGTCGAGGCCCTGAAGGACCGTCCCTACGCCAGCATCAGCCTCAAGCCCACCTCCCTTGGCATCCACGAGAGCGAGGCCGGCTGCCAGCACAACCTGCGCCGCATCGTGGCCGCTGCCGCGCCGCACGGTCTCCACATCACCCTGGACATGGAGGATCGCCACTTCACCGATGTCACCCTTCGCATGTTCAGGGCCATCCGGGACGAGTTCGACAATTTCGGAATCGTGCTGCAGAGCCGCCTCTTCCGCACCCCGGAGGACATCCGGGCCCTGCATGCCAAGCCCTGCAAGGTCCGGATCTGCATCGGCATCTACTGGGAGCCCGCCGAAGTGGCCCTGCAGGACAAGGCCGGCATGAAGGAGAAGCTCTTCGAGCAGGTCCAGCTCCTGCTCGACCACGGCCACTACCCCGAGATCGCCACCCACGATGTGCCGCTGATCCGCCGTTGCATGGAGCACCTGGACCAGCGCGGGGTTCCGAAGACCGCCTATGAATTCCAGATGCTGCTGGGCGTCCCCCGCACCGATATCCAGCAGGAGATCGTCAAACGCGGCCAGATCCTGCGCCTCTACGTGCCCTTCGCGGAGGACTGGAAGTACGCCGTGCACTACCTCAAGCGCCGCCTCGCGGGCAATCCCGCCATGGCCCTCATGGTCATGAAAAACATGTTCGGAAACTGATCCGGGGTTTTGCGTTCCGGCGCCATCCGTGATTGTCTGGACGGATGAATGTCCGCCCCTGGATCCCCACAGCCACCCTGCTGCTCCTGGCCGCCGTGGCCACGGCGGGATGGATGTGGACCCGCGATCCGGTCCCCGCCGCCCAGGCGCAGGTGAGCGCCCGGACGGGGAAGGGCGGGTTGCGCCGCACGGCCCCACCCCGCGAGCGCCTGGTGGATCAGACACCCCTGCTGACCGCCCGGGGGCTGGCGCCCCTGGCGGTGAGCCCGGAGGAGCAGCAGCTGGCCCGCCAGGCGGTCCGGCTGGCGAATCACGAAGTGGATCTGGCCTTCAACGATGCCCTGCGCAGGGCCGTGAGCGAACAACCTCCGCAGACGCCGGAACTCCAGGAGCTTTCCGCTCTCAAGGCCAAGTCCCAGGAGGTGGTCGAGGCGGATCGCCAGGTCATCGCCCGACTCATCCGGCAGCACTCGGCGGCCCGGGAATCCCAGAAGGGACCCCTTGAAGACCAGTTGGAGGTCGCCAAGGCGCAGTTGCAACTGGATCAGGACGAGCTGGAGGCCGTTCTGGAGGACTTTTCACGAGCCGGTGGCGATCCTCAGGCGAGAATCCGGCGGTTGAAGGAGGCCCACGAGGCCGCCGATCGGGAATCCTCCCAGGCCATGGCCCCGGCGAAGGCGGTCGTGGTGTTCCAGCCTGGGAGCCTGGTGGGCCGGTTCGGTGAATGGAACAGCCATCGGACCAAGTTCCGGCGCCTGGTTCAGGCCCGGCAGGAAGCCCTGGCCAAGGTGCCGATCCTGGCCGACCGGCGGGGGAAGATCGAGGCCCGGGCCAGGCAGGAGAAGGATGACCGGGAGGCCGCGAAGTACTGGGCCTCCAACCTGGTGAAGGAATCCGCTGCGGCAGGAGGCGGCCCTGGCCGTGAGCAGGCGCAGGATGCGGTTTCGTACCTCCGGCAGTACGGCGATGTACAGCGTAGGTTGTCCGACATGGGCCGCCGCATCCAGGATCAGCAGGGGCTGGTGGAGGTCTACGGCACCTGGATGGTCCTGGTGGACGGGCATCGGAACGCGGCCCTGCACGGCCTCCTCGCCCGCCTGCTGTGGATCCTGGGCCTGGCCCTGGCCGCCTACCTCGCGGGCCGGCTCATTGACCGGCTTTTCCACCGGGCCGCCGCGGGGGACAGGAAGGGCGCCGGCACGCTGAGGACCGTCGTGAAACTGGCCGTCCAGGCGCTGTGCGTCCTCGCCATCGTCTTCGCCACCTTCGGTGTGCCGGCCCAGACCACCACGATCCTGGGCCTGACCGGCGCGGGCCTGACCCTGGCCCTCAAGGACTTCATCGTGGCCTTCTTCGGATGGTTCATCCTCATGGGGCGGAATGGCATCCGCGTGGGCGACTGGGTGGAGATCCGCGGCGTCGGCGGGGAGGTGGTCGAGATCGGCCTCCTGCGCACCGTGGTGCTGGAGACGGGCAGCTGGAGCGATGCCGGGCATCCCACCGGCCGGCGCGTGGCCTTCGTCAACAACTTCGCCATCGAGGGTCACTTCTTCAACTTCTCCACGACCGGCAAGTGGATGTGGGATGAGTTGCGGGTGCTGATCCCGGCCGGCCAGGCTCCCTATCCAGTCATTGACGGGGTCCAGAAGCTGGTGGAACGGCAGACGGAGGCCAATGCCCGCCTGGCTGAGCAGGAATGGCAGCTGGCCACGGCGCGATACCGGGTGCAGGCCTTCTCCGCCGCGCCGGGACTGAATGTCATGCCCACCCTGAACGGCGTCGAGATCCGGGCCCGCTACCTCACCCGGGCCTTCGAGCGCCATGAAGCCCGCCTGCGGCTGAACCAGGCCGTGGTCGAGCTCATGCACGGCCCCCGCGGAGAAGCAGGCGGAGCCACCGTGAAAGCCGAGGACTGATGATTTCCTTTTCCAATGTCAGCAAGCAGTACGGCAAGCAGGTCCTGTTCATCGAGGCGGATTTCCAGCTCAACCCCGGCGAGAAGGTGGGCCTTGTCGGCCCGAACGGGGCGGGAAAGTCCACGCTGTTCCGCATGATCATGGGCGAGGAGGCGCCGGACGAAGGTTCCGTCTCCCTGCCGAAGAAGCTCACCCTCGGCTACTTCCGGCAGGAGGTGGATGAGATGTCGGGACGGCCGGTGCTGGATGAGGCCATCGCGGGCAGCGGGCGGCTGGGGGATCTGCACCACGAGCTGATGGATCTGGAACACGCCATGTCCGATCCAGAGCGGGGCGGCGAGCTGGAGACGATCCTCGACCGCTTCGGCCATGTGCAGGAGGAGTACCAGCACCTGGGCGGCTACGAGCTGGAGGCCCGCGCCCGGGCCTGCCTCCACGGCCTGGGTTTCGAGGACGGCCAGATTGATGGCGACGTGGGCGCCCTGTCCGGCGGATGGAAGATGCGCGTCTCCATGGCCAAGGTGCTGCTCGGGAACTTCGACGTGCTGCTCATGGACGAACCCACCAACCACCTGGATATCGAATCCATCCTCTGGCTCGAATCCTTCCTGAAGGCCGTGCCCGCCACGCTGCTCATGACGAGCCACGACCGCGATTTCATGAACCGCGTGGTGACCAGGGTGCTGGAGATAGACGGCGGCGACGTGGTCACCTACTCCGGCAACTACGATTTCTATGTGAAGGAACGCGAGCAGCGGGAAGCCAATCAGGAGGCTGCCTACGCCCGGCAGCAGGCCAAGCTGGCCAAGGAACAGCGGTTCATCGAGCGGTTCTCCGCCCACGCCGCCAAAGCCGCCCAGGTGCAGAGCCGCGTGAAGGCCCTGGACAAGATCGAGCGCGTCGAGCCGCCCCGCAGGCGCCGCGTGGGGAAGTGGGACTTCCGCGTCCCCGGGCGCTCCGGCGACGACGTGGCCATGCTGGACGGCGTGTGCAAGGCCTATGGTGCCCGCAGGCTGTACGACCAGTTCGCCTTCCACATCCGCCGGGGCGAACGCTGGTGCGTCATGGGCAAGAACGGAGCCGGCAAGTCCACCCTGCTGAAGATGGTGGCGGGGGCCATCAGGCCCGATGCGGGCACCGTGCGCCTGGGGGCCAGCCTCCGGCTCGGCTACTTCTCCCAGCAGGCCCTGGATCTGCTGGATGCGGATCTCACCGTGATCGAGCAGATGCAGCAGGACTTTCCCATGGAGGGCCTCGGCGTCATCCGCAACCTGCTCGGCGCCTTTCAGTTCTCCGGCGACGACGTGGACAAGAAGGTCCGCGCGCTTTCCGGCGGCGAGAAATCCCGGCTGGTGATGGCGCGGATGCTCTTCGACCCGCCGAACTTCCTGGTGCTGGACGAGCCCACGAACCACCTGGACCTGGCCACCAAGGAGATGCTCATCGAGGCCCTGAAGGACTTCGAGGGCACCATGCTCTTTGTATCCCACGACCGCTCCTTCCTGCGCGGCCTGGCGAACCGGGTGCTGGAACTGGGCGGCGAGGAGCACGAAGGCCCCGTGGTGTTCGGAGGTTCGTACCTGGAATACGTGGAGCGCATGGGCCGCGAGGCACCGGGCGTCCACAACTAGACGAGAAAACGGTCGCCCCGGAATTCAGGGACAAGAAAAGCGGAACACAGAAGACACAGAGCGAAGCAGAGGGCACAGAGAAAAGCCACTGGTCACGGAAGCCGCCTTCGGCGGGCCCGCGCGGCGAGGGACATGGCCCCTTCCGTGTCCTCTGTGGAATTCCGCGTCTTCCGTGACCAGCATTGAGGTGGAGGATTGACCGGAACTTTGGAGGGAACCACCCTGCAGCAGTTCTCTGTGTATTCTGCGGCCCTCTGTGTCTTCTGTGTTCCTGCATTTCTTGGAAGACTGGATGAGCCCGGGTTTAGATGCATCCCTCGGTTTCGACCGCACCCTCAGCGGGGGTGATCGCTTTCTTCAGAACTTCTAAGCGGCGGCGGCGGTTGGCAGGTGAGGGAGACCCACGCCCCGCTGCGGGGATGCGCCAGCTCCAGCCGGTGGGCGTGCAGCAGGTAGCCCGGATCGCCCGGCAGGGCACGGGTTTCCGGGAGGGGTACGCCGCCGGGACCGTACAGGGGATCGCCCACCAGCGGGTGTCCGGCCCAGGCCAGGTGGATGCGGATCTGATGGGGGCGGCCCGTGAGGATCTCCACCTCCACCAGGGAGGCGCCCTCCCGCCGTTCCAGCACGGTCACGCGGCTGAGGGAGGGGCGGCCCCCGGGATGGGCCGCGTGCAGGGTGCCCAGGGGGGCGTAGGGGACTTCCCCGATGGGGGCCGTGATCTCGAAGGCATCCGACTCCGGGTGTCCGCTGCACAGGGCGCGGTAGACCTTGCGGGTCCGGCGATCCTGGAAGGCGGCCTGGAGCGGCTTCGCGGTGCCGGCGGTGGGCGCGAACAGCACGAGACCCGAGGTGCCCCGGCCCAGGCGATGCATGGGACTGGCTTCGGGATGCCGCCGCCGCACCAGCGCCAGGAGCGTGTGTTCCAGGAATGCACCGCCCCCGGGCAGCGTGGGCAGGCCGCCGGGTTTGGCGACCGCGAGCAGATCCTCGTCCTCGTACAGGACCGCCGTGGCGAGTGGCACCTCGGGCTCGACCCAGGGTGGGCGGATCCAGACGAGCCGCTGGCCGGTCCCGAGCACGTCGTCCATTCCGGCGGGCCGGCCATCCAGGAGCACCTGGCCTGAGGCGATCCGCCCCCGCCATTCCGCTTCGGAGGCGAGCGGGTGTTTGGCCGCGAGATGGGTGGACACGGTTCGCCCTGCTTCGGCGGGGCTGATCTGATCCAGGTAGCGGAAGCCGCCGTTGGGCGTGCGCATGGTCCGTTCCGGGTCCGCTACTTCCGGACCGTCTGCAACCGCTCCACCAGCTTCTGGTCCACAAACGCGGTGATCCCGGTGACCTGCTCTCCGGCCTTCGCCAGAAGGCCGGAGCATTCAGCCTGCATCCCGGCCACGTACTCCGCATCCGAAATGTCCTTGAGGTTGATCACCACGTTCCACACGCTGCCGCGCACGCCCGCGTAGGCCATCTGCGCGCCCACGGCCGCATCCGTGATGGAAGCCGCCTTGCCCAGGCGGGTGGCCTCCCCCGCCAGTTCCAGGGCCGCGAGGCTGGCCTTGGCGCTCTCCAGGGGCACCTCAATGGCCACCTTCAGTCCCGCCTGCATGGCGGCCTGCCGTGCGGCCTTCTGCGCCGGCGTGCCGTCCGGCAGGCGGCGGGCGTCCATGAAGGCGTTGAAGGCGTTGGTATCCGCGTCCACGGCCACCAGCAGGCGGTCCTTGAGCATCTGGGCCTTTTCCGCCAGGGCGATGAGTTTCGCGTCCTTTTCCCCGTCGGGTCCGCCCTGGGCCAGGTTGGCCACCATGCTGGCCAGGGCCGCGCCCAGGCTGCCCGCCAGGGCCGCGATGGAACCGCCGCCGGGGGCCGGGGTGTCGCGGCTGACCTCGTCCGTGAAGGTGTGGACCGGCATGGATACCAGGGCCGCCGGATCGTGGGTGGGCAGGCCCAGCACCTTCTTCTCGGCCTCGAAGGGCGCCACGTCGCCGAGCCCCATGGAGAACACGGCGGTCTGGAGGATATCGGCGGTGGGCACGCCCGTGGATTTCCCCATGGCCTTCAGGTAGTGGCGGCCCGAGGCCAGCAGGCACTGGAAGGGCACCAGGCCCACGATCTCGCTGCCCGTCACCACCAGGCCGCGCTCGGCGGCCAGGCGGCGGGCCTCCTCCAGCACGGTGTGGGGGGCGGCCTGCGTGTAGTCCGTGAGGTTCACGCTGATCTGGGCGCGGCGGTAGGTGTCCACGTACCAGCCGATGGCCTTGCAGTGGTGGAAGGTGCCCCGTCGGCGGACCTTTTCGCCCACGGGATTCGCGGGGTCCACATCGTTCAGGCGCATGAGATCCGGCAGGTCGTAGCCGTGCGCCTTCGCGCAGTGGTCCACGGTGTCCTGGAAAGTGACGCCCGTGAAGTCGCAGTTGCCGCAGGGGAAGGAACCTTCGGCGTAGAAGATCAGCTCGCCGGCCTGGTAGTAGGGCTTCACGCGCCCGCGCCGGGCCACGCGGCCCTTTTCCCGCAGCTCGAAGGCGATGTCCGTGGCGTGGGCCTTGTCGGCGGAATTCAGCGTGATGTTGTAGGCCACCAGGAATTCCCGGGCGCCGATGATCGTCGCACCGGTCCTGGCGTTGTAGGGGGCGGCGACATCAGGCTGCCACTGAGGATCCTTCAGCTTGGCCTCCAGGCCCTCGTATTCGCCCCGTCGCACCTCGGCCAGGTTGCGGCGCTCGGGTCGCGAGGCCGCGGCTTCGTAGAAGTAGACGGCGATGCCCAGCTCCCCGCCCACGCGCTTGCCCAGGCGGCGCGCCAACTCCGCACAATCCTCCATGCTCACGCCCTCCACGGGCACGAAGGGCACCACGTCCGTGGCGCCCATGCGGGGATGGGCCCCGTGGTGCTGGCGCATGTCAATGACCCTGGCGGCCTCGGCGATGCAACGGAATGCGCCCTCCAGCACGGCCTCCGGTTCGCCCACGAAGGTGATCACCGTGCGGTTGGTGTCGGCGCCCGGATCCACGTCCAGCACTCGAACCCCGGGCACCGCGGCGATGGCGTCCGTCACCTGCTTGATCTTCGCGGCATCCCGGCCCTCCGAGATGTTCGGCACGCACTCCACCAGCTTGCGGGACATGGCTCCTCCGTTCGTTCCAGTCTAGCCCTAGCGCCGCGCCGCGCTCCAAAGCCGGGCCGCGGGGCGGCCCGGCTTTGGAGATAAATTGACAACCTGTTAACGGAGGAGGCTTCTCCTATCTCGGAACGCGCAGCGTTCCGAGCCCTACCGAGGCCCTTGTCCGGGCTCCACCACCTCGTTCTTGACGCCGCTCACCACATGCCCCGTGGGCCCCACCCGCGAGGCGGTGTCGCAGGTGCCGGTCTGATCGTCGAAGAAAAAGTCGGGCTCGAATTCCCGGAGGAAATCCGCCTTTTCGAGGCCGCCCAGGAACATGGCCTCGTCCACCTGGATGTTCCAGGCCATGAGGGTGCGGATGGCGCGCTCGTGGGCCGGGGCGCTGCGGGCGGTGACCAGGGCGGTGCGGATGCGCATGGGGGCACCCGCGGCCATGTCCTGGAGGGGCCGCAGCGCTTCGAGCAGGGGCTTGAAGGGGCCCGGGGGAAGGGGCACCGCGGCACGCTCGATCTCGTGGGCCTGGAAGGCCGCCAGGCCACCGGTCGCGTAGACGCGTTCGGCTTCGTCGCTGAACAGCACGGCGTCGCCGTCGAAGGCGATGCGGATCTCATCAGGATGGTGGTCGGCGGCGACGGCGCTGTCGGTATAGACCCGGGCGGCGGCGAATCCCGCATGGAGGGCGGCCCGGACGTCCTCTTCCTTGGCCGAGAGGAACAGATGGGCGCCCAGGGAGGTCAGGTAGGGAAAGGGATTCCGGCCCCGGGTGAACACGCCGCTCTCCAGCTGGAGATTCGATTCCTGGGCGCTGCGGAAGACCCGCAGGCCGCTCACGGGATCGTTGCGGGAAAGGATCACCACGGCCACGCGATCTTCGTTTCCAGTGTTGAAGGCCAGCAGCTTCTTGACGAGCGGATAGGCCACGCCCGGTTTGGCGGGCACATCCAGCCGCGAGAGCTGGAGTTCCATGTAGGCCCGGTCATCCGATTCTTCGAAGACCCGGTTCTCCTCCTCAAAGTTGAAGAGGGCGCGGGAGGAAATGGCGACGACGAGCTTGCCTTCCAGGGATTTGGGCATGGGCTCAGAGTACATTGAGACCATGCCCAGGCTCTACTTCGACGCCAACGCCAGCACGCCGCCCCACCCAGAGGCGATGGAGGCGGTGCGGCGGGCCATGATCGAGGACTGGGCCAATCCCACCAGCACCCACCGGGAGGGCCAGCGGGCCCGGCATCGCATCGAGGAGGCCCGGCGGGAAATTGCCGCATCCCTGGGCGTGGCCCCCGGGGAACTGGTCTTCTGCGCCAGTGCCACGGAAGCCCTGCATCTGTTGCTCCGGGGCCTTCAGCCCGCCCTGGGCGACCGGCCCGCGGCGGTCTTCCCGGGTGAGCACAGCGCCTGTCTGAATCCCCTGCGGGACTGGTCGCGGGTGGCCTGGCTGCCGGAGATCCCCGCCGACTGCGCCACGGTGGTGCAGATGGCCGCCAGCAACGAGACAGGCATCCTCTACGCCATGCCGTCCGCGCTTGATTCGGTTCGGATCAAGGATTGCGCACAGGCCTGGGGCAAGGTGCCCGTGGACCTGCCGGATTGCGATGCCGCCGTGTTCAGCGGCCACAAGATGGGCGGTCCCCGCGGTGTGGCCCTGCTCTGGATGCGGCCGGGGCTGCCCTGGGATCCCGTGATGGAGGGCCCGCAGGAGCGCCGCCGCCGGGGCGGCACGGAGGATCTGCCCGCCATCCTGGGCCTGGCGGCGGCGGTGCGGCACTTGACGGAGCGTCAAGCCGCGAACGCATCACTGGCAACGCTCCGGGACGCCTTCGAGACGGAGATCACATCCTGGAACCGGGGTATCGAGGTCATCGGCCAGGGTTTGTCCCGCCTGCCCAATACCAGCTGCATCCTGTTTAGAGGCAGGAATGGCGAGGCTCTGCACGCTTCCTTGGATATGGCCGGATTCGCGGTGAGTACCGGCAGCGCCTGCCACAGCGGGTCCGTGAAGCCCAGCCATGCAATCACGACCATCGGGTATAGTTTGGATGATGCGCGCTCGGTGCTTCGCTTTTCGATGCTTCCCGACGCGCAGCCCAGCGAGATGGAGGCCCTGGCGGCAGCCATCCAGCGGTTGACATGAATCCCTGACCAGCCAGTCCGGACGCGGAGCGCGCATGATCGAACAGGTCCTTTTCTTCTTCGCGCACAATCCTCTGCTGATGCTGTTCGCCGTGGTGGCGCTGGGCTACCCCATCAGCAAGATCCGCATCGCCGGCGCCTCCTTCGGCATCGCCAGCATCCTCTTCGCTGGCATCGCCCTGGGCGCGCTGGTGATGGCTCCGGGCCTGGATCCTGGCCTCAAGAAGGATATCTCCAAGGAGATGAAGCTGGTCTACGAGCTGGGCCTGGCGGT
This sequence comes from Geothrix sp., assembly GCA_030681515.1. Lineage (GTDB taxonomy): Bacteria > Acidobacteriota > Holophagae > Holophagales > Holophagaceae > Geothrix. The sequence continues at coordinate 44,798 of JAUXSE010000053.1, read as the reverse complement.
GTTCGTCTACGCCATGGGCCTGTCCATCTCGCACAGTTTCTGGGCGGCCTTCAGCCGCGAGGGCATGAAGAAGAACGCCGTGGTCTTCCTGGTGATGCTGACCTCCACGGCTTTCGTGGTGCTGCTGGCCAAGGTCATGGGCTTCAATGCCCGGTACGCGGCTGGGCTGCTCACCGGCAGCTTCACCAACATGCCGGCCCTGGCGGGCGTCATCGAGCGAGTGAAGACCATGACGGGCGTGGGCCCCGTGGAGCTGGCCGAGCCCACCGTGGCCTCGGCCATCGCCTACCCCATCGGCGTGCTGGTGCCCATGCTGATCATCCTCATCAGCTCGAAGGTCTTCCGCGTGAACCTGCGTGAGGAGGCGGATGGCCTCAAGGACTACCAGACCGGCCACCAGAAACTGGAGGTCTGGACCCTGCGGGTGACGAAGCCCGAGGCCGAAGCCATGAGCAAGCGGGATCTCTGCGCCATCGGCAACATGCGCGTGGTCTTCGGGCGGGTGCTGCGCAAGGCCGACCTGCTGCTGCCGGGCCCGGATTTCCGGTTGAAGCTGGACGATCTGGTGACAGTTGTGGGCTCACTGGATGACCTGGCCCAGATGGAGGCCCTCATCGGCGAGCGCAGCCACGTGGAACTGGACCGCGATCAGAGCGCCCTCGATGCCACGCGAGTCTTCGTGTCCCGCTGGGATGTGGTGGGCGTTCCCCTCGGCAAGCTGGATCTGGTGAACAAGTACCAGGCCATCATCACCCGCGTCCGCCGGGGGGATCTCTGGTTTGTGCCGGATGGCGATACGGTACTGGAACTGGGCGACCGCGTGCGCGTGACCACGCGCCGCGACAACATCGAGGCCATCGAGGAGTTCTTCGGCGACAGCTACCGGGATCTCAGCGAAGTGAGCTTCCTCACCTTCGCCATGGGCTTGGCGGCGGGCCTCGCCTTGGGCCAGCTGCCGCTTCCCCTCGGCCATGGCATCGTCTTCAAACTGGGCTTCGCGGGTGGCCCCCTGGCCGTGGCGCTGATCCTCGGCCGTTTCCACCGCATCGGGCCCCTGGTCTGGAACTTCCCCTACAGCGCCAACCACACCATCCGGCAGTTCGGCCTGGTGCTGTTCGCGGCGGGCATCGGCGTGCTTTCCGGCGAGGGCTTCCGGGCCATCGTGTCCAGGGACGCCTCGGTGCTGCCCCTCTTCCTGGGGGCGGCCTTCCTCGTCTGCTTCGTGGCGGATTCACTCACGATGCTGCTGGGCCACAAGCTGTTCCGCATCCCGCTCAACATCATGTTCGGCATCCTGGCGGGCACCCACACCCAGCCCGTGGTGCTGGGCTATGCTAACCACCACACGGGCAACGACCTGCCCAATGTCGGCTTCGCCACGGTGTATCCGCTGGCCACCATCCTCAAGATCGTGCTGGCTCAGGTGCTGCTGGGGTTGATCCGCTAGCGGATGATTCTTCCATCCGGGGTCTGGGCCCAGCGGATGTCGAGCCAGGACGCCACCGTGGGGGCCAGATCCCAGAGGGGAACCCGGCCGAGAGGGCCGCGGCCCGCGCCGAGCACGACCAGCCAGGTGGGCATGGAACCAGCTTCGGAGGAATAGGCATGGGCCCCCTTGCGCCCCTGCCACTCAGCCTCCTCCTCGCGGCTCGACCGTGCCTTGGACAGCCATTGTCCTTCCTTGGCCAGCACCACGAGATCGCCCACGCGGGGGCTGCCCGCCAGATGGTACCGGGCTGGAACGCGCTCGCGGGTCCAGGCCCTCAGCCCGGCCTGGCGCAGGCGCGCCAGGGCCTTCGAGGCCTCCTGTGGATCCTTGAGATAGATATAGGCGCTGCCTCCGTGGGCGATCAGTTCACAGCCGATGCCGTTCAGGACAGAGGGCAGGTGGATGCGGCGACGCATGTGGGCCATGCCATGGTCCGCGGTGAGGACCACGCGCAGGCCCGGGTATCCAGCCTGCATGCGCTGGAGCCAAGGGGCCAGCTCGTCGTCCATGCGCTTCAGCTTGATCCGGGTCTCCGCGCTGCGGGGTCCATGCAGATGGCCTTCCTCATCGGTCCCGGAAAGGTAGGTCATGACGAGCCCGGCCCCATCCTTGAGCGCGGCTTCGCTGAAGGCCAGCGCGATGGCATCCGTTCGCCCGGGCCGGAAGGGCTCCAAACGCCAGGGCGTCACGCCCTCCCAGGGGCCCGTGGCGCCGACCCACTGAAAGACCGCCGTGCGCACGCCACTGCGGGTGGCGGCCACCCAGAGCGGTTCCCGTTGGAGGTCTTCGCTGCGGTTGGCGAAAGCCACCATCACTTTCGTTTTCGGATCCGGATAGCTGTTGGCCACCACGCCGTGGTGCTCGGGCCAGCAGCCCGTGGCCAAGGTGGCGTGACCGTTGTAGGTGGTGGCGGGGAAGGGCGGCAGTCCTTCTCCGCGGCGACCCCGCTCCGACAGTGCCCAGAGCTTCGGCATGGTGCGGACTGTGAACTGATCCGACCCCACGCCGTCCGCGCTGATCAGCAGCACCGGCGGGGCGGCCTGAAGGGCGGCGGAGAAGGCGATGGCGAGAATGGCTGCGATGCGCATTCCAAAAGGGTAGCAAGCTACCCTGGATGTATGAACACCTCACACTGGCCCTACCCCCTGCTCCGCCTGAAGCCCGGCAAGGAGGGGCTGATGTCCAAGCGCCATCCCTGGGTGTTCTCGGGGGCCCTGGCCAAGCCCCCGGAATCCCACCTGGTGCGCCTGGCGGATGATTCGGGCCTGGTGCTGGGCGTGGGCACGGCGAGCCCTGCGAACCCGCTGGCGGCGCGGATCTTCCGCTTCGAGGACGCGCCGCTGGACGAAGCCTTCTTCCGGGCCCGCTTCGAATCAGCTCTGGCCCTGCGGAAGGAGCTGGGCCAGTGGGATCCCGAGGGTGGCTGCCGCTGGATTTTCGGCGAAGGCGACGGCCTGCCAGGCCTGGTGGTGGATCGCTACGCCCACGCCCTGGTGCTGCAGGTGGGGACGGCGGGGCTGGAGGCCCTGCGCGAGACCTGGTGGCCCATCCTCTTCGAACTCGGCAAGCGCGAAGGCATCACCGCCTTCGTGGAGCGCAGCCAATCGGGCCGCCGCGACGAGGGGCTGGATCCCGTGAACCGCCTGCTCAAGGGCAGCCTCAGCGGGCCCATCACCCTGCGCGAAGGGGCCGCGAAGCTCACCGTGGATCTGCTGCGGGGCCAGAAGACGGGCTTCTTCCTCGATCAGCGGGAGCACCGGCTCCAACTAGGCCGGGTATCGGCGGGGCGGCGTGTCCTCAACGCCTTCGGCTACACCGGCGGCTTCAGCATCCATGCGGGCCTGGGCGGCGCGAGGGAGGTGGCCACGCTGGACATCAGCGCCCCGGCCCTGGATCAGGCGGAGCGCGACTGGGTCGCCAACGGTCTGGATCCCGCCGCACACCTGAGGATGGAGGGCGACGCCTTCGAGTTGATGCGCCAGTTGGAGCCCCTGGGCTGGGACCGCGTCATCGTGGATCCGCCCGCTTTCGCCAAGCAGCGCAAGGACGTGGACAAGGCCTTCAAGGCCTACAAGGATGTCTTCCGCCTCGGCGCCCGCGCCACCGCCCCCGGCGGCCTGCTCTGGTGCTTCTCCTGCAGCCAGCACCTGGACCGCACCCGGTTCCAGGAAGCCGTGTGGACCGCGCTGCTGGAGGCGGGCCGCGAGGCGCGCGTGTTGGCGCATCTTGGGCAGCCTGCGGATCACCCCTACTCGCTGAACCATCCCGAGGGGTTCTACCTCAAGGGGTTGTGGTTGAGCCTGGAGTAGCCGCCGCTTGTCTGCGCCGCCTCGAAGCGTCAGGGAATGAACAGCACGGGCTTGGGGTGGCTGGGATCCTGCCGCATGAAGGCATACAGTTCGCGATGCTGGTGCGTGTCCGTGGCCTTGAAGGCCAGAGGGACCTTCAAGGCCACCTTACTGGAGAGCAGCTTCAGCGCGGCCGCGTCGTCGTAGCCGATCACTTCCACGGTGGCGCCGGGTTCGTTGCGGCCGGCCAGTTCCTGGTCGACGTGCATCCGCATGGTGTCCTAGGGTGTGTGGACCTGTCTGGGCAGCTTGAGCCTCATAACGGGTCGGGGCTCGGGCCGGAACGTGGGCGCAGGGGCGGCTTGTCCCGCGGAACAGGCCAGTGCCAGGAGGGCAGACAGGGCATCCAGAGCTTCTGGGTGAGGTGGTCCGCGGGAAGGTTCCACCCCGGCCTCAAGGCTGAACAATCTCTAGGGCAACTAGGCTCTGGCCTTGGCGGTGGCTGGAGGCGGTGACGACAGCTTGAAGCGCTGCGGACCTCCGTAACTAAGGCGCCGCCAGAGCCATTCCGCCGGGCCCATGCGGAAGCGGTCCAGCCACAGGTGACTGCTCCACACTTGCAGCGCGAAGAGGACCGTGCCCCCCAACAGGTAGTGGCTGATGGGCACCTTTCCGTAGAGGCCCAGGCCGTGCCCGTTGAAGATCCAGATGCAGATGAGGGACTGGAGGAGATACTGGGTCAAGGCCATTCGCCCGAGGGGTGCGAAGACCCGAAGGGCTTGCCGGGCTAGGGGGTGCTGGAGGAGCAGCAAGATGCCCGCCGCGTAGCCGAGGGTGAGTCCCGGCCGAGCGAAGAAGTAGGTGGCGCGGATCAGGATGCGGAAGGGGCGGAAGGACAGGCTGGAGGCGAAAGACCAGACAAGCTCCCGTGGGACCAGGTTCGCCGCCAGACCCAGGAGGCCGAAAACCAGTACCATGCGCCTCAGCGCGGTCTTGTGCCGGTCGGGCTCGGAGAAGAAGCCCTTCTTCCAGAAATAGGCGCCGAGAACGAAGAAGGGCAGGAGGATGGGCAGGCGATTGGAGAGGCGTACCGGCCCCATGACATTCACCATCTCCCATGCACGGTATTTCAGAAGGGCGAACCAGGAGGCGGCGCCGTAGTGCTCAGCACTCATGGCGTGGAAGGACACGGATTGGTCAATCAGGCTGCTGGCGCCGCCGATGCGCCCGGCGAGGGGCAGGATGAGGAGCCCCGTGGCCGCCCAGAGAAGGGGGATGGTCCACAGGATGCGGCGGGCCCCCACATGCAGGACGGGCAGCATGAGGAGGCTGATGAGTGCGTAGTCGAGGAGGATGTCGCCGTTCCAGAGCAGGAAGCTATGGGCGAGGCCGATGAGAGCGAGGGCCCCCACGCGGCGCAGGGAGAAGGGCAGGTGCCGCTCGCCGCGCCGTTCAAGCGTCTCGGCCTGGATGGCAAGGCCGGCCCCGAAGAGCATGGCCAGGAGGGCTGCGGCCTTGGATTCCAGCAAGGCGTTGCACAGAGCCTGGACCAGGGTGCCCCCCCAGCCCATGGGGTAGGGGCTGTGGGCGGCGATGGCCCATTCGGAGCCGCTGAAGACGCTGAGGTTCACGAGCAGGACGCCGAGCAGGGCGAGACCCCTGAGCACATCCAGCTGAAGGAGCCGGGCTTCGGCGGCCAGGGGCTGCAGCGAGGGTGTGGTCGGGGGCATGGGCGTCCTTGGGTAAAGGGTCACCGGGTCGGGATGAGCCCATCCCGGGAGGAAGGACCTGACGGCAATGACGTCGAATGTTTGGGCGGACTGGTTCCAAGGTCTACTCTTCGTCCTTGGCCCGGTTTAGATAATGGCCCCACCCGGTCTGGTCTTCTCCGGCCTTGGCCTGGCCGAAGGCTTCAGGCCCCGGGGCCCGGCGTTCCCAGCTTCAGATCGAGCAGATGGCTCAGTTTCACGTTGCCCATGGCGCCGAGCATGGAGGCCTTGAGGCGGGGGATGCTGGGCTCCAGGTCGGCGATCAGTTCTTTCACCTGCTTGCGGCGGCTTTCCAGGCTGGAGCAGCCGCAGAGGGGGCAGCCGCAGGGCACGATGGGGAAGCCGCGCAGCCAGGCGTAGCGCTGCAGATCCTTTTCTTCGCAGGTGCCCAGGGGGCGGATGACGGTGTTGGCGCCGTCGTCGCTCACCAGGCGCAGGGGCATGGTGCTGAGGCGGCCCTCGAAGAACAGGTTGATGAGCAGCGTTTCGATCAGGTCGTCCAGGTGGTGGCCCAGGGCGATCTTCGTATAGCCGTGCTGTTTGGCGAAGGAATACAGCACGCCGCGCCGCAGCCGGGAGCAGATGATGCAGGGCAGCTCTTCGGGCTTGCTGCGCACCATCTTGTCAATGGGGGCGGGGATGATGTGGTGGGGCACGCCCAGCCGCTCGCAGGTTTCGGCGATGGGATCGGGATTGAACTGGGGGAAGCCGGGATCCACCGTGACGGCCTCGACGGCGAAGGTCACGGGGGCCCGCTTGCGCAGCCGCTCCAGCACGTCCAGCAGGGCCCAGGAATCCTTGCCGCCGCTCACGGCCACCAGGATGCGGTCGCCGTCCTCGATGAGGTTGTAGGCGGCGTTGGTCTCGCCCACGCGGCGGGCGATCCTGCGTTCCAGCCGGGGCAGGGTCAGAAGGTCAGCCTCGGTGGGCGGCAGGGCCAAACTGGGCAGGGCGCACGGATTGCTCACAGGAAACGGGACCCCTCACATCACGCCGCAGGCTTTGCGTTCCCCGCGTACGATCTGGCCCTGGACATCCTTCACATATTCAGGGCAGGTGCAGTCGGGGCAGGTGTTGCTGTCCGTTTCGGAGCAGAGATCCGCGAAGGTCACCTTCTCCATGAAGGCGGAGATGTGGTCGGACAGCCGGTTCCAGAGCAGCCTGCTCATGCGCTCATCGGCCAGCAGGGCCTTGTTCGCAGACTTCGGATCTTCCTTGGCGGCGGCGTAGAAACTGCTGTCCGTGAGGCGCAGCACCTCGCCCACGCTCACCTGGTCACAGGGCCGCGTGAGGATGTAGCCGCCCTTGGGGCCGCGCACGCTGGCCACCACGCCGGCCTTCTTCAGTTTGTTGAAGATCTGTTCGAGGAAGGGCAGGGAGAGCTTCTGGCGCTCGGCGATCACGTGCAGGGGCACCGGCTGGCCGTGGCTGTGGTGGGCCAGGTCGAACAGGGCCTGCATGCTGTACCTGCCTCGGGCCGAGATCTTCACGAAGGGACTCCAGGTTCCAGGCTAGTATTCCTGAGCAAACGAGTCAAGTTTATCCCGAGGCTACACTGGTCACCGGAGATCCCCATGAAAGCTGCCCTTCTGGCCTTCGGAACCCTGGGACTGATGGCCCAACAGCCCTCCGGAGCCCTGGTCACGCCTCCTGGCACCTTGCCCGGCGGGCCGCTCCTGGACGCCCGCGACCAACAAGCCCTCCTGTTGGGTGCGACCACCGCGAAGGCCATCCTGGCGCACCGGGCCATCTTCCGGGAGAACCTGGCCAAGGTGAGGCTGACCGCAGGCGTGAAGGCCCGCTGGAAGGTCGTGCGGCTGCCCTTCACGCTGGTGGCGGTGTTTGGATCCTGGTGCGGCGACAGCCATTACCAGCTGCCGGACCTGCTGGCCCTGGAGGCCGATCCCAACCCCTTCATCGAGGTCCACTACCTGGGCGTCAACCGGGACAAGGCCCTGGATGCGGCCCTCTGGCCCAAGGGATGCGCCCCCCAGACCGTCCAGCGGGTGCCGACTTTCTACCTCTACGCCACCCAGCCCGGCGGGGCCCAGAAGCTCGTGGGCACGGTGGTGGAGAATCCCCCCCGGGCCGGGCAGACCATGGCGGAGGCGCTGGTGGAACTGGTGGAGGCGGCCTCCGCCAAGTCCCTCTGATCCTGGTTTTCAGGTCCACCCCCCGGACGCCGATGAGGGGGAATGATGCGCTGGCGCCGGTTGATCCTGTCCACTTGTCTGTCGTGCGGCCTGGGCGCCGCCGAGCCGATCCGCGTGGCCGTGAACGAGTGGACCACGCTGAACCCCCTCCTCCTGTCCCGGGACACGGACGGGGAGGTGGTGGACCTCGTCTTCGACCGCCTGGTGACCCTGGATGCGAAGGGCAACTTCATTCCCCAACTCCTGAAGGGGTGGACCATCCTCCAGGGTGGCCGGGAGGTCGTCCTGGATCTCCAGCCCGGCATGACCTGGCATGACGGTGCGCCCATCGAGGCGGAGGATCTGGTCTTCACCTGGCGGACCCTGAGGCTCCCCCAGGTCCGGGCCCTCGCTGATACCGTCGGCGGCGTGGCCACCCTGGACAGCCTGGTGGCCGAAGGGCCGCTCCGGGTGCGGATCCGGCTTGCCCGGCCCCGGGGGACGCTGCTGTCCGATCTCTACAGTTTCATTCCGGTGCCCCGGCGCCACTACCAGGCGGGAGCGAAGCCCATGGCCGCGCCCGTGAACTTCCTGCCCATCGGTTCGGGCCCCTACCGGGTCATGGAACGCGCCACCACGAAACACCTGAAGCTCGAGCGGTGGGATGGCTACCGGGGCGCCCATCCGGGTGCCTGGCCCGCCTTCGAGTTCGCGGATCCCTCCGGCGAAAAGTCCACGGCCAAGGCGATCCTGGAAGGGCGGTTCCATTACGCGGCGACCGAGGCCCTGCCGCACTACCTGGTTCGGAAGGGGGCCCTGGGCGGAGGCCGGCTCCTGGTCCATTCGGTGCCGCAGGCCGCGTTCGGGGCCTTCTTCCTGAACTGTGATCCGAAGCGCAGCCTGCTCGGGGAGGTCGCCCTGAGGCAGGCCCTGGCGGAGCTGGTGCCCTGGCAGGAATTCGCCCGGGCCCGCCGGTTTTTCCCCGCCCGGCTGGCCTCGTCGTTCTGGCCGCCGGAGAACTGGGCCCACGACCCCGCGCTGCGGCCGCTGCCCCAGGCTGACCGCGCGGAGGCGATCCTGGCATCCGCGGGATGGCATCTGGGATCCGGCGGGATCCGCCGGGACGCGAAGGGGCGGACCCTTTCCCTGGTGGCCTACGAGCGGACCGGCTCGACAAGCCGCAGCATGGTCCGGCTTCTGGTGGAACGCGCGGCCGAGGTGGGGATCCGCATCGAGGTGCGAAGGCTGCCCTTCCAGGCCTTGATCGAGAAGGCCGCCGGGCACGAGGGCGATATCTGGTTCTACGGCTGGGCCACCTCCCTGGATCCCGACGTGGACAGCCCCCTCTTCACCGGGGACGGATACCGCACCAAGGCGAACGTGAGTGGCTACCTGAACCCGGAGGTGGATCGGCTCTTCGACGAGGGCCGCCACACGCTGGACCCCGAGGCCCGGCGGAAGATCTACCTGAGGCTTTCCGGGATCATCTGGCGGGACAAGCCGGTCATCCCCCTCAACTACAACCTCGCGAGGATCCTGGCCGACCGGCGGCTGCAGGGCGTGTCGTTCAACGTCCTGGGGCAGACCCATGGATTCTGGCCCGGCAAGCGGGGCTGGAGCCTCGTGGACTGAACCGGATCAGAGCCGGTCGAAGCGGATGACCTCGACCTTCCCGGCCTTGCCCTTGGGGGCCTCTTCCCGCTCGCGTTCGGGACGCGCCTCGCGGTGGTGCCGCGGTTCCGGTTTCGCCTCGGGCTGGGGGCGGACTTGGGCGTGGCGAGGTTCAGGTTCTGGACGGGGCGCAGCCTCGTGGCGCGAAGCCGGCTTGGGGGCGGGGGCGGGGGCGCTGGCCTGGCGCTCCCGGCCGGCCCAGACGGCGCCGACCTGCTTGATGCGATCCACCAGGCGCGCGGGTTCGAGGACCTGGATGCCGTCCCCGAACTGCATGGCCCAGCGGGCGATGGCGCGAAGGTCCGTGGCGGTGAAGGAGACCAGTGCCTGGCCTTCCCCCTGCTCCTCCAGATGGAAGCCCGGGAAGGCCGGAGGGGCCTGCTTCACGGCGAAGACCCACTGCTTGTGCAGGGTGGCCTTCACGGGGATGGGATCGCCTCCCAGCCAGCCCCCGATCTGGTTGGCGGGGGTGCCTTCCGCATAGGGGCCCTGGGCCGCGCGGCCCACGCCCTCCACGGCGTTCACCTCGGCCAGCAGATCCACGCCGTGGTAGCGCTCGGCGTTGTAGCGGCGGTCCCAGCCCCAGACATACCAGGCCTGGCTGAGGGCGTCGAAGGTGAGGTGGCGGGGTTCGAAGGTGCGCGGGGCGTTGGCGTCGGCGTCGGCGAAGATGAACTCCACGGCGCGGCCTTCGCAGATCGCGGTGAGGATGGTTTGGGCCAGGGGCGACAGGGCGGGCGTGGCCGCGGCCTTCTTCGCGGCGGGCTTCGGCTCCGGGACGACCGGGGGGATGATCGCGGGCGCGGCTTCCATGGCCTTGGCGGCCTTGGCGGCCTGGGCCTTCGACGGCGCCTTGATGGCGGCCTTGGCCTTGGGCTCAGCAGCGGCCTCAGCCTTCTTCGGCGCGGCCTTCCTGGCGGGGGCGGCCTTGGCCTTCGGGGCGGGTTTCTCCTGCTCCACGACGGTGGTTGCGGGCTTCTTGCGGGGGGTCTTCGTTGCGGCCATGGGTGTGAGGCTCCTGGCCCATCATCCACCCATTGCGCGGGAATGGTCCACCGCGCAAATTCGATGGCGGGAATCTTTCATCCACCCGAGCGCGGATGCATCTGGTCGTAGAGGGCGCGGAGCCGGGACTGGTGGACATGGGTGTAGATCTGGGTCGTGCTGATGTCGGCATGACCGAGCATGGCCTGCACGGCGCGGAGGTCGGCGCCGTGGTCCAGCAGATGGGTGGCGAACGCGTGGCGCAGCACATGGGGGCTGACGGCCTCGGGGCGAAGGCCGGCCGAGCGGGCGTAGCCCTTCAGCAGGCGCCAGAGGTGCTGGCGGGTGAGACCATCGCCCCGCTGGCCCACGAAGAGCTCGCCGCCCCTGGGCTTGAAGCCGGACCGGAGGGCGAGCCAGGCACGGATCCAGGTCTCCGCGCTCGATCCGAACGGGATCAGGCGTTCCTTGCGCCCCTTGCCGGTCACCCTGAGGAAGCCTTCATCCAGAAACACCGATAGGGCCGGAAGCCCGGCGAGTTCCGATACGCGGAGACCCGAGGCGTAGGTCAGTTCCAGCCAGGCGCGGTCCCGCACGCCCAGCGGCGTGGCGGTATCCGGGGCATGGAGCAGGGCCTCCACCTGGTCTTCGCTCAGCGTGCGGGGCAGGATGCGGGGCGGGCGGGGTGGTTTCACCACGGCCTCGGGGCCCGCCCCCCCCCCGCCCTCCATGCGGAGGAAGGTGAGGAAGGCGCGGAGGCTGGAGCTCATCCGCGCGAGGCTGCGGGGCGCTTTTCCCTCCGACTGCTGGGAGACGAGGAAGACCGTGAGGTGATCGCGGGTGAGGTCGGTGGCGGGGATCTCCTGGCCGCAGGCCCAGGCCGCCAGGTGGTTCAGATCCGACAGGTAGCCGGAGGTCGTGTGGGGGGAAAGGCCGCGTTCCACGGCCAGGTGGGCGCGGAATTCCCGAAGGCTTCCGCTCCAGCCCAGAGGCCATCCATGCTCGGGTTCCTCGTGGGTCTTCGCGCGGGGCATGGATCCATCCTGCACGCCTCGCCCGGCGGTGCAAGCCGGTTCCCGGGCGCGCCGCGCCGGGATGGGTGGCGGCGGATCCCTACCCGGGGTTTGGCGATCCGGACGGGGATGTGTTAGGGTTTCCAGGTTCGTTTGGAGGAGCCCCCGATGGCTGATGTGCGTAAGAAGGTCATTGCAATCATTGCTGAGCAGCTGGCCAAGCCCGAAGATTCCATCTCCGAGACCAGCCACTTTGTGGACGATCTCGGTGCCGACAGCCTCGACACCGTCGAGATCATCATGGCCATCGAAGAGGCCTTCAGCCTCGAGATCCCCGAGAGTGAGCAGGAGAAGATCCGCACGGTGGGCGACGCGATCGCTTACATCGAGAAGCACGCGAAGGCCTGATCCTTACGCGTAGTGACGTGCCGCAGCGCCCCCACGGCCCTGCGGCACGTTTGTTTTCCCGATCCTACCCGAGGTGAACCATGACCAGGACCGTCCAGCGCCGTCGCGTCGTCATCACCGGCATGGGGACCGTCAATCCCTGCGGCCTCACCGTACCCGAGACCTGGGGCAACCTGCTCGCGGGAAAGAGCGGCATCGGGCCCATTGACCGGTTCGACGTGTCCGACTTCACCTGCAAGATCGCGGGCCAGGTGAAGGGCTTCAACCCGGATCTGTTCATTGACAAGAAGGAACAGAAGAAGATGGATCTCTTCATCCAGTACGCCCTGGGCGCGGCCCACGAGGCCTGGGTGGATGCTGGCTTCGACCTGGCGCAGCTCACCAAGGCCGAGCGGGAGGTCTTCGGCGTCTACATCGGCAGCGGCATCGGCGGCCTCAGCACCATCTGGGAAGAGGCCAACGGCTACCGTGGCCCACGGCGCACCAGCCCCTTCTTCATCCCCAGTCTCATCATCAACCTGGCCAGTGGCCAGGCCAGCATCAAGTACGGCCTGCAGGGGCCGAACGGCGCCGTGGCCACCGCCTGCGCCACTGGCGCCCACGCCATCGGCGACGCATCCCGCCTCATCGCCTTCGGCTACGCGGACCGCATGATGGCCGGCGGCAGCGATTCCGTGGTGAACCAGCTGGGCGTGGGCGGTTTCGCGGCCATGCGCGCCCTCAGCACCCGGAACGACGAACCGGAGCGGGCCTCCCGCCCCTTCGACCTGGACCGCGATGGCTTCGTCATGGGCGAAGGCGCGGGCATCGTCATCCTCGAGGAATACGAGCTCGCGAAGGCCCGCGGCGCGAAGATCTACGCCGAGGTCGCCGGGTACGGCATGAGCGGCGACGCCAACCACATCACTGCCCCCGCGCCCGAGGGCGAGGGCGGCCAGCGGGTGATGCGGGCGGCCATGAAGGACGCGGATATCGCCCCGGAACAGATCGGCTACATCAACATGCATGGCACCGCGACGCCCGTGGGCGACAAGCTGGAGTGTCTGGCCATCCACAGGGTCTTCGGGGAGCACGCGAGGAAGATCCAGGTCAGCAGCTCCAAGTCCATGCACGGGCACCTGCTGGGCGCGGCCGGGGGACTGGAGACCATCGTGGCCGCCCTGGCCGTCCAGACCGGGAAGATCCCCCCCACCATCAACGTGGACCATCAGGATCCCGAGTGCGACCTGGACGTGACCGCCAATGTGGCCGGCACCCTCGACGCAGAATACGTCATGAACAACGGCTTCGGCTTCGGCGGCACCAATGGGTGCCTGGTGCTGCGGAAGGTCTGATCCCCGGTTTTGCGCACTCAAAAGCAGGAGGCATTTCCATGTCGTTCGACTTCGTTCGTCTTTGTATGCTGGCCGCTTCCGTGCAGATGCTCGCGGTGGAGCTTCCTGACCGCATCACGCCCTCTGCCCGCCACCTGCATGCGAAGACAGGTCTGGAGGTCGTCAGCGGGGAGGTGATCCTTCCCAGGGCCTTTCTGCGCGGGTATCTGCGATTGGCCAGCGGAGAAACCGGGCTGGTCTCCCCGCAACTGTTTCCCGTTGGGCCAGCGGATCCGAAGGATAAGCGGGAGCTGACCCCCTTTCAGGTGGTGGCGCTGCGGCGGGGACATGCCCCGGAGGCCCGCCTTGAACTGATGGACAGCCTCGGCGTGAAAGCCGCCGATATGCGATTCCCCATGCCCACCCGCGTGGGCGATGGCAAGCCTCTCCAGCACTGGCTCACCCGGCGCACCCAGGATTGGGAACTGCACTCGGACCAGCCGAATCCTCTGCGGATGCCCCTGCGGAGGGCGGCTGCCTCGGCCTATGGATTCGAGATCCCGGATGCCTCCAATCTTCGTAACCTTCGGCAACGGGAAGCGCAGGGAGGTCCCTCACTGCTGGCCCTCCTCGGAGGACGGGCCGCGGTGGACGAGACACTGCAGCTGGATCGCCCCCTGGCCCGGCGGGACAGGAAGGGTGTCGCTGAGCCGGGGGTGGTTCCCCTCGCGTCCATCGCCGGCATCACTACGCCGCCCCATCCCTGGGCCGACATGCGAACGGGCGGCGCACGGGCTGCCACTCCGTTGCCACTGGCGGACTGCGTGCCCCCCGATCGCGCCCTGCTCTACCTTCCCAAACCCAAGGCAGCCCTGGCCTCGCTGGAAGGCGCTGGCGCCGCCTTCCTCCAGCGGGTGTCCAGCTTCTCGGGCAATGGAGGCCTGGATACCGGCATCGTGACCCGGACCCTCGAGGATCTGGGCCTGGGCGATGGCCGTGGCCGGAAGCTCATCGAGTCCGGCGCCGTGCGAGAGGCCGTTCTCTACTTCCCGGACCTGGCCTTCATGGCGGGCACGGAGGCCACCGTGGTGGCGGACCTGGCCCGGCCTGAAGCGGGCGCCTTCATTCCCGGAGGCGGTGTCCACGCCTACAAGACGGCCGGCGGCCAGGCCTATGCGGCGCGCAGGGGTGGACGCATTTTCCTGTCCACCTCGAAGGCCGAATTGAAGCTCGCATTGGACCTCCATGCCAGTGGTGGGAAGCACAGTCTCGGGCGCTCCGATGAATTTGCCGTGGTACTGGATAAGCTGGCGCCCAATGCGGACACGGAAGTCTTCGCCTACCTCTCCGATGCCTTCATCCGTGGGCTGGTGGGACCGCGCCAGCGCATCCTGCAGGCGCGACAGGCCGAGGCCCGCCTGGCCATGGAGGACCTGGCTGCCGGGGCGCTCCTGCGGCGGCTGGACGCTCCGGGCGAAGCCGTGACTCTGGCGGATCTGAAGACCCGGGGCTATGTGTCCCCGGATGTGGATCCGCGCCAGCTGAGCCTGACGCCCGCGGGGGAGGTGCGCCATGCCGTCTTCGGCCGCCTGGAGCGCCTGCATCCCTTGGCCCGCGTCCCGCTGACGGAGGTCTCGGCCGGGGAGGCGGCAGCCTATGCGGCCTTCAAGGAGGCCTACAGCCGCTACTGGAGCCGCTACTTCGATCCCATCGCCTTCCGGCTGGACGCGAAGGGGGAGGGCCGGCAGGAACTGGAAACCTTCGTGCTGCCCCTGCTGGACAGCAGCATCTACCTGCCCATGAAGGCCCTGCTCACGCAGAGCGGGCCGCTGCCCCACCCCCGCTGGCACAAGCCCATGGTGGCTGAACTGGGGCTCCGCATGGCACCCCTGGGAGACGATGCCCTCCCGCGCCCCTTCGACGGGGTTGGCCAGATGCTGGGGCAGATCGGCACCGGCGTGCTGGTGGCGGCTTTTCCCGATGCCGCGCCCGTCATCGCCACCGGCGATGGGAGCCCCGCCACCATCCTGGAGACGGATCCCTTCAACCAGCGCAACGGTCTGATGGGCCTGGGCGCCCTGGGCCTGGGCCTCTTCACCCGCCCGGTGGTGTTCGCGGTGGAGCTGAAGGATCCTGAGCAGACTCGCAAGTCCCTGCGGGACGTTGTCTATCGGATGCTGCCGCCGAGCCTGTGGCAGGGGGGCGAACTGGACGCCCACCTCAGGACGGAGGCTGATGGCAGCCTGCAACTGCGGCTCGGGTTCCTGCGCCTGGCGAGCATGAGCTTCACGCTCCGGGTCGAGGATCGCTGGCTGATTCTCTCCAATGACGCCAGCCTGCCCGCCAGCCTGGTGGCCGGCACTGAGCCGGGCGAGCCCTTCGCAGCCAGCCTCCGCCTGCATCCAGAGGCGCTGGAGCGGGGCCTGCCCGCGGCCTTCCAGGCGGCGGTCGAGGGGGAATCCCGCAGCGCCTTCTCGGCCATGGCCTGGCTTGGCCCCTGGTTGAGGATGACTGGCGACGTGAAAGCGGCCCAGGCCGAGAGCCACCGCATCCTTGGGGTCGCGCCCCTGCTGGACCCCGATTCGCTCCGGCCTGGGCGCTGGCTCGAGCACCGGGACTATGGCCGGCCCATCCGGCCAACCACGCCGGTGCGGGATCCGGCCAAGGATTTCGGGCTCCTGGAAGGGGTTCGGGATCCCCGCGTGGACATGCGCTTCGAAGACACCGGCCTCCGTGCCCGCATCAGCTGGCGACGGTAGTCCGGCCTCGACCGCTTTCGTTTCTCTTTCGCCTTTCCGGAAGGGCTGAAACAATCCAGCCATGCCCAAACCCATTCCCTTCAAGCTCGTCGCACCCTACTCGCCGGCGGGGGACCAGCCTGAGGCCATCGCGCAGCTGGTGGAGGGCCTGAAGCGGGGCGACCCCTGCCAGACCCTGCTGGGCGTGACGGGCTCAGGCAAGACCTACACCATGGCCAGCACCATCGCCCGGGCGGGCCGCCCGGCGCTGATCTTCGCGCCCAACAAGACCCTGGCGGCCCAGCTCTTCAGCGAGTTCAAGCTGTTCTTCCCGGAGAACGCCGTCGAGTACTTCGTCAGCTACTACGACTACTACCAGCCCGAGGCCTACGTGCCCGAGCGGGACCTGTTCATAGACAAGGACGCCAAGATCAACGAGGAGCTCGAGAAGCTGCGCCTCAGCGCCACCCGCTGCCTCCTGGAGCGCCGCGACACCATCGTCATCGCCTCCGTCAGCTGCATCTACGGACTGGGCGACCCCAGTTCGTACCTGAACCTTTCGGTGACCCTCAAGCCTGGCCAGACCATTGACCGGGCCATGCTCCTGCGCGATCTCGTGGCCATCCAGTACCAGCGCAACCACCTGAGCTTCGAACCCGGCATCTTCCGCGTGCGGGGGGACGTGGTGGAGGTCTATCCGGCCTACGAGGACATGGCCTACCGCATCGAGCTCTGGGGCGACGAGGTGGAGCGCCTGTCGAAGATTGACCCGCTCCGGGGCGTGGTGATCGAGAAGCTGGACGAACTCACCATCTGGCCCAAGACCCACTACGTGACCCCCGAGGACAAGCTCAAGGCCGCCATCCGGGACATCAAGGTCGAGCTGGAGGAGCGGGAAAACGAATTCCGCGCCGCGGGCAAGATCGTTGAGCTGCAGCGGCTCCACCAGCGCGTCATCTACGATGTGGAGATGATGAAGGAGATGGGCCACTGCAGCGGCATCGAGAACTACAGCCGCTTCCTGGACGGCCGCCAGCCGGGCCAGCCGCCCCACACGCTGCTGGACTACTTCCCCGAGGACTTCATCGTCTTCATGGACGAAAGCCACGTGGCCACGGGCCAGCTCCGCGGCATGTACAACGGCGACCGCTCCCGGAAGACCACGCTGGTGGACTACGGATTCCGCCTCCCGTCCGCCCTCGACAACCGCCCTCTCAAATTCGAAGAATTCGAAAGCCGGGTGAAACAAGTGGTGTATGTGTCCGCGACCCCCGGCGACTACGAATTGCAGCAGTGCGGCGGCGCCTTCGTGGAACAGGTGGTCCGGCCCACGGGACTGGTGGATCCCATGGTCGAGGTGCGCCCCGTGGGCACCCAGGTGGACGATCTGCTGGAAGAAATCCGCAAGGTCGTCGCCAAGGACGAGCGGGTGCTGGTGACCGTGCTCACCAAGAAGCTGGCGGAGCAGCTCACGGCCTACTACCAGGAGCTGGGCGTGAAGGCCGAGTACCTGCACAGCGAGATTGACACCCTGCAGCGGGTGGAGCTGCTCAAGAACCTGCGCCGGGGCGTCTTCGACGTGCTCGTGGGTATCAACCTGCTGCGGGAGGGTCTGGATCTGCCGGAAGTCAGCCTAGTGGCCATCCTGGACGCGGACAAGGAGGGCTTCCTCCGCAATGCCCGCAGCCTCATCCAGACCATCGGCCGGGCGGCCCGCCACGTGAACGGCCGGGCCATCCTCTACGCGGACGTGATGACCGGGTCCATGAAACAGGCCATCGGCGAGACCGACCGCCGCCGGCACAAGCAGCTCATCCATAACGCCGCCCACGGCATCACGCCCGAAACGGTGAAGCGCAACCTGGACGACGTCATGGGCGAGGCCCTGGCCCGGGAGTTCATCAATGTCATGAAAGAAGACCAGGCCGCCGAGGAGCCGCTGCTGTACCTGGAGGACAAGGCCTTCGAACGCGAAGTGGCCAAGCTCGAAAAGCGCATGAAGGAACTGGCCTCCCAGATGAAGTTCGAGGATGCGGCAGGGATCCGCGATCGTCTCATCCGTGCCCAACGCGAACGGCTACTGGATACCAGCGGTGTTTCGGCGATGGGACCGACGGTTTGAGCCACCGAAGCTATTCGGTGGGCACCTGGATCAAGCGAAGCCCCAGATGTGGCCGTTCAGGGAACCTCGATATCCACGGGTGTTAGGGAAAACGAAAATGTAGCCACCGATGAACACCGATGAACGCCGAAAAAGAAATGATCTTGATCGGTGTTCATCGGTGTTCCAGCTTTTCAATCCGTTTGGCGAAGCATCCGGGTGATCGGGCTCAAAGGGAGCGGTTGGTTGCCTATTTCGCGTACTGCCCGATCACCCGTTCGATGGCGGCGCGACAGGCGGCGCAGAAGCCGGCGTCGTCGCGGGTGAACATGAGGCAATCCTCCTGGCTGCGGAAATAGCCCTTGGCCTCGTAGTTGGCGCCCTCGAAAGCGCCGACCTGGCCGCTGTGCGTATCGGTGCCGAGCAGCCTGGTCTCGAAGACCTTTTCCCGGGCGAAGAGGGCGTCCATCTCGGCTTCGGGCTTGTTGGCGGCGCGGATGGCCTTGCGCTCCTTCTGGTAGGCGTGGCTGTGGGCCTCGAATTCGTCCTTCCTCCAGGGCGTGGGCAGGGGCACGCCGGGCGTGAGCAAGGGCTTCCACTTGGGATTCTTCGGATCCGCCGTGGCGTTGGGTTCCCAGGGCTCGGGGCGGGTGGGGCTGGGGGTGAAGGCCACATCGGAGGTGTAGTACTCGTCGGCCAGGCCCGCGAAGTGGTGGCCGAACTCGTGGACGAAGAGGTAGCCGATGGTGCTGTTGCCCGCGGAGGCAGTGCTGTACAGGTTGTGGATGCCGCCGCCGCCGTAGGTCTCGGCGTTCACCAGGATCTCCACGAATTCGTAGGGCGCCTGGGCGGCGATATCGCGGAAGGCGCGGTTGTCGTAGGTGAGCACATAGCGCTCGCTGCCGAAGGCATCGTAGGTGGTGCCCAGGGGCGTGCGCCTATGGACGCCCGTGGAAGGCCTGGAAATGCCGCTTTCCCTGGCGGGCGGGCAGAGCGCCCAGACGTTGAAGTCCTTCCGGTGCTCCTTGAAGGGGGACTGCTCGAAGAGAAACGCCATGACCTTGCGGGCCTGCTGCTCGAATTTGCCTCGCTCGGCGAGGGTGTAGCCGTCGCCCAGGATGAGGACATCCACCTTGTCCGCGGGATCGCCGCTCGTCTGAAGCGCGATGAGGCCGCCGGCATCCGGGGCTGGGGGCCGCTCGATGAGGGGATCCCGGGGATCGAGATCCAGGGTCCAGAGGGTCTGGAAGGCGTTGAGGGCGCCCCGTTTCTTTACCTGGATGCGCACGGGAACGTCTGGCTGGGGGAAGCGCAGGGATTCGGAAAAGGTGCGGCTCAGGGTCTTGGCTTCGTCCGTGGTTTCCCATTCGCCATAGATGCTGGCGAAGCCCCGGGAGTAGAGCAGCTTGCCCGTGGCCTTGTCGGCCACCTCGAAGCAGTACTTCCCGAGGTTGCTGGTGTCCACGGCCTTGGCGGGGTCGCCGGGCCAGGGCAGGGGCTCCCGCACCACGCGATCCACGCCGAAACGCTCGGAGGCGGCATCCCCGGTATGGCCGTAGTCCACCCGCAGCGTGCGGGGCGGGGCGGCCAGACAGGCCAGGGCGGCGAGGGACAGCAGCAGGGGGCGGATCGCCGGACGAAGCATGGGACACCTCGCCATCCAAGATAGACTGGAAGGCCGGAGATCCGATGTTGACCCCAAAACAGCGCCAGTTCCTCAAGGCCCAGGCCCACAAGCTCAAGCCCGTCATGCATGTGGGCAAGGGGGGCGTGACGCCCGCCCAGGCGGCGGAACTGGATGTGATGGTGGACAGCCTCGAACTGGTGAAGGTCAAGGTCAACCCCAACAGCTTCGAGGACGAGGACACCGCCGCCAGGGCGCTCTGCGCCGCGGTTCCCGGCCTGCAGCACGTCTGGACCATCGGCCACACCATGCTCTTCTTCCGCCCCAGCCGGACTCGCGATACCCGGTATCCTTTGCCCTCGTAAATTCAGGTCTGGCCTGGATCCACCCGAAGCATCCGGTGTGGAGGTCCGATGCCCTACCTGTCCTGGCTGGAGGGTAACCAGCTCATGCGGCATGCGGTCCACGAGGCCTGCCAGCTGGGCCGGGATCCGCTGGCCTGCGTGTTGGCGCAACCGGGCCTGGCCAGTCTGTCGAGGGTCCACGCTTCCGTTGACCGGATCGGTGCCACCTGGTGGGTGAGGGATCTGGATTCCGCCAACGGGACGCAGCTCAACGGGCTGCCGCTCAACCTCCCCCAGGGCAACGCGCTCCAGGACGGGGACGAGCTGGTGATGGGCGGTTGGAACCTCACCTTCACCGAGGGCTTCCCGGGCCTCGACGGCAGCACCTTCGCCGAGCGGGTGGGGGATCTTTTCCATGAGGTCCGGCCCGAACCGGCCCAGGCGATGGTGCTGATCCGGGGCATTGAACTGCTGCACCGGTCCACGGAAAAGCTGCTCCGCCAGGCGGATTCCGACGCCATGGTCAAGGAGCTGCTGGAGGAATCGCTGCGGCTCCTGGGAGGCGACCGGGGCTTCCTCGTCATGAAACAAATGGGTGGGGAATGGCGCACCGCCCATCGCGTGGGCGATGTGCAGGAGGGCATCGGCCTGTCCCGTTCCATCCTCGACTATGTGGCCCAGGAGCGCACCGCAGTGTTGTCCAACCGGCCCCTCGCGGATCCCCGGTTCGGAGGCATGAGCCTGGTGGAACTGCATCGGGGCTCGCTGCTGTGCGCCCCCATGGAGGATGAAGGAACGATCCACGGCGCCCTCTACCTGGATCGGGAATCCGAGGGCCGTCCCTTCAGCCGCTTCGACCTGGCCATCTTCCAGGCCTTCGTGCGCCAGGGTTCCATGGCCCTCCGGCAGGCCATGCTCAATCGGCGCGCGCTGGGCCAGGCCGAGCAGCAGGGCGAGCTCCTGAGGTTGCGTACCGAGTGCCAGCGTGAGGGCGACCGCCACGGGCAACTGCTCGCCGCCATGGCCGCCCCCCTGAGGCGCGTGCACAGCTGGGCGGAGGAGCTCCCGGAGAGCGCAGGGGAGGCCATCCGCTCCCAGCTCGAACAACTGACGGCGCTGCTCGATCACGGCAGCCGGGACGGACGGGCGGAGGAATCGCCCCTGGCCGGCCACCCGCTCCCGATGGCCGATCTCCAGGAGGATCTCGTCCGGCGCTGGGAGTCCCTTCTTCGCCTGCGAAGAGCCCGCCTGTGCGTCACGGAGGCCCCGCCGGCTTCGGTATGGATGGCCGGCGGCCCCCTCGTGGTCGCCCTCGCGGGTCTGGTGGAACCCATGCTCATGCAGCTGGCGGAAGGGGCCATCGTCTCCACCCGCTGGGATCAGGAGCGGGGTTCCCGGATCCTGCGGCTGAACCTGCCGGCCGGGTTGCACGGGCCCATGCCCGATCCCTGGACCCTGCGGGTGCTGCAGGACGCCGGTGTGCGATGGCATTGGGCCGATCAGGCCCTGGATCTCTTCCTGCCGGAAGGTCCGGATGCCATGCCCGAAGAGCCCGCCCGGCCCCTTCTGGGCCTGGTGAGCGAGGATCTGAACCTGCTGGGCCTCTTCCAGACCGTGGCCGAGGCCGGGGATCTGTGGTTGCATCCGCTGGAGCAGGGGCCACCACCGCCGCCGCTGCCCAAGTTCCGGTTCCTGGTGGTGGACGCCCAGGGCACCCGGGATCTGGAGGGTTGCATCCGCGCCTACCGCCATCATCCGTCCTTCGCCACGACACCGATCCTGGTGGTGCGCTGCACGGAGGACGATACGCCCCGGCTCATCGAGGCCGGCGCCACGGACTGGCTGGCCGAGGGCTTCCGTTGGGAAGCGCTCCACCACCGGCTGCAGGTGCTGCGGGGGCACACCGAACTGCAGCAGCGGGCCCTCGCGGCCGAACGGCTGGAATCCTTCCGGCAGATGGCGGGCACCCTCAAGCACGAGATCAACAATCCGCTGGCGATCATCTCCATGCAGGTGGAGATGCTGGAACGGAAGTACCCCGAAGAGGCCAAGCTCGCCAAGATCGGGGAGATGGTGGACCGCATCCGCGCCCTGGTGCAGGTGCTCCAGAAGATGCGGGAGACCCCCACGGAGGACTACGCGGACGGGTCGAGCATTCTGAAGCTGGGGTAGGGGAAGTCTTCAGTCTTCAGTCTTCAGTCTTATGGAGGCGGAAGGCCGCGCGGCGGAGGCGCGTCCACGGGGTATCCTCAACCCTGGAGTGACGCCATGACTGTTCGTTCCCTGGTCCTCATCCTCGCCGCGGCCCTGTCCCTCGCCGCCCTCCCCCAGGCCGCGCATGCGCAGCCCGGGATCCAGCCTCAGGTGCCCGCCACGCGCCTGGTGCAGTCCATCCCGGCGGAAACGGATCTCGCCGATCCCGCGCTGCCCTTCGCCAAGGATGTGTGGTTGGACCTGATCCGGGGCGCGAAGACGAGCGTGGAGGCCGCCGAATTCTATGTCACCAGCCGTCCGGGCAGCGCCCTGGAACCGGTGCTGGCGGAACTGGAAAAGGCCGGGGCTCGCGGTGTGATGGTGCGCTTCCTGCTCTCGTCGAAGATGCTGGAGCAGGATCCCGCCTCCGTGGCCCGGATCCGGCGCATCCCCGGCGCCGAGGTGCGGAGCTTCGACCTGGCGGGCGTTTCGAAGGGCATCCTCCACGCCAAGTACTTCGTGGTGGACGGCAGGGAGGCCTTCCTGGGCAGCCAGAACTTCGACTGGCGGGCCCTGGAGCACATCCACGAGCTGGGCGTGCGGACCACCGATGCGCGCATCGTGTCGCGGTTGTCGCGGCTGTTCGCCGTTGACTGGACCTTTGCCGGGGACCGGAAACTGCCGGATTTCCCAGCGTTGCCGCCCGCAATCGCCCGCCCTGACGCCGAGCTGGTGGCCAGCCCGCCTTTCCTGACGCCGAAGGACATCCGGCCCGCCATCGAGGCCCTGGTGGAGCTGCTGGGCCAGGCCCGGCAGACCGTCCGCGTGCAGCTGCTGGTCTATTCGCCGATCTCGGGCCAGGACCACTACTGGCCCGTGCTGGACAACGCCCTCCGCGCCGCCGCCGTGCGGGGCGTGAAAGTGAAACTGCTGGTATCCGACTGGGTGCTGGGGGGCCGGGCCCTGCCGCACTTGAAGGCACTCACCCTGATCCCGAACCTGGAAGTGAAGGTGGCCTCCATCCCCGAGGCAAAGGAGGGCCACATCCCCTTCTCCCGCACCATCCACAGCAAGTACCTGGTGGTGGATGAAGCCCACCTGGCCCTGGGCACCAGCAACTGGGAGGAAGGCTACTTCACCGAATCGCGGAACGTCGAACTGATCTTCCGCGATTCGCCGTTGGCGGGGCAGGCGGCCCGCATCTTCGATCGGCTCTGGGACAGCCGCTACGCCTTCGCGCTCGATCCGATGAAGGCCTACCAGAAGCGCAAGGTGGATTGAGAGCGTCTTAAAATGGTTCTCCCGGAAGTTCAGGAAAAGCAGGAACACAGAAGACACGGAATTCCACGGAGGGCACGGAAGGAACCGTGGTGCTCACCGCACGGGCCCGCCGGAGGCGGCTTCCGGCTCAGCCGGAAGTGATCCCGGGGACGCCTGGGGCCGCGTCCCCAAAGCGCAGACCAGGCGCCCCCGGGATGCAGCCCGCGCTTTCGGAGCGAACGCCCATGCCTTTTCTGTGCCTTCCGGTTTTCTTCCGTGGCTTCCGTGACCAGCGTTTTTCTCTGTGTCCTCTGCGGCGTTCTGTGGACTCTGTGTTCCGCTTTTCTGGTCCCTGAATTCCCGGATGAGCCCAAAAAATCCACATCACGGCATCGCCGGGGTTAGTTTGGGCGCTCTACACGCTGGCATAGGTGCGATAGAGGTTGTCCCGCTCCAGGGGCTCGAAGCCGGCTTCCCGGATGAGGCGCACCAGCTCGCCCTGCTGGAGGCCCTGGGGGCTCTTGGCGCCGGCCAGGTGGGCGATCTCCTCGGCGATGACCGTGCCGTCCAGATCGTCAGCGCCATAGCTGAGGCCCGCCTGGGCCAGGCCCGGCGTGATCATCACCCAGTACGCCTTGATGTGCGGGATGTTGTCGAGCAGCAGCCGGGCCACGGCGATCTCGCGCAGGTCCTGGGTGCCCGTGGTTTCGTGGATCACGTAGGTGGCGCTCAGTTCGTTGTCCTCGTTCTGGTAGGCCAGGGGGATGTAGGCCAGGAAGCCCGTGTATCCGGCCGCAAGGGAGCGGTCCTGCAGGGCCCGCAGGCGCAGCAGGTGGTCCACCCGGTGCCTCGCCTCTTCGATGTGCCCGTAGAGCATGGTGCAGTTGGTGGGTAGGCCCTTCCGGTGGCAGAGCTCGGCCGTATCCAGCCAGACCTGGGCGTCCTTCTTGCCGATGCATATCTTTTCGCGGATCGCTTCGTCGAAGATCTCCGCGCCGCCGCCGGGGCAGCTCTCCAGCCCCGCGGCCATGCAGCGGTCCAGGAAGGCATCCGTGGACAGCCCCGAGATCCGGGCGTAGTAGTCCATCTCGATCATGGTGAAGACCTTGAGGTGGATGGCCGGGAACCGTGCCTTGATCCTGCCGAACAGATCCTCAAAGTAGCCGATCTTCAGCTTCGGGTTGTGGCCCGAGGTCATGTGCAGCTCGCGGACACCCGCGTTCTCGGGCTTCTCCAGTTCCTGGATGATGTCCTCGGCGGAGAGCGAGTAGGCGCGGGGGTCGCCGGGCTTGGCCTGGAAGGCGCAGAACTGGCAGTGGGTGTAGCAGACGTTGGTGTAGGAGAGGCGGCGGCTCACCGCGTAGTAGGCGGCGCGGCCGTGCTTCTGCAGCCGCACGTGGTGGGCCATGGCGCCGATGCCCGTGAGGTCCGGGCTTTCATAGAGCAGCAGCCCGTCCTCGAAGTCCAGGCGCTCCCCGCGCAGCACCTTGTCCGCCAGGGGCAGCAGGCGGGGGTCGCGGATCCTCGATTGCAGTGACAACATCGATACCTCGAACCCCCAGTGTAGCGTCGCAGGGTTGAATCGATTGTTCTTGAGAAAGGAATATATGAAAGCGGAGGACAGCTGAGGGGCTGAGGAAAGCCGAGAAAGGACAAGGCTTGTCTCCGCTCTCCTCCGCTCTTCCGCTTTCCTCCGCTTATCAAATTCCGTCTGCTTTTCAGGCTATATCAGGCCTTCATGGATGCGCTGGATCAGCGCCGGGCCCTCGAAGATCAGCGCGCTGTAGATCTGGGCCAGGGCCGCACCGTCGTCCAGGGCGCCTTGCACATCCTCCGCCGATCCCAGGCCACCGCAGGCCACCAGGGGCAGGCGGCCCCGCAGGGCAGTCAGGATGCGGCGGCGCACCTCCCGGGCCTTGGCCTGAAGGGGCACGCCGCTGAGGCCGCCCGCGCCCTTGGATTCGACCTGGGCGCGCAGCGGTTCCTCCACCACGCCGCGATCCAGGGTGGTGTTGGTGGCAATGAGGCCGGAGATGCCGGATGCCACGGCCACCTCCACGATGGCGTCGAGATCCTCCGGCGCCAGGTCCGGGGCCAGCTTGAGCAGCAGGGGCTGGCGTTCCAGGCCCATCTCCCTGCGGAGGTCCAGCATTCCTGCCAACAGCGGTTTCAGGGCCTCGGGGGCCTGAAGGTCGCGCAGACCCGGCGTGTTGGGGCTGCTCACATTGAGGGCGGTGTAGTCCACCTGCGGCGCGATGAGGCGGTAGGCGGCGCGGTAGTCGTCCAGGGCCTGGGCCTCGGGGGTCTCCTTGTTCTTGCCCAGGTTGCCGCCCACGATGAGGTCCGCCGGGCGGTTCCGCAGGCGGGCGGCCACGATCCCGGCCCCCTCGCTGTTGAAGCCCATGCGGTTGAGGATCAGGCCCGCCTCCGGAAAGCGGAACAGGCGCGGCCTGGGATTGCCGGGCTGGGGCCGGGGCGTGACCGTGCCGATCTCCACATGGCCGAAGCCCAGGGCCTTCCAGAGGGGCAGCAGCGTGGCGCCCTTGTCCAGGCCCGCGGCCAGGCCCAGCGGCGTGGGAAAGGCCAGGCCGAAGGCGCTGCGGCGCAGAGTGGCCGGAAGTTCCGGGTCCGGCAGTCGTGGCCAGGAACAGACGCGCGCCCCCAGCCAGAAGGCCAGGTTGTGCGCGGTTTCAGGATCCAGGCGGAAGATCAGCGGGCGCAGGGCGGAATAGAGATTCATGGCTCTACCTTCATCCAGACCAGGACACACGGCTCGCTCGTTTTTTCGAATTCCGGCCGGATGTAAATCCTTCATCCCAATCACGGCTGAGGAGCATGAACGCCGCGGTGGCACCCTGGCACCCCAACACGGGGTAGCTGTCTTGTAGGCGAGTCAGATTCAAGTAGGCTTCGGGAGTGGGGGGCCAACTGCCATCTTCCCGTCTGACGAAGATGCTGTACCGGATGCCATCAGTCAGGATGATGCGGCCGCAATTCACTCGGCCCGACCCATTTGCGTACCCTTGAGCTTGTCCAAGTGCTCGGGTAAGAGAGCTACCACGCTTCTTGACTTCCACCACCGTATCGAGGGACTCATCTCCTCGGGGGAGGCGCTTGAACAGGGCGATATCCAGTTTCTGCCATTCCACAGCCGCGAACTGTGCCGACCATCCTAGGGCGCGGAGGAGCGGCATCACGAGGTGGCTGACCGTTTCCGATTCCGAGGGGTCCTCTTGGCGTGCATCGTACCAGCGGCTCAATTGGATGATATCTGAGACTTTGGATTGAAGTTCAGAAAGCGAGGCTGCCCCCAGACCGTGAAAGAACAGATGCTCCATCAGGCGGTCGAGTTCGAGCGGCTCGGTTCTAGTCGGGAGCAGTGGCAATGGGCCGGTTGAGGGCTTCGCTTCAACACCATCTGCCCAGGTCAATACTGCGGGGGCGTCGAGGCGCTGTGTTGTCCCGATTTTCATGGGTGTTCCAGCGAATTGCATGGGTTGGCCGGAGGGGGCGATCCAATGCCATCGAACACGGCGGACATGCTGAATGCGCCAGCCATCCACATCACCAAAGGCTTCATTCCACTCGTAGTCACCAACCACGCGCCCCACTCCGAACACTTTGCTGAGGCCAACACGAAGAACGATTCTGTCGCCATCCGAAATTTCTTCGCAGAAGCGGCGAAGCTCCGCAGCCATCTGTGGCGTGGTTCCGCGGTCGAGCAGAGCCTGCCTGCATTTCGGCCAGGGGCCGAGATCCCCCGGCCCGTCGAGGATCACGGACCATTTGATGCACAGGTCCGGGTAGGCTCGCTCCCCGTCACCTGCAGCGACTTGCCAAGTCCTCGAAGAATCGCTCACTTCACCATCACCGTGGCCGTGGCGGTGACTTCCGGGAAATCCTCGCGCTTCACCTGCACGTGGTAGGTTCCAACCGCGTCCGGGGCCGTGTAGACACCCGCGCCGCTGATGGCGCCGCCGCCCGCTTCCACCACGCTCCAGGCCACCGGCTGCTTCAGGTAGCGCATGCCCTCGGGGTAGTTGATCTCCGCCTGGAAGGCCTGGGTGGCCCCCTTGGCCAGGCTAACGGCCACGGGACGCAGGCTCAGGGTGGGTCTGAAGGGTTCGGCGGGTTTGGTGGGCACGGCATCCCCCGGAGCGTTGCAGGCGAGCATGAAGAGCATGGCGGTGGCGGGAAGCAGGCGGTTCATCAGGGTCTCCTCAGATGCCAGTCATTTCAGTCACGCAATCCATCACCAGCGGGGCTTCGGTCCGGGCCTGGACCTCTTCGCGGGTGACGCCCGGCGCCACTTCCACCAGCCGCAATCCCTCCCGGCCCGGCACCACGTCAATGACCGCCAGATCCGTGATGATACGGTGCACGCAGCGCTGGCCGGTGAGGGGCAGGCTGCACCGGCGGAGGATCTTGAACTCGCCGTCCTTGCTGGTGTGGTCCATCACCACCACCACGCGCCTGGCGGCGGCGACGAGATCCATGGCCCCGCCCATGCCCTTCACCATCTTGCCGGGGATCATCCAGTTGGCGAGGTTGCCCTCCATGTCCACCTGCATGGCGCCCAGGATGCTGAGATCAATCTTGCCGCCGCGGATCATGGCGAAACTGTCGGCGCTGCTGAAGAAGCTGGCACCGGGCGCGGCCGTCACCGTCTGCTTGCCGGCGTTGATGAGATCCGCGTCCACCTCGTCCGGCGTGGGGAAGGGGCCGATGCCCAGCAGCCCGTTCTCGCTCTGGAGGATCACCTCCATGCCCTCGGGGATCGCGTTGGCGATGAGGGTGGGGATGCCGATGCCCAGATTCACGTAGGTGCCATCGCGCAGTTCCTGCGCCGCGCGGCGGACGAGTTGATCGCGGGACAGCGCCATGCGGACCTCGATAGGGGGAATTCAGGATAGCGCAGGGGATGCCGTGCCCCGCGTCAGAACACCCGGAACGACTGGAAGACGCTGAAGGCCCAGCCCCAGCGGGCATTGGAACCGGCCATCTCATTCCGGCGCGAGGCCAAGGTGGCGCCCACCCTGCCCGTGGGCGTGCGCCACCGGGCCTCGCTCTGAAGGAACCAGGATCCGGTGCCTGCGGGATGATCCATCCCCGCCGTGACGCGCACGAGCTTGAGGCGTCCCTGGCCTTCCCGGAAGAGCGGCAGACCCAGGTCCAAGGTGCGCGTGATGGCCTCGCGTCCGAAGGCGGGCCCCACGGGATCGCCGTGGGTCGAGAAACCGGCGAGGTGGCTCGGACTGGAGAATCTGGCCGGTGCGCTTTGGGGTGCGGCGCTGGCGTATTCGATCCCGAGATCCCAGGCGTCCCAGACCAGTTGGAGACCCCCGAGGTCGCGGGAAGGCCTGAGGGTGACGGCTCGGCTCTCCGGTGCCGAGCTGCGGCTGACATACACCGAGGCGCCCCGGGTCCGCAGGAAACGGGCCAGCGAGGGGATCCGCACCCTCAGCTCCGCCAGCGAATGGGTACGGGCGGCAGACGATGGCGCCGGTTGGCCGAAACCATCCCGGCCACCGGCCATGCGCAGGGCTCCGAAGCTGGCTTCCACCAGGGCGCCGAAAGAGGCTCGCACCAAGGCGCCCCGGAGGGTGGGCTGACGCAGATCCAACCCAGCGGCCTGGGCGGCCATTCGCGCATCCCGGTCGCGGATCCATGCCGGGATGGGGCGACCTCCTTCCAGGCGCCCGGCAAAGGCCTCGGCCCGCCATCGGCCCAAGGGCAGGGCCCCTTCAGGCGTCGACAGGGAAAGCCGCGGGAAGGACCGCGCCCCGTCGCCCAGCAGATCACCGCCGTTGAGGCTCGAGCCCCAAGCGAAAGGGGCCTGCTCCAGGGCTGCCCGCCATGCGGATTCGGTCTGGTAGGCGATGGCCGCGCGGTGCAGGAGGCCCGCCGTGTGCCCGTGATCCCGCAGGGCCAGGGCCGTGGCGGAAAAAGACCATCCGCCCCGGACGTACCTGCCTTGCAGGCCCAGGCCCCAGCCCTGAGTGCCCTGACCCAGACCTTCAGAAGCATTCAAGGGAACGTAGGCATCATCAGCCCCCGCGCCACCCCAGCCCACCTCGAAGGAGGGCATGGATGATGGGCCCAGAGGTGCCTGTCCCAGCGTCCAGTCCAGTCGCGCCTGGCGCAGCACCGTGGCTCCGTCCTGAAGCATGGGCGCCTGGGCCAGGATCGGGATGCTCAGGCCGGTGAGCAGGAACACCTTGATGCCACTCATGGCGAAGGCCATGGTCACCCCGGGTGGCCTGGGCGCTGCCTTCTCACCGTGTCTCACTGTTCCTCACCGGCTAGCCCTTTCCTTCGTTGGTAGTGGCGCATTGCCGGAAAAAGAAATGAATGAATCGCCGGTGAGAAACGGTGAGGAACGGTGAGCAAGAAGCGGAGAACGCAGGTTTTCGGCAGCGCTGGGTGCGATCACTCATCACTTCTCCAGCACCTTGATGGACACGATCTTCGCGCCCAGTTCCAGGTCATCGAGCACCTTCATCGCCCGATCCAGATCCTCCACCTCGCCTAGGCGGGTGTACTTGCCCATGAGGTGCGGCGTGGCGTTGGTGGTGATGAAGAACTGGCTTCCGCCGGTGTCCTTGCCCGAGAGCGCCATGCCCACGCTGCCCGGGCCGTACCAGGTCCGCGAGTTCTCGCAGCGCACCGTGTGGCCCGGCCCGCCGTCCATGGTGTCGAAGGGCGAACCCATCTGCACCACGAAGTCCGGCACCACGCGGGGCACCCGGCGGCCGTTGAAGGTGCCCTTGCGGGCCAGCAGCACCAGGTTGGCCACGTTCATGGGCGCCACGGTGGGGTCGAGCCGGAGCGTAACGCTGCGCGTTCCGCTGAAGGAAATGCGAAGGCGGACGGGCTTTCCACGCTCTGCGAGGCGGATGGCCTCCTTGAGGATCGCCTCGTCTGTCTTCGTGGGCCTGGGTGCCGCGGGCCAGGGCGCGGCCGGATCCAGCTTCACCAGGGCCTGGTAGGCCTCGTGGCGGCAGGTCCAGTCCGGGTGCTGGAGCCAGGGGCGGAGGTGGGCCTTCTGGTCCTCGGGCGCCATCTTCCAGCGGGCGTAACTCTGGATGAGGGTCTGCTGGGCTTCGAACTGGGTGTCGTCCCAGGTGGTTCTGGTGAGGGCGTCGAGATCCCCCGGGACCAAGGGGAGATCCTCGATGGCCGCGGCACGGGCGATGGGATCTGATCCGGCCAGGAGACGCGATCGCACCTGGTCCGCCTGTCCGGGGTTCTGGCGCCGCATGGCGGGAAGCAGCCCACCCAATAGCAGGGGGCTGGAGGCGCCGAGGGGGCGCTCCTGTTCCATGAGCATCTTCAGGCCCGGCAGGGGCGTTTCGAGCTTGGCCAGCGCCTGGAATCCGTACCACTGGGCCAGCGGGTGGGCCGAGCAGGGCCAGGCGGCGCCTTCCACCTCGAAGGCCTCCACCGGCGCGGGTTTGGGAACACCTTCTGCCAGCCTGGAGAGGATGCCCACGCAGGCCCGGGTCAAGGTGGCGGCCTTCGGGCGGGAAAGGCCCATCCGGCCCCAGGCCGGGGATTCTGCTGAAAGCGACGTGAAAGCGCTCAGCGCCAGATCCCGCCGCTGGGCCCACGGCGCCCGGTTCCAGGCATCCATCAAGGCGAGCAGGCTGCCCGGGGTGGCCCGCACGGGCGCGAACAGCTCCATTTCTTTTCCGGCCATGACCAGCCGCAGCCGCGCGGCCTGGGCGCGGACGGGGTCCACCTGGCCGGCTTTCTGCATCGCATCGAAGAAAGCCTGGAGGGCGGGAGATACTTCCGCGCCGTTCAGGCGCGCCGTGGCGATCGAGGCCTCCAGGTGCAGGTGCCTGGGCCAGGCGGCGGCCTCGGCGGGAATGAGACCCTCCAGCGCCGACAGGGCCCTTGCGTTCTTCAGGCGGTTCAGGAAGAACAGGGCGGTGAAGCGTTCCTGGGGTGTACGGGCCTCCTTGGCCTTGGTCTCCCAGGCCTCCGGCGTGGGCTTCTCCAGTTCCGGCGGCAGCAGGGCCGGGGCCTCCGGGGCCCCGATGCGCTGGATCGTGCGTTCCAGCCTCAGCCTGTCAGCGGCGGGCAGGAGAGCCTTCTGCGTCTCGGCCCAGGCCAGTGGCTGCCGTGCCCACTCGGCCTGAATGGCATCGCGGACCGTGAAGCGCGGAGCTTGCCGTTGGGTCCCGGGCTGCGCATGCGCGGCCTGGGGGGGGGCGAGCAGGGACAGGCTCAACAGGCAGAGCAGGCGGCGCATGGAGACCTCGAGGATCCTCCATGCTACCGCCTGCTCTGCGGAGCGGTGGGCTTCAGCGATACCCGGTGCGGGGCGCTTCGGCATGACCGGCTTCGCGCAGGACCAGCTCCTTCTGGGCCAGCTTGAGGTCGGAATCCACCATCATGGCCGCCAGGGCGCGGATATCGGTCTTCGGCTCCCAGCCCAGGATGCGGCGGCCCTTGCCGGGATCGCCTTCGAGGTGATCCACTTCGGCGGGGCGGAAGTAGCGGGGATCAATCTCCACGTGCTTCTGCCAGTCCAGGTCCAGGCGCCCGAAGGTAAGGCCCAGGAAGTCGCGGATGCTGATGCTCTCGCCCGTGGCCACCACGTAATCATCCGGCGTGTCCTGCTGCAGCATGCGCCACATGGCATCCACGTAGTCGCCCGCGAAGCCCCAGTCCCGCTTGGCATCCAGGTTGCCCAGGAACAGCTTGTCCTGCATCCCCAGCTTGATGCGGGTGGCGGCCCGGGTGATCTTGCGGGTGACGAAGGTTTCGCCGCGGCGCGGGCTCTCGTGGTTGAACAGGATGCCGTTGCAGGCGAAGAGGCCGTAGCTTTCGCGGTGATTGATCACCTGGTAGTGCGCGTAGACCTTGGCACAGGCGTAGGGGCTGCGGGGCTCGAAGCGGGTGCCCTCGTGCTGGCGGGGCTTGGCGCTGCCGAACATCTCGGAGCTGCCGGCCTGGTAGAAGCGGATCTTCTTGTCGTTGTGCTTCATGAAGCTGCGGATGGCCTCCAGCAGCCGGATGACGCCCACGCCCACCACGTCCACGGTGTACTCGGGCTGATCGAAGCTCACCCGCACATGGCTCTGGGCGCCCAGGTTGTAGACCTCGTCGGGCTGGACTTCGTCGAGCACATTGCGCAGGGCGCCCGCGTCGGACAGGTCGCCGTAGTGCAGGTGGAAGTCCGGGTTCGGCGTCTCGCCCACGTGAAGATGGTCAATGCGGTCCGTGTTGAAGAGGCTGGAACGGCGCACGATGCCGTGGACCTGATAGCCCTTCGAAAGGAGGAGTTCGGCCAGGTAGCTGCCGTCCTGGCCGGTGATGCCGGTGACGAGTGCGATGCGGGACATGGGGGACCTCTACAAGGAAAGGGACTGCATCATGGTGCGCAGGCTGTCGGAAAGGGGGTGGTTGGCGGTCCATCCGGCGGCGTTGGCAAGCTGGGCGGGATCGCCGACCAGGTAGGGGATATCGTCGGTGGAATTGGGGCTGCCCTGGAAGAGGATCTCGCGCCGCACCCCTTGAAGGTCCAGCACGGTCCGCACGACGTCCTCGATGCTGGTGGCCCGTCCGGTGCAGACGTTGAAGGTGGTCTGGGCGGGGGATTCAAGCGCGAGGATGGCCAGGTAGGCCGAGACCACATCCCGGACGTCAATGAAATCGCGAACGCTGTTCCAACCGGCCATGTGGACCGGGGAGGTGTCCGCCGGGGAAGCCGCGGCCAGGCGCCGGAGGAGGGAAGGCACCACCAGTTCCGGGCGCTGGCCTGGGCCCAAGTGGTTGAAGGGGCGCGCCACCCGGATATCAAGGCGTCCCTGGTAGTGCGGGGCCAGCTGCTCGATGAGGTGCTTGGACAGCCCATAGCGGCCTTGGGGCACGATGGCGTCGGTCTCCTTGCGCTGGAGACCCGATGGGGCGTAGACATGGCAGCTGCTGACCAGGAGCACCTTGGTGTCCTGCAGATGCTCCAGCAGGTTGAGGGTGATCTCCAGGTTGAAGGTCACCGGGGCGGGCGTGGCGAACAGGCTCGGGATGGAGGCGCCGGCCAGATGGACAACCCCGTCCCAGTGCCGCGGCAGATCCGCCATGGAGGCGGGATCCAGAAGGTCCACCAGCAGGGGTTCCACGCCGTCAGGAAGGTCAAGGCCGATGCCCCGGTCCAGGGCCACCACATGATCACCCAGGCGCAGCAGGGCCTCCGCCATGTGGCGGCCCACGAAGCCCGAGGCTCCGGTCAGAAGGATGCGGCGATTGGTCATACCCTTCTATCTTTGCAGAAACGCGATTCCCCGAGGCGATGCCGGCGTTTCAGGAGCCACGCGGCCCAGGGGGAAATGGGGGTTCCCTTTGGGGCGAGGATATGAAGGAAGGGCACTTTGCCCCATGAAAGGGTTTCTAGCCAGTCCAGGCCAGCCTTGTCGCATGCGATTTGAAGCCCCTGCCGACTGAAGAGGGTGATGTGTTGGCCATGTTCAGGGGCAAGGTAATGCCAATTCTTCCCATGGATGGATTCATCGAAGAGCTCCGTCGAGGCCAGGATGAGGCCGGATGGGGCGAGGCTGGTCCGGAAACGGGCCAAGGTGTCCACGGGGTCCAGAGTGTGTTCCAGAACTTCGATTAAAGTCACCAGGTCGAATCCGCCACCACTCGGGAATTCGGAAAGGATCCGATCCTCGGCGTAGATCGATTTGGGGTAAGGGTCATAGGCCCAGGCATCCATGCCTTCGTCGAGCAGGAGGCGGAGGAGGAGCCCCTTTCCGCAGCCCACATCAAGGCTTCGGAACTGCCTGGGCAGCAGGCGGACCCTGGTGGCCCGGAGCCTCCGGATGCAACGGTGCACGAACATGGACCGATTGAGCGAACCTTGGTCTGGATCTGGGATGATGGTTTTCGAGTAGGCCTCTTCAAGCCAATGCGGGGAAGGCAAGATCAGGGAGGCGCACGTTTCGCAACGATGATAGTTGACGGCGATGTGGCCCAGCACTTTTCCTTCGAAGCTGGGGTGCAACCTTCCGAGGCAGATGCGGCAGGGCTCAATGGGCTGGAAATCATTCACAGGCGCGGTTCCTTCTCGGGGGAGCCTTCCATCGTGCCAGGACTTCCGTGTAGATGTCTCGATAGGTGGCCGCGGCACGGCCCCAGTTCCAGTTCTGGGATCGTTTTAGTCCCCTTTGGGCGAGGGTTTTACGGAGTTCCGGATCCCCCCATAGCCGTCCGATGACGTGGGCCATCTCCCCTGGTTCCAGGGGGTCGAAAAGCAGGGCGGCATCCTCCACTGCTTCGGGAATCCCGCAGGCCGTGGACGCGGCCAGGGGAACGCCGAGGGCCATGGCCTCTAACACTGGAATGCCGGATCCCCCCTCGAAAAGGGTCGGGATGACCACCATGCGGGCCTGGCGATACATAGCCCGCACCTCAACATCTTTCACAAGACCCAGAAAATGCACGTCAATGCCAAGCTCTTTGGCCTTTTGGGCCAGTTCCGCATGGCGCTCGGTGAGGTGGCCGGAACATACCAGGGGGATCTTGATTCCTTGGGTCGCCAGATGGTGGAGGGCTTCGAACAGGCGGGCGTGGTTCTTGTGGATCCAGGTCTGGGCCGGGTAGTAGGCGAAGGCTTCCGGCAGGCCGCGTTCTCGTTGGAGGCTTTTCCAGACGCTGTCATCCGAGGCGTGGGGGATGTCCCAGGTCGGCCCGAAGGGGGCCACGAAGACCTTTTCCGGATCAATAGGGAGGTGGTTCACCAGATCGCGGCGGGTCCACTCGTCCACGACGCAGAGGGCCGTGGCATGGTGGGCGGAAGCAAGGTAGTGCTCTCGGCGCCAGGCCAGCTCATCGAGCGTGAAGAATTCCGGGTAGTGCTCGTGCTGGATGTCGTGGAGATTGATCACGTAGGGAAGGTTCCAGGCATCGGGAACCAGGGGATGCACCATCTGGTAGGGACAATGAACGATGGTGGTGGCGGCCAGTTCGGCGGGAAAGGTGGCCGGTCGGTGCAGGAAGGCATCCCGCAGCCGCCGCCCCTTTTCGGAAAACGAGGGCCGTGGATCCAGGTGGGCCAACAGCTTGATGCCCATGCGACGCCTGGAACATGGGTTGAAATCCAAGGTGGGCAGTTCTGGGGGAAGGGGATGGCAGCTCTCCCAGCCGGGCTCACCGATCAATAGGGTGCAATTCGTACCGGGCAGGTGGGGGGGGATATGCCGGGTCAGCCCCTGACAAACGGTGGCCACGCCACCCTGCATCCTCGGCCGCATCGGAACAAAATTGAAGACGAGATGTTTGAGCATGGTTCGAGTATCGCCGGGTTTCCTTGGCCATCAGTACCTAGACCGGAGGCTTCCTTGCTTGGTGGGGCCGTGGGTAGGCGAATCTCAGGCAGCCCTGAGTAAGATGGTTCCATGAGCCGCATCGCCCTGTTCCATCCGTCCTTTGCCGTGAGCGGGGGTGCGGAATTCCTCATCGCATCCCAGGCTCAGGCCCTCCAGGCGGATGGGCACGACCTGCGGCTGGTGACGGGCGGCTTCGACGCCGGGCGCTGGGAGGCCTTGTTGGCGGGCATTCCCGTGGCCACCTTTCAGAAGACCCGGCATCTGATGGACCTGGTCATGCCCTGGGATCGCGTGGGCAAGGTCAAGCGGAGGTCCCAGGCTGCCCTGACCCATCTGGCCGACCGGGAAATCGTCCTGGCCTACAACTACCCGAGCAGCAATATGCTGGGGTATCTCGATCCCCCCTGTCGGAAGCTGTGGCAGTGCAACGAACCGCCCCGGGGGATCCACCTCAGGGAAGCCAATCCGGTGCTATCGGCCCGGGTGGCCGACTGCGGGAACGGCTATTCGGAGGATGCCACGGCCGCCTTCGCTGCCAGGCTTCGGTCCTTCGAGTCCAGCCGATCAAAAAAAACGGTTCTTCGCGGGCGCCGCGATTTCGATATTCAGACCGTGGCCCGTTTGGATGAAATCTTTGCCATCAGCGAATTCAGCCGTGATAACGCCAAGGCCATCTACGGCCGATGCTCCGACACCGTGGTCTATCCCGTGGTCCGGTTTCCCGAAGGGGGCCATCAGCGCCATGGATTGGACCGAAGCGGCTTGAAGGTGCTGGTGCACAGCCGCCTCGAAGTGCTCAAGAACATTGATACGGTCATCCGGGGCTTCGCCCAGTTCCGGGATCAGGGTTGCCCCGGGGCCGAGCTGCACGTGGTGGGGGAAGGGGAACATCGTTCCCGCCTGGAGCGGCTGGCCAAGGAAACCCTGGGGGAAAAGGGCTGGCACTTCCACGGGTTCCTACCGGACGCGGAGTTGCGGGCCGTCTATGAGGCCTGCGATGTGTTCGCCCTGCTGCCCCTGGACGAGCCCTTCGGCATGGTCTTTCCCGAAGCCGCGGCCAAGGGGCTGCTGCTGGTGGGGCCCGATCACGGCGGCCCGCTGGAGATCCTGGATGGGGGACGCCTGGGGCGAGTCTGCGATCCCTTCGATATCGAAGCTCTTGCCGATGCGTTCAGTGCCATCTGGGCCATGGATGATGTCGCCGTCGAGCGCCAGCGTTCCATGGCGGCGGAGGCCTGCCACAGCCGCTATTCGGAAGCGGCCGTGATGCCCATGCTGCGATCCATCCTGGAGGGCCGGTCTTGAATCCTCCGAATTCCTTTGGTGGGCTATCGGTGCTGGTCTATGGCCGGAACGATAGCCATGGCTACAACCTGCACAAGCGCGCCGTCATCAGCCTCAACTGCCTCGCGGAACACCTGGAGCCGGGCCGGGACGAGCTCCTGTTCGTGGACTGCAACAGCCCCAACGATGTGCCGACTTTTCCCGAAGCCATAGCGGATCTGCTCACGCCCAGGCTGAAGGAACTGCTTCGAATATTCCGTGTCCGGCCTTCGGATTTCCGGCGGCTGGCGAAAGGCGGCACCGCGCCCGTGCTGGAAGGCCTCGCCCGCAACATCGGCATCCGACGGTCAAGCGAGGCCTCCCGCTGGATCCTTTCCACCAACACCGACGTGGTGCTGCTCGCCCCCGGGGGAAAGCGGCTCACGGATCTGGCTCCGGCTCTGGAGGACGGATACTACGGGCTTCCGCGTTTCGATCTGCCCCAGGCCCTATGGGAAACCCTGGACCGCCTCGACCCGGCGGCTTGCATGAGGACCATCCAGGAGTGGGCGGATCGGTATCGCCTGCGCCTGGTGGTGGAGACGGGCCACCCGTTCATCCGCTACGACAATCCGGGGGATTTCCAGCTGCTCCTGCGGCAGGATCTACATGAATTGGGTGGCTTCCATGAATCCATGGTGAACGGGCCCTACCACCTCGATTCCAATCTCGCGAAGCGCCTTTCCCTGGTCTGGGGACCGGTGCGCACCCTGGTGGGTGCCCTGGAAATCTTCCATTGCGACCATTCCCGTCAGGAGATGGCCCGGCAGTCCAAACATTCAGCCACAGCCTTGGATTGGCGCGAAAATGTGGAGGGGGTCAGGGATCCATCCCTGCTGGCACCCCAGCCCGACTGGGGGGCGCCGGGATTGGCCGTGGAAGAAGTCCGACTCGGGGAAGGAAAGCGGTATGTGGATGCCCTTTCTCCCCTGATGCCACCCATGAGACCAGGCTCCGTGCCCCCCGCGGGGCAGGCCGCCGATCTCGGGACGGGCGCGGAACTCGCGGCCCTGCTTCCCTTCCTGGCGGACCATCTCCTCTACCTGCCCCCGGGGACCAGGGTGGGGTTGCTGGGGGGGCACCCGGATCTCGGTTCCGCCTTGAGTCACCTTTTGTCGGTCTGGGTGCCGGATTCGGAACTGCTGCTCCCGGAAGGCGGGACCGCGGTGCCGGAGGCGCGGTTGGCTTCCCTTGAGGAAATCAGCGGTTCCGCCCAGGTGCTGATCTTCGATCCGGGATCCCGGCCCGGGGGAGCTGAACCCGCAGAACTGGAGCGCCAGGTCATTCAGCTGGCCGCCCTCCAGTCCCATCTGCCCCATTCGAAACGGGCCAAGGCCATTTTTCTCATGGCCCACAATTCCTGGCTGGGGCGGGTCGCCGCTCGTTTTTACGATTTATTCCATGCCCCCACTGCGACCTGGATCCTGCATGGGCGGGCCCGGGACGCAAGGAAGGTCATCTTGGCGAGGGTAAAATACTTCTTCCGGAAACTGGGCCGATTCCCGCGGAACCGCAGGCGCTGACCGCGACCCGGCAGAGATCCTCCGGTGACCCCGTGGGCGCCCTGATCCACAATGGGGGATGCTCTACGATTCCCCCTCCACCTTCGGCCGCGCGTTCCGCATCGTCACCTTTGGCGAGAGCCACGGGCCTGCGGTGGGGGTGGTGCTGGATGGGGTGAAGGCCGGGCTGCCCTTCGATCTGGAGGCCATCCAGCGGGAGATGGACCGGCGCCGCCCGGGGCAGTCGGAGCTGGTGACGCCGCGCAGCGAGGCGGACCGCGTGCAGGTGCTGAGCGGTGTGTTCGATGGGAAGACCACGGGCCATCCCATCGCCCTGGTGGTGTTCAACGAGAACCCGAACAGCGGCGACTACAAGGCCATTGCCGACCTCTTCCGTCCGGGCCATGCGGACCTCACCTACGACCGGAAGTACGGCATCCGGGATCCACGCGGCGGCGGGCGCAGCAGCGGGCGGGAGACCCTGGCCCGGGTGGCGGCGGGGGCCTGGGCCAAGCAGCAGCTGGCGGCCCTGGGCGTGACCGTGCGGGGCTTCAACCGGGAAATCGCGGGCATCCCGGGGGTGGCCGTGGATTGGGCCTTCGTGGAGTCGAATCCCTTGCGCGCCGCGGATCCCGCCATCTTTCCGGCCCAGCGCGCCGCCGTGGAGGCGGCCCGGGCCGAGGGTGATAGCGTGGGCGGCGTCTGCGAGGTGTGGATCGAGGGGTTGCCGGTGGGGCTCGGCGATCCTGCCTTCGGCAAGCTGGACGGTCTGCTGGCCCTGGCCTGCATGTCCATCGGGGCGGTGAAGGGCGTGGAACTGGGGGCCGGGTTCGAAAGCGCCCGGCGACGCGGCAGCGAGAACAACGATCCACTGAGCCCCGAGGGCCCCCTGAAGAATGACGCCGGTGGCACCCTGGGGGGCATCAGCACCGGGGCGCCCGTGGTGGTGCGCCTGGCGGTGAAACCCACCAGCTCGATTTCGAAGACCCAGCAGACCATTGATCGCGCGGGCCGTCCCGCGGACATCTCCACCAAGGGACGCCACGACCCCTGCATCGCGCCCCGCATCGTGCCCGTGGCGGAGGCCATGTGCGCCCTGGTGATCTACGATGCCTGGCTGACCCAGCAGGATCTCCGGGAGGGCGCCGCGCCGCCGTTGGGGGAATGGGATTGGGACGCCGTGGAGGCGCTGTTTCCGCTCCGGGGCGACGATGGTTGTGATGACGGCCGCTTTCCGGAAAGCATGACGAAGCGATGACCGAGCCTGGCCACCCCCAACCGATCATGAGATCCAATATGGAACCCGTGCTGATCAGTTTCCACGCTCCCATCCACGACCTGGACGTGGTGGCGCAGCATGTGGTGCGGGATGGGATTCCGGCCCGCCTCCGCGACTGGCAGCGCCGGTCCGGCGCCCGGGAAATGGTGTACCTCGCGACCTGCCAGCGGGTGCTCTGGATGGTGTGGGGGGGGGAACCCGATGCCATTGATCCCGGGGCGGGCGTCCGGCGCTACGAGGGCGAGGAGGCCTGGACCCATCTGCTGGCCATGTCCGCCGGTCTGGAATCGGCGAACCTCGGGGACCGGGAGATCCCGGGGCAGCTGAAGGACGCTCTCGTGCAGGCCCGGCAGGTGGGTGTGGCCGGGGAGGAGGCCCAGGCGTCCGTCGAGGACGTGATCCGCGAGGGCCAGAGGCTGCGGGCCCGGCTGGGACTCGCCGATGGCAACGTCAGCGTCGCCACGGTGGCCCTCAAACACCTGATCGAGGGGTTGGCGTCCGGGTCGTCCATCGCGCTGGTGGGCGTCGGTCCCATGACCCAGTACCTGGCGGAGCGTCTGCCGGAACACGGATTCAAGGTCTCGGTGGCGAACCGCACCCGGAGCAAGGCCCACGATCTGGCCGATCCCCTGGGTCTCATGACCGTGGATCTGGAGCAGCTCCAGCATGACCCCGCCGGTTTCGACGCCATCGTCAGCGCCACGGCGGCGGCCGAACCGGTCTTCACCCTGGATGCCTGGCAGTCCCTGAAGCGCCCCCTGGTGCGCATCCTCGACCTGGCCCTGCCGCCGGATTCGGAGCCCGGGCTGGAGCAGCTGCCCTGGGTCCACCGCATAGATCTGAACGCCTTCCTGGCCCAGACCGCCACGGCCCGGGCCCAGCGGGCCGAGGCGGCCCTGAAGGCGGAACCCTATCTCGTCGGCGCGGCCAGGCGCCTTCGCCACCGGGCCCAGGCCCGGGCCCACAAGCGCCATCTGACGACCTCCCAGGAGCGCCTGGACGTGGCCTGGGGCGCCCTGGAGGCGGAAGTGAAAACCCTCGAGGACTCCATGCAGGGATTGGACGAGGCCCAGCGTGAAGCGCTGAAGGAGATCCTGACCCGGGGGCGCACACTGGCTTTCCGAGCCCTGGTGCAGACCCAGCCCAGAACGAACCCCAATGGAGAGGCGGTCCAACCATGAGAACGGAGCAGGAGCGGAGTTCCACTTTGGCGACCATTCGCCGATGGCGGATAGGACCGGCTGCGAAGCAGACGGCCCCGAAGGGGCGAGCGCCAAGCGCGCGAGTCAAGCCGAAGCCCGAAGGGTGCGGCACAGGGAGGCTCCGACACCGTGAGCGCAGCGAGCGGGAGCGCGCCCTGCGCGCGTCCGGCGGAGGTGCCGCATGAGCGCGCAGCAGGAGCGAAGCGCCACTTTGGCGAAGCCGAAGCCCGAAGGGTGCGGCACAGGAGGTGCCGCATGAAGCACGTCACCGTCGCCACCCGCGGATCCGCTCTGGCCGTGGGCCAGGCCGAACCCATGGTCAGGTTCCTCGAATCGAAGGGCTACGAGGTGTCCTGGCGGAAATTCTCCACCTCCGGCGATCAGTGGCTCCAGGGCCCCCTCGACAAGCAGGTGGGTGCGGGCTTCTTCACCAAGGAGCTGGAGGATGCCCTGGCCGCGGGCCAGGCGGACCTGCTCATCCACAGCCTCAAGGACGTGTCCCTGGAGCGCCCCGCCGGCATCGTGCCCGCCTGCATCCCCCACCGCGAGGATCCCTCGGACTGGCTGGTGACGAGGCCCGGCTCGCCCGAGGATCTGGTCATCGGCACCAGCGCGGTGCGCCGCGAGCGCGTGCTGAGCCAGCTCTTCCCCAGGGCCCGCTTCACCTGGATCCGCGGCAACGTGCAGACCCGTCTCCAGCGCGTGCGCGATGGCATCCTGCGGGACGGGCCCCTCCACGCCACCATGCTCGCCGCGGCGGGCCTGAAGCGCCTGGGCCTGGATCTGTCCGGCCTGACCGTGCGTCCGCTGCGGCCCGAGGAATTGCCTTCGGCGCCCGGGCAGGGCGCCCTGCTGGCCGAGGCCCGCGCCGACCGCCCGGATCTGGTCGAGGTGCTGGCGGAGATCCACGATGCCATGGCCGCCCGCTGCGTCACCCTGGAACGCCAGGTCCTGGCGGGCATCGGCGGTGGTTGCCAGCAGCCCCTGGGCGCCCTGGCCACGCCCCAGGCTGATGGCACGCTGCTGCTCCAGGCCGCCTATGCGCCGGATGGGGCTCTCCGTCGCGCCGAGGCGCGGGGCACCGATGACGCCGCGCTGCTGAAGGCCGTCCTCCAGGGGCTCGGCCTGTCATGACCTCCGCAGCCTCCTTCCCCCGCCTGGCGCTGGCCCGGCCCGCCCAGCATCCCCTGTCGGACATCGTGCGCAAGGCGGGGTGGAAGCCCGTGCCCTACGCCTTCACGCGCCTGCAGGCTTCCATGATGCCTCCCCCGAGGCCCTTCTCCAGCATCTCGGCCATCCTGATTCTCAGCCCTTCCGGGGCCCGCGTGGCGGTCTCGAAACTCCCGGCCGGGACCATCTGTCTCGTGCAGGGCGCGGGCACCGCGGATGCCCTGGGACGCGAGGATCTGGTAGTCCAGTTGCCTTCGGATGCCCGGGCCGAGGCCTTGTGGGACCTTCTGCAGACCCGGTTCCCCGAAGGTGGC
Organism: Geothrix sp.; assembly: GCA_030681515.1. Classification (GTDB taxonomy): domain Bacteria; phylum Acidobacteriota; class Holophagae; order Holophagales; family Holophagaceae; genus Geothrix. The sequence goes on along the minus strand of JAUXSE010000053.1, from coordinate 2,346 downwards.
GACTTCATCCTGGCCCGGGGCGAACGAAGCCGGGAATACCTGGAGGAGGCCGCGAAGGGATCCCTCTGGCGCATCCATCCCTGGGTGACGCATCGGGAAGCGGCGCGGGTGCCCTTTCCCGCCCTCCCGAATGTGGCCGGCGTGCTCGCCCTGAGTCCCTTCCAGGCCGAGATCCTCGCCCCGCTTTCGATCCATGTCCAGCGCTTCGCCTGGGGCGAGGCCACGGCCGAGGCCTTCGCCAAGGCTGGCGCGCCCGCCCATTCCCACTGCGAACCCAAGCCCGGCCTGCTCTGGGCCATGCTCGCGCAGCATCTCCAGAAGGAGGAGTCCCCATGCTGAATCGCTCCCGCCGCCTTCGCACCAGCGCCGCCATGCGCAACCTGGTGGCCGAAACGGACCTCCGTCCGCGCCACCTCATCCAGCCCCACTTCGTGCAGCCCCATCCCGGCAGCAGCGAGATCGCCAGCCTGCCGGGCATCGTGCGCGCCGGCGTGGAGGACACGGTCCGCCAGGCCGAGAAGGACCTGAAGCGCGGCCTCGCCAGCGTGCTGCTCTTCGGCGTGCCGGACGCCGAGGCCAAGAACCCCGACGCCTCCTATTGCCGCGATCAGGAGGGCGTCATCCCCCAGGCGGTGAAGGCCCTCAAGCAGGCCTTCGGTTCCGACCTCATCGTCATGACCGATGTCTGCCTCTGCGGCTACACCAGCCACGGCCACTGCGGGCTGGTGGACGGCGAGGGCGTGGTGATGAACGACCAGACCCTGCCGCTGCTGGCGGAGATGGCCCTGCGCCATGCGGAGGCGGGTGCCGACGTGGTCGCGCCCAGCGACATGATGGATGGCCGCGTGGCCGCCATCCGCGCCATGCTCGACGAGAACGGGTACACCCAGGCCAGCATCCTCAGCTACGCCATCAAGCACGCCGGCGCCTATTACGGCCCCTTCCGCGATGCCGCCGACAGCAGTCCGAAGTTCGGCGACCGCAAGGCCTACCAGATGGATCCCCGCAATGCCCGCGAAGGACTGCGGGACGCGCTGCTGGATGTCGAGGAGGGCGCGGACATGCTGCTGGTCAAGCCCGCCCTGCCGAACCTGGACATCGTCTGGCGGCTGCGGCAGGCCACCCTGGCGCCCCTCTGCGCCTACCACGTGTCCAGCGAGTTCAGCAGCGTGAAGGCCGCCGACCGCCTGGGCTGGCTGGACGGCGATCAGCTGATGCACCAGCATCTCCTCGCCATCCGCCGCGCCGGCGCCGACATGATCGTCACCTACGCCGGCCGCGAGGCTCTGGAAAAGGGCTGGGTTTCTTGAAATTGAAACCGCAGATGGCGCAGATGCCACAGATAAAACCTCTGCCAAATCCATCTGCGAAATCTGCGTCATCTGCGGTTAATACTTTGAGGTTTTTATGAGCAACGACACCCTGTTCCAGGAAGCCTTGACGCATTTCCCCGGCGGCGTGTCCAGTCCGGTGCGGGCCTTTCGGGCCGTGGGGGGCACGCCCAAGTTCTTCAGGAAGGCCTCCGGCGCCTGGTTCGAGGACGAGGACGGCCAGCGCTTCCTGGACCTCTGCATGTCCTGGGGACCGCTGATCCTGGGCCACGCCCATCCCGACATCCTGGCCGCCGTGACCGAGGCCATGCAGGAGGGCCTCACCTTTGGTGCGCCCAGCCGCCGCGAGCTGTTCCTGGCCCGGCGCATCAAGGAGATGGTGCCCTTCATCGAGAAGATGCGCTTCGTGTCCTCGGGCACCGAGGCCGTCATGTCCGCCCTGCGCGCCGCCCGCGGCTTCACGGGCCGCGAGCGCATCCTCAAGTTCGAGGGCTGCTACCACGGCCACAGCGACGGGCTGCTGGTGAAGGCCGGATCGGGTCTCGTCACCTTCGGCGCCCCAACCAGCGCCGGCGTGCCCAAGGCCATCGCCGAGCTGACCTCCGTGGTGTCCCTGGACGACATGGAAACGCTCGAACGCACCTTCGCGGAGATCGGGAACGAACTGGCCGCGGCCATCATCGAGCCCATTCCCGCCAACAACGGCCTGCTGCTCCAGCGTCCCGAATTCCTCCAGCGCCTGCGCGAGCTCTGCACCAGGCACGGCGTGATCCTCATCTTCGACGAAGTCATCAGCGGCTTCCGCGTGGCCCCGGGCGGCGCGGCGGAGCGCCTGGGCATCACGCCGGACATGGGCACCTACGGCAAGATCATCGGCGGCGGTTTCCCCGTGGGCGCGTATGCGACGCGGAAGGACATCATGGCGCACGTCTCGCCCCTGGGCGCCGTGTACCAGGCCGGCACGTTAAGCGGCAATCCGGTGGCCATGGCCGCGGGCCTGGTCACGCTGGAGAAG
>JAUXSE010000045.1 GCA_030681515.1 Geothrix sp. | reverse complement strand
GGCCTGGCGGAACTGGTCCACAAGAGCCCCAAGGCGGCGGAGCTGGCCATCCGGCATCTGTCGGACCTGCTCCGCCGCATCATGCGGGCGTCGGAGTACATGCGGCTGCCCCTGGGGGAGGAGCGCAAGATCATCGCGGATTTCCTGGCCCTGGAGGCCATCCGCCTGGGGGACCGGCTCCGGGTGGTGTGGGAATGGGACGAGGATCTGGATGCCATCGAGGTGCCCCCCCTCCTCCTGCAGCCCCTGGTGGAAAATGCCATCAAGCACGGCATCGCCCCCAGCATTCCTGGGGGGGATCTGATCCTCCGGGCCCGGACCCAGGGGGGGACGATCTTCCTGGAGGTCTGGAATTCCGGCGAGCCCTTCCAGGGCGGCCCGGCGGGAAATGGCATCGGCGTGAAGAATCTGAGCTCAAGGCTGGCCTTGCATTTCGGCAACCGGGCCAGCTGCTCCATCGGGCCCTCGGGCCAGGGGACGCTCGCCTGCGTCCGGCTGGAGGCGATCCAAGTAGAATATGCCCATGGAACGCCTAAAAGCCCTGGTGGTTGATGATGAGCCCCTGGCCAGGGAGCGGCTGTCCCGTTTGCTCCAGGAAGCCGGGTGCCTGGTGGTGGCTGCCCTCGGGGATGGCCTGGCCCTGCTCCATTGGCTGAAAACGCCGCATGACGTGGATGTGATCTTCCTGGATATCCAGATGCCCGGCCCCAACGGCATGGAGATCCTGGCGGAGGTTCCGGGTTGTCCTCCCGTGGTCTTCGTGACCGCCCATTCCACCTACGCGGTGCGCGCCTTCGAGCTGGCCGCCGTGGACTACCTGTTGAAGCCGGTGTTCGAGGACCGGCTGGCCAAGTGTCTGCGGCGGGTGCGGAATCACCTCATCCGGCCCCTTTCCCCCATCGAACTGAAGACCCTGCTGCCGCCCCCCGTGCGCTTCCCCATCAAGGCTGGCGAAGGGGAAATCTTCATGGAACTGGATCTCGTCACCCATTTCGAGCTGGCGGACGACCGGGTCTGGGCCTGCCGGGGCCTGAACCGCTATGTGACCCGCTGGAGCTCCCTGGCGGAGGTGGAAGTGGCCTTTCCGGACGATGGCATGTTGCGGATCCAGCGCCACCTGCTGCTGCGGCCCCAGATGGTCAAGGGGGTCCGTACCACCTCGGTGGGGCGGACGAAGGTGCTGATCGCCCCCAAGGTGGAATTGACCGTCAGCCGCGCCATGACCTCCCGGACGAGGGATAGCATCCGGGCTGGAATCATTTGATGGCTCCGGAGGGACGGATTTTCGCCTAAATGACCGTTCGGAGGCGAAAAGTACACCGTTCGGCGGAATTCGAGCCTTTCCTTCATGGCGGGATCTACCCTTCCGAAAGGTCTTGAGATCCCCTTTCCCGGCTTGTTCATGCGGGTTTGAGATCCAGGAGATTCCATGGGTACGAATCAAGTGGACCATTCCTCCCGTCATCCCAGTCCCCTTCCCACCCATCGGCCGTTCGGGCCGGGGAAGTACGCGAGTCTCAGCGATTCCAGGTATCGGGAGAGCGTGGCAGTGGCCAAAGATGTCAGGGAAAAACGGCAACTGGAGGAGACGAGCAATCGCCTCTCCTCCGCCCTCGATCAGGTCATGGAGGTCATCGCCATCCTGGATGCCGGGAATGGCGCCATCATCTATTCGAACGCCCTTTTTGCGCAGATATTCGGGCAGCCCAGCCACTGGGCCCCGAAGCAGATGTTCATGGACCTGTTCGAGTGCCGGATCCTGGCCACGGCTCTGGAGCAGGCGCGCTCGGGCCAGGCCTGGACAGGCCGCTCCTCCTTGAAGACCCTTGCCGGCAAGACCATCACCTTCGAGGGCACGGTGTCCCCGGTGCGCACCGTCGAGGGCACCGTCGAGTCCCTGGTGGTGCGGCTCAGGGATATCACCCTGGAGGTGGAGAAGGACCGCCATCTCCGCCAGGCCCAGAAGATGGATGCCCTTGGGGCCGTGGCGGGCGGCATGGCCCACGACTTCAACAACCTGATCGGCGCCATTCTCAATGCGGCCGAGCTCATCGAGGTTCAGGTCGGACCGGATAGCCCCATCCAGAGAAAGCTGGAGATCATCCAGCAGGTGGGTGGCCGCGCCAGGGAACTGAGCGCCCAGATCCTGAATTTCAGCCGTCGCACGGATGATACCTGGATCCCCTTCGACCTCACGGGCCTCGTCACGGAAGTGGCCAGCCTCCTTCAGGCCACGCTCCCGAAGAACGTGGAGGTGCGGAATGATCTGGCCCAGGGGATCCGGATTCTCGGGGATCCTTCCCAGCTCCATCAGGTGATCATGAATCTGGGCATCAACGGAAGCCAGGCCATGCAGCCGGACGGAGGCGTCCTGTCCATTCACCTCCAGCCCGCGGAAGCCGGCCGGAGGGTGGGCGATCAATCCTTCCTGGAGCCCTGCGTCCTGCTCACCATCGAGGACACGGGCTGCGGCATGGATCCGCTCACCATGGAACGGATCTTCGAGCCCTTCTTCACCACCAAGGAACTGGGCCAGGGCACCGGGCTCGGCCTTTCGGTGGTGTATGGCATCGTGCATGGGCATGGCGGAAACCTGCAGGTCGCCAGCGAACCGGGCAAGGGAAGTTCCTTCAAGATCCGCCTGCCCGTCCACCCGGATCTGCGCAAGGGGCTGGCGACCGCGTGACCGGGGGGGATCGCACGCGCCGACCGTTGGCCTGGGCCAGGGCGTCCTGTGTTCTTGGCTCTCATTCTCCGCTCCGCATCCTGTCCCCCCCGCGCCAAGCTATTTGAGACAGAGGAAACGCAGGAGTCTTCACTCGCGGACCTTTGTGCTTACCGTTCAGGGTGGAAATTCGCCTGTTCACGGAAATTACTTGCAGGTCTTCTAGGCGCCATCGTAGGCTCAACGGCAACAATTGCCCTAATCCCCAAGTGTGTTGGATCTATTCGCTTCCCCTTGTTTTCCCTAAACAAAACGGATGCCCCAATGAACCAGATCGTCTTTGTGTCGGTGCTCACCGCGGCAGTATCAGGGCCCGCGTTATTTGCTCAGACGCCGCCCCCAGTATCCACCCAGGAAGCCTGGTTATCGCTCATGGCTGCTCCGAGCGATTCCGTTGATATTCGCTACCAGCTGGAGCCCACCCCCACTGGGTGGCAGGTTCAGTTCAAGAACTTTGGCTCCGCCCCGTTGCATTTCGGATTCTATCTGGAAGGAATTCAGGCGGCGGATTCAGTCGCTGTAAATGGACGCATTCATCTCCCATCTAATAAGGTGGCCGGTCCGTTCATTCCCTATGTGGGCCAGGCACCATCGGTATTGCCAAAGCTCCGCCTCGTGAACATCCGTGTCGGGGATGACGAGGGTTCCTTTTGGCGCGAGTAGCCCTGTTCGGAAATCTCAATTCATGGTGACGGGAGTTGTCGTGTCCGTAGCTCGCTATACAAAATTCTTGATTCTGACCGCTTTGTTTAGCGGTGGACTTGCCTTTGCCCAGACGCGCTTTCGGTTGGCGGATCCAATCGCGATCGCGCAGTCAGGTGGAGGGTGGAACGTCTCTCCGGCAGCGGGAGCCGTCACCATGTCGTTGCCTGTTGCCACGGTGCAGGGAGAGCTTCCGATTCCTCTTGTCGTGGGAATGAACGCCTCCCATGCGGTACAGGTCAATCACCTTTGGCAGTCCATACGCACAAAGGTCTACACCGATGACGGACGCTGGTATTGGAGCAATGAGTGGGTGGATCAAGGCCAGTCCTTTCTCGATCGGCCCATGTACGCGACCATTCATTTTGGTTACATCACGGGTGGCGCTACGTATGCGGGTGTGCCAGAGTCGCCTTCCTATGTGCTGGAGGATGGCAGGTCACTGCGCAAGGGGGATTTCTCGGCTTTCAGCAATCTGAGTTCCGGAACGTTCGATCTCGCACAGAAATTTGCATTCTCGGCGAAGGATGCTTCGTCGGTGATGGTCGATTTGAGCGGTACGCTGGGAGTTTATACGGCTGGCCCGACCGAATTCGGATCCTGGCAGGGCACACTCCAGGCACACAACCCGGTGAACTACGGTGCAGCGCCAACGCAGTACACGGTGCTGATGGACAAGGATCGCGCCCGAGTATATGCCTTCGTGGCGACCTTCAATGCTTGGGTTCCGATCCTTTGGGTAGACCGGTTCGGACATTCAGTGACCTTCCAGTGGACCCAGACTACCTCTGGCCTAGGTTCGGGCATGTCGGCCGCCCACTGTGTTGTGGCCTCCAACCAGCGCGGAAAGGGTGTGAAGCTGAGTTGGGCTACATACCTGAGCAGCGTTACGACCGAGGTTGAGCTCGTCCGAGCGGATTTTGTCGGCGTGGCAGCCCCCTCTCTATATGTGAAGGGCTACCCTGGCCTTTCAACCTCAAGGCCGAACACCATGTCAGCACTTACGGCCCCGTCAGGTGTCATCAGCCCTGACGTGCCGGGCCCGATCATGCGGCCGACTCAGGTTCAGATCGGCGGCCCCGATGCAGTGGCCATGCCTTCGTGGGGTGGAGCAACCCCGGTGAAGCCGTCGGCGCCACCGCCCTCAAACCCCACGGCCTGCCCGACGATGACGTGGAGTTTTGGGTACGACGGGAATCACGCCTCTCTTGCTGGTGCCACCGACGCCCTAGGTGTGCAGGCATCGTGGGTCTACTCGACCAACATGTTCATCACGCCTGGTGGGGTGGGTAGTGGGCGCATTCTGGATCCCATTGGAACTTGGAAAGCTTCGATCGACGACACGTATTTATATGCCGCAAGACAAATGGACCTGCTGGATTCCGCAACGAATGAGACCTGGAGGCAAACCTGGACGAGAACCCTTCCTGATGGAGGGGCGCAAACCCAGTGGCAAACCATTTATAAAGCCTGGTTTACGTCCAAGGGTACGCCCGGGAGGTCTACCGAACTAAACTATGCACCAACGACCTCCGAACGCGATTACAGCAACGGTTCACTGATGTCTTATCGCTTGCTTGCGGCGGATGGTTCGGTCCTAGCAACCCAGACCAACGCTTTGGTGCCCGGGGGTGTTGATTCGACGGCATCCATGCTTTCGGGAACAACGACCATTCGGCAGGGGGAACCCGATCGTACGGTTGCAGTGACCTATGTTGATTCGAAGAATCTTCAAGTCCAACAACAGAAGCTGTATGTCGGAACCATTTACGTCAACGAACCACCCGCCGGAACCACCGCCTACGAGTGGGACACACACTTCAACCTTCTGGATTTCAACCGTCCCATCACCGTCACGAACACGCGGTTTAACCTCCAGAATGGTGCGACCATTGCCCCGGCGTCCGTTGTGCGCACTGAATACGATTCGACTATGGGTCTTCCGGTTCACGTCTACCGGGATGGCGGGGCGACCGGGAAAGATGGCCAAGCCCTTAGCTATGACTCTGACGGACGAGCCAGCTTCATGCAGGTTGCCCATGATGAGCCCGGATTCTCGGGCATTGCGCCCTACGACCTGAGTGTTGGCTTCGACCCTGTAACGGGCCTTCCTCAGTCCAAGACGACCAGCTATTGGGATCCCGATTCTACACAACGAAGCACACTGGTTGAGTCTCAGACCAATTTTGACTCGGCCGGTCGTCCCCAATCGATCACAAACGCACGGGGTTTGGTGACCACCCTGGATTTCGATCTCCGTGGGCGGGTCAGGACCAAATCGACAGCAGGTGTGGGCGCAATCATCTATGCGTTCCCCGATGAAAAAACAACCACCATCACCCAGAACAGCCGAACCATCACGGAACGACGGGATGGATTTGGCCGTTTACTCAGCCGCTCCAATCCAGATGGATCAAAGACCGAGTTCACCTATGACATTTATGGGCGTCTCGTTTCACAGAAAGAAATCACTTGGAATGGTTCCGGTCGCACATCGACCACGGGGTACGACGATTTGGACCGCGTAACCTCGCAGCTTAGCCCTAATAGCACTGGGATTTCGATTGGGTATACCAAGGAATCTGGGGCTTACGCTACTTCAAATGAACTGGCGGTCATCACACGATCAGCCATGGGCACAGGCATCTCCAGCAAGGAGTACCGAGATGTCTTTGGACAGGTCGTGAAGCAGATTGCTCCCACGGGGGAAATCACGACGGCCACCTATGATGGATCTGGGAATCAGATCAAGGTCACCATCACTCCTCCCGCGGGCTCCTCGATCATGATCCCTCAGGATCGTTTGTTTAATTACGACGGTCTTGGCCGCATGACGAGTAAATCCGAGCCCGAAACGGGGACCATCACCTTTGGTAATTTCAATGGATTGAACCAACCATGCCTTATCAATGAAGGGGTGGTGTCGAATCAGCCGACGAGAAGTCGCACACTGCTTTACGACGGGATTGGCCGACTCCGTCGGGTCAGCGGGGGTTCTGACTCCCTTAGCTACGTCTACCAGGGAGCCGACCTGCAATCCGCGATCAGTTCTCATGGATCGGAAAGCGTTGTTCAGACCTATCAGTACTGGCCTGACGCTGCCAAGGGGAAGCGGCTCAAGCAGGAATCGACCAACACGGTTGGCATCAGCCCAGGCTTTAGCCCCACCATTCAATATGATTACGATTCCTTTGGTCGCCTGAACTCAATTACTTACCCGAGCCTCCGGGTGGTGACCTATGACTACGATCAGGACAGCCGAATCGTTGGCATCAAGAACAACGGTCAACCCTTGGTTTCGAATGTCGGGTTCGATGACTGGGGGAACCGTTCCACCATCAATTTCGCCTCGGGCGCTAGCAGCGAATGGAAGTCCAAAGATTTTGGGCTGCACCTCGATACTTGGACCATCAAGTATTCCACGGCTACCACCCTTTCAGGTCCTCGGTCCTATGGTTACGACACGGCCGAGCGGCTCACCCTTGCTGGAGAATGGAGCATCACTCCAGATGCCTCAGGGCGCGTGCTGGCCGCCAATGCGGCGGCTCTTGGGATCAATACGACACATAGCCATGACGCATACGGGAACAACATCTACCACTCAGCCACAGGAGCTGGCGTCCCGCCCACGATGAATTATTTCTCGTTCGGACCCCAGCCCACCAATGGCGTTCCCGGTGGCAGTACAGGGTGGTCGATCAACGGCATGGGAGAGGCCACCCAGATCGGGTTGGAGACTGGAAGCAATCAGGGCGTGGCCCTCGGCTGGGACGGCCTGGGCAGGTTGGCCGCTGCAAATGCGACACCAAGCGGAGTCATACAGAGTTACCGCTACGCCCCCTCGGGGTTGAGGATCAACATCATTGATGCGGCCCAGTCTGCGAACAATCGGCGATTCGCATATTCAACGGGTGGGTTGCTTCTGGCCGAATACAACGACTCCGGGTGGAAACGGGATGTGATTTACCTCGGATCCGAAGCCATCGCCGAGATTGATGTCACTGGGGTGTACGAACTCCACAACGATCATCTTGGAACCCCTCGAGTAATCACCCGGGGCAGCAGCATCGTTGGAACCCAGACCTTTGGGCCTTATGGTGAATATATTTCGAATTATTCATCGGGGTACCAGCCTTTGACTGGTTACACCGGGCATGTTCAGACCGATGCGACGAGGTTGATCTACATGCGCGGGCGGTATTACAGCCCGTCCTGGCATCGGTTCTTGAACTCGGATCAAGGAGTGGATGAAAATCAGTTGAACCAGAGAGCCTATGTGGGCGGAAGCCCATTTATGGCTACTGATCCAAGCGGAATGTGTGGGCGCTGGGTTCAGTCCCAATCATCTCAGGTCGGGGATGGGCCGTGGGTTCCTGGGATATGGTACTGGGTTGAGGAATCTTGCGGTGGTGGAGACTCTATCGGACCCATTCCTGGTCCGGGGCAGCCGGGAGGCGGGGGTGGAGGGGGTCAAGGTGGACCTGGGACTACTGCAACGCCGCAATCTCCTCAGCCCAAGAAGGATTGTCCTGGCACAGGCGCCCGTACACCTGATGGTTATAGTTTTAGTGCAGGGTTTGTTTTTGGGATGGGGGGATGGGTCAATCTCACGGTTGACCGATATGGAACTTCGTATCTTGGACTCAATGGGGGAACAGGATTCCTAGGGAAGTCGCTTTCCGCCACTGCTGTCTGGTTGACGCAATCGAATACTCCAACTCCGCAACAATTGGAGTCTCATTTCTCTGGTTGGTCTGGAAATGTAGCCGCTGGTTATGGGCTCGGGGGCGCGTTAGGAACTTCAAGCTCTAGCCAGTCTTTTGAGCTGGGTGGGACTCTTCCAGGATTTACTGCTGGAGGAGGCTATTCGATCAACCTTACCGATGCAACAAAGCCCAATCCCAATCAAAATCCACATAGCTATACCTATCAAGGTCAAAAATTGGAAAGGTGCTATTAGTTCCTCAATCTGGGCTTTCCAATGGAGTGTTCAATGATATATGTTTCACTTGGATTGTTGCTGATAAGCATATCGGCTGGATTAATTCCAACCTTTGTTTACTTTGATAAAATAATTGAAGCTATTTACACTAAGCACCGAGATAGATGGAAGGAAATGGGTTCTCCTGTTGGAATTTTATGGCGACCAATTGAAATACTTTCGGTTGTTAATTCTACTGGTTCAACCTTGGTTTACAGTCTGGTTTGGGTGTTTAAAAAGCCAAATCACTTTGTTGATGATGATGAGGTAACTGACCTGCTATTTAAGTTCAGAAGGCATTTTTGGATTTGGATCGTTAGTTTTTTGGCTTTCTCGATTGCGATTGTCAACTCTCTGCAATATTTCCCAGTGCGTCAATAAACGGGGGCTTGGTCATTCCTGGCAGCCACGCCCATCTGAGCAAGAGCCCCCCTAACCTGGGGGGCTCTTTCGTGTGTTTCCGGCAAGGGTGCGTGAACGGATAGGTTGATGGTCGTGTGTTTCCGGCAGGGCTGCCTGATCTGGGTCACGGCTGCTGAAATCGCCGATTTGGGGGCCACCTGAGTGGCTACGACTCAAGCCAAATCACCCGGATTTGGATCCCAATCAGGCAGAGTCCGCCGGCGCCGGATAGGTCCAGGGCATCCACTTGCCCGGTTCCTGCTCCACTTCCTCGGGGTGCTTCAGCAACTCGATCAGGTATTCAAAGGGCTCGACGCCGTTGAGTTCCGCCGAATGAATCAGGGACATGAACGTGTCCCCAGCCCGTGCCCCTGTGGCTGAGCGGTAGAACAGGGAATTCTTCCGATGCATGATGGCCCGTTTTACGACCGCTTCGCAGGCGTTGTTATCCAGTCGGTCCTGACAAAGCATCAAACCAAACAATAGCAATTATTTAAGGGAACAAATAGGCTATCTGAAACACCAGATTGATAGGGGCGCCCCCTGGATATCCGGTGTACAGATGAGGCCAAAAGAGAAGCAGAAGACCCACGAGCAGCCCTTGATCGGGGCGAGCCGGTTGGATCTGATGTTGAACATGGAGCACGAGTTGGTCCGGCTGGCGGAGGCCATCAATTGGGGCTCGCTGGTGGAGTCGTTCGGCTCGTTGTATTCGGAGAAGACGGGGCGCCCTGGCATCCCGATCCGAACGATGGCGGGGCTGGTGATGCTTTAGCACACTTTCGGGCTGTCGGACGAGCAGGCGGTGGAGGAGTGGCCGGAGCGGCCCTACTGGCAGTTCTTCTGCGGTGAGGAGTTCTTCCTGCATGAGTTGCCCGTGGACGATTCTCAGCTTTCGCGTTGGCGAAAGCGCATCGGAGAAGCAGGCGTGGAGCAGCTTCTGAAGCTGACCATCGAAGCTGGGCTGCGGACCAGGACCGTCACACCGAAACAGATGCAGGTGGTTGTGGTGGACACGACGGTCCAACCCAAGGCTGTGGAATTTCCGACGGATGCGAGGCTGTTTCGAAAAGTGCTGCATCACCTGCTGCGCGTAGCCGATGCCACGGAGACCAAGTCGCGGCAGAGCCACCGGGATCTGGCGAAGTCGGCGTTCCTGATGCACGGGCGCTACAAGAAGGCCAAGCATTACAAGCGGGCAGCGAAGGAGCGGAAGAAGCTGAAGGTCTACGCAGGGCGGGTTCAGCGGGACCTGGAGCGGAAGATGAGCGACGAAGCCTGGGAGCAGCACAAGGACACGCTGATCCTCGCTGAGTTGGTGTTGACGCAGGAGAAGAAGACCAAGGGCAAGGTCTACTCGATGCACGCGCCGGAAGTGGAGTGCATCGCAAAAGGGAAGGCCCACAAGCCGTACGAGTTCGGAGTGAAGACCAGCCAGGCAACGACAGCGTGGGGCGGGTTTGCGCTCGGAGCGAAGTCTCTGCCGGGCAACCCGTACGACGGCCACACGCTGGAGGAGCAACTGGAGCAGGTCGCGCAGCTCACGGGTGTGATGCCAAAACGGTGCCACGTGGACCGGGGCTACAAGGGCCACGGCGTGGATCCAGAGAGCTGTCGCGTGATCATCGCTGGAAGCCGGAAGGGCATCAGCAAGGCGATGAAGAAGGAGATGAAGCGCAGATCAAGCATCGAGCCCGAAATCGGACATCAGAAAGCAGATGGCAAGCTGGGGCGGAACTGGCTGAAGGGCGTGCTCGGAGACGCCCAGAACGCCGTCCTCTGCGCCGTGGGCCACAACCTGAGGAAGATCCTCGCCCACCTCAGGCGACTTTTTGTACGAATTTGGACTTGGTGGATACCCGCCCTGACCCACCTACGGCGGTCCTGGGCCCCAGGAGAATGTGCTGCGTGATGTAGGTGCCGGTGCAGGATCCTGCACGAGGGGCGGCGCCAATGTCCTGAGTGGCTTTTTCAGGACCGACTATGTATTCAGATGACATCCTTAAAGCGCTGATCAAAAAATACAAAATGCACTTGGCAATATGGATGGTTGGTGCAGCATCGTTATTTTGCTTGGCGTGTTTTGTTTTATAGTGCTGTTCCAAGTCATCCAGAAACTCCATCGAGAACCAGCTGGCCTGACCCCAAATTCTGTACCACTCATAGAGTTAGGATCGGGTGGTTGGGGAGCCTGACCCCAATCACAAGGCTGAACAACCTCGTTGGCAACGACATCTACTGGGGCGCCAGGACGAAGGCCCGGACGGAATCGGCGTCGTACTGGTACTGGCGGGACCAGCCATCGGTGGCGGTGGCGTACACATGCAGGTTCTCGCTGAATCCGGCCACGGGGCAGCCGCCCGCCGCGCAACCCGCCGGGAGGTTGTCATTGAGCAGCTGGCCCACGGTGCGGGTGACGCTGAAGGAACCGCCGCCCACGCCCCCGCCACTGCTGTAGACGCTGCTCACGCCGCGCACCACGCCAAAACCGTAGGTGGCGTGGCCATGGGGATGGCTGGCCTGCCAGGCCAGTGTGACCGTATCCCCCAGGCCGTATTTCAGGACGCCACAACAGGGATCCGCGATGGCGCCGCCGATGGCCGGGGGCGCGATGAAAGCGCCGCAGGACTGGTTGTTCACATGGAGGGTGATGACCATGGTGTTCCCGGCCACCAGCCCCAGGGTGGAGGCATCCACCGTGTGGATGGTTGCGCTGAGATCCGTGGAGGTGGGGACGAAGTAGCGGATGCCCTTGGCGGCGATGTTCACGGGGGCGCCGGCCGCGTCGAAGAGCTCGAGCCGGATCTGCACCTGGCCATCCAGGACGGGCGTGCCATCCGCGGCCACGGTATTGAACTTGCCGCTGGTGGTGTCCTCCACCGCATCGGGAATGCTCCATTTGCCCAGGGGCGGGATGGAGGGGGGGATCTCGAAGAGGTTGCCCTCGGTTCCCTGGGTCGTGGGGCCCAGGGGATAGGCATCCAGCACCAGGTCCGTGCCGAGCATGTGCGCGTAGTGGCGGCTGATGGATCCGATCATCGGCTTGTAGGCCGTATCCGGTTCCGCGTCCCGTTTCCAGGAGAGCCGGTAGTACTTCACCCCGAGGCTGTCCCGCAGGGAATTATCGAATTCGAGGCGGGGCCGCAGCAGGCCACCCCAGGGCGCCTCGCCATCGGTGAGGCCCAGGTTGGTGGAGGTCGCGGCGCCCAGGGCCTGGCCCGTGCCGTGGATCCGGCTCAGGGGGAAGTTGCCGATGGCCATGAACAGCACCCAGTTGTCGCCGGCGATCACCGGGGGGCAGGGCGCGCAGGTGATGGCCAGGGGATGGGAGGTGTAGAGACTGACCTCGGTGCCGCAGACATAATTCCACCAGGTGTGGCAGGCGATGGGCACCGGCGCGTAGATGGTGACGGTGAAGAAACCGAAGATCCGCTGCGTGGCCCTGAAGTAGAGATCCGGCTGATCCGGGTTGGCGAAGCCCTTGAAGATGTAGGCGCGGAAATGCCCGCAATCGTCCGTGAAGGCGGTGCCGATGCGGCGCATGGTGACCAGGGTGGGGTGCAGCCAGCAGAGGATGGGGCGGATCAGATCCGCATGGTCAATCAGGGCCCTGCGGAAGGCCTGGTCACTGCCGCTGAGGGCCGCGAAGCGCAGCGCGGCCGAGCCGGAGGCTTCGTGCAGGGCCGAGATGGCTTCGGCGTCCACCCGGTGGGTTTCCGCGGCCATGAGATCGAAGGGCGCCGGATCCGGGCCCGGGCCCGGGCGGGGGCCCGGGAAGGGAATCGGAATGGGTCCGGTCACCGGAGGGAAATCCAGGATGGGATCGGGCAGGGGGATGGGACGCACCAGCACATCCCGGAACCGGTCCAGCAGCTCCTTGGGCAGTTTGGGGATGAGGATCCAGATGGGATCCACTTCGTAGATCTCCACCGTGGCCCGGCACACCGGCATATCCACCGTGATGCCATCCCGGAGGATGCGCTTCTGAAGCGTCCCCTTCACCAGGCAGAGCCCCAGGAGCCAGGGCCGCCAGATATCGGGGTGGACGGGAAAGTCCACCCTCAACCGGGCCTCGTCCAGCCCCACGCGCAGATGCTGCTCCTGGGCGCCGCGACGCAGCAGTTCCTCCAGGCTGGGGAGCTTCTCTTCGGTGGCGGGGCCCATCAGCACCCGGAGGCCGGTGGGGGCATTCCCCAGATGCACATCAAAAGAGGCCTGGCCCTTGGCATCCACGGCACCCTGCCCCAGGAATCGCCCTCCAGGGGAAAAGGCATAGGCGGCGGTGGAAGGCCGCCGTTCCTCTTTCTGGACATCGAGGAGGGGCGCGTTGAACGCCAGGGTCACGCACCGGTTCGCGGCGGATTTCGCCATGTCGGCTCCTTAGCAGGTGGAAGGAAGGGGATGGGGGATGACGCACCAATCCACTGGCAATTGATGGGCCAACTATGCCAACCCAAGCCAAGCTGTTGCCTATTCACAAGATGGAAAAATAAGGCTAAATATACAAATAGAGAATCATTGACCCAACCCCCGGGGCCCATCCTGGATGGATCCATTTGGCGATAAAGATGTTCCCCGGGATGACCCATGGTGGGTCCATCCGGGCCCAGGGTTCCGTGGTGGATCCTTCATGCTTGAACGCGAACCGGTATCACTTCATCAGGTGCATGAGCGGATTGAACACCTGCAGCACCAGTCCGCCGAAGGAGGGGTTCAGGGTCGCGAGGAGGAGCAGCAGCGGCACCAGCACGAAGCGGAGGCCGTTTTCCACCAGGCCCAGGCTGAGCTGCACTTCGCCAGCCACGGTGCCTTCCATCAGGCAGAGGAGGGGATCCTGTTCCAACTGCACGATGCGGAAGGCCACCCAGCCCGCCATGACGAGCAGGACCGCGCCGAGCACGGTGAGCACCTCGGCCTTGGGCTGGAAGTCGAAGGCGGCCACCGCCAGCACCAGGAGGAGCATGGAGCCCAGGGATCCGATCAGCAGATACCTCGCCACCAGGAAGGCCTGGCGGATGAAGGTGATGGCGCGCAGGGCGGAGAACAGGTCCACCGCTTCCTGGTGGAACGCGGCTTCGGCGGGCTGCCGGTCGCAGGCGGCCTTGAGGTCATCGCCGCAGGCGCTCATCCAGCCAGCCACCTTGAAGCGGAACAGCCACCGGGCGAATTCGCTCGTGGCCTTCCGCCCCCGCGGCACCGTGGCCTCCTCCCGCTCAAGCGAGGAAAGGCAGCTGCCGTACTTCGGTTCAATCTCCGTGATCCAGCCCCTCTGGTCCTCCAGGATCTGCCGGCCCCGCAGGCTGGAGCGGTGGGTCTTGAGGCCCCGGCCCAGGGCCCGCATGGCATTCCAGTGCATGAGCTTGCCCGCTTCGGCGAAGGCGGCCCGGTAGGAGGCGAAATCCAGCTCCTCCAGGATCCGCTTCAATTCCTGCCAGCCCCGTTGAAGCTGCCAGAAGAGGAAGAGGGACGATACGAACACGCACCCCCCCACGCCCACCACGATGGCGGTGACGCCCGGCACTTCCATGAGGGGGCGGAGGAGCCCCCCGGGAAGGGCCCACTGGAAGGCCAGGAGAATCCCCACGAGCAGGTAGATCCACCATTTGGCGCGCAGGCCCCGGAAATGCCGCAGGTGCTGGCCGTGGGCCGCGGACAGGCCGAAGGGGCTGGGCCAGAAGGCCGGGTGTTCCTGGCGTCGCACGTCGAACCAGGTCCTCAGCAGCAGGGCCAGGGAGGCCGTCAGGAGCACCATGGTGGGGATGAGGGAAACGCCTCGGCCCGGGGAGGTGAAGCGGAGGTACCCGGGTATGAAGACCAGGAAGTGGGTTCGGCCCCACACCCCCACGGCGAAGGCCGGCAGAAGCGCCAGGGCCAGGAGCGGGAGCGTCACGCCCCAGCCCCATCGCCCCCCCAGGGCTCGCCCGGTGATGAAGATCAGACCCGCCCAGGCCACCAGGCTGATCCACAGGAAGGTATCGCCCCAGGGGGATCCCTTCAGCACGGACAGGGGCAGGAGGTACCCCACCCCCAGCAGGGACACGGTGGCCATGGCCAGCAGCGCCCCGGCGGCCAGACCCCCGTAGGGCCGGAGACTCGGTTCCGGCGGGTGGGCCGTCCCCACCTCGAGGATGGGCTTGAGGAACATCCAGCAGGAGGCGCCGCCCAGCAGAAGCAGGAGCAGGCTCAGCTGGCGGAGCCGGGAAAGGACATATTCGGCCATGTCGGAGCTCTGCTTCGCCCCTTCCACATAGAGAGCCTCGACCTGATGGTCCCATCCGGGGGCCCCCGGGGCCGCCGCCACCTCCAGCCCGCCATGGCGGAGGGGCCAGATGCTGCCGCCCTTCACGATGGAGATGAATCCCTGTTTGCCCCAGAACCGCCGGGCGGGATCCTTGGCCCGGGGGAGATCCAGAGCCAGGAGCGTGGCGTAGTAGGCCGCGTACTCCCCCTCGGAGGTGAAGCGCACCGGAGATTCGAGTTCCCCCTTCAGGAGGGAGACGACACGCATGGCATCCGTCAGGGGATATCCCCCGACCAGGACCATGCCGTCCATGGCGGCACTCAGATTCGGGTGCGCGAAAAGGACATGGTTGCCGCTGGTGGTGAAGAGGGTGCAACTGGGGTGGTAGGCCCGGATCCGTTCCGCCAGGAAGATCAGGTCCTGGGGATCCGAGGCGGAGATCCCGATGTGGGTGTAGCCCCGCCGGGCCAGGCTGAGGATGGTGCCCGCGAGGGTCAGTTCCGTGTTCCGGAGGGTATCGGCGGAGTACTGCGGCACCGTGTCCACCACCCGCCGCGCATCATCTTCCGAAAGGCCCAGCAGGGTGGACGGCAGCACCAGTTCCTTGGCCCCGCCGCCCTTCGCGAGGTTGTGTTCCATGGCGCGCCGTTCCGCCCGCAACCGGGACAGGCCCATGGGGAAGAGGATCTGCGTCACGGGCCCGCCGGAGTTGGAGCCGGGGTTGGAGCCTGGGCTGTAGGCCGTGTTGGATTCGGTGAACACGGCCACCTTCGAGGCCTCCGTGGGCCAGCCCGCCTCCTTCCTGTACCAGCTCAGCAGTTGATCCTTGGAGGGGCCCGACAGGTTGCAGATCCACCCTGAAATGGACAGCCGGGACGCGGGAACGCCGCCGGCCGTGGCGCGCAGGGTCTCGGCGGCGCTCCCGCCCAGGGTCGTGGTCCCCTGGATCCGGATGGGGGGCGCGGCCGGCCCCTGGAAATGGTCCGCAAGGGCCGCCCCCAGGGAGGCGAGGCTGCCCGAGAACTGGGGACCGATGATCGTGATGGGAGGGCCTTCGCCGGGCCCCCGCACCTTGTCCGCGAGCCGGAGCGCCTGCCGCATGGCCTCGCGGTTGAGACCCAGCGACTGGCTCTCCCCCACGATGAACAGGGCGTGGTAGGCCGCGGGCCCCCCGGGGGGATCCGAGGCCTGGCGCTCCCGGGCGAACCAGATCAGCCCCGGACTGGGGTCGGGGTACCCGGAGGACACCCCCGGTCCCGTGTCCTCCCTGGATTTGGCATCCCAGGGGAGGAAGAAGGCCCGGGGAAGGAAGTCGTACTCCTTGAAGGCCCGCTGCACCGCGTTCAACCGCAGGTCGAACCAGAGGGCCATGTGGGTGCGCTGGGGATCCGGCAGGGTGAGGATGGTGACGCGGAGTACCGATGCCCCCCCCTTCGGCCGTTCCGCGAGGCATTGGTCCAGGAGCCCTTCCACCGCCTCGGCCCTGGGGGCCCGCTTCGCCTCGGAAACCGCCTTCGTGGTGCCCGCGGGATCCTTGCCGACCTTGGAGCCGATCCCGAGGCCGGGAACCAGGGTCACCAGGGCCGTCAGGCCCACGCCCAGCGTGAGGGGGGAGAAGACCTTGCTCAACGGGCGCTCCGAAGGGTTTCAGACGGGAACACGGTCTTCCGGATGGAAGTGGTGCGGTCGGGGGGCGCTCCCCAGCCCATGCTTCTTGAGGAGTTTCCCCAGGCTCCGCCGCTCCTTGCCCGCGAGTTTGGCCGCGAGGCTGACATTGCCTCCGGCCAAGTCGAGAAGGCCCGCGAGGTAGTCCCGCTCGAAGGCCTCGATGGCCCTGGCCTTGGCCCGACTGAAGGAGAGATCCCCCGGGTGGGGCTCCGGAGACCCCTGAGACCCCTGAGACCCCTGAGACCCCTGAGACCCCTGAGACCCCGAGAGCATCGGTTTTAGGGTCATGGGAGGCTCGATCCGCATCACCCGCCCTTCGGACAACAGATACTCCCGGTAGAGCAGGTTCTCGAGTTCGCGGATGTTTCCCGGCCAGTGGTAGGTTTCCATCCAGGCCAAGGAGTCCGGGTGGACGGCCTTGGTTCCCAGTCCGAACCGCTTGTCGCAGGCATCCAGGAACCAGGCCGCCAGGTGTTCCACATCCCCTCTCCGCGCCCGGAGCGGAGCCAGTTCGAGGCAAAGGATCCGCAGCCGGTAGAGGAGGTCCGCCCGGAAGGCCCCCCGTTCCACCAGCACCGGAAGGCTCGCGTTGCTGGCGGCCAGGATGCGGACATTGCCGTGCTCCACATGGCGGGCGCCCAGGGGCCTGAACTCCTGGTCCTGGAGAAAACGGAGGAGCGTCACCTGCCCCTTGGGGGAAAGCGCGTCCACCTCATCCAGGAAGAGCGTGCCGCCTTCGGCGAGGGTCACCAGGCCCGGCTGGTGCTCCTTGGCGTCGGTGAAGGCGCCCTTCCGGTGCCCGAACAGTTCGCTCTCGATGAGGGAATCCGGGATGGCGCCGCAATTGACCGGGATGAAGGGCCGGTCCTTGCGGGCGCTCTGGTAGTGGATGGCCCGGGCGGCCAGTTCCTTGCCGGTCCCCGTCTCGCCTTCGATGAGGACCGGCGCGTCACAGGCCGCCATGCGGGCGGTGAGGCGCACGGTCTCGCGGAAGGCGGGTGACTGGCCAATCAACTGAACGCCTCCAAAGCCCATCGAGGGCCATCCGTGGGGTTGAGAACTGATGAGGCAATATAGGCCCATTTTATTGAACGGCAATCAATGAACAATGCTTGTTTTTACCAAATTGCTTCAAGCATCGTATGGCCAATCATTGCAGCTCCGAATGATCAGGTATGATTTTTGAAAGCTGGTTCGAGCGGCCCGGATGGCCCGGGAAAGCCTGGGTCGGAATGGACCCACCCTGGGTCGAATTCATGAACTTTACTGGAATTAATAAATTAGGCTCGGATGAACACCCGGGCCCTGGGTCATTGAATCTTATTTTGTATGTTTTGCTGTTTTTTTACATTTCATGGATAGACAACAACTTGAACCGGGCAAGTGGGTTTGGCCCGCTGATTGCCATTGGGTTCCGCACGCCATCCCCGGTGCCGAATGACCTCCCCCCCACCCCCCGATCCGAGCGTGCTATGCCACGGCATCCTGCGGTACCTCCACGACCACCCCGAGGCCGCCGACAGCCTGGATGGCATCGCCTCCTGGTGGCTGCCCCAGTCGGGCTTCACCGCGGCCACCGAAGCCGTGCAGGAGGCCCTGGCCCGGCTGGTGGAGGAGCACCGCATCGCCCGCATAGACCTGGCGGATGGCCGGACCCTCTACCAGAGCGTGGACAAGGTCTCGGGCGCGCACCCCACCTGGAAATCCCCCACCCCTAGGAGACGATCATGAGCAGCGTACTTGAGGATGCCCTTGCCTTCACCCTCGGCAACGAGGGCGGCTACAGCAACCATCCGGATGATCCCGGTGGCGCCACCAACTTCGGCATCATCCAGCGGAATCTGGACGGGTGGAACGGCGCCCATCCCGAGCTGGCCTTCCCGGGCGATGTGAAGGATCTGACGCCGGACCAGGCGGCGGCCATCTACCGGGCCGACTATTGGCGCTGGGACGGCATCGCGGATCCCGCCCTGGCCATCAAGCTCTTCGACATCGGCGTGAACTGCGGCACCGGCACCGCCAAGAAGCTCCTCCAGAAAGCCGTGAACGCGCTGGTGAACCCGCCCCTTCCCGTGGACGGGCGGCTCGGTCCCGCGACCCTCGGCGCCGTGAACGGCCAGCCCCCGGACGCCCTGATGCAGGCGCTCTGCCAGGTCCAGAAGGACTACTACCAGGCGATCGTGGACCGCAAACCCAGCCAGTCCGTCTTCCTGAAGGGCTGGTTCCACCGTGCCACAAGAATCCCGGAGGTATCCCATGGCGTTTGACTGGAAAGCGCTCGTGAAGAGCATCGCCCCCACCATCGGAACGGCGCTCGGAGGGCCGCTGGGAGGCGTCGCCGGCATGGCCCTCACCAAGGCGTTGGGCCTCGGCGAGGAGTCCGCGAAGGACGACGATGCCCTGGCTGCCGCGGTTCAAGGCGCGAGCCCGGATCAGCTGATGTCTTTGAAGAAGGCCGATCAGGATTTCGCGCTCCAGATGCAGAAACTGGGTTTCGAAAACATCCAGGCCCTGGAGGCCATCGCGGCCGGCGACCGCGCCAACGCCCGGGAACGGGAGATCAAGACCCAGGACTGGACCCCCAAGACCCTGGGCATCGCCATCACCCTCGGGTTCTTCGGCCTGCTGTATTTCCTGCTCCGCCACGAACCCCCGGCGGGTTCCCGGGACATCCTCAACATCATGCTGGGCAGCCTGGGCAGCGCCTGGATCGGCGTGGTGAGCTACTACTTCGGTTCGAGCGCGGGTTCGGCGCGGAAGACCGAAATCCTGTCCACCAAGAGCTGAGGGCGGCTTGACCCGCCCGGTGCCGCCAGGCGCGCCCCTTCCCACGCCGCCCGACTGGACGGGGCAGGCTCCGCGGACCCTGGTCCCGGTGGAGCCCCAGCCCATGGCGGACTGGTACCATCCGGCCCAGCTCGCCGCCACCGCGGTCCAGGTGCTCATCTCCACCGTGCTGGGCCGCCATGCGGATCGCCGGATCCTGGAGGCCCTGGCCGCGGGACCGGGGGGCGTCCACGACTACAGCTCCGGGGAGACCTTCACCTTCGACTACCTGGCCGATACCGGGGACGGCTGGGATTCCACCTACACCCTGGCCTACCACCTGGCCCAGCCCCATCTGGAGCTGAGCCAGGGGGGCGGGATCCGGAGCCTGCCCCGGGGCCAGGTACTCATCCTGGGCGGGGACGAGGTCTACCCCGTGGCGGACCGGGCCCAGTACGAACGGCGCCTCGTGGCCCCCTTCGAAACGGCCATGGCCCTCAGCCCGGACGAGGCCGGCGCGCCTCATGTCTTCGCCATTCCCGGCAACCACGACTGGTACGACAGCCTGGTGGCCTTCAGCCGCCTCTTCGTGGGCAAGAGCTGGATGGCCGCCTGGCGCAGCCTCCAGACGCGAAGCTATTTCGCCTTGAAACTGCCCCGGGGCTGGTGGCTCATGGGCGTGGATGTCCAGCTGGATTCGGACCTGGACATCCCCCAGCTCGAGTACTTCAAGGCGGTGGCCAGGCAGATCCCGGAGGGCGACCGCATCATCCTCTGCCTGCCCGAGCCCCACTGGATCTACCAGCAGGAGCGGGACACGGGCCACTGGGACCGGGCGCCCTGGGAGCGGCCCCAGTCCCCTTCCGAGGGCGGCCGGCCCCTCCGCTCCAATCTGGATTTCCTGGAACAGCGCCTCTTCAAGAACCAGGTCGCCGTGATGCTGGCCGGGGATCTCCACCACTACCGCCGCCACGCCCATGCCGATGGCCGCCAGAAGATCGTGGCCGGCGGCGGGGGCGCCTTCATGCACGCCACCCATCCCTGGTCCGGCACCCCGCTGGCCGATGGATCCGAACTCAAACGGGTCTGGCCCGCGGCTTCCGAATCCCGGTCCCTGGCCTGGGGCAACCTCAAGTTCCCCCTGCTCCACTGGCCCCTGGGGCTGCTCATCGGTCTCGCCTACCTGCTGATCAACTGGACCCTCCAGGTGGATCTTTCCACCTTCGGCCTCCGGGATGCCGGTTCCGCCCTCGGCACGGCGCTGCGGCAGGCATTGCTGCGGCCGGGGGGCGCCTTCCTCATCCTGGGCCTGCTGGGGGCCTTCGTCCTCTTCGCGTCGCCCGAAAGCCGCCGCTTCCGGTGGATCGCGGGCATGGCGCATGGACTCGGCCACCTGACGCTCTGCTTCCTGCTGGGCTGGGGTGCCACCGGCCTCACCATCGTGGGATGGGGCCTCCCCTTCCTGGGCGCTCCCCAGATGCTCCTGGGCGGATCCCTCGTGTTCCTGGGCGGGGCGCTCTTCGGAACGCTGCTCTTCGGGCTCTACCTGGCCCTTTCGCTGAACCTCTTCGGGCGCCACTGGAACGAAGCCTCCAGCGGCCTCGCCATCCCGGACTGGAAGCATTTCCTCCGCCTCCAGATCGGAGCGGATGGCGGCCTGACCATCTTCCCCATCGGTTTCCGGCGGGTGCCGCGCCGCTGGAAGGCCGGGGCCGCGAACCCAGCGGGGCCGCGCCTGGAACCCGACGATCCCGACTTCCCGGGACCGGAACTCATCGAGGCCCCCATCCAGGTGCCGGGGCGGAGGCAGCCATGACCGCGCTGACCGCGTTGCCCGCCCTGCCCGCGCTGCCCGGAACCGCCATCCCCTTCACCGCCGGCGATGGGCGGCCTCTGCGTCTGCGGAGACTGGGAAAGGCCGACGAGGCGCCGAAGGGCCCCGTGCTGCTCGTGCATGGCGCCGGGGTGCGCTCCAGCATCTTCCAGGCCCCCGTTCCCGAGAACCTGGTGCAGCGCCTGGTGGCCGAAGGCTGGGATGTGTGGCTGGAGGATTGGCGCGCCAGCATTGATCTGCCGCCCTGCGACTGGACGCTGGATCAGGCGGCCCTCTACGACCACCCGCAGGCCGTGCGGAAGGTGGTCGAGGTGACGGGCCGCGATCGCATCAAGGCCATCATCCACTGCCAGGGCTCCACCAGCTTCACCATGTCCGCCCTGGCTGGCCTGGTGCCCCAGGTGGACACCATCGTCACCAACGCGGTCTCCCTCTGCCCGGTCATTCCGGCCTTCTCCCGCTTCAAGCTCGCCTTCACCCTCCCCCTGATCCACCAGTTCATGGACGGCCTCGATCCCCAGTGGGGCGAATACGCGCCGGACTGGAAAGCCAAGCTCATCCGGGCCGTGGCGGTCTCCACGCACTTCGAATCCGAGAACGCCGTCAGCAAGCTGGTGAGCTTCACCTACGGATCGGGCCACCCCGCCCTCTGGCGCCACGAGAACCTCAACGCGGCCACCCTGGATTGGCTGCGGCACGAATTCGCCCGGGTGCCTCTCACCTTCTTCGAACAGATCCGCGCCTGCGTGCGGGCGGGCCATCTCGTGAGCGTGGACGGCCACCCGGAGCTGCCCTCGAATTTCGCCGCCGGCCCCCTGCGCACCGGAGCGCGGTGGACCTTCCTGGCGGGCGAGCTCAACCGCTGTTTCCTGCCTTCGAGCCAGGTGCGGGCCCACGCCCACTTCGAATCCCGGCAGCCGGGCCGCCATCACCTGCACCTGTTCCCGAGCTACAGCCACCTGGACATCTTCATGGGCCAGCGGGCCAGCACGGATGTCTTTCCCGTGATCCTGTCGGCCCTCGCGGCCCCGAACTGAGGCCTGCCATGGGCATCCCCTCCCGCCTTATCCGCGCCACGGGCCGCCATGCCCTGGTGGACGGCATCCCCTTCAAGCTGCCCGTGCTTTGCGAGGAAAGCCCGGCCCTCTTCGCGGTCTTCCCCATCAACGCCGACAAGGCCCGGGCCCTGCTCCCCGGCGACGAAATCCATCCCCTGCGTCTCTGGAACCGGGGCCTGCTGGTGGTCTCGGTGATGGACTACCGCAGGACCAGCATCGGCAAGTACATCGAATTCAGCGTGGCCATCGCCTGCACCCGGGGCCGCGACCCCGCGCCCCGGCTGCTTCCGGCCCTCCTCCCCTGGTTCTTCAATGCCGGCCAGTTCGTGCTGGAGCTGCCGGTGAGCACCGAGATCTCGGTGAAGGGCGGCAAGGGCATCTGGGGCATGCCCAAGCACCAGGGCAGCCTGGACTACCAGATCACGGACCAGACCGTGAGCAGCCAGTACGATCTGGACGGCCAGCTCGGCATCCGGATCACCCTCCAGCGGCCCGGCCGGGCCTGGCTGCCGCTTTCGGTCTCGGCGTCCAACTACTGCGCCTACCGGGGCATGATCTGGAAATCCAACCTGCACTTCAAGGCCAAGGCCGGCGTGTCCATGTTCAAGAAGGGCAGCGCGGAACTGCTCATCGGCGACCACCCGCGCCTGGCGGCGCTGAAGGGCCTGGAGATCGGGAAGGATCCCCTTTTCGTGGCCTACATCCCCTCGGCCCAGGGTGTCCTGGATGACCACGTGGAAGGCTGGTTCTATTCGGAGCCGGACCCCATCTCCGCGCGCCCCGAAGGCTTCGAAAGCGTGGTGGACCTGGGGCTGGGCGAAGTCTGGCCGCCCCCGCCCACCGCCGCGGGACGGGGCCCCGCCTCCGGAGGGAATCCATGAAAGGCCATCTCCTCGCCCTCAACCACGCCGTGATCCTCTGGGGCAGCACCCTGTATGTGGGCGTGCTCTGGGCCCTGCACTACTTCTGGTTTCCATCCTGGCTTCACCTGACCGTCGCGACCTACTACGACCAATTCATCCCGCAGACCCAGGCGGCGACCCGCTTCTTCACCTTCTGGGTCCCGGTGACCGGCGTCTGCCTCTGCGTGATGATCTGGTCCGAACGCAAGACCCGCCTCCGCTGGGTTCCCTGGGCCGGACTCCTGCTGCTGGGCATCTCCACCTACGTGGGCACCATGCACATCATTCCCATCAACAAGTTCCTGGCCACGGGGATCACGGACCAGGCGGTGCTCACGGCCCGGCTCGAGCAGTGGATCCGCCTGAACAACATCCGCTGGGTGACCGAGACCCTGGCCTGGGCGGTGATGGTGTACTACTTCATCGCCAAGGGCCAGTTGCCCCGGCGCATCGTGGATGACCTTGCATGAGGGCCGCGCTCCGCGGCAGCCTGCTGGCCATCGCCCTCCTCACGGTGATCAGCGGGGCCATGCAGATGGTCTGGCCCGGCCTCGTCCTCCACCTGGTGGGCGGGCCGGACAGCCCCGGCACCCGCCATTTCTTCGGCATCGTGGGCCTGTTCATGGTGCTCTTCGGCGGCCTGGCCTTCCAGGCGCTGCGGGCGCCGGAGGCCCAGCGGGCCCTGCCCCTGAGGTGGGCGGCCCTGCAGAAGCTGGGCGCCTCCGCGGCCGTCTACCTGGGCTTCCACCATGGCATCTTCGGCGCGATCGCCCTGCTCGTGGCGGCCTTCGACCTGCTCTCCGCGCTGCTGTTCTTCCTCTACCTGCGCCAACTTGCGGCGAGGCTCCGATGACCCGCTGCCACTTTGCCGCCGCGCCATCGGGCCAGGGCCCACGCCGGGCCCTGCTGCTGGCGGGGGGCGGGATGCGGGTGGCCTGGCAGGCCGGTGTCCTCCTGGCCCTGGATGAAGCGGGCCTGCGCTTCCACCACCTCGACGGGGCCTCGGGGGGCACGCTCAATCTGGCCATGCTCCTCTCCGGCCTGTCGCCCGCCGAGATGGCCCATCGCTGGCGGGCCCTGGACCTCAAGGACTTCATCTCGCTGCTGCCCCTGGAGGACTACCTCAAGGGGGCCTGGCCCGCCATGGGCGACGCGGATGGCCTGAAAGACAAAGTGTTCCCGGGCCTCGGCATTGACTTCGATTCCCTGCGGACCTGCGAAGGGGTCAGCGCCACCTTCAACCTGTGCAACTTCACCCGCAAGACACTGGAGGCCGTGGATCCCACGGCCATGGCACCTGATCTGCTCGTGGCCGCCCTGTCCCTGCCCGCCTTCATGCCCGCCGTTTCATGGAAGGGCATGACCTACACCGATGCCGCCTGGATCAAGGATGCGAACCTGTGGGAATCGGTGAAGCGCGGCGCCGAAGAGCTTTGGCTGCTCTGGTGCATCGGCAACACGCCCACCTACCGGGACGGGGCCTTCCCGCAGTACGTCCACATGATCGAGATGAGCGCGAACGGCGCCCTCTTCGAAGAACTGGACCGCATCCGCGATCTGAACGAGCGGATCCAGCGCGGGGACTCGCCCTTCGGACAACGCCAGCCCGTCCGCCTGCACGTCATCAAGCCCACCCAGGCCCTGCCCCTGGATCCGGATTTCTACCTGGGCCGGGTGCGCGCCGAAAGCCTCATCGCCCTGGGCCACCGCGCCGCCACGGACTACCTGAACGATCGCAGCCCCGCTGGGCTTCCCCTCACGCCGGAGATCACCACCATGACTGATGCAGCTCCCGGACTATCCTTCCGCGAAACCATGGACGGCCCCTTCAGCCTCGGCGCCACGGACCCCGGCGCCGGCGCCGCCGGCGACGCGCCGACCCTGGCCATGCACGCCACGGTCTTCGTCCAGGATCTGGACCGGTTCCTGTCCGACCCCACCCACCTGGGCAGCCTCAGCGGAACCATTGACTACGGCCCCTTCGGAGCCCCCATCGAGGCCCATCACGGCGTGTTCCGCCTCTTCTCGCCCGCCGATGAGCCGGACACGCGGCACATGGTCTACGAGCTGGCCTTCGAGAAGGATGGCGAACCCCACTACCTGGCCGGGCACAAGGTGGTGCGGCAGGATCCGGGCTTCGATCTGTGGAAGGACACCACCACCCTCTACACCACGCTCCACAGGGGCTCCGATGCCCGCGGCGAAATCATCGGCGCCGGCATCCTCAGCCTGGGCGTCACCGATCTCATCCGGCTCCTGGGCACGGTGGAGGTGCCCAATGCCGGGCCCGCCCAGCGCATGGAGGCCCTCGCCAAGTTCGGGAAGTTCTTCATGGGCGAGCTCTGGAATACCTACGCCAAGCACCTGGGGTGACCATGGAATGGGATGTGCTCGTCATCGGCAGCGGGTTCGGCGGCGCCATCGTGGGCAGCCGCATGGCGGAAAAGGGCGCCAGGGTGCTGATGCTGGAGCGCGGCCGCTGGTGGGACAAGGCTGCTGGCCCCGGCCGCAGCGCCTACCCCCGGGGCATCGGCGATCCGTGGATCTGGAACCAGGCGGCGCCCGAACGGGAGAACGGCTGGATAGACTTCCGGACCTTCCCGCGCATGAGCGTGATCCAGGGCGCCGCCGTGGGCGGGGGCTCCCTCATCTACGCCAACATCAGCGCGGAGGCACCCCGTTCGGCCTTCGACGGAGGCTGGCCGCCGGAGCTGACCTACGAGGAGCTCAAGCCCCACTCCGACCGCGTGGCCGCGTTCATGGGGGTCATGCCCATCCCCGATGGCCAGTGGACCGAGCGCATGAAATTCATGCAGCGGTCCGCCGCCGCCATCGGGGAACCGGCGCGTTTCCAGCCGCTGGAGCTGGCCGTGGCCTTCGATCCCCAGTGGCGCTACGCCCCGGACGGATCCACCGAGCGGGTGGAGGCCTCCCGGCGCTTCGTCAACGCCCATGGGGTCGAGCAGGGCACCTGCGTCCACCTGGGCAACTGCGATATCGGATGCGAAGCCGACGCCAAGAACACCCTGGACCGCAACTACATCCCCATGGGCATCCGGCACGGCATGGAGGTGCGGCCCCTCCACATCGTGCGCGGCCTCGAACCCTGGCCCGGCGGCGGCTACCTCGTCCACTTCGACCGCATCCTGAACGGGGTGCTGATCCGGGGCGAGGCCCGGGCCCGCCAGGTGGTGGTATCCGCCGGTTCCCTGGGATCCACAGAGCTTCTGCTGCGTTGCCGCGACGAGCACCGCACCCTCGACCGCCTGAGCCCGCGCCTGGGCGAGCGGTGGTGCAGCAACGGCGACTTCCTCACCCCGGCCTTCTATCCCGGCATGGCGCCCCTCCACCCCAGCAAGGGACCGACCATTTCCAGTGCCATCAACTTCCTCGACGGCAGCCAGGGCGAACGCTTCTGGATCGAGGATGGGGGCTTCCCGAACCTGCTGGCGGATCAGGCCCGAAAACTGTCCCAGGGCCGGGTGCGGAACCTGCGGGCCAAGCTGCTGGTGGAGGTCTTCCAGCGGCTGCTGCGGGAGCATCCCGAGCCCTTCCCCCATGTGATGCCCTGGTTCGCCCAGGGCATGGACCGGGCCAAAGGCGTCATGGATCTCCGCCGCCGCTTCTGGTTCTTCGGGCAGCGCCGCCTGCGGCTGGACTGGGAACTCTCCAGCGGCAAGGCCGTGGTGGACGCCATCATCGCCATGCACAAGCGGCTCACCGAGGCCACGGGCGGCACCTTCCACGCGCCCATGAACTGGGACCTGGCCCATCACCTCGTCACGCCCCACCCCCTGGGCGGCTGCGCCATGGGCCGGGGGCCCGCCGAGGGCGTGGTGGATCACGCGGGCCGGGTCTTCGGGCACGAGGGACTCTTCGTGGCCGATGGCGCCATCATCCCCCGGGCCCTGGGCGTCAACCCCAGCCGCACCATCGGCGCCCTCGCCGAGCGGGTAGCCTCGCTCATGTAGCGGGCCGTGCTGGTCGAGATCAAGGAAGAAGTGGACGATGCCGATATCCTTCATTTCATCCACCCAGGAAGGGCCAGCATGTCCACCAACATCCGACGCATCGCGATCTGCACGGGCGGCGGTGATGCCCCTGGCCTCAACGCCGTCATCCGCGCCACGGTCATTGCAGCCGCCAACCGTGGCTGGGAATGCTACGGCATTCGCGACGGCTTCAACGGCATCCTCTTCCCCGAGCGCTACCCCGATGGGGGCGTGTTCCGCCTGACCCGGGACCGTGTGCGGGGCATCGCCCACCTGGGTGGCACCATCCTGGGCACCACCAACAAGGGCAATCCCCTCCACTTCCCCGTGAAGATGCAGGACGGCTCAGTGAAAGATGTGGATCGTACCGGGGAAATCCTGGAATGCTTCGCACGCAAGGAACTGGACGCCCTCGTGTCCGTCGGCGGTGACGGCTCCCTCACCATCGCCCATGCCCTCCACCAGCAGGGGCTGCGGGTCGTGGGCGTACCCAAAACCATTGATAACGATCTGGACAAGACCTACACCACGTTCGGGTTCGACACGGCGGTGGGCTTCGCCACCGACTGCCTGGATCGGCTGCACAGCACGGCGGAAAGCCATCAGCGCGTGTTCGTGGTGGAGATGATGGGGCGTTACGCGGGCTGGATCGCCCTCAATTCAGGCATCTCCGGCGGCGCCCACGCCATCCTGATTCCCGAGATCCCCTTCGATCTGGACAAGGTCGCCGCCAAGATCCGCTCCCGGGATCAGGTGGGCCGCATGTATTCCCTGGTGGTGGTGGCCGAGGGTGCGAATCCGACCCATGGCCAGCGCTCGGTGCTCGAGCAGGCTGGCATCGGCCAGGCTGAGCGCCTGGGCGGGGTCGGCGACTGGGTGGCCAAGGAACTCCACGCGCGCACCGGGAAAGATGCGCGGGTGGTCGTCCTGGGACATCTGCTCCGGGGCGGCAGTCCCACCAGTTTCGATCGGCTCGCCGCCCTCCGCTTTGGCACCGCCGCGGTGCGGGCCCTGGATGAAGGCCAGACGGGCATCATGGTGGCCCTGGCGCTGGCGGGCGTGAACTACGTGCCCCTCGAAGAAGTGGCGGGCCGCATGAAGGCCGTGCCCCTGGACTGCGACACCCTGCAAACCGGACGCGACCTGGGAATCTGTTTCGGCGATTAGCGAGAACGCTGATCTACCTCGGCCACAGCCACCCGAAGACACCCGCGCTGAGCAGGCCGTAGATGAGGGCGTCGGCCAGATCCTTGATCACGCTGCCCCAGGGCTTGCCGGCCCAGATGCCCATGGGGATGCTGCCGAAGCCGTAGGTCAGGAAGGACACCGCGCCCACGACGCGGAACACCTGCAGGTAGTGGGTGCCAGGGCCCAGGGTACGGGATGCCACATAGGCGGCCATGAAGGCCACGACCACGGAGTAGAGGAACCACTGGCCCAGGGCCTTGCCCATGTTGGGGGCGCCGCTGGGGCTCAGCATCAGGAAGCCCACGGGGCCATCCTTGTACTTCTGCTGCATGCCGGGCTTGGCCATGTCCTTCATATCGGCGCAGTGGGGCAGCACGTACTGGCCCGGGGCCGGCGTGCCCTTGCGGATGGCGGCGCGCACCTCGTCCTCGTTGGAAAGGGCCCGGTAGTCGGAGGCGTGCCACTTCAGCACCATGTGGATGAGGCTGCTGGCCGCGAACACGCACACGGCGGAAAGCAGGATGGGGATCCAGAGCTGGGCGAGGGAGACTGGGACCATGGGGACTCCTGGCTGTCAGAACATCGGTTAGAGGGAGGGGCGTTCGTAGGGTGGACTCGCGGACGCGGCCGGTCAAGGGGATTCAGGCTCTTCTGGGCTTTCTCGGCCCCGGCGCGGAATGGGCGCCGGTGGCGGCGTCCACCGCGTCAATCCAGCCCGCCCGGGCGGCGGGGAAGGCGTCGGCGTAGGGCACGTAGGGCTTCACGTCCAACACCGGCGTGCCGTCCAGCAGATCCACCCCGCGCAGGCGGAGCGTGCGGCCCTCGACGGCCACCAGCTCCACCGCGGACAGACCAATGGCGTTGGGCCGGTGGGGCGAGCGCGTGGCCAGCACCCCACGCTTGGCCTTCGGGCCCCGAGGCGGCTGCACCAGGGGCGCCCAGCCCTCGCTCAGGTGGAAGGCGAAGATGAGCCAGATGCGCTCGAAGCCTTCGAGATCGCGCAGGACCGTTTCCGGCAGCGAGGCGTCCAGTTCCAGCGTGGCTTCCGCCGCAGCACCCGTTTCCGTGCCCGCCACCACCGTGGGCTGGTGCGGCGCGTCCATGCGCCGGACATAGGGCGTGCGCACGACGCCGATGGGGCGGTAGGTGAAGGCGGGGGCATCCATGCGTGAAGGGTAGCGTCACCGGGTCCTGAGACATCAAACCGAAACACCGCAAGGTTGATGATTGGAAAAGGAGAAGAGGGGAAGAAGAGGAGGAGGAGGAGGAGATTTCTTGCCCATACCTCTAAAGAAACGGCAGAATTACACTATGACCTTCGCAGTAGACATGCCTGCCGCCGCACGCCGCCATTTCCTGGCCGCAGAGATACTGGCCCCAGGGCATCGCAAAGACGTGGCGGGCTATCTGTATGGGCTCGCATCGGAGTGCGCCCTCAAAGCAATGATGATCGAGGCGGGCATGCGGCCACCGCAGGGGGATATGCCCCATCGAGATAACCCATTCTTCGCGCATTTTCCAGAGCTCCGCACAATGCTATGCGATTCATTGAATGGACGTAGATCGATCACGCTAGCCAAGTTTGTTCAGGATAATTCTTTCATGAACAATTGGTCAGTGCGGATGCGGTACTCCCACGGAAAAGATATCCAGGGGCAGTGGATCACCGCATGGGCCAAACAGTCAAAAAATGCCGTAGCTTGCATCGGGACATAAGGAAGACTCCATGACCGTCCGCTTCGACGACAGCCTTCCAATTCTTGTGGATACCATCGCCGCAGAACTCGGTGACGGGGCCTTCATTTCAGGCGTAGCACTGCGTGATGTCACAGGCCGGTTAGCATTCTTCACATCAACCAGACTTGATGCGCCGACCATTGAGCGGCTCTCCAATCACCTTAGAAAGAAACTTGGCGCTTATGCCCGCACCGACAGAATTCTTGCCGGGCCAGACGATTTTGGCGTGCAGGACGCGCTCCAGGATTCATCCGCGATTTCCATCAGTGTAGGTGGGCGCTACCTTCGTCTTATAGACCGACGCCTCGCAGGGGCTGATTGGCTACGCACACCTGCGCCTGTTGCACCACCACCACCACGCTTTGTCTTTTCTAGTCTCAAGGGCGGCGTTGGACGCTCCACTGCGCTGTCTGTCGCCGCAGTGGATCTTGCTTCGCGAGGGCGCCGCGTTCTGGCAATCGATCTCGACATGGAGGCGCCAGGACTCGGTTCCATTCTACTCAATGAGGGGACCCTGCCTGAGTTCGGGCTAATCGATGCACTCGTTGAAAAAGGCCTATCGGAACTCGACGACGAGTTCTTCGCCGATCTCATTGGTCCCTCCGCCCTTGCGGACCGGCGTGGGCGCATTGATGTAATACCTGCCTTTGGGCGTCGTTCGATACAGAATCCAGGTGATGTACTTGCGAAAATTGCGAGGGCCTACACCGAGAATGTACGCCCCGATGGGACGGTGGGGACGATTCTAGACCAAGTGCGCGAGGTCGTAGACCAACTCGCGGTCCCGTCTCGTTACGATGCGATCCTGGTAGACTCCCGGGCCGGTTTGCACGAAACAACCGCCTCTGCGATTCTAGGCCTTGGCGCTGAAGTGTTCCTTTTCGGGCTTGACGAAGCCCAGACCTTCCAAGGGTATTTGGCCCTTTTAGCTCACTTGGCGCGCTTTGTTAAGCAGGGCAGCCCGGCGCCGGAGTGGCTGGAAAGGATAACGATGGTTCAAGGTAAAGCTCCTTCAGACTCCAAAGCGCGGGCCGATTTCGCCAGTAAGTGTCGTGCCCTCTTCGATGATGCTGGCTTGGGCGTACATCGATCTGCCAAGGCTACAGAGGCACCCTTGCCCGCTAACCCGTTTAGCGATGTTCCTTGGGACGAAGACACTCGGGACGAGGATCTTCTTCTCGACGAAGGTTCGCGGCTCTACGAACCTCTGGCCATATTGCACGACGAGCGATTCCGGCATTTTGATCCAATACAACAACGGGATCTCATATCAGAGCTTGTGTATAAAGCATCTTATGGGATGTTTCTTGATCGGATTTACCAAGCATTCCCGGCAGACACAGAGGAGTGCATTTGAACCTCAGCCTGGATATTTTTCTCGCAATCCGCAGCGGCATCGCAACCATCCCCGGCGACATATCAAACGATGCCGTCGGAGCCTATGCCCCAAAAATAGAAGATATCTACGCCCCCGAAACGCACGCCGCAGCACTCGATCCCGCCACACCCATTGTTGTAGGGTCGCGCGGTACGGGAAAGAGTTTCTGGTCTGGTGTGCTGGGACAGGATGAAACTAGGGAGGCGGCTGCCAGGGCTTATCCGAAACTCGGTTTGGAACACGTGAAAGTCCAATTCGGATTCACGGGCGTAGGTGGCCCTGATGGTGTTAGTGCTGATGCCTTGAACAGTATTGTGGGCTTGAATCCCAGCAGGGACGTGGCAAAAGCATTCTGGTGGGCAACGATCCTGCGCGCAGCGGCGTTTACTGCTGGCGAAACAACGCCGAAGCTCTCGGATTTCATCCAACTAGGTCTCGATTGGGAAGCGCGGGAAAACTTGCTTTCTAAACATGAACAACGGCTCCGGTCGGAGAAAAAAACCCTGATCGTTGTATATGACGCTCTCGACACGGTGGCCACGAGCTGGCCGCGTCGTCGGCTTCTTACAGAGGCGCTGGCTGAAGTAGCTTGGGCGATGCGTGCTTACCGCTGTATCAAACTCAAACTTTTTTTACGGCCGGACCAGATCGATGATGAAGGTCTACAATTCGTGGAATTGCCCAAATTGCGGACAGGCGCCGTTCGCCTCACATGGTCAGCAACTGATCTTTATGGCCTAATTTTCTCCCGATTGATGTTGAACCCAGAAGTTACTGCGAACCAGGCTTTTAAAAAGCTACTGCGGTCGCGAAACCTCGCAGAAGGTGATCGTGACGCGATCCTCGCGCGTCGCTGGTCACTGAGTCACAAGATTGATGATCAGAGGCGTGTCATGGAGGTCCTAGCTGGGTCGTACATGGCAGATGGTCCCTACGGATTTAAGAAAGGCAGGACATACGACTGGCCAGTGACGCACCTTGCGGACGCCTACGACGAAGTTACACCTCGCAGCTTCTTGGGCTTGATGGTTGCGGCGGCCAAGTATGGAGCTGCGCCGCCCGACCGAGTCGTCACTCCGGATGGAATTCGTCACGGTCTGCGGGAGGCATCGAAGACCCGCGTAGACCAGCTGCACCAGGATTTCCCTTGGATCAAGGGTGTACTCGCCCCCCTAGCTGGCCTCCTACTCCCGCAGGATGAGAACGAGGTATTCAAGGCGTGGCGGCATACTCAGACGATCCAGCACCTCGTAGCGGACGCTGATGCCAATAAATACCTACCTCCTTTCCCAGTCGAAGGACGGAATAGCGAGGGGGATCTCTTCGAGGCTCTCAAACGGATTGGTGTCATGTTTCGGCGAAAGGACGATCGCATCGACATGCCCGACCTCTTCCGTGTGGCAGCCAAGTTATTGAAAAAAGGCGGCATGGCCCCAGTCTGATAGCTCGCGGCCATACTCGTGGGGCCCTGTGGTTGTTCTCTGTGCCCTCCACCCTCTGCGGACTCCGTGTTCCTGTCCTTCATTGAATCCCGGTACAACCTTCCGTCAAGGGTAATGCAGCGATCATGGAACCCATGAACGATACAAACGAACCCCCGCCGCGCCGGCCCCGCTACAAGGGCACGCACCCGCGGCGATTCGGGGAGAAGTACAAAGAACTTTCGCCGGACCAGCACGCCGGTGAGCTGGAGAAGGTGATGGCCCGGGGGCATACGCCCGCAGGGACGCACCGGCCGATCATGGTGGGAGAGATCCTGGCGGTGCTGGATCCGCAGTCCGGCGAGGTGGCCCTGGACGCGACGCTGGGCTATGGCGGGCATGCGCGGGAGCTCCTGCCCCGCCTGCTGCCGGGGGGCCGGCTCTTCGGCGTGGATGTGGATCCCCTGGAACTGCCGCGCACGGAAGCGAGGCTGCGCGCTCTGGGCTTTGGCGAGGATGTGCTCACGGTGCGCCGCATGAACTTCGCGGGACTGCCGCGCCTGAAGGCGGAAGCGGGCGGCTTCGACGTAGTGCTCGCCGATCTGGGCGTGTCCTCCATGCAGATCGACAACCCGGCCCGGGGCTTCACCTGGAAGGTGGAAGGCCCCCTGGATCTGCGCCTCAACCCCCAGCGGGGGCGGTCCGCCGCGGACCTGCTGGCCACCCTCGACGAGCAGGCCCTGGCGGATCTGCTCGTGGAGAATTCGGACGAGCCCCACGCGGGGGCCATCGCCCGGGAAGTGCATGGGCAAGCCATTCGGACGACGCGCGATCTTGCAGATCGCGTGAGGGCGGCGCTACGCGCCGAGGGGCTGGAGGATGAAGAGAATAAGAAAGCCCTCCAGCGCACCTTCCAGGCCCTGCGCATCGCCGTGAATGACGAGTTCACGGTGCTGGATCAGTTCCTTTCCCTGCTGCCCGGTTGCCTGAATCCGGGCGGCCGCGTGGCCATCCTCACCTTCCACTCGGGAGAGGATCGCCGGGTCAAGAAGGCCTTCCAGCAGGGGCTCCGGGACGGGGTCTACGCCGAGGTCGCCCCCGAACCCATCCGCGCCTCGCCGGAGGAGCGGCGCTCCAATCCCCGGTCCACCAGCGCCAAGCTGCGCTGGGCACGGCTTCCCGGAAGATGATCCGTGGGATAGGGTGATCGCATATGCCCGCGACCGCCCAACCCACCCGATTCCGCACGATCCTGCTCTGGCTCCTCGCCGTCCTGCTCATGGCCGGGACCGTGTACTACCAGCGGCGCACGGGACCGACCCATCCCTTGCGAGGAACTGTGATCACGGGCGGCCAGGCCATCGCCTACAAGCTGATTCGCAGCGAGGAGACCGTGCGCGATGCCCGGGTGGCCCTGCCGGATCCCGGCGTGCCTGCGGTGCTGGTGTGGCGCCGGTTCCCCACCCAGGACGACTGGACCCGGCAGCCCATGGTCCTCGAACGGAAGGACGGCCGGGCGGAACGGGCCGGGTACCTGCCGAGGCAGGCCCCGGCGGGCAAGCTGGAGTACGCCGTGGAACTCGGCGATCCCGGCGCGGCGTGGCGCATTCCCTCGGGCGATCCCATCGTGCTGCGCTACAAGGGGCCGGTGTCCACGCCCCTGCTCATCTCGCACCTTTCGATGATGTTCATCGCCGTGCTGGTGGGGTTGCGGGCGGGCCTGGGCGCCCTCTTTGGCGCCACGGCGCCGCGCCGCCTGCTGTGGATCACCCTGGGCTGCCTGACCCTCGGCGGCCTGATCCTCGGGCCCTTCGTGCAGAAGGCCGCCTTCGGCCACTACTGGACGGGCTTTCCCTGGGGCTACGACCTGACGGATAACAAGACCCTGCTCATGTGGGGGGTCTGGGGCCTCGCCGCCCTCGTCGCCGGTCCCCGCCCGGGCCGCCGGGAGACCTGGAGCCGCGCCGCGGTGCTGCTGGCCACCCTCGCCATGGCCGTGGTGTACCTCATTCCCCACAGCCTGCGGGGCAGCCAGCTGGACTACGGCAAGGTGCAGGCCGGCGGGGATGCGAAGGATGCGGTGGTCACCGGGCGCTAGAAAAGCTCCTGGAGGAAATCCTTCATGTGCTGCCAGCTGCGGCGGTGGGCGGCTTCGTTGTAGGCCGCGCCTTTCGCGCTGTCGTTCCCGGCCCCCTTCTGGGTGAAGGCGTGGACGGCGCCGCCGTAGGCCACGAAGACATGGTCCGCCTTGGCCTGGCGCATCTCCTCCTGGAAGGCGGCCACATCCTTGGCGGGCACGAAGGGATCGTCGGCGCCGTGGGCGACCAGCACTTTGGCGGTGATGGGCGCAGCCAGATAGCCCGCGGGCACGTCCAGGCCACCATGGAAGGAGACCACGCCCTTCACGGGCAGCCCGCCCCGGGCGGCTTCCAGGGCCCCCGTGCCACCGAAGCAGAAGCCGATGACCGCGAGGCGGCTGGCATCCACGCCCTTCTGGGCCTTCAGGGCCTCGATGGCGGCGGCGATGCGGCGCCGGTAGAGGGCGCGGTCACCCTTGTAGGTCCCGGCCAGCTTCCCGGCCTCGCCCGTGTCCTTGGGCCGCACGCCTTCGCCGTAGATGTCCGCCGCCAGGGCCACGTAGCCGAGCTTGGCCAGATCGTCGGACACCTTTCGTTCATGGTCCGTGAGGCCCATCCACTGATGGATCACCACCACGCCCGGGACCTTGCCCTTGGCCGCGGCGGGCTGGGCGACATAGCCCGCGAGCTTCGTGGCCCCATCGGAATAGGTCAACGGCTGGCCCGCGAGGACGGGCAGGACGGCGAGGGAAAGGGCGAGGGCGGCGCGGCGCATGGGGGCCTCCGGGGGTGAGAAGCCGATGCTATAGCTGTTCCAACGTGAATTCCAGTGACTTGTCAACGCCCGGTGCTGCCGTAGCCCCCGCCGCCCCGCTCCGTGTCGCCCAGGGCCTCGATGCTGGGTTCGGGCACCCAGGTGAAGGAGGCGACCGGGGCCACCAGGAGCTGGGCGATGCGCTCGCCCCGGCGCAACTCGAAGGGGGTCGCGCTGTGATTGATGAGCAGGACCTGCACCTCGCCCCGGTAGTCGGCGTCAATGGTGCCCGGCGCGTTGAGCACCGTGAGGCCGTGGCGCAGGGCCAGCCCCGAACGGGGCCGCACCTGCCCTTCGAAACCCGGCGGGATGGCCATCACCAGGCCCGTGGGCACCAGCCGCCGCTGGCCCGGGGCCAGGGTCCAGGTTTCGCCTTCGGGGATGGCCGCAGGCAGATCCATGCCCGCCGCATGGGCCGTGGCCGCCGCGGGCAGGTCGAGGCCGTGGCCGTGGGGGAGCTGGTGGACCGGGATGCGCATGATCCATCATTCAACGCCCCGGCGCTCTGAGGCAAAAGGAAAAGCTGGTCACGGAAGGCACAGAAGGACACGGAAAACACGGAAGAAGAAATGATCACCCATGTTTTTTTCCGTGTCTTCCATGAGATTCCGTGTCCTCCGTGACCAGCGCCTTTCCCTTCACCAGCTGTCCGCAGGCCCCCTGCACGTCCCGGCCCCGGCTGCGGCGGACGGTGACGAAACAGCCCCGGGCCTTGAGCCAGTCGGAGAACTGCTGGACGCGGTCTTCGCCGGGCTGGCGGAAGACGCTGGCGGCGTGCTCGTTCATGGGGATGAGGTTCAGGTTGTGCCCGCGGCGCAGATCGCCCAGCCAATCCGCCAGCCGCTCCGCATCCGCCTCGGTGTCGTTCTCGCCCGAAAGCAGCACGTATTCGAAGGTGAGCTTTTCGCCCCGCTTCAGGCCCCAGGCGTCGAGGGCCTGCCGGAGCCGCGCCAGGTTCCACACCCGGTTTACGGGCATGGTGCGGCTGCGGGCCTCGTCCGTGGTGGCGTTGAGACTGAGGGCCAGCATGGGCCTGGGTTCCAGCTTCGCCAGCTGCTCGATGCCGCTCACCAGGCCGGAGGTGCTCACGGTGATGCGCCCCTTGCCGAGGCTCAGCCCCGCCGGATGGCACATGAGGCGGATGGCTCGGTGCAGGTGCTCCAGGTTGTGGAGCGGCTCCCCCATGCCCATGAACACCAGGGTCAGCTCGTGCCCGCGCTGGGGGCCCAACTCCGCCATCAGGGTCAGCACCTGGCCCAGGATCTCGCCGGGCTGCAGATTGCGCAGGATGCCCATGCTGCCCGTGGCGCAGAAGGTGCAGCCCATGGCGCAGCCCACCTGGCTGGAGAGGCAGTAGGTGACCCGCGGGTTCCGCACCCGGCGCGGCATGTGGACGGCCTCGATGCGCTTCCCGTCCGCCAGCTCCAGGGCCAGCTTCGTGGATCCATCCGACGAAGGCTCCCGCTCGGCGATGCGTGGCAGACGCAGGTCGGCCACGCCCTCCAGCCAGAGCCGGATGTTCGTGCCCAGGTCAGGCGCGCCGTCCAGCCAGGTCCAGGGGCGATGCAGCCGGCGGAAGGTCTCCAGGGCGCTGCCCGGACAACCCAGCGCCGCCAGCTCTTCGGGAAAGAGGGACCAGGCACAAGGCAGCCCTTCCCGCTCCGGGGCGGGACGGTCCCAGGGCATCATCGGCCACTCCATCCTAAGATTTCTCCAGCCATTACCCGAAAACGCCAACCGCAGAGAACGCGGAGAGCGCAGAGGAAATCACGCCCTTCCCCGCATCCTCTGCTACGAAAACCAACCGCAAAGTGAAGAAGAGCATGGCCACAAAGAGCACAAAGGGCACAAATGGATGCGTGGTTCCCCAGCGCAGCAAGCCGTCCGAGCTCGACCTCCCCTGTTCCTTTGTGTGTTTTGTGTTCTTTGTGGCTGATTTTCTTTTCTTCTTCACTCTCGGCGGCACCCCATGCCTTAGGCGGCCAGCCTTCCCAACCGCCGACTGAGGCACCCATATCAGGCCACCAGATCCTGCGGCCGGATATCGCAGCCCCGCCGGGTGCCGAGGGCGCTGAGGCCCACCTGGGCGGGGTCCAGCAGATCCTGGGCCACGCGGAGCACGTCGCCGGGAGTCACGGCCTCGATTTCCGCCATCTGCTGATCGAGGCTGCGCAGCTCGCCAAAATGGATGGCCTGGTGGGCCAGGCTGAACATGCGGCTGCTGCTGCTCTCCTGGCTGAAGACCAGGCCCGTGCGGGCCTGGAGCTTGGCCCGCTCCAGCTCGTCGGCCTCCACGCCTTTGGCGCGGATCCGGGCGCATTCGGCCATGGTCCGCTGCACCAGCTCGCGGAGCTGGGCCGGCGCGCAGCTGGCGCTGATCTGCAAGGCGCCCGTATCGGCGTAGGGGCTGAGGTAGCTGCCCACCTGGTAGCAGAGACCGCGGCGCTCGCGCAGTTCCATGAACAGCCGCGAGGCCATGCCACCCCCCAGCACGTGGCTCAGGAGATGCACCGCCGCGCGATCCGCCGACCGGTGGCCCGGCGCGGGGAAACCCATGACGAGGTTGGCCTGCTGGAGGTCCTTGCGGGGCACGTTCAATACGAAAGGGCGGGTCCGCGCCGGGGCGCCGGGCGCATGGGCCGCGCCCTTCGGCAGACGCTCCAGGATGGGTTGCAGCAGCTCCAGGAAGGGCCCGGTTTCGATGGCGCCCGCGGCGGCCACCACCAGGTTCGGCGCCCGGTAGGTGTGGTCGAAGAAGGCGCGGGCCTCCAGGGGCCCATAGCCGGAGACCTGATCGCGCAGGCCCAGGATGGGATGGGCCAGGGGCGTGCCCTCCCAGAAGCCGCCGTAGAACAGCTCGCTCACCCAGTCGTCCGCCTGGTCCTCGCTTTGGGCGATCTCCTCCAGGATGACGCCCCGTTCGCGCGCCAATTCGTCCGTGTCGAGGAGGGGCGAGGTCACCAGCTCACCCAGCAGATGCACCAGCTCCGGCAGCTGGTCCGCCAATACCTTGCCGTAGAAACAAGCCACCTCTTTGCCCGTGAAGGCATCCACGTGGCCCCCCAGGCGATCCGTGGCCGCGGCCAGTTCGTCGGGCGTGGGGTAGGCCGCCGTGCCCTTGAAGACCGTGTGTTCCAGGAAATGGGCCAGCCCCTCTTCCGCCGGTCCCTCATGGCGCGATCCCCGCCGCACCCAAAACCCCACCGAGCAGCTCCGCACATGCGGGAGTGGCTCGATGAGGATCTCAGTGCCGGTGGGGGTGAGGGTGCGGAGGGGGGATCGTTGCATCCTTGCAGTTTACAGGGGCGAAGCTGCCCCGAAGACCCCGGGCCACGCGTGCGTGGCCTGAGGGAAGCTGGAGGTGAGTGAAAATGGGGTGTTTGAATCCCCAATCATCGGGTACAAGAGTCTCCATCCCTTCCCCAGAGTGTTACCTTCCTTCTATGCTCGTGAAATCCAAGGATCACTTCAAGGTCCTCCCGGAATTTCAAGGTGCGTCCTATGCGGACCGGTACGAAATTCTCCTTCGAAGAATGGTTCTGGAAAAGCTGTATGATTCGGCGGTTCTGCTCCTGACGACCGCCGAGGGTGGGGCCAAGGGTGAGTTCAGGGAACCCGCCACGGATCTAGGTTTGAAGCGATTCTTCGCTGGGCTTGGCGGGCATGTCGCAACTTATCTCGCAGGCCGGTAGCCCGGGCTTGCAGCCCTCCTTGGGGTTGGATGTTCCGCTTCCTGTGGATGCCTATGATTATGGAGTCCGTTCGGGTGGTGGAACCCACGGCCTCGTTCTGACCAAGCCCCATGTGGTTGATCTGATCCTGGATTTGGCTGGCTATTGCACTGATAGGCCTCTGGCTTCAATGCGTCTTCTAGAACCGGCCTGTGGGCATGGCGCCTTCCTGGTGGCCGCCGTTGATCGGCTACTGACCGCGACACTCCGGGACGGAATCCCAGTGCGGGATCTCACCCGGGCCATCCAAGCCTATGACATCGAGAAGGAACACGTGTGGGCTTCCCGGGCCGCAGTAATCGAGCGGCTTGGGGCATGTCAAATCCCTTTACGCCTCGCAGAGGAACTTGCCGGGGGTTGGGTGCGACACGGGGATTTCCTGCTCGCCAACCTCGAAACCACCTTTGATGCAGTGGTGGGTAATCCGCCCTACATCCGCATCGAGCAACTATCCGCGCGATTACAGTCCGAATACCGGGGCCGATTCAGAACCCTGTACGATCGGGCGGATTTGTATGTCGCATTCATCGAAAAAGGCCTCCACCTTCTCGCGCCAAGGGGTGTTCTCGCCTTCATCTGCGCTGATCGCTGGACGCTGAATAAATACGGTGCGCCCCTTCGCTCCTTGATCGCCCGCGAGTTCAAGATGAGGACATATCTGGATCTGCATCGTGCCTCGCCCTTTGAAAGCGAAGTGATCGCCTATCCATCAATCTTCGCGATCGGAAGAGAACGCCTGGACAATGCTGTATTAGTGGGATCTCTGGCGACGGCCTCCAGGGAGGAGATCCTGGCCGTGCGTTCCGTGTTGAAGGCCGGCCCCGCCGCGGATTCTGGTCTTCTCCTCAGAAAACACGAAACCTGGTTCAGTGGTGATGCACCATGGGTTCTCTCCTCCTCGGAGCAATTGGCCCAACTTCGCTCCCTTGAAGCGCGATTCCCACTCCTTGAGGCGGATGGCCAGACGGTGGTGCGCATCGGCGTCGCCACGGGACGGGACGCGGCGTTTATCGTTCCAACGACCGCTGATATCGAATCGGACCGGATGGTGCCCTTGGTGATGCGTGAAGATCTTCAGCATGGCGGGATTCGAGCTGGCCAGCGATGCGTCCTCGACACATCCAGGCCGGGGGGCGGTCCCGTGGACCTCCGGGACTACCCTCGCCTCGCCGCCTATCTGGAGAGCCACCGCGAACACCTGCTCAAGCGGCACGTCGCCAAGAAGAATGCAGCTCACTGGTATAAGACAATCGATCGCGTCTACCCCGAGATCGTTTCCAAGCCCAAACTACTGATCCCGGATATCGCAGGCGCCAACGAGGTCGTCTACGATGAGGGAGGCTACTACCCTCATCACAACCTCTACTTCATTCTGTCTGACCGCTGGGATCTGGAAGTCCTTGGAGGACTGTTAAGTTCCCGGGTGGCGTTGTTCTTTGTGTGGTCCTACGCCGTGAAAATGCGCGGGGGCTACCTTCGTTTCCAGGCCCAATACCTGCGCAGAATCCGAGTACCGAAGCCGGAATCCATGCCGGAACGGCTTTGTGACGCCATCCGGGAAGCCTTTCGAGGCCGGGACTTCAAACGGCTTGATGACTTGGCCGTTGAGGCCTATGGCTTATCGAGCCTTCCCGACTTCGATTTTTCGGATTCAAGGAAGTAGGGCTTCCGTTCACCCCTCCGCCTCGCTGCCCGCCAACCCCACGGGGGTGCGGTGGAGTTTCCAGCCGGCGAGGGACCAGCAGAGGAGGCCGAAGGCCAGGAGGATCAGGATGGCCAGGACGGGATGGGTGGTGACCTGCTCCTGGGCCAGCAACTGGTGCGTCTTCACGGTGGTGGCCCGGCTGCCGGCGAGGCTTTCGATGTAGTGGGTGAAGGTGAGGCGCTGGAGGAAGGGCGGGAAGATCCGCACCAGCGGCTCCCACAGGAAGAAGTAGAGGGCGCCCCAGAGCGTGCCGCGCTTGAAGAGCAGGCCCATCAAGGTCATCAAGGCCAGTTCACCCCACCATGCCCCCACCAGGGCTCCGATGCGGCCTGGCAGCTGGGAGAGGTCTCCCCCCAGGGCATAGAGCCCGAGGATGCCGGCGACGAGCCAGAGGGCGCCCCACAGGAACCAGGGCAGCCCCTTGCCCAGGGGCAGGGCCCAGGCGGGCGCGGGCCGCACCAGCAGCAGGGGCAGGGTGCGCTGTTCCAGATCCTCGCGGATGCCGGCCGGGGCCGCGATCAGGGCCATGATGGGCAGCATCACCCGGATCAGCTCGTGGAAGATCTGGA
Organism: Geothrix sp.; assembly: GCA_030681515.1. Lineage (GTDB taxonomy): Bacteria > Acidobacteriota > Holophagae > Holophagales > Holophagaceae > Geothrix. The sequence continues at coordinate 79,873 of JAUXSE010000045.1, read as the reverse complement.
TGGCGTCGCCGGAGCTGAGGTCCGCGCCCTGAAGCCGGGCGATGAGGTGGCCGCCCATCACCAGCAGCACCGGCCCGATGGCCGCGGCGGCCAGCACCCAGCCGCGGCCCTGGAGGACGCGGGGCAGGTAGCCCAGCGCCGTGGCGCGAATCGTCGCCAGGGGAGAAGGAGCAGCCGTGGTCATGGATTCCCCCTAGAGGTCAGTGAGGCAAGCCAGAAGCGGGCTCCGCCCGCTTCTGGCGCGGGGGCCCGGGGGTGTTCGCGCAGCGAGGAACCCCCGGACAGCATTAGGCGTGATCCTTGGTGAGGTACTGGAAGACGGCATCGAGATTGAGGTCCAGAGGATCCAGGGCGAGGAGCGGGATGTGGCCCTCGGCCGCGGCCTTCTGCAGGCGGGGCAGGATATCCCGGGGGGAGCGCACCGAGATCACCACTGCGCCATCCTCCATGCGCAGGGCCGCCAGTTCCGGCTGCTCCACAGCCCAGCGGGCCAGGATCTGGGCCTCCCCCGTGAGACGGAGCTCCACCGGATGGCGATCCAGCAGCTGCCGGATCTCGGTGACGGTGCCTTCGGCCAGCAGCCGGCCCCGGAACAGCAGGAGGATGCGGTCGGTGAGCTGGGCGATCTCGCCCAGGATGTGGCTGGACACGAGGATGCGCGTGCCTTTCGCCGCGAGGTCGCGCAACAGGGCCATCAGGGTGAGGCGGGCCTCCGGGTCCAGGCCATTGAAGGGCTCGTCGAGGATGAGCAGTTCCGGCTCGTGCAGCAGGGCCTGGGCCAGGCGGATGCGCTGGCGCATGCCCTTGGACATGCGGGCGAAGGTGAGGTGGGCGCGATCCGCCATGCCCACAGTATCGAGGGACCGGATCATGGCGGCCTTCAGCCCCTCACCCGACAGGCCCGACAGCTCGCCCATCATGCGGAGCCAGCGGTCGGCGCGCAGGCCCGTGGGCAGGCGGTCGCCCTCGGGCACCAGGCCCAGGCGGGACAGCACGGCGGGGTTGCGGAAGGGGGCCTCGCCGAAAACCTTCACCTCGCCGCCCGAAGGCGGCAGCAGGCCCGACAGCAGTTGCAGCAGCGAGGATTTGCCGGCGCCATTGGGGCCCAGCAGGCCCGTGATGCCCCCGCCCTCCGGCAGCTCGAAGGTGGTGGGACTCAAGCCCAGGATGGGGCCGTAACGGAGAGAGGCGCGGTCGAGGGTGATCATCAGATCACCGCTTCCGAGGGCCGGGTGCGCCGGGCGGCCACGAAGGTCCAGAGGCCGGTGTGGAAGGCCGTGCCCAGGATCGCGGGCAGCCAGGCCACCAGGGGACGGTCCACGCCCACGAAGAGCTGGGGCCAGGCTTCTGCCAGCTCGACGGGGTTGAGGGCGTCAAAGGCCTGTATTCCCGTGAGACCCCGGAGCATGGCGGACAGGGCGCCGGTCCCCAGCACCAGGCCCAGCACCCAGCCGATGCCGGCCCGCGGGGTGGAGGCCATGCTGGAGGCCCCCACGGCCAGCGAGCCCATGAGGACCGAGCTGATGGCCATGGCCGGCAGCAGGCGGAGGGGGGCCGTGACCCAGACTGGACCGTGGAGACCCGCCAACACCAGGGACATGAGCCAGGGCAGCAGCGCGAAGGGCAGCAGGATGGCGAAGGGCAGCAGCGACGCGAAGCCGAGCTTGGCGAGCAGGTAGTCTTTGGGGGCCACGGGATGGGCGTACATCAGGGGCCGCACGCGGTAGAGGGTATCCCGCGCCACGAGCCCGCCGCCCACCAGGGCCACCAGGAACCAGAGCAGGTAGCTGGCGGGGTTCAGCAGATCCGCCTGGAAGGCCGCGCCCTGGGTGAGGATGGTCTTCGCGAAATCCTGCATGGGCTTGAAGGCCGGGTTCGTCTGAAGGAGATGGTCCACGTAGATGCGCGCCACCTTCCAGAGCAGGATCATGAGGAAGGCGAAGCCGAAAAACCGCCCGATCTTCTGGCGCCACAACCGCGCCAGGTCGAAGCGCATGAGGACGAGGGCCGGAGGATGGCCCTGATGGAGGTCCGGGGCGGGCGGGAGCGTGGGGGCGTAGATGGGCATGGGTCCTTCAATCAGCAGTCAGGGACATGGCCGGCCGGATAGCGGTATCCAGGCTTTGAATGGATTCCTTTGGTGGCGCTTTTCATGGTGCTCAGCTCCCTTGAACAACTGGGTGGAGAGCCCGTAAAAGCACTTCATCCAAACGGTCATGCCGCGGCGTGACCTGCACCAGCGTGGCGCCCCGGCCTTCGGCCCAGCGGAAAGCGCCCGCGGGATCGGCTTCCTTCAATTCCAGATCGTAGAGGCCGTTCCGCGCCTCCAGCACCACGCCCAGTTCCGTCAGGGCGGCCTCCTGGGCCGCGTCCAGCGGATCCAGGAAGCGCAGCTCCACCCGCCGGGCCAGGATCTTGCGAAGGCCCGCCATGGAGCCCGCGGCCTTGATCTGCCCCAGGTCGAGAATGACCAGCTGGTCCGCCACCCGCTCCACATCGCCCAGCAGGTGCGAGGCCAGGATGACGCCCGTGCCCAGTTCGGCGTGGACGCGCAGCACCAAGTCCAGCATCCGCCGCCGGCCATCGGGGTCGAGGCCGTTGGTGGGCTCGTCGAGGAAGATCAGTTCGGGGCTGTGCACCAGGGCCTGGGCCAGCTTCACCCGCTGCCGCATGCCCGTGGAATAGCCGCTGACGGGGCGGTAGCGGGCCTCGTCCAGCCCCACGAAGTAGAGCACCTCGTGGGCGCGGTCGCGGGCGGACTCCGGCGCGAGGCCGCTCAGTTCGCCCCAGAAGGCCACCTGCTCGTAGGCGGAAGCGTCCTCGATGAGGGCGTCGTATTCGGGCATGTAGCCGATGCGGGCCCTCAGCTTCGCCGCCTCGGGCGCGCCCAGGGCCACGCCCAGCACCGTGCCGGAGCCTCGGGAGGGGGTCAGGAGGCCCAGCAGGGCCTTCAGCAGGGTGGACTTGCCCGCGCCGTTGGGGCCAAGCAGCCCCACGATGCCCGGTTCCAGGGACAGCGTCAGTCCCTTCAGGGCGGGTTCCCGCGCGCTGGCATAGCGCACTTCAAGGTTCTCGAAGGCAATCAAGCGGAGGCTCCAGTGATGTGGGCGGCTACGGGCTGGCCAGGGAATGGATTAGGCTGGACGGTAGCATCCTCCCACCATCCGCCAAGGATCTGCATGAACGTCCTGGACTGGCCCTTTCTCGATGCCCTCCAGACGGGGGCGCTCGCGACCCTCTTCGTCACCTTCGGAACGGATGCCTGGTCCCGCCGCGACCGCATGATGGGCTGGCTGTCCCTGACCTGCCTGCTGGTGGGATTCCGCCACGCCCTGATCGCCATGAGCGCCCTGGGCGCCCTGCCCTCCCTGAGTCCAGAACTGGTGGACCGGGCCCAAAGCCTGGTGGTGGCCCTCGGTTTCATCTCGTTGTGCCTGGCCCTCGCACGCCTCTTCCCGCGCCACGTCTCTCCCCGTTTCCCGGTCTGGATCGCCGTCGGCATGATTCCGAATTATTTGCGGAACATGGTGCTTCCCCATCCGGGCTTCGCCGATACCTGGATGCATCACGCCTCCAACGCGACCTACCTGGTGGGATGCGGCTTCATCATCTACTGGACCCTGCGCGCCCAGCAGGACGGGGATCCCATGGGCCGGCGCCTTTTCCTCGGATTCCTCGGCGTGACGCTGCCGGTGGTCGTGGAGATCGCCGCGTACAGCCTCTTTGACCTGAAGGTCCGCCTGTCCGGCTTCAGCCTGGTGATTCTCGCCATGGCCATCGGAACCTCCTGGCAGTGGCTGGTGGTGAATGCCATGGAGTCCCGCATCCACCGGGCCGAGACGGAAGCCGAACTCTGGCGGAACCTGGTTCCAGGCCAGGCCTTCCGCACCGATCAACCCTCCCCGCTGATGCAGGACCTCTTCGGCCCCGCCTGGCCCGACAGGGTGAAATCCCATCCCGATGCCCCGCTGGTGGGGGCGGATGGCGCCACCTACCGTCTGCGGACCCGGCTGCTCCACCACCAGGAACGGCTGGGCTGGTACGAGCGCGACGATGACACCCAGCCGGGCACCCACGGTTTCCTGTCCGGCTGGACCGTGGGCCTGGGCATGGATGATGCCGCCGAAAGCGCCCGGATCCAGTCGCTGCTCCACTCCTGGGGTGCGGATCTCCAGCTCTGGGGCACGGTTCCGCCCCGGGAGGGGCCCTATCCGAGCCTGCTCCTCTGGGCCCGGGAACCGAGCATTCTCGCCGTGTGGCGCGAGAACGACCTGCTGCGCCGCCGCCCGCGCTGGATCCAGATCGGCGGTCCCACCACCGGAGGGCCCCATGCGCGCCTGGAGCCGGGAGCGCCCGAGGAGCGGCTGCGGGAGACCCTGGTGGGGCTGCTTTCCCGGCGCTGATCCTGGGGGACTTGCCAGAAAGCCCGTCATCCATCGGAGAATGGGCGGATGAGCTTCGCCCATCTGCACCTGCACACCGAGCATTCCCTCCTCGACGGACTCACGCGCATCCCCGATCTCGTGAAGAAGTGCCGGGCCTCGGGCATGCCCGCCGTGGCCGTCACGGATCACGGAAACATGTTCGGCATGATGAAGCTCTACGATGCCTGCGAGAAGACGCAGGATGCCGAAGGGAACTGGGCCGTGAAGCCCATCCTGGGCTGCGAGGTCTACGTGGCCCCCAAGACCCGCTTCGACCGCAAGCTCGAAGCGAAGAACGCCACCGGCGAGGAGGGCCTGGAGGACTGCGTGGATCCCAGCGGCAGCCGGGACGCGGGCTATCACCTGGTGCTGCTGGCCAAGAATCCCGTGGGCTTCGCCAACCTGTCCAAGCTGGTGTCCGCGGGCTTCACCGAGGGCTTCTACTACAAGCCCCGCATTGACAAGGATCTCCTCCGCGAACACAGCGAAGGGCTCATCGGGCTGTCCGCCTGCCTGGGCGGCGAGGTGCAGGCCCGCCTCCTCCAGAACCGCCAGGACCAAGCCGAACGGGTGTCCCGCGACTTCCGGGACATCTTCGGCGAGGACTTCTACCTGGAGATCCAGGACCAGGGCTTCGACAAGGAGAAGGAGATCATCCCTTCCCAGCAGGAGTTGGCGCGGAAGCTGGGCATCCCCCTGGTGGCCACCAACGACGCCCACTACCTCAACCACGAGGACGCCGATCTGCACGACACGCTGCTGTGCATCGGAACGAAAACGACGAAGGCCAAGGAGAAGCGCATGCGCTTCGCCACGGACCAGTTCTACGTGAAGACGCCCGAGGAGATGCGGGCCGTGTTCCCGGATCACCCGGAGTACCTGGAGCGCACCCTGGAGATCGCCGCCAAGGTGGACCTCTTCCCCATCACGCGGAAGCCCGTCACGCCACGCTTTCCCGTGCCCGATGGGTTCGACCTGGAATCCTACTTCGTGCACATCGCGAAAGAAACCTTCGAGCAGCGGCTAGCGGAATGCCGGCCCCTCTGGCAGGCGGGCGCCCTCAAGCACGCGGAGGAGAAGTACCGCGAGCGCCTGGCCTTCGAGCTGGACATGATCCTCAAGATGGGCTTCCCGGGCTACTTCCTGCTGGTCTGGGACTTCATCTCCAAGGCCCGGGAGATGGGCGTGCCCGTGGGCCCCGGCCGCGGCTCGGCCGCCGGCAGCATCGTGGCCTGGTCCATGCGGATCACGGACATTGATCCCATGCAGTACGACCTGCTCTTCGAGCGCTTCCTGAACCCCGAGCGCGTCTCCATGCCCGACGTGGACATTGACTTCTGCCGGGACGGCCGCCAGAAGGTCATTGACTACGTCACCGGGAAGTACGGCCAGGACAAGGTGTGCAACATCATCACCATCAACCAGCTCAAGACCAAGGCCGTGATCAAGGATGTGGCCCGGGTCTTCGAAAAGGATTTCGCCTTCGCCAACAACCTCACCAAGCTGGTGCCCCAGGAGCCCGGCAAGCCCATGTCCATCGGCGAGGCCCTGAAAAACAGCGATCAGCTGCGGCGGCTGTACGAGACCGATCCCGAGGTGAAGAACATCCTCGACATCTCCGCGCGGCTGGAGGGCCTGTCCCGCAACACCGGCGTCCACGCGGCGGGCATCATCATCGCGCCCGACGAGCTCACCCGGTTCGCGCCCCTCAGCGTGGACAAGGACAAGAAGGTGATGGTGCAGTACACCATGATCGAGGCCGAGCGCGCGGGCCTGCTGAAGATGGATTTCCTGGGCCTGGAGACGCTCACCCAGATCGCGAAGACCCAGGAGGTCATCGCCCGGCGCCATGGCCAGCCCAAGGACATGACCACCATCCGCGCCTTCGACGACAAGAAGACCCTCGACCTCTTCGCCGCCGGGGATACCGACGGCGTCTTCCAGTTCGAATCCGGCGGCATGAAGCAGCTGCTCCGCCAGCTCGGCCCGGACCGCTTCGACGATCTCATCGCGCTCAACGCCCTCTTCCGCCCCGGCCCCCTGGGCGCGGGCATGGGCACCACCTACGTGGAGCGCCGCCACGGCCGCGAGCCCGTGACCTACCTCTTCCCCGATCTCGAGCCCATCCTGTCGCCCACCTACGGCGTGATCCTCTACCAGGAGCAGGTGATGCAGATCGCCAGCCTCGTGGCCGGGTATTCCCTGGGCGAGGCCGATATGCTGCGCCGTGCCATGGGCAAGAAGGACAAGGAGAAGATGGCCAAGGAGAAGACCAGCTTCATCGAGCGGGGCGCCTCCCGGGGCTATGACAAGGCCAAGGTCGCCGAGGTGTTCGACCTCATCGAGTTCTTCGCGGGCTACGGCTTCAACAAGAGCCACAGCGCGGCCTATGCCATGGTGGCCTACGAAACGGCCTACCTGAAGGCCAACTTCCCCGTGGAGTTCATGGCGGGCCTGCTGTCCACCAAGTCCGGACGCACGGACGATGTGGCCAAGTACGTGCAGAACTGCCGCGAGGGGGGCATCGAGGTCCTGGGCCCGGACATCAACCAGTCGGCGCTCGATTTCACGGCGACATCCGATCGGCAGATCCGGTTCGGCTTCGCCGCGGTGAAAGGATTGGGCGACGCGGCCCTGCAAGCGATCCTGGAGGCCCGCCAGGCCGAGGGATCGTTCAAGGATCTGTTCCACGCCCTGAAGAGCACGGACCTGCAGAAGGCCAACCGCCGGGTGTGGGAATCCCTCATCAAGGCCGGCGCCTTCGACAGCCTGGAGCCGAACCGCGCCGCCCTGCTGCAGGGCCTGCCGGACGCCGTGGCCGCCGCCTCCCGCGGGGGCGGCGACACGGGCATGACCAGCCTCTTCGATGATGCCGAGATGGCCACCCTCAGCGAGGACTGGCGCGTGCCCGAAAACATTGACCCCTGGGACCGCAAGACCCGCCTGGCCGCCGAGCGCGAAGTGCTGGGTCTCTTCGTCAGCGGCCATCCCCTGGAGGAATTCGCCGACGCCATCCAGGTCCACACCCACGGCACCCTGGCCAAGGTGCTGGAGGATGTGGCCTCCGGGCGCCTGCGGGACCGGAACGAAGTCACCCTCGGGGCCATGGTCTCCACCGTCGCCTTCAAGACCAATCAGAAGGGCGAGCCCTGGGCCATCCTGCAGGTGGAGGACCCCACCGGGAAAATGGAAGTCCTCCTCATGGCCAGCAAATGGGATCCCCTCACCAAGCGATCCACCCTCCGCCCCTTCGACCGCTACCGCCAGTTCGCGGTGCCCGAGGCCATGCTGCGCATCACCGGCGAACTGCGGGTGGAAACGATCCAGGGCAATGGCAACGGGAATGGCAATGGGACTGGCGAAGGCGAAGACGAGGAGGAGCAGACCGTCGTGAAGGTCTTCGCCACGCTGCTGGAGCCCCTGGCGGATGTCCAGGGCCTGGGCTTCACCGGTGCCCTGGTGCGCCTGCCCCCGGGCGAATGCCCGCCCCGCATGGCCACCCTCCTCGCCGAACACCGGGGAGACATCCCCGTGACCTTCGAGTACCGCTCGAAAGAGGGCCTCGTGGCCCGCGTGAAAGCCGGCCGGGATTGGCGCCTGAAACACGATCCCGACCTGGCGGAAAAGCTGGCCAAAGAAACGGGCTGCGCGCTGAGCTGGACCTACTGAACCCGGAGTATCCTCATGGGCATGCCGAAGCCCCGTTCAGCGCCCAAGCCCGATCTCCACGCCGTCATCGAGGCGCTCGCAGAGGCTTCCACGGCCCTCACGGAGATGCCGCTGGGCCGCCGGGAATTTCCTTCGCGCACCGCCGTGGCCGCCCTGGTGGAGGAGCTGCGGGCCCTGCTGTTCCCGGGCTATTTCGGGGCCTCCGAGCTGACTAGCGAAACCCTGCGCTACCACCTGGGCGCCCGCCTGGACCGCGTGCTCCATGGACTGTCCGACCAGATCCAGCGGGGCCTCATGGCCTCGGATCCCGAGTGCCGGGACTGCGCAGGCCGGGCGCTGGATCTGGCCCGGGCCTTCCTCGTGCGGCTGCCGGAAGTCCGGCGCCTCCTCGCCACGGACATCCAGGCGGGCTTCGAGGGGGATCCGGCCGCCACCAGCCCCGACGAGGTCCTCTTCTGCTACCCCGGCCTGCTGGCCATCACGAGCCAGCGCCTGGCCCACGAATTGCTCAAGCTGGGCGTGCCCCTGCTGCCCCGCATGATCACGGAACACGCCCACAGCCTCACGGGCATTGATATCCATCCCGGCGCGCAGATCGGCGAACGCTTCTTCATTGATCACGGCACCGGCGTGGTCATCGGCGAAACCTGCGTCATCGGCACCAACGTGCGCATCTACCAGGGCGTGACCCTGGGCGCCAAGAGCTTCCCCCTGGACGCCGACGGCCATCCCATCAAGGGCGTCCCCCGCCATCCGGTGGTGGAGGACGACGTCATCATCTACTCCAACGCCACCATCCTGGGCCGCATCACCCTGGGCAAGGGCTCAGCCATCGGCGGCAACGTATGGCTCACCCGCAGCGTGCCCCCGGGCAGCGTCATCACCCAATCCAACGAGAAGGACGGGATGCCCGCATGACCCTCATTCTGCGCTTCCTCTTTTCGGCCATCGGCCTGCTGGTGGCCTGTTCCCTGGTGCCCGGCCTCGGCCACGGCACCTTCCTGGATCTGCTGGTGGTGGCCGTGATCCTCGGGGCCCTGAACACCACCCTGGGCAGCTTCCTCAAGGTCATCGCCCTCGTGCCCATGGCCTGCTCCTTCGGCTGCTTCAGCCTGGTCATCAACGGCCTGGTCTTCTGGCTGGCGGGGACGCTGTCCGCGAAGCTGGGCCTGGATTTCACCGTCAGCGGCTTCTGGGCCGGGTTCTTCGGGGCCCTGGTGAGCAGCATCGTGGCCTCCCTCCTCGGCGCCATCTTCATCCCCAAGGACCGGCAGCGGCCCCGGGGCCCGTCGCCGTCCATCAAGGTGGTGAACTGAGGGGGCCGAAGCATCTATCTTCCGGTCTCTCCTTCAACCACGGACCCCCGCGCGGGTCTAACGTCCCATGAGAACCCCCGGATTCCTGAGCACTCTGGCCCTGGCCGCCCTTGCAGGCTGCGGCTCGTCCACATCGCCCACGCCCCCCCCACCCCCGGCCGTGGTCCGCACCTTCACAACGGCCCAACTCGCCGCCGCCGCGGAGTACTCCCGCGCGCGCGGGGGCACGGCGGTGGTGGTGATGCAGCACGGGGCCCTCGTGTTCGAGGACTATCAGAACGGTGCCAATGCGGACACGGCGACCCATGTCGCCAGCGCCACGAAGGCCTTCTGGGCCTGCGCCCTCGCCGCGGCGATCCAGGATGGCCTGGTCAGCGGCTACGATGAGCGGGTCTCCGATACGATCACGGAATGGAAGGACAGCACGCTGCATCCCGGCAAGCAGCTCATTACCGTGGGCCATCTGGCTTCGCTTTCTTCTGGGTTGTCGCAGGATGTGGATTACATCCAGGGCACCACTCCGCTGGCGGACGACATCTATGATTACGTGGTCAACAACCTTCGCCTGTACTACCTCCCAGGCACCACGTTTGAATACGGCCCGAGCCACTACTATGCGTTTGGCGTACTTCTGCAACGGAAGCTCGCGCTGGCCGGCACGCCGATGAATCCGCTCGAGTATCTGCAGACGCGCATCCTTACTCCCTTGGGCATCGAGTACGTGAATTGGGAGCATGATGTCGCCGGGAATCCCCACATTCCGAACGGCTGCACGCTGACGCCCCGCAACTGGGTCAAGCTGGGGCAGTTCTTCCTGCAACAGGGCTGGTGGAACGGGCGCGAGGTGATCGCCTCCACCCGCATGGCGGAGCTGCGGGTCGCCGCCGGCCCCAATCCCGGTCACGGGAGGTTCCTGTGGTTGAACCAGCCGGGAGGTTATCCGCCGGCGGGCCTGCCCCTGCCGCCCCCCGGCATTTCCGGCGGCTTCATCTATTACGGCGGCTACACGGATATCGTCGCCGCGCTCGGCGCCGGCAAGAACCGGATGTATATCATCCCCTCGCTGAACGCCGTGATTCTCCGGCAGACGCTGCTTGAATCCGATGCGTTCGAGGACACCGAATTCCTCTCGATCCTGTTGGGGGGCTGACGTTCGGCGTGATCCTGGGACTTTTCGGCCTCTCCTGGTCCGCGGGGTACTCCGGCATCTTCGCCCTGCCCGATACGCTCTGGACCGTTTGGGGCCTGGAAGGCTTCGTCTACTACCTGCCCGGTGGCGTCCTGCTGGGCTGGCTAACCGAGCGGTTCCGCTGGTAGCGCGGAGGAGGGCTACCTCCTGAGCGCCAGCTCCTGCACCGCCGCCTCGGCGGCCTGCCGGAGGAACTCGACATCCGCGTAGTCGCTGGATTCCAGGGGCGCCCCGACCGTGATGCGGTAGGGCCCTCCCCGCGCGCGCCAGGTGCCCTTGGGCAGGATGGAAGCTCCTCCGCGGATGGCGAAGGGCACCACGGGCACGCCCGCCTCGAAGGCCAGGGCGAAGACCCCCATCTTGAAGGGGAGCAGGCCGCCGTCGTGGCTGCGGGTGCCCTCGGGAAAGGCCACGATGCTCTGCCCGGCCCGGATGCGGGTCGCGGCCCGGCCGAGGCTCTGGCGCGCGGCCTGCCGATCCCCCCGGTCAATGAAGATGAAGTCCGCCAGCCAGATCACCCAGCCCAGGAAGGGCACCCGCGCCAGTTCCCGCTTGGCCACGAAGACGGGCTGGCAGGGCAGCGTGGAGATCACGAGGGGGGGGTCGAACAGGGAGGCGTGGTTGCCGATGAATACGGCCGGGCGGGCGCCGCCGCGCAGATCCTCCGGCAGCGCCTCCCATCCCGCCAGTTCGCGGCGGACGCCGAAGGCCCGGGCGGCGCCCCGGACATAGCGGGGCGCCAGGATCCAGAAGGCCCGGCGCCCGCCGATGAAGGGGGCCAGCAGGAAACAGAGGCTCACGGCCAGGATCAGGGCGAGGCCGCTGAGGATCCAGGCCAGGGCCGGGCGGAGGATGGGGCGGCCCATCACCTACTGCGGAGGCAGCAGCACGGCGTCCTTGAGGCGCACCGCGAACTGCGGGACGTCGCCCATGCCCCGGCGCCATTCGGTCTTGACCTGGGCGATCCTGTCCACGGCCTCCATGCCCGATACCACCCGGCCGAAGGCGCAGTAGCCGAAGCCCTCCTCGCTGAAGCCGTGGGGATCCAGACTGGGGTTGTCCGCCAGATTGATGTAGAACTGGGCCGTGGCGCTGTGTGGCGAGCCGGTGCGGGCCATGGCGATGGTGCCCCGCGCGTTCTTCAGCCCGGCCTTGAAGGTCTGGGGCGCCTCGTTGAGAATCGGCTCGCGGCCGGGCTTCTCCTCCAGGTTCTCCAGCAGGCCGCCGCCCTGGATCATGAAGCCGTCAATGACCCGGTGGAAAATGGTGCCGTTGTAGTGCCCGTCCTTCACGTACTGCAGGAAGTTCGCCACGGTTTTCGGCGCCAGTCCGGGCTCCAGCTCCACCACGATGGGGCCGTAGCTGGTGAGCAGCTGCACCCGGGGCTTGGCCTGCGGCATGGGTGTGGGGGCGGCGGCTGGCGCGGGCACGGCGGAAGGCGCAGGCTGGGGGGCGGGCGCCTGGGCGGCCAGGGGGAGGGCCAGGGCGAGGAAGCAGAGGAGGATGCGGATCACAGGGAACTCCAGGTGGGGACACTTTATTTTGCCGCGAAGGATGAAGTGCGTCGTCAACCAGGAACAGTTCAAAGAGCTTGCCCAAGGTTGTTGATCCATGCGTCCAATCCCGTACCCTCACTCGTAAGCCTTACCGTGGTCTGCCACGACACTCAGCATGACCAGGGAGTCCCCATCAACCAAGACGATGACACGGGCTGCGCGGGTCACGCGAAGCGAATACAGGGGCTTCTTGGTGACAGGATCAATCTTCCCGGTCAGCTTCTCCAGATGCACTCCCTGATGATTCAGGAGTTCGGCGAAGCTCAGTTCTCCAGCAATCCGGAGCAGCTTGGAAAGCCCATCACGGACTGGTCCAGCTTGTGCCAAGGCTTCACGGACGAAGTTGGGCGGACAGATGACCTTCATTTCCCAGCCAGTTTCCGCTGGAACGCTTCACCCCTCGCGCTATCCAAGGGCACGCCTTTCCCCTCGCGATACTCCTGGAGGGAGGTTTCGATAGACGACTGGACATCGGAACGCCACGCCCAGAGCTGGTTTTCAGGGAGGGCGACCATGGGCACGAGACGGTAGGTCCCATCCTCCAAAGGCTCGATATTGACCGGCTGGCCCGCCTTGAAGCTGGCAGGCAACGTCACGCGACGGCGAGCATCAGGCACGAGCATCATGGGAAACCTCCACAGCATCACTTTACCCTATTTGGGCAAAAGGGCAACCCTGTTTCCTGTATTGGCCTTTCATTGACTGGACCCTCCATATGTTCAAAGCCTGTTTGGGGCTCATCCTTCCGCATGGTCATCGGCCTTCGGGCGAAAAAGAAGGAAATTCGCTATCGTTTAGGCCATGCCCTATTTCGACCTGCCCCCCTGGATGCTGTCCCTGCTCCTGGCCCCCTTCGGGCTCGTGGTGGGTTCCTTCGGCAATGTGCTGATCCACCGCCTGCCGCAGGAGGATCCGGCCGATCGGAATGTCACCACCAAGGCCAGCCACTGTCCTGGATGCAAGGCGAAGATCAAGCCCTGGCACAATGTGCCCCTCTTCGGATGGCTGTGGTTGCGCGGGAAGTGCGCCGCCTGCGGCTGGCGGATCCCGGCGCGCTACCCGCTGGTGGAGCTGCTCACGGGGCTGCTGTTCGCCGCCTCGCCCTGGATCTTCCCCTTCGGAACCCTCATCTGGTTCAAGGGCGTGATCTGCGGATACGCCCTGATCGTGCTGTTCTTCACGGACTTCACGGAAATGATGCTGCCGGATGCCATCCAGTTTCCCCTGATGGCGGCGGGCGTGCTGCTCACCCTGCCCCAGATCTTCCGGCCCGAAGCGCTGGTGAAGATCTGGACCGGTCCCGGCGATATCCTCCAGGCCCTGGCCTTCCACAACGGCCTGCAGCCCGCGCCCGCGTACCACGGCTTCGAACCCGCCGTCACCTGGCAGCAAAGCCTCCTCGGCCTGGCCGTGGGCTACGGCGTGCCCGCGCTGATGAACGCGCTCTACAAGGCCGTCCGCAAAACCGATGGCCTGGGCATGGGCGACTTCAAGATGCTGGCCTGGCTCGGCGCCTTCTGGGGCTGGGCCCCCATGCTGGGAATCCTCTTCCTGGGCGCCGGCCTGGGCGCCGCCGTGGGCCTGTCCCTCATGCTCCTGCGCCGCTCCACCGATCGAGCCATCTCGGGCCAGACCATGCTGCCCTTCGGCTGCTTCCTGGCCCTGGCCACACCCGTGGTCGTGTTCTTCGGAAGGGCGCTGTGGCTGGGGTATTTGGGGATGGTGGGGTAGATCAGACCTGCGTCTGGAGACCGGAGGCTGACCCTAGGCTTCGGGCGATGCATGCGTTGCCTGAAGGAGGTAATGATCCCTGCTGCGCCGCGGGCGGCGCGATCCTTACCGTTCCTACTTGACGGTGATGCGTGTGCCACTGGGGACCTACACCGTGGTCACCTTCGGAAGCTCGGCGACCGGAGTGGAGGCCAGGGTGACGGCGTCCCGGCGGCGATCCGAAGCGCGCTGCCGTGCCTCCGTCAGCTGGCGGTCCAAGGCGCTCATATGGGAAGCCGTCACCTGCTTGATCACTTCCTGATCCCCGAGGGAGACCATCTCCTTCGTTTCTGATGTGGGCTGACCACGCACCACAGTGGTCGGGTCCCATGGCCACGCCGTGCCCGGATCGGTCGGCGTTAGGCTTTGTGGGCGTGGGCTTTCTTCAGCATCCCATCGCTCCAGTTGCGTTTATGGCAGGTCGCACAGAAGGCGGCACCGGGCTGCACCAGGCCAGCGGCCTTGGCCCTGGAGGGATCCTTCATCACCGCGAGGGCCTTGTATTCGCTTCCTGGTCCGTGGCAGCTCTCGCAGTCGAGGGGCGGCGTGCGTTTGGCGTGGGCGCTTTCCGACCAGGAAGCGAACTGCACCTTGTGGCACATCCTGCAGGACGCTGCACCGACGCGGGTGAGGCCGGCTTTGGGCGTCCTCACGGCCACCTCTCCTCCGGGATCGGAGATGGGGCTGGCGGCCGGGACAGGCTTCGCCTCTGGGATTGGCGACAGGGTTTGGGCTGGGGTCTGTGTGCTCGGCGGCGAGACGGGGGCGGACGCGGAGGTGACGGCTGGTCGCGCCGTGTGCGCTGGCACGCCCGCAGTCGCGCTCTTGCGGGGAGCGTCGGGCACTGGAGCTGCGGGAGCGCCCGGTTCGGGATTCGTCTCCGGCGGGGCGGGGGACGGTGAAGCCGAAGCGGCTGGCGGCGTGGCCTCCCGGGGGCCGCAACCCGTGAGACCGACACTCAGAGCAGCCAAGAGGAGCAGGGCCATGGGCGTAACAGACTGACCGGGAAGAATGCGCATGGTGAATGACCTCGATCCTGGAACTTTGGGTGCAAAGGTTGAACGGCCAAGGGGCAAGGGAGGTCGTCCCCCCTGCCCCTGGCTCATTCGGTCTGGTCGAAAAGATCAATGATTCCGGCGATGGTCGTCCCGCTCTCGGTCCCTGTCATGGTCCCTGCGCCGATCAGATCCACGGCCGTGCTCCTTGCGCCATCGGCTGTAGTCCTCCCCCTCCTCCATCCGCTGATGAGACCAATGTCCGGGCTCATAGCGATAGGCCCCTCGCTCCTGTCGATACTGGGGCCTGATCCAGCGGGAGCCACGACGAGCGGGCTGTTCCCAGCGCCCGGGGGCCCAAGCCCATCGGTCATCCTGACGGTCCCAGTAGCCCTGGATCCAGATGTAGTTCCGACCGGGACGGGACATCCTCACTTCCACCCGCGGCGGCGGCGGCGCCTCCGGAGCAATGCGGATGCGGATGGCCCCAAGATCCACGCCTATCCGGACCTGGGCGGATGCTGGCGCGTAGCTCAACACTGCGAGCATTGAAGGTATGACCAATTTTGCCAACCACGTTTGCATGGGGGTCTCCTTGTCCACGTATCCGTTTAACGCACAGGTCGTACCCAAGCAAAAATATTAATCAATTAAGGCATTTACGATTTCAATATTGATCATCGGTGCTGCTTGACTCGATCAGGATGAGGCAGCACCTCCTTCAATTCGATGGCAGTACCTCCGATCTCCAGACTGACGACTACTTCCCCTGGCTTAGTTCCATCAGCACGCCACCGGTTTCCGCGGGATGGATGAAGGCCACGCGGCAGCCGTGGGCGCCGGGGCGGGGGGCCTGGTCAATCATGCGGACGCCCTTGGCCAGGAGCTGGGCCACGGCGGCGTCAATATCGTCCACCTCGAAGCAGACGTGGTGGAGGCCGGGGCCCCGCTTCGCCAGGAACTTGCCAATGGGGCCTTCGGGATCGGTGCTCTCCAGGAATTCCAGGGTGCTTTCGCCCACGGGGAAGAAGGCCGTCTTCACCTTCTGATCGGCCACTTCCTCGGTGTGGCCCGCCACCATGTCGAAGAGCCGCGCCATGCGGGCCATGGCCTCGTCCAGGCCGGTGGCCGCGAGGCCCAGGTGGTTGATGCGGAGCAGTTTCACGGCGACTCCAGAGTGGCCATTGTCCACTACTTCAACCCGCCTGGAACCACCTGAAGCCTGAAGACCGAAGACTGAGGACCGCCCTCAGTGCTGACAAGCCTCCAGGCTGCGGAGGGTGATGCGGCCTTCTTCCACCAGGATCTTGCCGGCGCGGGTCAGGAAGCCCACCACGCCGTCGAAGTCGAAGCGGTCTCCATGGCAGTTGCAATAGGTGGCCCCGGTCCCGTGGGCCGCGACGGAGGCGGCGCGCAGGTCCTCCAGGCGGCAGGCCCCGCCCTGCTCCACCAGCAGGCTCAGGAGGTGGTGACCTACGAGGGGCTCGGACATGGTCATCTCCGGTTCAGGAGTCGTGACTCCTTAACTCATTCTACCTCTGTGACGGGTGATGGCGGTCACGACCCTAACGCCAGGGCCACTTCCCGGAGCAGGGGTTCGGGGCTGAGGTTCCGGGGCAGGTGCCGCAGGGCCTCCAGGGCCGCCTCCTGGGGCGCCTTCAGATCCCAGGGGGCCGCGGCCGGGGCCGCCAGTGCCTCCCGCCAGGGCGTCAGGGCCGGCGCCTCGCCGGCGCGCATCCGGGCCAGATCCGCCAGCAATCGCAGCAGCAGTTCCAGGGGCTGCCGCAGCTGCTCCCCCTGGGCCAGGGTGGATTCCTTCTCGGGCAGCAGGGGCCCGGCGGCCTCGCCGAAGGGACGCCCCCCCATCAGGGCGATCCAGGCCTCCACCTGGGCTTCGGCGCGGCGGAAGGCCGTTTCATCCAGGAGGCGCAGGCTGCCTTCCCCCAGGGCGGACCAGCGGTCGTGGTCGGCCTCCTGCCATCCGTTCCGTTGCGCCACGGCCCAGGCTTCCCGGGGGGGGAGGGGCGCGAAGGGGATGCGCTCGCAGCGGCTGCGGATGGTCTGGAGCAGGGCCTCGGGGCGATGGGTGACGAGGATGAAGTGGGTGTCCGGGGGCGGCTCCTCCAGCGTCTTGAGCAGGATGTTGCCGCTGGATTCGTTGAGGCGATGGGCCTCCTCCACCAGGATCCAGCGATGGCAGCCCACGGGCGGCGACAGGGAGGCCCACTCGATGACGCCGCGGCTGAAGCGCGGCTGGTTGGTCGAGTCCAGGCCCTCGCGGATCTGGTCAATGCGGATCACGCCGGCCTTGCCCTCGGGCGTGATGCGCAGCAGGTTCGGCAGTTCGAAGGGGAGGTCGTCGCCCGCGAACATCCGGCAGCCTTCGCATTGGCCGCAGGCGTTGCGCCGGAAGCAGATCTCGCGCTGGGCCAGTTCCAGGGCCACCCGGCGCTTGCCGATGCCCTCGGGCCCGGTGAAGAGCAGTGACCCGCGGATGCGGCCCCCCTGAAGCCGGTCCAGCAGGCGCTGACGGATGGCCTGATGGCCGGCGATATCGGGGCTGAACATCAATCCACTCCGAACCCGCTGCTGCGCAGCAGGGGCGCCACCCGGGCCCAGATGGCCGCCTCCACCTGGCCCACCGGATCCCGGGCCGGGATCAGGACCACGCGGTTGGGTTGGTTCTGCGCGATGGCCAGGAACCGGTTCCGCACGCGCCGGTGGAAGTCCAGCTCGGCCTGGTCGAACCGCGTCTCCGAGAACTCGGCGCCCAGGGACAGGTTGCGCACCTCCACGCGCTGGAGGGAGACCTCGGGATCCATGTCGAGCATCACGGTCAGGTGGGGCCGGAGCCCCCGCAGCACCAGGTCGCTGAGCCGGTCCAGGGCGGATTCGCCGACCCCGCTGGCGCCCTGGTAGGCGCGGGTGGAATCCTCGAACCGGTCCACCAGCATGATTTTCTTCTCCGCCAGCGCAGGCCGGATCACCGTCTCCAGATGCTGGGCCCGGTCCGCGTAGAACAGCAGCAGCTCGGCGTCCGGACACCAGGTCTCACCGCTGGGGTGGCGCTCCAGAAGCAGGCGGCGCAGCTCGCGCCCCAGGGCCGTGCCACCGGGTTCCTTCGACACCGCCAGGGGCAGGCCGAGGCGCCGCAGCCGCTCGGACAGGCGCAGCAGCTGGGTGGACTTGCCGGACCCCTCCACGCCCTCGATGGTGATGAACACGCCCTGCACGGGACCTCCGTGGTTCGAGGATACCCGGGCCGGCCGGGCGGCAGGGGCCGGGCGACATGTACCGGACACAGTGCTATCCTGCGTGAAACTCCAGGAGTTCCAGGTGGCCGAAGCGATCCATTGCCCGAGCTGCTCCACCCGCTACCGCCTTCGCCCCGAGCGGTTGAAGCCGGTCTTCCGCCGCGCCAGGTGCTTCTCCTGTGGCGGCGTGTTCCCAGTGGGCGATATCGTGCAGCGCCTGCTGGCCCTGCCGGCCCAGGGCGCCACCGCCGGATTCATGATCGAGGACGTGGATGCACTGCAGCACGCTCCCCTGGACCCCCCTGTCACCACCCCCTCCCTGACCCCAGGGGATCTGGAGGGAGTGGAGATGGAAATCCTCGAAAAGACGCTGGTGGAAATCCCTTCCTTCCTGCCGGAGACCAAGGCCGAGGCCCCGCCTGAACCGGTGGCCGAGATTGAACCGGTGGCCGAGATTGAACCCGTGGCCGAGATTGAACCCGTGGCCCCGCCTGAACCCGTGGCCCCACCTGAACCCATGGCCCCACCTGAACCCATGGGCGCGATGCCCGCCTTCCCCCCCGAGATCACCGAAACCACCCTCTCGGGCTACACCTCCGCCCGGGACGCCATAGACAAGCTGTTCCGCAACGCCCCCGCGGCTTCCGCCGGGCTGAAGAACCAACAGGAATCCAGCGCCATGGACATGGAGGCCACCCTGTCCGCCCTGGAATCCACGCTGGGCGGCGTCCTGCTCACGCCCGCCCCCGTGGCCCCGGGAGCCCCGGGAGCCTCGGGCGACAGTCCCACGGACTCGGGCCTGGCCGACGAGGACCTGGCCGGCCCCTCCAGTTCCACCGTCCACCTGTCCCATGAGGAAATGCTGGCCGCCCTGGTGGCCCGGGTGATGCCGAAGGCCGCTGCCGCAGAACCCACCGTGGCGCTGGAGGCCTCCGACCTGGTGCCGCCCCCGGACGGGCGCGCCGGCATGGCACCGCCCTCCGCGCCCCGGGCCTTCGCGCCCATCGTCAACGCCCCGGATGCCGGATCTGAACTGCTGCGCCTGAAGATCGGCGAGGAGATCTACGGGAGTCTCACCATGCCCCAGCTGATCGCCTGGGTGGAAGAGGGACGCATCCTTGAGAATCATCTGGTGGCCCGGCAGCAGAGTGAGAACTGGCTGGAGGCCCACAAGGTGCCGGGCCTGCGCCCGGTCTTCGAGCGCCTCCGCCGGGAACGCAGCGGTGGCGCGCCCAGCCTGGATTCCGGCAGCGGCGAGTTCGCCTCCAAGAAGAGCCTCTTCGGCGGCCTGTTCGGGAAGAACGGATGATGCGGACCCCGACCCTCCTCCTCCTCGCCACCCTTGGCCTGGCCCAGGAACCCCCCCTCCAGATTCCGCTCCCGACCGCGGAAGCCCCGGTCCCGGTCCAGGCCCCGGCTCCGGCCGCCGCTCCCGCACCCCCCAAACCGGCACCGGCACCGACACCGACGCCAACGGCCACCCAGGCCCCCGCCTCCCTCCCCGGGGCTCCGCTTTCCTTCTACTCCGAAAGCCACGCCTTCGCCTGGGACCGCACCCTCCCCCTGTCCATCAGCCTGGATGGCCTGAAGGTGAGCAGCATCTTCTTCAACAAGCGCATCGTGCAGGCGGGGTTCTTCAACCTGTTCAAGGGCGCCGAGTTCGGCACCCGGGCCCAGGTCGAGGTCACCAACACCGGGAAGTACCCCAAGGTTCCGGGCTTCGCCGTGGCGGTGCTCGACAAGGATGGACGCCTGCTGGGCGTGGCCTCCGGCGGCACCAAGGTCGGCACCATCAAGCCCGGCGAAACCGAGACCTTTGATCTGAACTTCACCCAGGTGAAAGAGCGCCTCTCCTCCGGCGACCGGTTCCTGCTGGCCATCGAGCTGCGGAACTGAGCGCCACCGGGTCGATGGCTGAAAGGCGCTGACAGGATTTACAGGATGAATTGCCGGATTAACAGGATTAAATCTTTACGTGATTATCGGCTTGTCTCAGCCTGAAATTCAAAGGCCTATTGAACCGCGAAAGAACGTGAAAAGGCCCGAATACAGCAGTTACGATCCGCCTGGGCCAATAACTAGGAAACTTTATCCTGTTAATCCAATCTTTTAATCCTGTTCATCCTGTCCAGCTTTCTTGCGGTTTCCTAATTTGCTTCCTGCTCATGGTAGTGCGCCAGGAGTTCGGCGGGGGTGACGGTGGCGGTGCCGACCTTGGCCACGACCACCCCGGCGGCGGCATTGGCGAGCATGGCGGCTTCGCGCCAATCGGCGCCGGCGGCGATGGCGGCACTGAAGGCGGCGATGACGGTATCGCCCGCGCCGCTCACGTCGAAGATCTCCCGCGCCTCGGTCGGGATCATCCAGGGCGCGGCGTGATCCCCATCCGGCGCGAAGAGGGCCATGCCCCGCTCGCTGCGGGTCACCAGCAGGCCCTTCAGGCCCAGCTCGGCCATGAGGCTCCGGCCCGCCACCGTCACCTCCATGTCCGACCTCGCGGGCCGCGCGGTCAGTTCCGAGGTCTCCCGGGTGTTCGGCGTCATCAGCGTGGCGCCACGGTACAGGGCCTTGTGGGCGGGCTTGGGATCCACGATCCAGGGCAGGTTCCGCGCCGCGCAGAGGGCGCGCACCACCTCCATCACGGGCTCATTCACCGCGCCCTTGGCGTAGTCGGAGACGATCAAGGCCGAGGCCTCGCCCAGGGCCCGCTCCAGGCGGTCCTTCAGGCCCAGCAGCACGGCGGCGTTGGGCGGCCCCACCTCTTCGCGGTCAATGCGGAGCATCTGCTGCTGCTGTCCGATGACGCGGGTCTTGATGATGGTGGGGCGGGAGGCATCCAGTACCAGGCCTGAGATGGAGATGCCCAGCCCGCCCAGCAGGCCCAGCACCCGGTCGCCCGCCGCGTCCTTCTGGAGGGTGCCGATGAGCATCGGTTCCGTGCCCAGGGCCTTGAGGTTCGCCGCCACGTTGGCCGCGCCGCCCAGCACCGCCCGCTCCCGCAGCACCCGCACGATGGGGACCGGCGCCTCGGGGGAAATGCGGTTCACCTCGCCGAAGAGGTATTCGTCCAGCATCACGTCGCCCAGCACGGCCACCTTGCGGCCTTCCATGCGCCGGAGCAGCGATCCAGCCTGGGTGCGGTCGAGCCTCACTTGTCCACCATCTTGGCCTGATCCACCAGCATCACCGGGATGCCGTCCTCGATGGGATAGAGCAGCCCGCAGCCCTGGCAGTGCAGGCCTTCCGCCTGCTCCACCACGTCGCCGTGGCAGGCCGGGCAGCAGAGGATTTCGAGGAGGCGGGGGTCGAGGGACATGGGAATCAGCTTATCGGAACCGGTGCCGGGCGTCAGAACTGCACGACGTTTCCGACCACGATCTGGTAGCGGTCCTGCCCCGGCTCCCGCACCAGGGGGAAGGCCACCGTCACGAGCACCACCTTCCCAAGGCTGCTCTTCAGATCCCCGAACCGGAACCCCCCACCCAGGTTGGCGTAGGTGCGGCTCCATCCGCCCCCATCCCTGCGGTGGATCGCGCCCACATCCGCGTAGACCACGAATCCCAGGCGCAGGATGCCCAGCCAGCGCTGTTGGGTGAGGATGCGGTCCTCGATCGAAACCACCCACCGCCGGTCCCCCAGGTGCATGAAGTTCGGATAGCCCCGCAATCCATCCTCGCCGCCTAGATGGATCTGGTGCTCCGGCGCCGGCCGGCTGGCCGCGTCCAGACCCAGCCGGGCCCCCCACACCTGGCTGGGCAGGCTCCAGTTGTAGGCGACGAGGGAAAGGCTGCCCCGGGCATCCTGGACGGTGCCGGACAGCTCCCGGCCCGAGGCGGTGGCTCGCAGCAGCACCAGGCTTTGCGGATCGGGCGCCCAACCCTTGGCCAGGCTGCCCCGCGCGAAGGGGCCCGGCTGCAGGCTGCCCCAGTTCCGTCCGTAGTGTCCGAGGATCACCCGGCCGCTCCACCCCAGGTTCTGATCCTCCACGAAGTCCATGCCCACGAGGTTGCGATAACCCTGGAAGCGGTCCTGGAGCCACTCGAAGCTGAGGGCAGGCCCCTGCATCCGCCGGGGACTCAGGTCGGGAGGGGGCAGGAGGGCCGGATCACCACTGATCAGGAGGGGGCCGTACCGGGCCTCCTGAAGCTCCACGAGGAGGCCCAGGCGAAGGGCGCGATCCGCTTCGAGGCTGACGAGGCGGCTCCCCCCCACGGTGGCCGTCACCAGCTTCGAGGAGGCGGCGTACACCTGGATGAGCCGGTCCCGCACGATCAGGGTGGACGACTGGGAGGAGTGGCCCAGTTCCGCGGACCACGGGGCTTCCAGCGTCTTGAAGGGCCGGACCAGTTCCAGGCTCCTGGAGCGGCCGTCTGACAGGAACTGGTACGAAGCCCTCAGGGTCCACCGGCTTCCCAGGAACTGCCGGTCCCCGTATTGAAAGGCCTGCGTCGTGCGGTCCGCATCCGAGGCGTAGCTGAAGACGAGATCCTTGCCGAAACCCGCCAGGTTCTGGTCCCGCAGGCCGAGTCCCCACAGGCGCTGCCCCCCCACCTGGCTGAAGCCCACGCTGGCCTTCAGGGTCCAGGCATCCCGCACCACCACCCGGGCCACCAGGGATCCGTCCGCATCGTAGACCGGATCAATCCTGGCGTCCTTGATGAACCGGTAGGAGCGAAGCTCCCGTTCGGCCTCGTGGATCCGCCTGGCCTCCACGGCGCCGCCGACGGCAAAGGTGAGTGCCCGCCGCACCACCGCATCCCGGGTGGTGGGATGCAGCGCGTTGGCCACGCGGCCGATCCAGGTGTTCTCACCGGGATCCTCCAGATCGAACACATCCTGGACCAGGATCTCCACCCTGGCGATCCTGGCGCCCCGGGACTCCAGATCCTCCCACGTGGGAACCTGGCCGGCGAGGGAGGCCACGCACAGCAGGGGAGTCAAGCCCGCGCTGCGTTTCACTACGCCTTCAGGGCCTTCGCCGCCAGTTCCAGGATGTCCGTGGTGGCCACGCCCTCATGTCCCGTTTCGCCCGCCGCGTTGTTCAGCATGACGTTGCAGAAGGGGCAGCCCACGGCGATGGTGGTGGCCTTCGTTTCGAGGGCCTGCTCGAAGCGCTCGTGGTTGACGCGCTTGCCGAGTTTCTCTTCCAGCCAGAAGCGGCCGCCGCCGGCGCCACAGCACATGGTGGCCTCGCCGTGCTTCTCCATCTCGGTGAGCTTCACGCCGGGGATGGCGTCCAGGATGGCGCGGGGAGCCTCTACCTGGCCGTTGACGCGGCTGAGGTAGCAGGGGTCGTGGTAGGTGAGATCCACGTCCACGGTCTGCTCCATCTTGAGCCTGCCTTCGCTGATGAGCCTGGCCACCAGCTCGGTGCCGTGCACCACCTCGAAGTCGCCGCCGAAGGACGGGTATTCATTCTTCAGCGTGTTCAGGCAGTGGGGGCAGTTGGTGATGACCTTCTTCACGCCATGGCCCTTGAGGGTTTCGATGTTCGCTTCCGTGGCGGTCTGGAAGAGGTACTCGTTCCCCAGGCGCCGGGCGGATTCACAGGTGCAGCTCTCTTCCGTCCCCAGAATGGCGAAGGAGATGTCCGCGGCCTGCAGCAGCTTCACCAGGGCCTGGGAGACCCGCTGTCCGGCGGGATCGTAGGAACCGGCGCAGCCCACCCAGAACAGGTATTCGGCATCGGGGTTCTCGGCCACGGTGGGCACCTTGAGGCCCTCGGCCCACTTGGCGCGATCGGCCTTGGCGAGGTTCCAGGGGTTGCCCTGGCGCTCCATGCCCTTGAAGGCCGTCTGGGCCTCGGCGGGGAAGTTGCTCTCTTCCAGCGTGAGGAAGCGGCGCATCTGCACCAGCTTGTCCACGAAGGAGATCTGGAGGGGGCAGGCCCATTCGCAGTAGCCGCAGGTGGTGCAGGCCCAGATGGTGTCCTGGCTGATCCAGCCTTCGAGCTGCGCCTTGCTCCAGGGGGCATGATCCTCGTCGCGCTTCCAGTGCGATCCCTCGGGCACGGGCCCGCCGATGAGGGGCCGATCCTCGGGCACGGGCTTGTCCTGGCCCAGCTGGTCCAGGGGCGTGGCCTTGAGGTAGTCGCGCATATCGTTGCCGAAGTGCATCGGCCGGAGCGGCTTGCCCGTGAGCGTGGTGGGGCAGTTCTCCAGGCAGCGGCCGCATTCCACGCAGGTGTAGAAGTCGAGCATCTGCTTCCAGGTGAAGTCCTGGATGCGGTTGGCGCCGAAGTGTTCGGCCTCCAAGTCCATGGGCTTCAGGTTCCTGTGGGGCTCCAGTTCGCGGAAGTAGATGTTGAAGAGCGACGTGAACACGTGGAAGTGCTTGGAGTACGGCAGGAAGTTGGCGAAGCCGTAGAGCGCCGCCAGGTGCAGCCACCACATGGCCTTGTAGAACACCAGCAGGCCCGTGCCCTCCAGGCCCTTCAGCAGGCCCGCCATCCAGAGGCTGGCCGGGGCCCAGGCGCTCCACGCGGGGTTGTAGAGCAGGATGTAGGCGCCATCCGCCAGCAGATCCGTGATCATCAGGCCCGCGATGAAGCTGAGCGTGCCCCAGGCATCCAAGGAATTCTCCAGGCGCCAGGGCCTGGCCACGGTGCGGCGGATCATGGCCATGGCAATGCCCACCAGCACCAGCACCTCGAAGACATCCTTCGTGGTCTGGTAGCCGTAGCCGAAGGCGCCCAGGGCCTCGGTCATGTGGAAGGCGGGGAAGAGGCCCTCCAGCACCAGTCCGGCGCTCCGCAGGGCCAGCACGCAGAAGCCCCAGAAGATCAGGAAGTGGTAGATGCCCGCGTAGCGGTCGCGGTGCATGCGCTTCTGGGCCAGGGCCAGCACGAAGACGCCCTTCACCCGTTCCCAGGGCTGGTCGAAGCGGTTGTCCGGCAGGCCCATGCGCAGCGTCGCGAGCCGCTGGTTGATGGTCCAGGCGAAGAACCCAGCCGAAGCCAGGGTGAGCAGCCAGAACAGGGCGATTTCCAGGGTCGTCATGGGATCTCTCCTTGCGGTCAGATGCAATCCAGGGCGCCCAACCCAGGGCGTCGCGGCCGTCCTGGTTCCTTCACCCCATTGTCAGGTATCGAGGGCCCAGTGTAGCCGTGGCCATGACAAACTGAAGGCCCGACCTGGAGTCAGTCCCCGGAGTCAACCTTGGCCAGCCCCTCGCCCCTCCATTTTGAAGCCGCCGTGACCCGCCCCCTGTCCGTGGTGTTCCGGACCGGCGACACCTGGGAAGGCCACGACTACACGGTGGAAGTGGTGGCCACCCGCCGGGGCCTGGACCGCTACGACGTGGTGGTGGACTTCCGCGATCTGGAGGCCGCCCTGGATCGCAGTCTCGCGCCCCTGCAAGGGAAGCTGCTCTCGGACCTGGGCCTGGACGGCCCCCTGGCCCTGGCCCAGCGCCTCCTGGCCGAACTCGCCCCCCATGTCCCCGCCCCCGCCCGCCTCAGGGAAGTGGCGCTGACGGATGGGACAGGGCGACGGCTGGCGGTGTTCGGGTGAAACCCTGGATCCCCCTGGCCGCCCTGGCCCTCGCCCTGTCGCCCCTGGCCGTGGTGCATCCCGTCCGCATCTCGGGCCACAGCATGGAACCGGCCCTGGCGGATGGCGACCTGCGCTGGGCCCTGCGGG
The DNA here is from genome assembly GCA_030681515.1 of Geothrix sp. GTDB lineage: Bacteria > Acidobacteriota > Holophagae > Holophagales > Holophagaceae > Geothrix. The sequence goes on along the minus strand of JAUXSE010000045.1, from coordinate 54,060 downwards.
CATGGGCCAGCCCCGCGCCCCGGCGGGGTGACGTGTGGGTGGTGGAAGGCCCGAACGGTTCCTCCGTGAAGCGGGTGATCGGCCTGCCGGGCGATACCGTGACCTGGCGGGGGCCCGACCTCTGGATCAACGGCCAGCGCCTCGACGAACCCTGGGTGATTCGTCCCGAACGCGCGGGTGAGGGTCGGAAAGCCTGTGAAAAGGGTTACCTGGTCCTCGGCGACAACCGCCCCGGCAGCCAGGATGGGCGGAGTTGGGGAGCGGTTCCAACGAAGACCATGCTGGGGCGCATCCTCCAGGGGTACTGAACGATGAGCAAGCTGGCAAGCCTACGCGTCCGTCTCTTCGCCATTGCCCTCTTGGCGATCGGACCGGGGCTTGGGCTGGCTTACTATACGGCCGTGGAGGGCCGGCGCCGGGCGACGGCCGAAGCGCACGAGGCGGCGCGTGATCTTGCGGGGCTCATCGCCCTCCAGGAAGGGCAGCTGCTGGACGGAACCCGCCAGTTGCTCGTCGCGCTGTCACACCAGGTCGTGCTTCCATTGAAGGATCCGTCCACGTGCCGTTCGCAGCTCCAGCATATTCTCGGGCATTTCGGGCGCTATGCGAACCTGGGGATAGCCGACCTCAAGGGCGATGTCATTTGCAGCGCCCTGCCCATGCCTCGTCAAGTGAACGTGGCCGACCGCAGCTATTTCCGCCTTGCCCTCCAGGCCCGGGATTTCTCGATTGGAGACTACCAGGTGGGCCGCACCAGCAGCAGGCCGAGCATCAACTTCGGTTACCCCGTGCTGGACGACCAAGGGGGCGTCCACGGTGTGGTTTTCGCCGCCTTGGATCTAGAGCGCCTTCAGGAGTTCGAGAAGGTGGTTGCATCCAAGCTGCCTGCGGGGGCGACGCTCACCAAGATGGATGCCGACGGCACCGTCCTGGTTCGGCAGCCGGACCCAGGCGGGACCGTTGGTCATGCCGCTTTCAGCGCTCCCATCCTGCGGCGAGTACTCGCGGCGCCGAGCGGCTCGTTTCTGGGCAGCCCTCCAGGCGGAGAGAAGCATCTATACGCCTTTAGCCAGATTTCCACGATGATGACCGGCACAAATATCCGCGTCGTTCTCGCGGTGCCAGAGGCGGTGGCATTTTCCGTGATCCAGCGTGCCCTGCTCCGCGATCTCCTCGCACTGGTGCTAGTGGCTGGGCTTGCCATGGCCCTGACCTGGGTTATCTCCGAGCGTCTCGTCGTGGGGCCTGTGAGACGGCTCGTGGGTGCGACCAGTCTCCTGGCGGGGGGCGAGTTCTCAGCCCGCAGCCGAATCCCCCACGGGCAGGGCGAGATCGGTGAGCTCGCCCGTGCCTTCGACGAGATGGCGGCCTCGCTCGAACGGCGTGAGGCCGAGCGCGGACGCGCGGAAGCGACTCTTCGCGAGAGCGAGGAACGCTACCGGGGCCTCTTCGAGAACGCCTATGACATCATCTACACCCACGACCTGGCCAGGCGCGTGACCTCGTTGAACAAGGCCGGGGAGGCGATCATCGGCTACTCGCGGGACGAGGTGTTGGGCCGGGACATCGTGCAGCTCGTGGCCCCGGAACACCGGAGTCTCGCCGGGCAGACGATCGAGAGAATGCTCGCAGGAGAAGATGCGGCGGCGACATATGAGCTTGAGATCGTGACCCGTGAAGGCCGCCGGGTACCGATCGAGGTCAGCTCGCGGCTCATCTATGCCGACGGGCGGCCCATCGCCGTGCAGGGGATAGCCCGTGATGTGAGCGAGCGCAAGCGGCTCCAGTCTCAACTGGCGCAGGCCCAGAAGATGGAAGCGGTAGGTCTGCTCGCGTCAGGCATCGCTCACGATTTCAACAACCTTTTGGGGGTCATCATCGGCTTCTGCGAGCTGATGGAGGACAATCCCTCCCCGCGGTCCGCCCCCCAGAGGCTGAGCCAGATCAAGGATGCGGGAATGCGAGCGGCCGCTTTGACCCGGCAGCTTCTTGCCTTCGGCCGCAAACAGGTACTCGAGCCGAGGGTCCTGGACCTCAACGCCATTGTCACGGACACCGTGAAGCTGATCGAGCGCCTCATTGGCGAGGATATCGCCTTGAGGATCAGGCTCGCATCGGATCTCGGCAGCGTGAGTGCTGACCTGGGGCAGATGGAACAGGTGATCATGAACCTGGCTGTCAACGCGCGCGATGCCATGGTGAATGGTGGCAGCCTGTCGTTCGAGACCGCGAACGCCGATCTGGACGAGGCCTACGCAGGAACGCATGCCGGCGTCATGCCGGGCCGTTATGTGATGCTCGCGGTGAGTGATACGGGGCTGGGCATGGACGTGGAGACCCAGGCACGGATCTTCGAGCCCTTTTTCACGACGAAGGAGAAGGGGAAAGGGACAGGTCTCGGGTTGGCGACCGTCTTTGGCGTGGTCAAGCAGAGCGGCGGGAACATCTGGGTCTACAGCGAATTGGGCCAGGGAACGACCTTCAAGGTCTATCTGCCCCGGGTGGACGAGCCCGCTGAGGCCGTCGAAGTGCAGAACGCAGGGGCTGCGGTGCCGGGTGGCACCGAGACGATCCTTCTTGTCGAAGACGACGCTTCGCTGCGAGAGCTTGCGCGAGAGCACCTCGAACGGAACGGCTATACCGTGCTTGCGGCCCCGAGCCCCTTCGCGGCCCTCGAACTTGCCCGGCTCCATGCCGGTCGGATCCAGCTTCTGTTCACCGACGTCGTCCTCCCCGGGATGAACGGGCGTGCCTTGGCCGATCAGCTTGTGAGAATGCTCCCAGAGGTGAGGGTGCTCTATGCATCTGGGTACCCGAATGACGCGATCGCCTGTCACGGGGTGCTGGAAGCCGGGATCCATTTTCTTTCAAAGCCATACATGCACGAGGCCCTTGCACGCAAGGTGCGCGAGGCGCTGGACGAGGGAAGGGCCAAGTAACGCGATACTCCGTCGTGATCCTCGAACCCGCGTTCTGTTGACCTTCGACCCGGAATTCGCGCGCGGCCCCGGAGCCGAGCACCTAGGCTAGTCTAGAAGGCTGGAGTTGCGATGGACCGACTGGTGATCCAAGGTGGACATCCCCTGAGGGGGCGCATCCGGGTGTCCGGGGCGAAGAACGCGGCGCTGCCGTGCCTGGCGGCGGCCCTGCTGACGCAGGATCCGGTGGTCCTGTCCAACCTGCCCGCGGTGGCGGATATCCGCACCATGGTGAAGGTGCTCCAGGCCCTGGGCACGGAGGCCTCACTGGAACCGGAAGACGAGGGCTTCGAGCTGACCGCCCGGCTGGCCTGCGCGGGCAGCGAGGACCCCAAGGCACCCTACGATCTGGTGAAGACCATGCGGGCCTCGATCCTGGTGCTGGGGCCGCTGCTCGCGCGGTTCGGCAAGGCCACGGTGAGCCTGCCCGGCGGCTGCGCCATCGGCGCCCGCCCCGTAAATCTGCACCTGGAAGCCCTGGAGCGCATGGGCGCGGTGATCGAAATCAACCACGGCTACATCCACGCCTCCGTGAGGGGCCGGTTGAAGGGCATTGACCACGCCTTCGAAAAAGTAAGCGTGGGCGCCACCGAGAACATCCTCATGGCCGCGGCCCTGGCGGAAGGCAGCACGATCCTGCGGAACGCCGCGCTGGAACCCGAGATCGGCGATCTGGCGCGGCTGCTCGTCCGCATGGGAGCGCAGATCGAGGGCATCGGCACGGGCACCCTCACCATCACCGGCGTCGAGCGGCTTCACGGCTGCGAGCACGCGGTCATCCCGGACCGCATCGAGGCCGGCACCTACCTCTGCGCCGTGGCCGCCACTTGCGGCGATGTGGTGCTGGACCGCTGCGAGCCCGAACACCTGCGCTCCCTGCTGGACCTGCTCGAACGCACGGGCTGTGTCATCACGGAACGCGAAGGCCAGGATGGACGGCAGCTGCGCATCCAGCGGGAATGTGGCCAGAAGCTGCGCTCGAAGGATGTCACCACCCTGCCCTTCCCGGGTTTTCCCACGGACCTGCAGGCCCAGGTGATGGCCGTGATGACGCAGGCCTGCGGCATCAGCGTCATCAACGAAGGCATCTTCGAGAACCGCTTCCAGCACGCCATGGAACTGGAGCGCCTGGGCGCCAACCTGCGCACGGACGGCCATACGGCCATCGTGGCGGGCCCGGCGGACCTGACGGGCTGCACGGTCATGGCCACGGACCTCCGGGCCAGCGCGGCCCTGGTCATCGCCGGCCTCGTGGCCCAGGGCGAGACCATCGTGGATCGCATCTACCACCTGGACCGCGGCTACGCCGGACTGGAGAAGAAGCTCCAGGGCGTGGGCGCCCGCATCGAGCGCGTCGGCGGCGGCAAAGTCTGAAAAAGCCGGGACAGGATTAACAGGATTGATGGCTGGATTCACAGGATTCAAGCCTTAGAAGCGAAACACCAACCCCGGTACCGACCATGATGCTCGACACCCACCAATCCGTGTACAGAGAGCATCTGCTGGAGCATCTGGTGCTCGGGGAGCTGTTGAAACATTCCTGGATCCACGACAACGCCTCCCTCGAAATCTCGCATCCATCGGTGGATCGGGCCGGATATGACGTCGTTCTTGAATCAAATGGAATCACCCGCCATGTCCAGTTCAAATCCTCAGCCCGTACCGCCAAGACTTCACGGCAAAACATCCACATGGGCCTCTCTGTTAAGCCTTCAGCCTGTGTCGTCTGGACCCACTTTGATCCATCCACGCTGGAACTGGGCCCGTTTCTCTTCTTTGGGGGCGGCCCGGGCGAACCGATGCCTTCCCTCAGTGGCTTGCCGGTGGCCAAGCACACAAAAGGAAATGCCGAAGGCGTGAAGCTCGAACGCCCCAACCTCCGGGTACTGCCCCGGGCCCGTTTCTCAGTCCTCGATTCCATCCCGTCTCTATATGTCGCCCTGTTTGGCGGCGGATCCCTGGTCAGCCCAGCCGAGGCAGACTCCGCCCATCTTTAATCCTGTTCATCCATCCTTTCATCCTGTTAATCCTGTCCCCAGTTTTTCCGTTTTTTCCATGTGACGGCCTCCACCCGGCCGGTCGGCTACACTGGGCGGACGATCGGGGGATCCATGTTCGGCGAGATGAAGGTCTTTTCCGGGAGCAGCCACCCGGAGCTGGCGAGGGGCATCACCACCCACATGGGCATGCCGCTGGGCCGGCTGAAGGTGACCCGGTTCTCGAACGAAAACATCAAGGTGAAGATCGAGGAGAACGTCCGCGAAGCGGATGTCTTCGTCATCCAGTCGTCGTGTCCGCCCGTCAGCGACAACCTCCTGGAACTGCTGATCCTCATTGACGCGCTGAAGTTCGCGTCAGCGGCCCGCATCACGGCGGTGCTCCCCTACTTCCCCTACGCCCGCAGCGACAAGAAGGACGAGGCGCGCATTTCCATCACCGCCCGCCTGGTGGCGGATCTGCTGGAGACCGCCGGCGCCGACCGGGTGCTGACCATGACCCTGCATGCCCCGCAAATACTCGGCTTCTTCCGCAAGCCCGCGGATCAGCTGCTGGCCACGCCCATCCTCACGAACTACTTCAAGTCCAAGGATCTCTCCAACGCCGTGGTGGTCGCCACGGATGCCGGGGCCGCCAAGTTCGCGGGGCACTTCGCCAAGCGCCTGTCCGTGCCCATGGCCATCATTGACAAGCGCCGCTTCGACGATTCCGAAAAGGCCCAGAGCGTGGCCCTCATCGGCGACGTGGATGGAAAGGACGCGATCATCTACGACGATGAGATCGCCACCGGCGGCTCCATCAAGGAGGCGGCCCGGATCCTGCGGGAATTCGGCGCCCGCACCGTGCGCGTGGGCGTCACCCACCCGGTGCTTTCGGGCAACGCCCTGGAGACGCTCAATTCCGCGAACCTCGACGAACTGGTGGTCACCGACAGCATTCCGGTATCGCCGGAGCGGGCCAAGGCCCTGCCCTACCTCAAGGTGCTCTCCACCGCGGCCCTCTTCGGCGACGCGATCCTGCGCATCCACGGGGGACGCAGCATCAGCGAGATGATGGACTGATGGCCCTGAGCCTCGGTCCCATCCAGGCGCCCCGCCTCGATCTGCTCGGGCCGCGGGGCCCCGAGATCGCGCGGCTCTTCACCCGGCCCTTCCTGGTGCTGCACCGGGCTTCGGGACTCTACACCGCCCGCATCTGCCTGCTGCTGCTGTACGACCTGGGCTGGGAGGCCCGGTTGCGGGCCGGGACCACCCTCGACGGTCTTTGCGAGGGCCTGCCCGGCCAGGTGCGCAAGCCCCTGGCCTGGATGCTGCCATTCCTGGCGATCGAAGGCCTGCTCACGCAGGCTGGCGATGTCTTCACCCTGAACGGCGAACCGGATCTGGACCTTGCGGGCATCCGCGACGCCATGGAGACCGAGGCTCCGGGCCACGGCGCCAATTTCGATCTGCTGGACGGCGTGCGGTCCCACATCCTGCCCTTCTTCACCGAGGGCAAGGCGGGCGAAGGCCTGCTTTTCGACCTGGCCCTGTTCCCCCTGTGGCTGGCCTACTTCCGCAACGAGAACCTGGGCTACTTCCCCAACAACCTGCTCACCCTGCTGGCCCTGCGGGAGGGTCTGCCGGAAGGAGCCCGCGTGCTGGAGCTGGGCGCCGGCGCGGGTTCCTTCGCCCAGCTGCTGGCCCGCCAGGGCGCGGAGGAGGGCTGGATCTCCCGCATCGCGGAGTACCGGTTCACCGATGTGGCGCCGGCCTTCCTGCGCCGCGCCCAGCGCGATCTGAAGGCCGCCGCGCCGGGGCTGCCCCTCAGCTTCCAGCTGCTGGACCTGAACCGCCCCCTCGGAGACCAGGGCGTCGCTGCCGCCAGCCTGGACGCCATCGTGGGCATCAACGTGCTGCACGTGGCCCAGGACCTCGAAGCCACGCTGCGGGACCTCCGCAGCCGATTGAAACCCGGCGGCCGCCTCGTGATCGGGGAATGCCTGAAACCCGATCTGGATACGCCCCTCTACCTGGAATTCTTCTTCGGCTTCATCAAGAGCTTCACCGGAGTGACCCTCGATCCCCGCTGGCGCCCCCGCCACGGCTTCCTCACCCCCGAGGCCTGGGACGCGGCCCTGCGTCACGCGGGCTTCAGCGACATCCAGCACACCCCGCCTCCGAGACCGCTGATGGACCTGCACCCCACCTTCAGCGTGGGCGCCATCTCCGCTTTGTACTGATCTCCAGGAACCGGTCAGCCTGACACGGGATCCCGGGCGGGGGTTCATCGCCGGAGCAGCCGCAATCCGTTGAAGATCACCAGCAGGGATGCCCCCATGTCCGCGGCGATGGCGGACCACAGCGAAGCATGGCCCACCAGGGTGAGGATCACGAAGGCGGCCTTCACGGCCAGGGCAAAGGTGATGTTCTGGCGGATCACCTGGAGGGTCCGCCGGGAGTGATGGATCAGCCAGGGCAGCCGGGTGAGGTCGTCGTTCATCAGGGCGATGTCGGCGGTCTCGATGGCGGCGTCGCTGCCCATGGCGCCCATGGCGATGCCCAGGGAAGCCCGGGCCATGGCGGGGGCGTCATTTACGCCGTCCCCGATCATGGCCACCTGGCCGTAGCGTTCGACCAGCGCTTCCACGGCTTTCACTTTGTCCTCGGGCAGGAGTTCCGCTTGGATCTCGGTCAGGCCCACCTGCCGGCCAACGGCCTGGGCCGTGCCCGCGTTATCCCCCGTAAGGAGAACCAGGTGTTCCACGCCAGCTTCCCGCAGGCTTTGAAGCGTGGAGGCGCTGGTGGGACGGACGGCGTCCGCCAGAGCGAGGAATCCAATCAATGTTCGCTCCATTCCGAAAGCCACCACCGTGCGGCCATCACTCTCCAGTGATTCCAATTGGGCATGGATCTCCGGCGTCTCCGCGTCTTGCTCCTCCAGGAAGCGATGGGAACCAAGCCAATGGGCGCGGCCATCCAGGGAAGCCGTGGCGCCCTTGCCTTGAAGGGACTGGAAGTCCTGGGCGGGGGTGAAGGCCACGCCTTGAGCTTTCACGTAAGCCACGATCGCCCGGGCCAGGGGGTGGTCGCTTTGGGATTCCATGGCCCCCGCCACGCGCAAAAGCTCTTGTTCAGTGTGTCCATTCAAGGGGACCACCTGCACGACGCTGGGATGGCCTTCGGTGAGCGTGCCGGTCTTGTCGAAGGCGATGGCCTTCAGGCGGGCGGGCGCCTCCAGGTACATGCCGCCTTTCACGAGCACGCCATGCCGGGCGGCGGAGGCCAGCCCCGCCACGATGCTCACGGGCGTGGAGATCACGAGGGCGCAGGGACACGCGATCACCAGCAGCACCAGGGCCCTGTAGAACCAATCGGCCCAGGCGCCGCCCAGCAGCAGCGGAGGGATCAGGGCCACCAGAATGGCCAGGACCATCACCACGGGCGTGTAGATCCGCGCGAAGCGGTCCACCCATTGTTCCGAGGCCGCGCGCTTGCTCGACGCTTCACCAACCATGCGGATGATCCGGGCCAGCACCGTATCGCTGGCGGGCTTGGAACACTCGACCACGAGGGCGCCATCGCCGTTGATGCTTCCGGCGAAGACTTCCTCTCCGGGGCTTTTGGAGACCGGCATGCTTTCCCCGGTGATGGGAGCCTGGTTGAGGGAGCTGGAGCCTTGAAGGACCTTCCCATCGAGCGGCACCCGTTCCCCGGGTTTCAGCTGGAAGCGGGCGCCCACGGGCACCTCCTCGGGGCGGACGGGCACGGTTCCCCCATCCTTCACAAGCTGGACGAGGGTCGGCGTGAGATCCATGAGGGCCTCCACCGCCCGGCGGGCGCGGCTGAGGCTCCAGCCCTCCAGCGCATTCGAGACCGCGAAAAGGAAGGCCACCGTGGCAGCCTCGAACCATTCCCCGATGCCGATGGCGCCAACGATGGCCACCACCATGAGCAGGTTCATGTCCGGGCGCAGACGCCGGGCCGAAAGCCAGGCCTTTGGCGCGATGAACCAGCAGGCGGCGATCATGGCGCCCAGGTAGGCGCCCCTGGAAAACCAGGGGACCGCATGGACCTGGCCCACGCCTTCGGCACCCAGGGCCGCGTGCCATCCACCGGATATCCAGACATGCAGGCCGAAGGCCAGCGCAGTGAGTCCACCGCTGAGGATCGTGAGGGCCAACTGAAGTTTCTGGCGCCCGGATTTCTTAGGCCGGGATTCCGTGTTCTCCCGCCATGGCTCGGCCTTCATGCCCGTACCGGCCACGGCCTTGAGGATGGCCTCGGAGGAGGCCGAAGCCCCCTCCGAGACGATCATCTTCGCGTTCAGGAGGTCGAAGGCGAGGTTGGTCTCGCCTCCCACCAGCGGCCCGACTTCGCGCTTGAGGACGGCGATTTCCTCGGCGCAGTCCATGCCGTGGATCTTGAAGGCACGCTTGGAGAGAACGGGTGTCACGAAGCCTCCTTCGGCCTGCCCACCCACGCATAGAAGCTGGGCAGGGCCAGCAGGGTGAAGAGCGTGCTGGTGATCAGGCCGCCCACCATGACGATGGCGAGGGGCCGCTCTAGCTCGCTACCGCCGATGCCGAAGAGCATGGGCATCAGGCCGAGGATGGCGGCGCCTGCGGTCATGAGCTTGGGGCGCACGCGGCCGATGGAGGCTTCCCGGATGGCCTCGGCGAAGGGTTTACCCTCGGCCATCAGGTGCTTGGCCTGGATGATGAGCACCAGGCTGTTCTGCACGGCCACGCCGAAGAGTCCGATCATGCCGACGATGGAGCTGATGTTCCAGGTCTCGCCCGCGAGCCATAGCGCGAAAAGCCCGCCCGCGAAGGCGTCCGGCAGGGTGGCGATGACCACCAGCACTTCCCGCCAGCGGCCCAGGGCCAGGTAGAGCAGACCGACCACCAGGGCCAGGGCCACCACGATGGCGACACCCAGGCGCTTCTGGGTTTCGCGGGCTTCCTCGATCTGGCCGCCGATCTTGACGACGGTGCCCTTGGGCAGTTCCATGGCCGCCATGGCTTGTTCGACGCGGGTGGCGGTGCCCCCCAGATCGCCCTTGGTCCGGATGTTCACGGCGAGGCGCCGCTGGGCGGCTTCCCGGCGGATGAGGCTGGGCGTGGCGGTCTCGTCGAAGCGCGTGACCTGGCCCAGTTCCACGATGCGGCCATCCTCCAGGACGATGGGCAGCCGCTTGAGCTTCTCGGGGCTCACCCGGCCATCGTTGGGAAAGCGCAGGATGCGCTCGATGCGCTGGGGCCCATCGAAGCGGGTTTCGGTTTCCAGGCCCTGAAGGCTGGCCTTCAGGGTCTGGGCCACCAGGGTCCGCGGCACGTTGAGGCGCCTCAAGGCGTCCTCATCCGGCACGATCCGCCACTTGGGCAGCGGGCCGCCTCCGTCGGGGCTCACGGAGGCCACGCCCTCGACCTTGCTGAGCATCTCCTGGATCTCCGGGAGCTGGGTCTGGAGGGCGTCCAAATCTGGGTTGAACAGCTTCACCTGGAGATCCGCAGGCGTGCCACCGATGCCTTCGGAGATCCGCATCTGCATGGGCGTGGTCAACTCGATGGGAAAGGGGAGGTCCTCGATGGCTTCGGCCACCTCCTCCTCCACGGCCTTCGCGGCGCGCTGGCCGTCCAGCACCACCAGCACATCGCTGATGGTGTGGGGCATGGGATCCTCGGTCATTTCTCCGCGACCCGTCCGGCGGTAGACCGAAGCCACCCCGGAAACCTTCGCCAGCTTCTGTTCCAGCTGGATGTTCGCCTCGTCCACCGCGGCCAGGCTGGTTTCGGCGGGAAGCCGGGAATTGAGCATCAAGGCCCCCTCGTCCAGCTTGGGCAGGAAGTTGCTCCCGAGGTTCACCGCGAGCCAGATGCTGGGAATGGTGAGTCCCAGGGCCAGGACGCGGACGATGGCCCCGTGGCGCATGGCCCATTCCAGGCGCGGCGTGTAGAACCGCTTGATGGCCAGGACGAAGGGCGGTTCTTCCAGGGATGATCCCGGCGGCAGGAAACGCTCCACCAGGGCCGGGACGAGGGTGAAGCTGAGGATCAGGCTGAGGGTCATGGCGGAGGCCACGGCCACGGCCAGGGGGGCGTAAAGGCGCCCCGCCAGGCCGCCGATGGCCAGCAGCGGGATGAAGACCGCCAGGATCACCAGCACCGCGGTGAGGATGGGCATGCCCACCTCCGCGGCGGCCCGGGTCAGGGCCACGCGTCTTGGCTCATAGGGCCCCTCCTGGGCCCTACCCTGCGGGCGAGCCTTCGGCTCGTGGCCCTCCGCTCCTGCTCCGGCCTCCAGATGTTCCTTGTGCTGGTGCAGCCGGTGGGCCAGGTTCTCCACCATGATGACGGAGGCATCCACCAGCAGGCCCACGGAGATGGCCAGTCCGCCCAGCGTCATGGCATTGAGACCCATGCCCATGGCCTGGAGGGGAATGGCCGCGCCGAAGGTGGCGAGGGGCAGGGTGACGATGACCAGCAGGGCAGCACGGAAGTTGCCCAGCAGCAGGATGAGCACCAGCGCCACGAAGAACCCGCCCAGAAGCAGCGCGAGGGTGACGCCGTTGAGGGCGTGGGTGACGAGATCGCCCTGGTCGTACATGAGGGTGAGGGTCATGCCTTCGGGCAGGCCTTTGCGAAGCTCATCCAGGGCCTTGCGGACCTCGACGGCCGTGCCCAGCACATCCGCCGTGGGCTGCTTGACCACCCGCAGGCTCACATCCTCATGCCCCTGGTGGCGAGCCAGGCCGCGCCGGAAGGCGGGCCCTTCGCGGACATCCGCCACATCGCCCAATTGCACCGTCCCACGGTGGGTCTTGAGGGGAAGCTGGCGAACCTGCTCCGGGGTGGCCGCCAGGCTGCCTACGGTCATGAACCAGCCTTTGTCCTGGATCTCCATGACGCCCGCGGCCGTGTCCTGGGCGCTGCCGTTCATCGCATCCGCCACCTGGTCCAGGCTCACGCCCTGCAGGCGCATGCGCTCGGGATCCAGGGTCACCTGGAGCTGGCGTTCCTCGCCGCCGAGGCGCTCCACCCGGGCCACGCCGCGAACGGCCTGGAGGCGCGGAACCAGGACTTTCTCGGTGAGATCCCGCAGCCGCATGGGATCAATGGAGGGGCCCTCCAGCACGATCTCCTGGATCTCCTGAAGGCGCCCGGCGGCGCTGGACATCAGGGGGGGCCGCGTGCCGGCCGGGAAGTTGCCGATGACGCTCGACAGGCGCTCGGCCACGAGCTGGCGGGCCCGCCAGGGATCGGTGTCGCCCTCGAAGGCCACCACCACCTGCACGACCTCCGCCTGTACGGTGGTGATCACGCGCTTGACGCCGGGAAGGCCGCCCACGGACTGCTCCACGGGCTGGGCCACGGTGAGATCCAGCTCCGAGGCCGCCCGGCCAGGGCTCTGGATGAGCAGGCTCAGGGACGGCAGGGTGAGATCCGGGAACAGATCCCGCTTGAGGTTCATGAAGGTGGCGATGCCCGCCACCAGCCACACCAGGGCCAGGGCGAAGACCCAGCCCTTGCGGGGCAGCAGCCAGTCGAACCAGCGGCGGATGAGGGTCCGGTGCTGGGGTGTATAGACGGCGTATGGATCATGCGCCATGCGGGGATCGAGGGGAATGTCCGGATCATTCGGAGTATCGGGATTGTTCGGCTCAGTGGTCATGGTCTTCTCCCCCGCTCTTGCGCTTGATCTGGAGCGACTTCAGGAGGTAGGCGCCCTCGCCGACCACGGTCTCGCCGGGCTTCACGCCCTCCAGCACCATCACATCGCCCCCCAGTTCGGCACCGCGCCGCACGGGCCGGAACACGGCCGCCTCGCCCTCCTTCACGAAGACGCCCCAGATGCCTTCCACCTGCTGCAACGCGCTTTGAGGCAGCACGATGGCCTTGGTGAGGGGCACATGCACTTCGAGGGGCGTGCCGGGAATCGGCAAGGGCCCGCCGGACAATCGCAGGCGGTAGCTCAGCCGCCGGGTGTCACCGGTGAGGGTCGCGGGCGCTCCTTCCAGGCGGGCCTTCCAACGCTGGCCATCGGACCGGCGGACTTCCGTGAGGGTTCCCGGGGACCAGTCCTGGGGCGCCGGGAGGGGCAGTTCCAGCCGCGCCAGGGCCGCGGCGCCGGATTGGAAGCCGCCCAACTCCTGCCCCGCTTCGACGCCCTGCCCGAGCTGGACTTTATACGCGACCACCGTTCCAGCCGTGGGTGCCTTCAAGGTGAAGGTGGCACCGGCGGACTCGGGGCGCAGGCCCCGGGCCTCCAGGGCCAGACGGGAGGCCTCCTCGTCGGCCTGGGCCGTGGCGGCCTCGCTGCGGGCGGCCTCCAGCTCGCGCCGGGATCCGGCCTGGGCCTCGGAAAGGCGCTGTTCCCGTGCCAGTTCGGCCTCGGCCCTTTGCTGCCTGGCCTTCGAGGCGAGCCAGTCCCCCTTCAGCCGCGCCAGTTCCGGGCTTTGGAGCGTCAACAGGGCCGTGCCGGAACCCACCTGTTTGCCCGGTGGGACCGCGATCGCCGAGATGATGCCCTTCACGGGGGAAGTGAGCAAGGCCTGGGCGGTTTCATCCCCGATGGCTTCCGCGGGATACCAGGCGCCCTCGGCCTTGATCCCGGGCACCGGCATGAAACGCAGGCCGCGCACATCTTTCAGGGGCAGGCGATCCAGGTCTCCGGTCGAGGCCTCCCCGGCATGTTGATCGGTGGCCGGCGGGGCTGCTTCCTTCTTGCGGTCGCAGGCGGTGAAGGCGATGAGGGCAAGGCTCAGGGCAGAAAATCGAAGCAGATGGTTCATGGGTTGTTCCCGTGGGTGAGGGCCTGGAGTTCGGCGGTGAGAAGGTGGGCCGCTTGCAGGCGGCGCAGGGAGGCGACCTGGGCTTCCAGCAGCTGGCGGCGGATGGGGAGCGCTTCGGAAGGCCGCTCCTTGCCCTCGCTGAGGCGCAGCCCCACGGCCCGGAGCGCGGTGTCGAAGGCGGTGAAGGGCGTGGGCGCGGACGCGCTTTGAAGCCGGGCCAGCGCCGACTGGAAGCGGGCTTCCAGCTCCACCCGCGCGATGTCCAGCTCCTGCCGGGTGGCGGACAGCGTGGCCGCGGTCTCCCGGTGGATCGCGCGCGTCTCTGCGGGCCGCGGGAAGCGGTAGGCGACGCCCAGGGTGGTGACGCGTTCCACCCCTTCCTTGCTGGTGCTTCCGCGCAGGCTCCAGCGGCTGGTGGCCAAAGCCTCCTGCTGGCGAAGGGTCTGCTCCTCCAACTCCAGGCGGGCCTGGATGGCGCGCCGGAGCGACCCGCCCTCGAATCCCGCCGACAGGTCCGATGGAGACAGGAGGACGGGATCGCCAGGCTCTGCCAGGGGCACGGGCCCATCAGGCACGGCGGCGAGCGTGCGCAGGCTGGCCCAGGCCAGAAAGCGGGTCCGCCGCGCCTCGTCCAGGTCCAGTTGGGCCCTGAGAACCTCGCCTTCCACGAGGCTGGCCTGGAAGGCGGGATCGGCCCCGGCCTCCTGACGGGCGCGGGCCGCCTGGAACCAGGCCTGCACGGTACCGAGATCCGCCTCGCGCAGCCCCAGGAGGCGCTCCGCGAGCCAGGCGTCCAGGTACGCCTGCCGCAGGCGGAAGCGGGCCTCGATGCGGGCGGATTCCCGCAGGACGGGATCCGCTTTGCCGAGCGCTTCCTCCAGGCGCCGCTGGGTGCCTGGCGACAGGAACAGGGGCAGATCCACCTGCACCGACCGGTCGGTGGTGCTGGGTGTCAGCGGTGAGCGGCGCGGCCCCGCGGAAAGCCCCAGGGATGGACCCTCCCGGAGCAGGCCACTGCTGCCCCGGAGCTGGCGTTCCCGGCCCGCCAGCAGGGCCTCGGTCCGGTACTGCCCGGGGCTGGTCCGCGCCCGCTGGAGAATGTCGTCATAGGAAAGGGGCGGTGCCTGGGCCATGAGCAGGCAGGGCAGCGCCCCCAGGAGGAAAGTTCGCATCGGGACCTCGATCAAGCAGGAAGGGCATCACGGCAGGGCGAAGCCCGGCCGCGGGTTCAGGCGCTCCATCCTTCAAGCCCGGGGGGGATCCTTCTCCGGTTCGAGGTCCAGGCTGACGAGATGCTCGGCCCGCTCGGCCTCGAAGCGGGGCCGCGGCAGGGGGTCCGGTGAGGGTGGCACCGGCGCTTCCGGCACCGGCACGGTGGCGCAGCCATCCGCGCAGAAGATGTGGCAGACGGGGGCGCAGTCGTCCGCCAACCCCTCGGCACAGCGATCCAGGCTGGTGGCGCCCAGGTAGAGCGAGGCCAGGCAAAGAAGGAGGATCGCGATCCAGCGCCTCATGAGGCGTTCGCCTGGGCATGGCCCCTGGTCTCTTCGTTCAGGCAAAGCCCGTGGTGCATGAGCCGGACGACGCAGGGGTCCACGATGCGGTAGTGGATGTGGGTCCCGTGGCGCCGCGTGGCGAGGATGCCCAGATCCACCAGGCGCCGGAGCTGGTTGGACACGGCCTGGGGCTTCATGCCCACCGCCTCGGCCAGATCGCTCATGCAGGGATCGCCCAGGAGCACCAGGGCGTGCAGCAGGCGCAGCCTGGTATCCGAAGCCAACACCTCGAAAAGGCCAGCCAGTTCCGAGGCCAATCCCACGCCCAGCAGCGGGCGCTCCGTGAGGGGCGCCTTGGGGGGGCAGGTGGGGAGCTGGAGGGTGGGTTTCGCCATCGGGTCCATACTACACGAATTCGTGTAATGGTGTCAGCGGCAGGATCCTCTTCCAGAAAAGGGGGGCGATATCAGGGCTCGTCACGACTGGACACCTGAAGGCCCTCTTCCCCGCGCTGCCCGGCTTTGGAGCCGAAGCGCAGGTAGAGGCTGGGCACCACGAGCATGTTGAGGGCCGTCGAGGACAGGAGGCCGAAGAGGATCACCGAGGCCATGGGGGCCTGGATCTCGCTGCCGGGGGCGTGGCGGCGGAGGATGATGGGCACCAGGGCCAGGCCCGCCGTCAGCGCGGTCATGAGGATGGGGGCGAGGCGCTCCCTGGCGGCTCGCCGCACGGCTTCCTCAAGGTCCGTCACACCTTCTTCATCCATGAGGTGGTGGATGTGAGAGACCAGCATGATGCCGTTGCGGGTGGCGATGCCGAAGAGGGTGATGAAGCCGATGAGGGTGGCCACGCTGAGGATGCCGCCGCTGAAATAGACGCCGGCGACGCCGCCCATCCAGGCCAGGGGCAGGTTCAGCATGATGAGCGTCGCGTCCCTGGTGGACTTGAAGGCCATGAACAGCAGCCCGAACACCGCAACGATGGCGCCGATCCCCATGAGCACCAGGTTCCGGGCGGCGGATTCCCCGCTTTCGAACTGGCCTCCGAATTCAACGTGGTAGCCCTGGGGCATGGGCACCTGGGCCTCCAGGCGGGCGCGGATGTCCTGCACCACACTGAAGAGATCGCGGCCGCCGAGGTTGCAGGTGACGACCATCTTCCGCTGGCCGTTTTCGCGGGAAATCGCGCTGGGCCCGCGATCCATGGAAATGACGGCCAGGCTTTTCAAGGGCAGAGTCCCGCCCGAAGGCGTGCTGATGAGGGTGTCGCCAAGGGTTTCCGCGTCCTGGAGAACCCTGCGCTCCATGCGCACCAGCACGTCGAAGACCGCGTCCACCTCTCGCACGCGCCCGGCGACTTCTCCCTTGAAGGCCAGTTCCAGGATATGGGCGAAGGCCTTCGAGCTGAGGCCTGCCTGGGCCAGAGCCGCCCGATCAGGACGGACCGACAGGATCGGCAACTCGGTGGAAGCCTCCACCATGAGGTCCACCACACCGGGAACCTGCGCCATCTGCGCCTTGGTGGCCTCAGCCAGGCGCTTCAGCTCCGCCCGGTCTGTCCCAAAGAGCTTCACGGCAATGGCCGCCCGGCTGCCCGAAAGCAGGTGGTCAATGCGGTGGGAAAGGGGCTGGCCGATGGCGATGTGGACCCCGGGGATCTGGGACAGATCCTTGCGCAAAGCGGTCAAAAGCTCTTCTTTCCCGCGGTCCTTCATCTTGAGACCCGCGTCAATCTCGGAAGCGAAGACTTCCATGGCGTGCTCGTCCAGTTCGGCGCGGCCCGTGCGACGGGCCGTGGCCACGACTTCCGGATGTTTCAGCAGGGTCTGTTCCACCTGCCGCCCCAGTTGATCCGATACACCAAGCGGGGTGCCCGGCAGGCAGGTCATGCTGAGCGTGAGCGTGCCTTCGTTGAATTCGGGGAGGAAGGCGCGGCCCGCGAAGAAGAGCGAGCCTGCCGCGAGTGCGAGGCCCGCGACTCCGCCCCAGATCATGGTTTTCCAGCGGGGCATGGCCCAGGTGAGCAGGGGTTCGTACTTCGCCTTGACCCACCGGACCACCCTCCCTTCCTCGTGGGCGCGTTCGCTCATCCCCTTGGGGAGAAGCCAAAGGCACATGGCCGGGGTGACGGTGAGGGCCACCAGAAGCGAAGCGGCCAAAGCCACGGTGAAGGCGATGCCCAGGGGCTGGAGCAGCCGCCCCTCCACGCCCGCCAGGAAGAAGATCGGAAGGAAGACCACGATGATGATGGCGGTGGCATAGACGATGGAACTGCGGATTTCGGAGCTGGCGCTGAAGACCACGTCGAAGGCCGCTCTCTGCGAGCTGGCCGGTTGCTGCATGTTTTCCCGGAGACGCCGGAGCACGTTCTCCACGTCCACGATGGCGTCATCCACCAGATCCCCCACCGCCAGGGCCATGCCGCCCAGGGTCATGGTGTTGAGCGTGGTGCCGAAGGCCTTGAGCGCGAGCACCGCGGCCACCAGGCTCAGGGGGACCGCCACGGCGGTGATGAGGGTGGCCCGCTTGTGGGCCAGGAAGAGACCCACGATGAGCAGCACCAGGAGCGTCCCGTCCCGCAGGGCATCCCGGACGTTGGCGATGGCCACCTGGATGAAGTCGGACTGCCGGAAGATGTGGCTCTTGAGCTGCATGCCCTTGGGAAGATCCTTCTGGACCTCCGCCATCACCTGGTCCAGGCGCTTCGTCAGATCCAGCGTATTGGCACCGGGCTGCTTCTGGATGCCCAGGATCACGGCGGGCTTGCCGTCATGGGAACCCTCGCCCCGCTTCAGGGCTGGACCGATCTTGACTTCCGCCACATCCCGCAGGCGCACGGGCTGGCCGCCTCGGGTGGCGACCCAGGCTTGTTCCAGATCCCCGGCATTGCGGAGGCGGCCCAGACCGTGGATCAAGTACTCCTGGCCCTGGTGGACCAGGAATCCGGCCGAGCTGTTCTCGCCGGCCTCCTCCACGGCCTTGGCCACGTCCTGGGCGCCGATCTGGTAGGCGGCCAGGCGATCGAGGCGGAGGATCACCTGGAACTGTTTGACTTCGCCGCCAATGGGTACCACCTGGGAGACGCCGGGCACGGACAGAAGGCGGCGCCGGATGTTCCAGTCCGCCTCCGTGCGCAGCTCCATGGGACTGTGCTGGTCCGATACCACGGCGACAAAAAGGATCTCGCCCATGATGCTGGAGATGGGGGTGAGGGTCGGGGTGCTGCCCGCTGGCAGGGAACTCCGGGCGATCGAAAGGCGCTCGGTGACCACCTGCCGCGCCTGCTGGATGGGAACCTCCCATTCGAATTCGGCAAAGACCAGAGAGATGCCTGTCTGGGACACGGAGCGCACGCGGCGAACCCCCGCGGCGCCCAGCAGCGCGGATTCGATGGGCCGGGTGATGAGCTGCTCCACTTCCTGGGGGGCCATGCCGTGGGCTTCGGTGGCCACGGTGACGGAGGGCGCCGTAAGGTCAGGGAACACATCCACGGGCATCCGAAGGGCGGACCAGAGACCCCAGCCCATCATGAGGGCGGCGATCAGGAGGACCACGAAGCGGTGCTGGAGCGAGGCTTTGATGATGCGATCAAACATGAAGACCTCGGAGCCTCAATGGGCGTGACCGTGTTGGGGGACCTTGCCCGCACTGGCGGCCAGACGCACGAGGTGGGCCCCCCGGGTCGCGACCCGCTCGCCCTTCTGGAGGCCTGACAAAACCTGGATGTGTTCCCCATCCCGGATGCCCAGCTTCAGGATGCGGCGCTCGAAGATCTCGCCGCCGGACTGGACATAGACCGTGCTGAGGCCATCTTCCTCCTGGAGCGCGGAGACGGGGATGGCCAGGGCGTTCGTGGTCTCGCCCAGGAAGACGCGCACCTTGCCTGCCACGCCCGCGCGAAGACCGAGCTTCTGGTTGGGGAAGGACACCAGGAAGGGCAGCGTGCGGCGGTCAGGCGTGATGGCGCTTCCCACACCCATGAACCTGGCTCCCATGCGGGGGCTCAGTTCAAATGTCTGGCCCGTTCCCTGGGGTTCAAACCAGATGCCGGTGGGCTGTTTGAGGTGGGCGGCTTCCGCTTCGGGCACCTGGACCTCCAGCCAGAGGCGATCCAGGGACACGATATGGAAGAGCTCCTGCCCCTCGGCCACCGATGAACCCATTCCGCCCGACACGGCGGCCAGGGTTCCCGAGACCGGGGCCACGAGGGGTGATCCGGTGCCCCCCTTGCCTTCCTGGAACTGCTCCAGGCGGCCCTCCATGGCCTGCCATTCGGCCTGGGCCAGGGTTTCGTCCTGGGCGGCCTCGTCCAGGCGCCTTCGTGGCACGGACTCCGTGGCGAAAAGGCCCTTCATGCGCTGGTGCTGCTGCCTGGCCCTTTCCAATCGCACCTTCGCCCTTCCGGCATCCAGCGATAGCAACGCGGGTTGGGCCTCGCTGCCCAGCCGTGGCACCACGTAGGCCAGCACCTGGCCCCGCTTCACGTTCATCCCGACATAGGGATAGGTGCCCCTGGTCTCGATGCGCCCAGCGACGGGGGCCTGGAGCCGCGCCTCGCCATCGGGAGGCGGCATCACCTTGCCGTAGGCCTCCAGGCTGGCGCGCATCGTCCGCTCATCCGCCACGGCGGTGGCGAAGTCCACGCTCCATTGCTGTTCCTTCAGGAAGGAGACGCCGCCCGCAGGATGCTCAGGTTCGGGCGCCTTTATCGCGTCGGATAGGCTGGGATACACCTCGACCGTGCCCATGTCGAAGATCTCCTGGCCCTGCGGGCCTTCCCAGATGAGCGTCATTTGTCGTTTCCCGGCCTGTCTGGGTCTGGGCTCGGGGCGGAAGATGCCGGGATTGCGGGAAGGAGCCGCTTCAAATCGCTCCTCCGGCCCCTTTCCGCTGAGGACCACGATCACCTTGCCGTCCTTCACGGGCTTGAAGTCAGACAGGCGGCTCAGGTGGGCCGCGAAGGCCGAGGGTTCTCCCACGGCCATCACGGGAAACTCGGCGAAGAGCTCCATGCCTCCCGTGTAGAGGGTCAGGGCCAGGCCGGGCCGCTCGGGGAGGCCGGTTTCGGAGTGGGACTTGGAACGATCGCATCCTGGAATGCAGAGGACGAGGGCGAGGGCCAAAGGGGCCAGAACTCTCAATTGCTTGCTTTTCCCATTCTCAGCGCGGGCTGCGAGGAAGAAGGGTTTGGTTGGGGCCAACGGCCGCGCTGAGATCATGGTTCAATCCTTCCGAGCAGACGGTCGAGGTCAATGCGGGCCTTGCGGGCGGCGAAGGCCAGATCCAGGGCCTGGAGATCGGTGTCGAGGGCGCTGCGATGCACGTCCAGCAATTCGAAGAGGCCCGTTTCTCCGGCCTCGAAGGCGGCTTCCGCGCCCTTCAGGAGTCTGGGTGTGTCCTCCACGGCACGGCCGAGGATCTCCCGCGCGGCAGCTCCGAGATCCGAGGCCTCTCGCCAAAGAGCCCTGGCTTCGGCCCGGGCCTCGTCCCTGGCCAGGGATGCGCGGGTCTGGCCCGCCCTCGCTTCCGCTTCGGTCCGCTGACGCTGGGCCTGGCCCCGATTCCAGGCCGGGAGCGTCACGCCCAGGGAGAAGATGGCGCCGCTTCCTTTCAGGCCCCCTTCTTCCCACCGTTTCACGCCAGCCCCCAGGTTCAAATCCGGCGTCCATCTGCGGGAGGCGCGGGCTTCCAGGTCCAGGGCCTGGGCCTCCTGCTGAACCCTGCGCTGGGTGGGTGCTTCAGGCAGGAGCTTCAGGATCTCGTCGAGCGGGGGGGGCGCTTCCGGCACCAGGCTGCCGATCAGGACCGGGGATGGGGCCTCCGCTCCTGCTGCGGCCTCATGCGCCCCGTCCTGGGGCGCACCCTGCGGGCCGACCTGCGGCCGGTGGCCCTCCGCTCCTGCTGCGGCCTCCCACTGCGCTAGGAGGTTCAGCTGTTCCCTGGCCCGAAGGGAAGCCGCGCGCTCCTGGGCCAGGCGCACCCGCAGTCCGTCCAACTCCCGCTGGGCCCGGCGGCGCTCGGCTCCCGAGGCTTCACCCGCCATCTCCTGGCGCTCCAGAGCCCCGGCCAGGCGGCTCACGCGATCCACGGCGGCCGCCAGGCGCTTCAAGCGCTCCTGGTGAAGCAGGTTCTGGTGAAAGGTTTGCCGCACCCGCTGGACCAGCTCCGCCCGGATGGCGTCCCGGTCACCTTCGGCGGCTTTCAGTCGAAGATCCGCCGCGTCCTTTCGAAGGCCCCGGCGACCCGAAAAGTCCACCGGCTGGATGATCTGGAAGGTGTCCTCCCGTCGGGGTCCTGTCGGCCCATTGGGGTGATCGCGGCTGGCCCCCAGACTGGGATTCGCCCAGAGCCCCGCTTCCGTCCGCTGCGCCTGGGCCTGGGCTTCGGGCAGGATCCAGAGCTGTTTCAGATCCGGCCGGGCCAGCACCCGCTGGACGGCAGCAGCTTCGGTGTGGGCGCCCGGAACGCTCTGAGTGCCCTGAGTGCTCTGGCCACTCAGCGGCAGGACGCCACCAAGCACAAGGCTGATCCAGGAAAACCGATGGCTGCTCGGTGTTTTCGTCAAAAAAAGGTGGGGTTGTGGCATGGGTTTCCTAGGAGCTCAACAGGCCGAGAAGGGATTCAAGGGCGTGGTGGACCTCTCCGGAAAGGGCCACCAGCAGCCCCAGCAGGAGCAGGCCCGCAGGCCAGGCCCTGGCCCCGGCCCACCATGCGCTGAAGGCCGCGGGAGGGGGGTTCACCAGCGCTTCCACCCGGGGGCGGAGATGGCCGCCTCCGAAGGAGGGCATGGAGCGCCACAGCCCAGGCCAGACGCCCAGGTGCAGACGGCTCGCCGCCAGCAGAGCTTCAGCCACCTGAAGGGCGTCTCCCGCATGCAGCGCGGCCCTTTCGTCGCAGGCCCGTTCCGTGGTGTGGACCAGGTCCCCCAGCAGCTGGCTGCGGAGCTGGGGCGGCAGGATCAGGGTGAGGGCCTCGGCCAGGAGCAGACGGAGTCCGTCCCGCCGCTGCTGGTGGGCCTTTTCGTGGGCCAGCACCACCTCGACATGCTCCGGCGAAAGAGCCTTCAGGAGGCCGTCCGAAAGACAGACTCGGGGCCGGAAAATCCCCGTGGTGAAGGCCAGCGGCGGAGCCACCTTGAGGCGGAAGAAGCCTTGACACGATCCGGGGGGGACCGCCTGCTCGCTGGGCTCACGATGTCCCCCCCGGACCCCCCCCTGTGGCGCTCGGACAGAGCCCGAACACCACATCTCGTCGGGCTCTCCGAGAGCAAGCATGGAGGAGAGGCTTTGCCGCCCTTTCCAGTAGGTCCAGAGGAAACGAGCCAGGGGTACCGCCACGCCTAGCATCAACCCCGTGACGAGGAGCAGTCCCAGCAGTGTGGGTTGCCATTGGCCGTGGGTGAGGCAGAGGTGGGGATGCCCGCCGTGCTCCAGGCAGTGATCCCCGGAAAAGTTCAGCCCAGAGAACGCCGAGGGAAGGAGGCAGACCAGGACGCTCAGCCCCCCGCTGATCCAGGGGATGACACTGATGCCGAGCAGGAAGGCGCTGGCTCTTCCGGGTTCGAGGCGGAGCACCCGGGCACGCATCTGGGGATAGACCCAGGCCAGGGCGCAACCCACGAGCACTGCCACGCCGAGGGCAAGGAGGGCTGCCACGGCAAGGACGCCCAGGACACGCATCACCTGGACTCTCGCCGCAGCCCGCTTTGCAGTTGGGCTCGGCGTTCGGCCACCAGGCGCTCCAGCGCCTCCAGGGCACCCAGGTCCTCGTTCTGAAGGGAGAGATCCACGAAGGCCGCCAGCAGGGGCAGGGGCCTGGCGGGATTCATGCGGCCCAGGGTTTCGTCAATGAGCCGCGCCGCCAGTTCCTCGCGGTTCAGGCGGGGCCTGTAGATGTAGGCGTGGCCCTGTTTCTCGCGGTCGAGCAGGCCCTTCCGGAACAGCCGCTCAAGGGCCGACTGGACCGTGTTCGGTTGATTGTCCCGGCCTCTGTCCTGGGCGGCATGGACCGCCCGCACATCCCCCGAGCCCAGCCGCCAGAGCTGTTCCAGGACCTCCATTTCGAGATCGCCAAGGGTGAGGGGAGGCAAGGGGCGTGTCACGGGGAAACCCATCTGTCCAATGGAGTGTAGTTTAAAAACCGACCAGCTATCGGTTTTATCTTTTCCGAGCTCCAAAAAGAAGCGGCGCCAAAGCGCCGCTTCTTTTTGGAGCCGTGAACAGCATCAGAACCCGGTGAAAATCACCACCGCATAGGCCGCGTAGGTGCCGTCGGTCTTGGGCACCACGGCCACGCGGGCCTGGGTGGGGCTGACGAGCTTGGCGCTCCAAGCGCTGGCATCAATGGGCGTGACCGTCACCCCCACCCCGGCCTGGTAGGCCACTTCCAGCACCATGGGCTGCATGCCCACGGTGGTGTTCAGGCCCACGGTGATCGTCTGGCTGACGGCCAGGGAATTGACGAAGGTGAAGCCCAGCTGGCCGCCGTTGTAGGAGGTGCTGATGGTGCCCTGGGGCAGGGCCACGGGCAGGAAGATGGCGTTGCTGGCATCCCAGGCGCTGGTACCGCTGTTCCACACCAGATCGCTCACGCCCCGCACCCGCACATCGCCCGATCCGGCGCAGGCCATGGCGAAATCGCCGGGGCTGGTGGAGGTCATGGCCGGGAAGCCCAGATACCACCAGGTGAAGGGGCTGGCATAGGCGTGGGTGCGGTCCCCGGCCAGCAGGTGCTGGTAGGTGAAGGAGGCGGTGGTGGCGTTCTGGATCGCGCCGCCATCCACGGCCCGCTGGATGTCCACGGATCTGGCGTGCATGGGCACCGCGAGTGGATCCTTCACTTCCACCTGGACCTTGAAGCCGGTCCAGACATTCGCGAGGAAGGCGGGGCCGGTGCCGAGGGACAGGGCCGAGCGGAAGGTGAAGGCCGTGTCAGGGTCAATGGCGATGATCCGGGGCGCGCCGTTGCTGGCGCTGACGATCAGCTGGTTCTGGACCTGGTCCACCCGGAAAACATGGCCCTCGGGCGTCCAGCCCGGCAGGGCGTTCGCGCCGTACCACACGCGCACGGCCCAGAGGGTGCCGTCCGCCTGCATGCGCAGGGACACCAGGGCGTTCTTGCCCGCGGCCAGGCCGGCGAAGCTGCCCAGGGCCCTGGCGTCCGCGTCGAAGAACCAGGCGCCGGCGCCCACATTCACGGTGAGGTCGTTGCCGCTGTCCGTGCGCAGCACGAAGCTGGAGGTCCCCACGGAGGCGATGGTGCCCCGGCGGTGCCGGAACATGAGCTTGGTCATGGCCGTCATGCCATTCTCGTTGAGGCGGTGCCGCACCTGCAGGTTCATCACCCAGCTCCCATCGGGCAGCTGGACGAGGAACAGGGGGTGGTTCAGGTCGAAGTCAATCTGCACGGCGTTGCTGCCGGTGGCCGTCACCACCAGGTCCGCGCTGAGATTCACCAGGACACTGGCTCCCGTCACGCGGACCTGGCTGCTGGGAAGGGTGTTCCCGGCCAGATCCACCAGGGTCACGCTGGTGGGATCAATGGTGATGCGCAGCGCATCATAGGTGCCCACGGGAAGCTGGGCCGTGGCGAGCAGCTCGCCCACGCTATCCAGATCCACGAGGTTGATCTTGGCCGTGGCGCCCTCGAAGGCCACCACTTCCTTGGTGTGGTCGGTCTTGTTGAGCAGGGTCACCTTGGTGACCACCACCTGGATGGCGGACCACTGATCCGAAGGCGCATCGGTCAGGATGATCGAGGCCGCGCCCGTGGGCGTCGGGGTCGTGGCCACCGGGGTGCTGGACGTGCTGCCCCCGCAGGCCACGGTCAGGGCCAGGGTGGTGAGGGCGGGGATCGCCAGCAGAGAGAGCGTGCGGAGCGAAGGACGCATGGGAATCTCCAAGATGCCGGAGCGGGACTCCGGAGGGGGGTGAGTGGGAATGGGTCACTCCCACTGACCCGACCCCAGAGGGCCCGGTTGAACCCGGGTTTCATGATCCCCCCCACGAGGACCCCCCCGGCTGAAGTCCGGATGGGAAATGCACAGGAATGGAATGGGTTAGCCCTCGACTCGGCTTGGTGTGGCCCGTCACCGGCTCGAATACCCATGTCTTCCGGTCCACCCTTTCCACCACCAGCCGATACCACTTCCCATTCACGGTTCCCTGGAGCATCAGACGCGCAAGGTCCGAAGGTTTTTCGATGCCCTCCGGGTCGCTCTTGCGACACTTCATCCATGCCCTCCACCCTTCGGGATCTCCTCATCCAGCGCGCGGCGCGGCTCCAGGACCGGCCCGCCCTGACGGCCCCCGGATGGGGCACCCTGTCCCATGCCCAGCTCCGCAACCGGGCCGAAGGCGTCGCCCTGGGCCTGTGGGCCGACGCGCCGCCCAATGCGGTGTTCAGCGCCACGGGCACCGCCTGGGACTGGGCCGCGGAGCTGGCCGCGGCGGCCTCGGGGCTGGCCTGGGATCCATCCGGACCGGCCGTGCCACCGGAAGTGCTGGGCGGCCCCCGCTTCAACGATGAGGCCGGTCGCGGTCCCTACCACGACCGGGAGCAGGTGGTGCAGGCCTCCACCCCGTTCGCCGGGGGCCTGGAGCAGGGGGAGCTGATGGCGAGGCTCCGGCGCCTCAATACCCGGCTCGGATGGGATCACGCCACCGGCGTGGCGCTGCCCCTGGCGCGGCTGGCCGAACCCACCCTCCGCGCCGCCCTGTGGAGCGCCCTGTACGCCGGGGCCCATGTCATTCTGGAGGTCGAACCCACCCTGCCCTCCGGACCTCTGGGGCGATTCCGGAGAGGCCCGTCTCCCTGGAATGCCGAACCGTTTCTGGACTTCTGGCGCTCCTAGAACACCAGTCCTCCCTCCCGCCGGAGGGTTCGCGCCGCACCGGCAGCCAGGAGGGCCGGATCGCCCAGGACGGCCACGCTGCGCTTGGCGCGGGTGAGGGCGGTGTAGAGGATTTCGCGGGTGAGCAGGGGGTGGTCCTGGGTGGGCAGCACCAGGGCCACGCGGTCGTACTCGGAGCCCTGGGCCTTGTGGACCGTGAGGGCATAGGCATGATCCAGGCCCGCCTGGAGGCTGTCCAAGGGGAAGAAGACGAAGCCATCGGGCCGCGGGAAGGCCGCTTCCAGGCGCGATGGATGCCCGTCCCGGGCCACCCGCGCCACCAGGCCCTGATCCCCGTTGAAGAGGCCCCGGAGGGCATCGTTGTGGCGCACCATCACCGGTTCGCCAGGCAGGAAGTGACCTTGCGGCTGGCCGGGCCGGGCCTCCCTCAGGGCCTCCCCGTGGAGGAAGGCGTTCAGGCCCTCGCTGGACCGCAGCCCCTCCCCTTCCCGCAGCAGGCAGAGCAGGCGCCCCGCGTCCCAGCGGGCCAGGAGATCCGCCAGGCGGGCCGCGTCCGCCGGATCCAGGCGCCCGTCCTCCAGCCGGAACGGGGCGTCATCCGGTCGTGCGTACTGGGCCAGCCAGCGGCGGAGGTAGGCCCGGAGCGCGGGGTCGTCCGAGGGCCAGAGGGCGATGCCGGGGGCCCCCGGATCCTCGGAGGGTTCCGCCTCCCGGAGCACCGGCGCCTCCCCGGCCCCCACGGCCCGCGCGGCCTCCAGGATGGCCCGTCCGGCGGGATCGGCGGCATCCATGCGGTGGCTGCGGGTGAGGCGGAAGGTGCGCTCCGGCAGGCCGGTGACGAGATCCCGGAACACCGTGCCCGCCTCGACGGAGGGCAGCTGGCCGGCGTCCCCCAGCAGCACCAGCTTCGCCCCGGGCGGCAGGGCGGCGAGCAGGGCGTCCATCAGTTCGAGCCCCACCATGCTGGATTCGTCCACCACCAGGGCCGCGACCCGCAGGGGATGGCCCGGACCGTGGCGGAAGCGCCGGAGGCGCGGGTCCCAGCCCAGCAGGCGGTGGAGGGTGCGCGGCTCCGGCAGGCCCTCCACGGGCGTTCTTGACAGCGATTGTCCCATCCGCTGGGCCGCCTTCCCCGTGGGCGAGGCGAGGGCGATGGATTCAGGATCGAGCCCCGACGCCACCAGCGCCCGGATCAGCGCCGCCAGGATGGCCGTCTTCCCCGTGCCGGGGCCTCCGGTGATGAGGGCGATGCGGCCCGCGACCGCGCCGCGGACCGCCCGCCGCTGCTCCTCCGTGAGAGTCAGGGGCGCGTCGAGCAGGGCCTCCGGAATGGCATCCTCCGCCGGGGGCGCCGCGGCCAGATCCCGGATCCGGGCGGCCACGCCCTGCTCCGCGGCGAACATCCGCCGGGTCGTCAGGAAGCCGGCCCCCAGGACGAGGGGACGATCCGAATCCGGGGTCCCCACCATCCCGGCGAGGCGCGGATCCTCCAGGAAGGCGCCCCAGTCCACCGCGATCTCGCCAAAGGCTTGGTGGAGGGCTGCGAGGGTGGGTCCACCCAGGGCCAGCCGCGTGCTGCCCTGGGCCTGGGCCGCCAGCAGCAGACTGATCAGCAGGTGGAGCCGCCGCCGCGCGGGTGGATCCAGTTCCTTCGGGATGCGCGCCAGTTCCCAGGCGAAGAGGATGGGTGAGGCCTCGCCCGCGGCGCGGATCCAGGCCTCCGGGGCGAAGGGGCGTCCGTCCAGGACGCCGCGGGGATTGGGCAGACGCTCAGCCACCCGGCACCTCCCCGCCCAGGTTGGCCAGGGCCTGTTCCCAGGCCCGCACCTCGGACCAGGTGGGCCGGAAGAACCACACGCCCCCTTCCGGGAGCCCCCGCAGGAACACATAGAGCGCGCCGCCGAACCGCGCCTCGTAGGCTGCCTCGCCGGTCACGCCGAGGAAGCGCAGGACGGCCAGGGTGTAGATGCGCACCTGCAGCTCGTAGTGGCCGGAAATGCAGGCCGACAGCGACTCGGGGCCGTAGTCCGGCAGGCTGTTGCTCTTCCAGTCCAGGAGGTAGACGCGGCCCTCCTTCTCGAACAGCGCGTCCATGCTGCCCCCCAGGAAGTCGCGGCCCCCGGGCAGACCCGTGAGGAAATCCATCTCCCGCAGCAGCCGGTCTGCCTCCAGCAGGGGACTTTCCCCACCCCGCAGCGGCAGCGGCGTGGTGAACCCGAGGAAGACCCGCCGGGCGCCCTCCTGGGCGGCCTCCGTCCCCAGCCCCGCCAGGGCCGCGCGGCGCAGGATGGGTTCGCGGATGGCCGCCTCCTTCCACCAGGCCTCGAAGGACCGGCCCCGGAGCAGGGCGGGATCCACGGCCTCCAAGAGCTCGTGCAGCAGCGTCCCCACCTGGCGGCCCCGGGGCAGGCCGTCCGGCGCGGCGCCTGGGGAATCGGGTTCGGGATCCTCCGCCTCGCTGATGTGGGCCTCGGTGATCCGCCGCTGAAGGGCCGTGAAGCTGGTGGTGCGGCGGGGGCGGGCCGCGGCGCGGAGGGCCTCGGCCACCAGCGGGGGCGCGGAAATCCGGGAGGGCGGGAGCACCCAGTCTTTCAGCGCGGGCCGAGGCTCTTCGGGCGCCGCGGCCTCCACCTCCTCCAGCGGGATCACCGACGCCCCCGGGAGCGCATCCTGTTCAAGGAGGGGGCGCAACACGCGATTGAGCACCTTCAAAGGACCCCTGGGATGCTTCGACTCGCCCGGTGAGGCCTTCGTGGTGGAATCCACGATGAAGCAGGGCACCACCAGCCGGGCCTGGGCCCGGGTAAGGGCCACGTACATGAGCCGCTCCTGCTCGTGGGCCTCCTCGGCCTCGATGCGCGCCTCCAGGTCCGATCCCTCGGGCGCGGCGCCGAGACAAAGACAGCGCCGGCCCGCGTCATCGTGGAAGCGGCGGAGCCTGGTGATCTTTGCCGCTCCCGGCGCGAAGACCGCCACCACCGGGGCCTCCAGCCCCTTGGCCGCGTGCAGGGTGAGGATCTGAATGGCGTTTTCGCGTCCCTCCACCCGCTGCTCGTCGCCGTTCTCCCCGGGCGGCAGATCCAGGCCCTTCCGCCACCGTCGCAGTTGGCGGATGAGCTGGGCGAGGTCGCCGTGCCGTTCCGCCGCGGCGCGGGCGAGCAGCTCCCCGATGTGCCGCAGGTTGGTGATGGCCCGCTCGCCCTCTTCGAGCAGCAGCAGGCGCTCGATCACCGCGCTATCGCGGAGGATCTGCTCCACCAGCTCCGCGAAGCGCCGCCGCCGGGCCAGCTCGCCCCAGGCCCGCAGGCGCTGCAGGGCCGGGTGATCCTCTCGGGGATCGCGGATCCCTTCCAGCTCCGGCAGGGCCAGCCCGAAGAAGGGCGAGAGGAGCGCCCGGGCCAGCCGCCCGCGGTCGCGGGGATCCTCGATGGCCTGGAGCAGGTGCAGCCACGCCCTTGCCTCGGGGCCGCGGAACAGGCCCTTCTGCTTGAAGAAGGCGAAGGGCAGGCCCACGGCCCCCAGCGCCTCCGCCATGAGGCGCCCCTCGGAGGCCTTCCCCACCAGCACGAAGGCATCCTTCGGGGACAGGCCCTCCCGGCGCCCTTCCTTCCCGAAGCGCGCGCCGGAATCCAACAGCTCCTTCAGATCCCGGGCCAGGCCCAGCGCCACCCGGCGCCACAGGCGGGCTCCGCCCTCCAGTTCCTCCACACGGAGCACCCGCAGCGGTGGCAGCGGCCTCCCCTCGGCATCCTCCAGACCCAGCTCCGGCCGGCCACAGGTGACGGGGACGAAGGCCACTTCGCCCGTGAAGAAATGCGGGCCGGAGAACAGCGCCGCGCAGGCCTGGAGCAGGGGCTCCGTGGATCGGAAATTCTCCGCGAGGTCCACCTTCCGCGGCCCCGCCAGGAGGTCCCGTGCCGCCAGGTAGGTGGGCAGGTCGCCGCCGCGGAACCCGTAGATTGCCTGCTTGGGATCGCCCACCAGCACCAGTTCGTGGCCGTCCTGGTGGAAGAGGGTCCGGAAGATGTCCCACTGGGCCGCGTCCGTATCCTGGCATTCGTCAATGAAGGCCACGCGGAACCGCTCGCGCAGCCGGGCCGCCAGGGCCGGGCCGCCGGGCCCCTCCAGGGCCTCCCGCACGCGGAGGATCATGTCATCGAAATCGTAGAGGCCCTCGGAATCCTTGATCACCGCCAGGCGCTGCTGGACGGCGGGCAGGAGGGCCTGGACGAGGACACCTTCAGGGGTGGGCGGCTCGAAGGCCAGGCACCACTCGGCGAACACCTGGGCATCCCCCTGCAGCCCCGCCTTGCTGGACGCCTTCCTCAGCGAATCGAAGCCCAGGGCCTTCAGACCCGAGGCGAAGGCGTAGGCGCTCCGGGGAAGCAGATCGAGGAATGGCGCCAGCCGTCCCGTGGCGGCCTTGAGGGTGCCCGCATGCACTTTGGCCGCGGCCCATCCCGCCCCGATGGCCTGCGGGTCGAGTCCTGGGGGGAACGCCTGGCGATGGGCCTCAGCGGCTTCCAGGTCCGGAAGCAGCCGGGCGCGTTCGCGGTGCGCCTGCCATAAAAGGTCCTCGAGGCCTTCCACGGTCTGGCCATCGGCCAGAGCCTCGCCGAGCAGCTCGCGCAGCGCCGGATCGCCGCCAGAGGCCCTCCGCAGCTGCTCCCGCCAGGCGCGGTCGAACAGTTGGCGGGCATCGGCCTGGGCCTCGTCGAAGAGGCTCCGGCGTTCCAGGGCGCTCTCCTGGAGCACCCGCTGGCAGAAACTGTGGATGGTGGAGATCGGGGCCCGCTCCAGGGCGCCACGGGCCTGCCTCAGCCGCGCCCGGGCCCCCTCGTCGAGGATCCACCAGGGGCCATCCCCGGAATCCAAGGCCGCCGGTTCCAGCATCCACGCCAGCCGCGCGCGGACGCGGGCGCGCAGTTCGAGGGCGGCCTTCTCCGTGAAGGTCACGACGAGGATCTGCTCCAGCGGAATCCCCTCCAGCACGCGATCCAGGACCAGGTGCTCCAGCGTGTAGGTCTTGCCCGTGCCCGCACTGGCCTCCAGCACGGCGAAGGGCCGGGGGATGCGATCCAGCACGGCCGGGCGGGGGACGCGGATGTCTCCCGTCATCGCCCGGCCCCTTCCCCTCGGCAGGCGCGAAGGAAATCCCCCAGGCGCCGCTCGCCGCGCTGGGCCCAATCCGGTGCCACGGGCTGTTCCGCCCCGTCGGGGATCGGCCCCCAGAGGCTGGAGAAGGCCGGTTTCACCTGGTCCTGGGCCTTCTCGATCCAGTCCTCCAGATCCTCCGTGCCCGCCACCAGGGCCTCGATGGGAAGGGGACCCGGATCTCCCGCGAGGAGATCTTCGCACCAGCCTCGCAGGCGGGCTTCGGCCTCGGCCTGGGTCCATTCGGGAAGACGAATCTCCCACCGGACGGCTTCGCCCTGGCGGACACTCAGCACCACCGCCCGGCCGGGGCTCGGCAAATCCCGGGCCCGCAGGGCCGCGTGGGCCACCCAGGCCTTCAGCAGATCGCGGACATCCCCCGCCTCCGGCGCCCTGCCCGGGGCCGGGGCCTTGCGTTCGGACAGGAGGATGAAGCCCTCCGGCGCCAGGGGCGGCGTGCAGCCTTCCAGATCCACCCGCACGGTCCCCTCGCCGTCCAGAACCCAGCGGAAGGCCGGCTGGTCCACCGCGGGAAGGTTCCCATCCCTGGAATCGGCGGCGCCGAAGCGCACCGTCCCCGGGGCCCCGCCATCCCACTGGGACCGCCACCCTTCCACCACGGCCGTGGCCCGGGCGAGCTCGGCCTCGGCGAAGATTCCCACGGGCGCTTTGGCCTGGGCCAGGAGGGCCCGCCAACCCCGGCGCAGCGCGGCCTCCGCGGAGGGGCCCGAAAGGCTGACGAAGAAGGCCCGCTGCATCCAGGCGCGGCGATCCAGGAAGGGCGTTTCGAAGGCCTCTTCGTCCCGTTCCGCCTCGTCGCCGTCATCCTCGTCCCGCAGCCCCAGCCGCGTCGCGGCGGCGCCCTGAAGCGGGCAGGACAGCCACTTGCGCAGCTGGGCGAAACTGATCCGGAGGTGCCCCCGCGGCACGGAAGGTTCTGCGGCCAGGGGCGGAACCTGGTGCAGCCGGACCTCCAGGGCCCGCCGCACGGGCTCGGCGATATCCAGGCCAGCCAGGTGCCATCCCAGCGGCCGCGGTCCCGCCGCCCGGCGCAGGCCCGGCCCCAGTTCGGCGGCCCGGGCCTCGCGCAGGGCGGCCGGGCTGAACTCCGGGGGCGATCCCGCGCGAAAGGCCGTTTCGTCGAAGCGGTTGATGGGGGGCTCGTGAACCAGGGCCCGCCAACCTTCCCGCCCCGCGAGGGCCGTCACGCATTCGCGGAAATCCTCCAACAGCGGCGAGGGCTCCAGCGCCGTGCCATCGCCCGGGTCGCGGCGGACATAGGAGAGGTGCAGATGCCGCCGGGCGCACAGCAGGCTCTCCAGGAACAGGTACCTGTCCTGTTCCGCCCGCGACACATCCCCGGACCGACGGCGGGCGCTGCGCAGGTCCAGCGGGTTGCGCACATCCTGGCCCGGGAACACGCCTTCGCCCAGGCCCAGGAGGAAGACCGCCTGGAACGGCAGGGCCCGCATGGGGGCGTAGCTGGCCACCATGACGCCCTGGCCCAGCATGGCGGCCTCGGTCCGCAGGCCCGACAGCAGTTCCAGGACCATGTCCAGCACGCCCGCATAGGGCAGCCGGGGCGCCACGAGGCCCTCGGCATCGAGCCCCCCGAGCCCCTCGATGGCCCGCTGGATGCGCGCCAGGGGCCCCGCGTCGGCATCGCCATCGCCCAGGTAGCCGCCCAGGAACCGCGCCAGGTCCAGGGCCCAGTCCGTTGGCGTCCGCCGCTGGTCCCGCAGGCGCCGAGCATCCGTGAGCAGGCCCCGCGCCAGGGCCAGGAAGCCCGCGCCCTGGTCGGGCGGCCTGACGGGATCCGAGATGCCTTCCAGATCCAGTTCGCCGGGGGGCATCACCGCGCCCAGGGCCAGGCGCCGGGCGCCCATGTCCCAGGTCCAGAGATCCCCGGCGGCATCGGGGCTGGCCCCGTCCGCATCCCGCGCCGGGTCCTGCGCCCGATCCTGCGCCAGGCCCCGCACCACCCCCAGATCCTCGCACAGCGCCGCCCAGTCGCCTTCCAGCCCGGGGAACCGGGCCGTCACCGCGGGGTGATCCACGAGGGCCAGCAGCTCGGCCCGGCTGAAGGCGGACAGGGGCCACCGCAGCAGCCGCTCCGCCCCGTCCAGCAGCTCCGCCATGCGGCGGCTGCCCTCGTCCCCCGCGATCCAGGGGATGCGATGGCAGGCCTCGAAGGCCGCCCGCAGGTGATCCAGGTAGGCGTCCTTCTGGGAGGGCGGCACGATGACGGCGATGTCGGAGAAGCGCAGGCTGGCGGCCTGCACGATCTCCCAGATGGCCGAGGCGACGGCCTCCGCCTCGCGCCGGGGACTGGCACAGGCCACCACCCGCAGGCTGCCATCCACCGGCTGCGGCGGGTCGGCCGGAAGGGTGGGCGCCCGGTGCAGCAGATCCGACTGGAGGCGGGCCAGCAGGGTCGCCTCGCCCGGCTCCCGGAAGTGATCCTCGAAATCGCAGTCCACCAGATCGTTCAGCAGGTGGATGTTCTCGCGGCCGGGCCGCCCCCAGCGCTGGAGTCCGAGGTGCTCCTCCAGAAGCAGGCCGTAGGGATCCTCCTCCGGCGCGGTCTCCCGGGGACCGCGCACATCCTCCCAGAATTCCCCGCAGGGATTCAGCACGTAGAGATCCACCGGCCGGATCGCGCCCAGGCGGCGGAAGCCCTCGTGGTAGGTCCGCGCCATCTGGGACAGGCCGAAGGCGAAGACCCGATCGGGGAAGCGTCCCTGCGCCAGGAGGCCGGATTCGAAGTACTCCGGCAGGCTGATCCACTGGTGGGGGCCCCCCTTCAATCGGATGCGCAGGGCCTGCCAAAGCCGCCGCTGGGGGCCCTCCCGGGGATCCTCCGACGCGGGCCGCCCGGCTTCCCAGCGCGCCATCCAGTCCGGCCGCGAGAGCAGGTACTCCTCGAACAGCCGCGCCAGGCGCCCGCTGAGCTGCGCCGCCTTGCGGCCCCCAGCGTCGCCGGCGAGGTAGCCGTCGAAGCCCGTCTCCGCCAGCAGGGCGGGATCCTCGAACAGGGCGAGGAGTTGGCCCTGGAGGGCAGGCCGGTCCAGCAGGCGCAGGGGCGGGCCGGAGGCCGGCAGGGACTCCCGCCAGAGCCGGTCCAGGAAGCAGAAACGCAGGTTGGCGGCGATTCCCAGCGCGTCCGAAAGCCCCTGCTGAAGCCAGATCTGCACATTCCGGTTCGGCACCACGAGAGTCAGGGGCTCCCAGGGCCCCCGTTCCGCCCGGTGCGCGCCCACATCCGCCGCCAGCCGCTCAAGCAGCGCCTCCGTGCGGTTGGAGTAGTGGAGCGTGGTCATGGCTCTCCAGAGTAGCTGCTGTCGGCTGTCAGCTGTCGGCTGTCGGCTGTCGGCTGATAGCTGATAGCTGATAGCCGATAGCCACATTCTTCCCCTTGCCATTGGACATCCACTGACCAATCCTGGGCACGGAGGTCGCCATGGCCCGTGCCGCGTCCCGCAAGGTGCTTGAATCCCCCCGCCCCGACGGCGGCCACCTGGTGAAGCCTGAGCGGCTGCAGGTGGTGCTGGAGGCCATCCGCGATGCCGGGGAGCGCGGCATCACCAAGGAGCGCCTCGTTCGCAAGCTGGGCGGGCTGGCCCTGCGCACCGTGGATCGCGCCGTGCGGATCCTTGAGGACCAGGGGGCCCGCTTCGGCAAGGCCCGCGCCGGCCGGCCCGCGGTCATCCACTTCACCCTGGAAAAAGGGCCAGACTGGGACAGCAAGATCACCCCCCATGCCCGCATGGCGCTCGAAGTGGCTCTCATGGCCCTGGAGGGCACGGCCACGGAGCTGTGGTACGACCAGCTGGAGGGCCTGCGCACCCTGGCGGACAGCCACCTCAGCACCCGGGACCGGGACCTGTTCCGGGCCCTGCAGGCGCATGTCTGCGTGCGCGGCGGCGCCGACGATCAGCAGGCCCTCGATACGAAGATGCTCACTCAGGTGCTGCTGGCCCTGGGGCACCCCGAAGGCCCCCGTGAACTGGAGCTGACCTACAAGGCCGCCTCCACGGGCCGCACCAGCGCCCGCGGCAGCAGCTGGTCGAGCGTTGTCGTGCCCTTCACCCTCACCCACGATGTGTTCTCCGGCGGCGCCTTCCTGCTGGCCTGGGATCCCACCCGGCAGGAGCCCCGCCACTTCCGCCTGGCCCGCATCGAAGCTGCGAAGGCTCTGCCCAAGCGCGGCCTCATCCCCGACAAGCGCCCCCTGGAGCAGGCCCGGGAGCTACAGATTGGTGGCTGGTACAGCGCCACCGTCCCCTTCAAGATTCAGGTCCGCGTAGGCGGTACCAACTGGCCCCAGGCCCTGCTGGACGCCCCCCCCGCCCTGCCCGGCGTCACCGTCCGCAAGGAAAAGGGCGGCACCGTGCTCCTCACCTTCCAGGCCACCGAATTGTCCGGGCCCACCCGGTTCATCCTGCAGTTCGGGGCCGACGCCGATGTGATCGAACCGAAGTCCCTCCGGGCCCACCTGGCCAAGACCTTGAAGGCCATGGCAGCGAAGTACCGGTAGCACTAACATTGCTGTTCAAGGTGATCGCGTTCTTCGTGATCCTCGAACGCCGTTCGGCGAACCCGGGCTGAGACCAGGATAGATGCAGTCTCACCGGCTCTCACCGTTCCTCACGGGGAGCTGCTTTTGATCCATTCCAGCCCCTGGAATTGAGCACCGCCACGTGCGCGGTGCATTCCAGTGGGACAGGTCCCTAGGCCCCCGAC
Source organism: Geothrix sp. (assembly GCA_030681515.1). Taxonomy (GTDB): domain Bacteria; phylum Acidobacteriota; class Holophagae; order Holophagales; family Holophagaceae; genus Geothrix. Next base: position 18,068 of record JAUXSE010000045.1, on the reverse strand, counting down.
CCCTTCCGGGTGTTGCTTTCGATGGCGCAGAGCAGGCCGAGGAGTTCGGAGGCCAGGTAGCCGGCCAGCAGGCCCAGGGCGGCGCAGCCCAGGCCGCAGAGCAGCAGGATGAGCCCCGTGTGGAAGGGATCGCCGCCGAATCCGGGGAGCAGCTGGCGCAGTTCGGGCGCGTCCATGCGGGCCTCGCCGGCGCTGATCCAGATCATGAGGGCGCCCCCGGTGCCCAGCACGGCCAGCAGGCTGGCGTAGATCTCGCCGCCCAGGCGCAGGAGCAGCCGGGCCAGGGGGATGATGACCTCGCCCGCGGTCTGCGGCATGGCGGCTACATCCTGGGCCCGCAGCCAGCTCAGGTGGGCCACCAGGTAGGTGGCCAGGATCAGGGCCGCCTGGAAGACGATCTGGCCGAACACCGCCTGGCTGCTGGGATTCCCGGCCCGCCACATCTCGATGGAGATCCAGAGGCCCATCACCATCGCGGCGATGGACCCGAACCGCAGCAGCCAGCTGAAGATCAGCTTGAAGAGGCGGCCCTCCGAGATCAGGCGGAGCAGGGTCGGGGCGATGATGAGCGTCGGCATGAAGCCTCCCGGAGGACTGGAGATGAGACTTCCAGCCTCGGGACATCGGCTGTCGCCGTCAAGGGTTCCGGGAAAAAGCCAGGGGGCCGGCGGAGCCGGCCCCCTGGGCGGACAAGGACCGCCTACTTCTTCGCCACCTTGGCGGCCCCCAGATCCCGCAGGGCGATCTGGCCCTGGCGGCCGTAGTCCACGGCTTCGCCGAGGATGCGGGCGGCTTCCTGGGGGGCGTGGAAGCCCATGGAGTTCTCGGCGTTGACGAAGTCCACGCGCCACTGGGCCTTGCGCTGGAGTTCGAGGACGGGCTTGAGCTTGGCCTCGTCCACGCCGGCCTTCTTGGCGGCTTCGATATCGGCGATGAGGGCGACGATGGCATCCTCGGCGCGGTCCATGAGGGCCTTGGTGCGGTCCTGGATGGCCGTGACCCGGGCCTTCAGCTCCACCTCGGGGAAGCGGTGGCAGGTCTGGCAGGAGCGGGTCACATCGAGGAGGGGGCTGCGGACCTGGTGATCGGTGATCTTGATGGCGCCCTCGCGCTTGTAGGGCATGTGGCAGTCGGCGCAGGACACGCCGGAGCGGGCGTGGATGCCCTGGCTCCACATCTCGAATTCGGGGTGCTGGGCCTTGAGCGCCTCGGCCCCGGTCCTGGCGTGCTTCCAGTCGAAGAACCGGCCGCCATCGGGGAACTTGTAGGCGTCGTAGGTGGCCTCGATCTGCTCGACCTTCAGGCCGTTGTTCCAGGGGAAGAACAGCGTGGTCTTGGGGCCGCAGTAGTACTCCACGTGGCACTGGCCGCAGACCATGGAGCGCATCTCCTGGCGGGAGGCATCCCGGTTGGCATCGTAGGGCAGGGAGCGGTCGCCCTTGCGCCACTTCTCGATGGAGGGAAGGTGCGGCAGGGGATCGGCACTCTTGGACAGGGCCTCGATGCCCCGGATGAAGCCGGGCTTGGTGACGCGCAGGGCCATGCTCTTGGGGTCGTGGCAGTCAATGCAGGCCACGGGGTGCTTCAAGGCCTTGACGGCCTCGCCGTAGGGCAGCTTGCAGACGGCCTCGAAACCGGCCATGAGCTGGGCCTGGGCGTTGGGGCTGGTGAAGGCCTCGTCCAGGGTGCCGGGAGCGCCGCCCTTCAGCCCCTCTTCGCGGTAGGCCACGGTGTTGGAGGCGTGGCAGTGGAGGCAGGAGCCGGTCTGCTTGCGCTCGGTGACGCGCCTGGTCTTGAGCTGGTCCTCCAGCATGTAGGCGTGGCCCCGGCGCTGGTTGAAGTCAATGGAGAAGGGATAGCCGTCGAACATGGTCACCAGCCGGGGGTCCTCCTTGAGCCGGCTGATGGGCATGGCCTCGCTTCCGGCGCCGCCGTACTTGGTGCCGTACTTCTCGGCGGTGCGCAGGTAGGCGTCGTACTGGCGGGGGAAGTTCTTCCCCCACTGGGCGGGATCCACGGTCTTCTCGTCGAGGTCCACCACCTTGAAGCTGGTCTGGCGGGCCTCAGCCTTGCGGCTGGAGATGCTCGTGTACAAGGACATCACCAGCACCGTGGCCAGGGCGGCGGCGGCGGCCAGGAGCCCCATCCGGACGTAGGGACGGGAGAGCATGGGAGTGGGGTTGTCGGTCATCGGAGGGATCCTCCCGCGTGGGTGGCACGCATCGTCAGGTTGGGGGTCGGGGAATGAAGGAAGGTCATCGGGTGGGGCCGTGGCCCACGCTCTGGTGGCATCGGACGCAGCCGTAGAGGTCGGCTTTCAGGCTGGGGTCGCTGGGGACGCCCAGGGTGCCGTGGGCGGTGATCTCATCGGTCAGCTCGCCGTGGCAGCGGAGGCAGTTGTCCTCCAGCACCTTGGCGTTGGAGGGCTTGATCCGGATGGGTTCCGGGAAATTCTGGAGCGTGAAGGCCTTGGAGTGGTAGTAGCCGTTGCTGGCCTTCACGAAGAGCTTGTGCACCACGTTGTCATGGGGCAGATGGCAATCGTTGCAGGTGGCCACCGCATGGTGGGATCCGTGCCGCCAGCCATCGTACTCCTCCCGCATGATGTGGCAGTTCGTGCAGACCTGCGGGTCATTGGACAGGTACGAGGTGCCATGGGCCGATACGAACGTGTAGGCCCCGGAGCCCAGGAACACCCCCAGGAAGACGCTGGCGGCCAGGCTGAAGAAGAGGAGTCGGCGCTTTCCACTCACGGGGCATCCCATCGAGGTGCCCGGCATCGGCCTGGCACGAAGGAGAGCATGAAAACAAAATTCGGACTCGTCAATCCTTAATTTACACGACTCACCCATAGACAAACGGAAGGACCGGCGGCACCGGTCCTTCCGTCCCCATGGCCGCCGGAACTTCCCGCCCGTTCCGCGAACCCGGCACGGCCCGGTATACTCAGCCCCTCCGGAGCGTCCATGTCCCCATCCAGCGACCGTCCCGAACTCAGCGCCGCGGAGTGGAACCTCATCCAGGATCTGCGGGCGCTGCCGGACGAGGCCCTGCGCGCCCGCGTCCAGACCTCCCTGAATGAGCTTCTCTTCTTCTTCCGCACCCCCAAGTGCCAGGGCATTGGCGTGGAGGGCTTCCCCTGCGGCTACCCGCGGTCTTCCTGCGAAGACTGCCATCAGATCTGGGACATGCTGGACAAGGTGGCGGAGCGGAGTCGCCAGGCCTGACGCTCCGGATCGGAAAAACAAGGCATCGCAAGCAAAGGACGGTAGGCTTGACGGGCCAATCCTGATGGCGTGTCCTGGGGGCGCAATGGGCCGAGGCCATATCGTCCAGATCCTGTTCGTGGAAGAGGACATTTCCATCTGGCCCCGGGCGGAGGCCTTCTTCCGGTTCCAGCTGGGGTTGGTCGGCGCGCACGCGGATCTCCACACTCGGCGGCGCCTTCCGGACCGTGCCGCCGGATTCGACCTGGTGTCCCTGGATGGCCGGGGCCTCGTGCCGGCCCTCCTTGACCACAGGGGCCTGCTGTCTGACCTCCGCCGCACCGCCATCGTGAACCTGCATGGCGAGACGCCGGGTGCGGTCTACGGCCACCTGCGGCACCTCCTGGACCGCCGGAACGAAGGCGCCCGATCAGATGGTCTCTGGGTATTCCCCCTCTCCTGGATGGCCCCCTGGTTCCAGGAATCCCTGGAGTTCCCGGAGCTGGGCATGGTGGCCGATGCGCCGCCCCCCCGCCGGACATCCCCGGACCGCACCTGGGAGCGCCGATCCATCCGGCCCCTGCCGTTCCTGATGAACCCGCTCCTTCCGGCCCGGGGCTGATCGCCCCCTCCAGCCATCCCCGGAGCCCACCCGCAGGACGCCGCGCCGGGAAGCGCCGATGGCATCCCCAGCCCGGGTCAGAGCATGTCCCAGACGGGCCGGGCCTGACCGGCCGCGTCGGCGGTGGCGGCCTTCGCGGTGGCCTTCAGGATCTCTGGAAGACGCCGTCCGGCCTCCAGGGCCTGGAGCCTGAACGGCGGCGCGAGGCCCGGCCACTCGACCGCCAGGGCCCGGACCCAGGCCTCGTCGCCCAGCGCGGCGCGGGCGGTCCAGCGCCAGGCCGCGCCCAGCCCCGGCTCACGCAGGGCCTCGCGCGCGGCCTCGATCTGCCCGGTGCGCAGGGCCACCTCCGCGGCGGCTTCCGCGGCCTCGCGCTGGGCGAAGGGATCCGCCAGCAGCGCCAGAAGGGGCCGGAGGGATTCCGCGCCTCCCACCTTCCCCATGGCCCGCGCCAGCGCGAAACGGGCGCCCTCGGGGGCGTGCGCGAGAGCCTCGGCCAGCCAAGCGCCATCCCCGGACCGGACCGCCGACACCAGCCCCTCCGCCGCGGACCGGCGGATTCCCACGGGGCCGGTGGCCAGGGCGTCCAGGTAGGGCGCGAGCCGGATCCCGGGGCCCTCGTCGCGCCGGGAACCCGCGATGGTGGCCGTCTCCCGGTCCCGGACGGCGAAACCCGGCAGGGGTTCCTCTCCCCAGCCCGCCGCCTCGGCGCTTTCGAGCCAGGTGGACAGCTCCTGTCCAAATGCCTCCATATCGGGCAGGCGCTTCGAGGGATCCGGCTGCAGGGCCCGCATCACCAGCCCCGCAAGCCTGGGCGGGAAGCCCGGCCGACTGGCGGCGGGGGCCAACTGCACCTGCGCATAGGCCTGCCCCGTGGTGAACTCGTACAGGATCGCGCCCAGGGCATAGACATCGCAGCGGCCGTCCACCCGGCGCGGATCCCCGTGCTGCTCCGGCGCCATGTAGCCGAGGGTGCCGACCACCATCTGGCTGCGGGTGGCGCGGGTGCGCCCCTCCTCGCCTTCCCAGAAGCACACCCCGAAATCCGTCACCTTCAGGCGGCCGTCGGCGGCGAAGAGCAGGTTCGACGGCTTGAGGTCGCGGTGGACCACGCCCGCGCCATGGGCCACGCCGAGGGCGCCGCAGACCGGGATCAGCCGGCGCGCCAGATGGGCGGGCGCCTCGCCCCGGCAGGCCTTCAGGCTGCCGCCGGGCAGCAGTTCCATCACCAGGTAGGGCCAGGCGCCGCTGTGCCCGAAGGCGAGGATCTCCACCAGGTTCGGGTGCGCCAGGCACGTGAGCACTTCGCCTTCGCGCAGGAAGCGGCGCACCAGATCCGCGTCGCGGTGGACCTCTGGCCGCAGCAGCTTCACGGCGCAGGAAACCCCCGGGCGGAACCGGTCCTCGCCCCGGAAGACCAGGGCCATGCCTCCCTCGCCCAGCGGTTCCATCAGGCGCACGCCACCGATCTGCGCCGGAGGCCGCGGTCCGTTCATGGGGCGGGGACGGCGCGGTTCCGCCCCCCGGCCTTGGCTCCGTAGAGCGCCGCATCGGCCCGCGCGAGCAGGGTCCCGCCATCGGTATCCCCGGGCTTGAACTCGGCCACCCCGAGGCTGCAGGTGATCAGGATCTTCTGTCCATCCTCCAGCTCCAGTGGCTGGTCCGCGAGCGCCTGGCGGAGATCCTCCGCGGCCGTGAGGGCCAGCATTCCCGAGGTTTCCGGAAGCACGACGAGGAATTCGTCCCCGCCCAGGCGGCCCACGGGATCGGAACCCCGGAGGCGGCGCAGGAGCAGGGTTCCGAAGGCTTCCAGGGCGCGGTCACCGGCCCGGTGGCCGTACGTATCGTTGACCTGCTTGAACCAGTCCAGGTCCACCAGGATCACGGACAGGGACCGGTGATGGCGGCGGGCCAGCTCGAAATGCGCTTCCAGCTGGTGCAGCACCGTGGCCCGGTTGCTCACGCCGGTGAGGGGATCCAGCGTGGTGCGCGCGGCCATATCCTGGTGGTACCGGCGCTCCAGGGCGTCCATGTGCTTGAGCTTGAAGGCGTGGGCCCCGACCCGGACCACGTCACCCGCCTTGAGACGCACGGGGCCGGGATCCGCTTCCGCGCGGCGGCCATTCACGAACACGCCGTTGGTGGATCCCAGATCCCTCAGCTCGACGGCTTCAAGATCCTCGGAGATCCGCAGCCGGGCATGGTGGCGGCTCACCTCAGGCTCGGGCAGGCAGAGCGCGTTCTCCGGCGCCCGCCCCAGGTCCAGCCCCTCCATGGGAAGCGGGATGAATTCTCCCATGGGCTGGCCCACGTACCGGATCAGCACCCATTCGGGCATGTCGAACTCCTCGATGAGTTCCAGCCCGTCCGGCGCGGCGGCGGGGTCCCAGGAGGGGAGTTCGGGGGGCGTGGGATCGAGGGGCATCCGGGAAAGTCTAGCTGAGTTCCGGTTCTCCTAGCCCTCGCAGACCCGATTCCGCCCCCCGGCCTTGGCCTGGTAGAGGGCGGCATCGGCCCGCGCCATCAGCTGGCCGGCATCCAGATCCGCGGCGGTCCGTTCGGCGATGCCCAGGCTGCACGTGATGGTGACGCCCCCGGAGGGCAGCATCACTGGCGTCGTGGCGATGGCCTCCCGCAGCCGTTCCGCGAAGGGGCGGGCCCCCGACAGATCCGTCTCCGGAAGCACCATGATGAACTCCTCCCCGCCGATGCGGCCCGCCAGATCCGCCTCGCGCAGGGTCGCCAGGAGACGCTCCCCGAAGATGCGCAGCACGAAGTCCCCGGCCCCGTGGCCATGGGCATCGTTCACCCGCTTGAAGTGATCCAGATCGCAGATCACGACGGAAAGCGGGCGGCCATAGCGCAGGCTCAGGCCGAAGCGGTTCTGGAATTCCGCCAGGGCCCTCCCCCGGTTGGCCAGGCCCGTGAGGGGATCCTTGGTGCTGAGATCCAGCAGCGTCTCGTGGAAGGCTCGTTCCAGCGGATCGAGGAACACGAGTTTGAGCACGTGGCCGCCGATCTCCAGCCGGTCCCCGGCCTGCAACACCACCGGACCGTGGATGAGTTCTCCGTTGACGCGGGTGCCATTGGTGGATTCCAGATCCTCTACCTGGACCCGCCCCTCCGCCACGCGGATCCGCGCGTGATGGCGGCTCACCTCACCGTCGAGCAGCGCCACGCCCGCATCCGGCGCCCGGCCCACGAGATCGTCTCCCGGAGCAAGCGGGAACACGCGGCCCAGAGCCACGCCCGCATAGGCCACCAGGGCCCACTCCGCCGGGGTCCGGAGGGCCTCGCTTTCGGCCTTGGTGCGCACCAGCGTCGGCATCTCGGGCAGGTCCGGCAAGGCTCCAGCGGCACGGAGGGGAGAGTGGGGGGAGGTTTTCTTCGTCACGGATCCTCCACGAAGCAGCTCACCAGGACGCCATCATCCTTGCGGCGGGCCAGGATGAAGGGCGCGCGGGCGGCCCTGAGCGCCGCGGGTTCCAGGCGGACCAGGATCCGTCCTTGGCGAGGATCATGACGCAGATCGGCCACGCCCTTGCGGGGGATCCGGAACAACCCGATCACCTCCAGGTTCCGCACGTTCTCGCCCGTTCCCCGCACCAGCTGGAGGCTGTAGCGCATCCACAGGCCCTTCGGCAGCCGCTGGATGTCCTCGCTCTGGATGGGCACGGCCAGGGACAGCATGATCTCCAGTCCGGATGCGGCATTCCCGGCGTCCAGGGTGGGATCCATCCGCCGGGCACCCGGCGAGACCAGCGGATCCGACAGCCGGCGCACGGGGGGGTGGAGGGGCGCCTCCACCCGTCCCAGGACCTGGGCCCTGCGCGGCAGCGGCGGCACGGCGATCTGGGTGGCCTTGCCGGCCTCCAGCGGCGTCATGCGCACCACTTCGGCCTCCACGCCCCACCGGGCCCAGCCGGTTTCGGCATGGAGTTCGGCGCGGATGGGCTGGAGGGCCCGGCCTTCCACAGCCTCTTTCAGCAGGCCCATCTCGCGCCAGGCCGCCACGGGAGGCTCCAGGCCGGTCCGGGGCTCGACCCCGAGGGCCGCCGAGCCATGGCCCCGGGGACGAAAGGGCTCCGGGGCCATCTCCACCACCGTCAGCCCGGCGAAGGCGCGGCGCAGCGTTTCCGCCGCGTCCGCCACCGCGTCCTTCACCCGGCCGAACATTGGGGTCTCTTTTCAAACTGGGAGTGAGCCGCGACGTCGGCCAGCCGTGCCCATGGCAAGGCGGCGGCCGAAGGGCGATGCGGCACATCGTTCAAGGCCGCCAACGCAGCCAGGGGTGTGGCTGGCCACGTCCCGGAGGGCAAGGGGCGGCGCCCGGCGCGATACTGCGTCGAACTCCTTGCCAATAGTGCCGCTATTGTCATCGTCGTTCTCCTTGTCTCACTTGGGCGGCGCCCCTTGCGCGGCCGCACCCCAGTTTGAAAAAAGACCCTAGGGTTCCTTCACCACCAGGCTCTGCAGCGCGGCCGTCACGCGCTCCAGGGGCTCGGTGAGATCCATGTGGTAGCCCGCCTCCAGCAACTTGACCACGGCCTGTTCCTGGGCCACCGCATCCACCGAGGCCGCGAACATCACGCGCAGCGGTGCCGCGCCCTCCGCCAGCTGGATGAGCAGATCCCTGGGCCCGGCCCGGAAGGCGTCCCCCACCTTCGCCAGGGGCGATTCCTGGCTCTTCTGCACCGCCAGCACCGGGTACCTCGCGTCCCCGGACCAGCCTCCGGCCAGTTCCGCGACGCTGAGGATGAACAGGTCGGGCGGCGTCTTCAGTTCCTTGAGCAGGGTCTTCTGGATCACCTCCTCCTTGAGGTGGGGCTCCAGGGACTTGCCGTAGAGGATGCTCTGCAGGCGCGTGGGCGTGATGGGCTCGGTGTAGCGGAAATCCAGCGGGATGCCCGAGGTATCCGTGACCAGGAGCCCGCCGAGGTAGCTCGCGCCCTCCTTGACCGCCATGAAGTAGGCCAGCTTGATCGGATCCGCCATGAAATCACCTCTGCCATGAAGGCTACCTCCCCATCGGCGGAACCACCCCTTGCCTTTTGTCCCGCACCTGGTACAGTGGATCTTCCACTCATTGGGGAGTGGTCTAATGGTAGGACAACGGTTTCTGGTACCGTCAGGTGAGGGTTCAAATCCTTCCTCCCCAACCATTCACAGTTCGTTTGACGGTCCCATCGTATAGCGGTTAGTACACCGCCCTCTCACGGCGGGAACAGGGGTTCGATTCCCCTTGGGACTACCAACCGGCCCGGCGCAAGCCGGGCCTTCTTCATGTCCCAAGGGGGGGGGGGTCGCAACCGGGCCCGGCCTGTGTTTGGATGGGTCATGCGCATGCGTTGGCTCTGGATCCTTCCCCTGGCTGTGGCCCTGACCATCGTCTGGCTGAGTGCGCAGTCGCACTACCTCGGGGGCATCCAGTTGCCGCCGCCCCTGGACAAGGCGGCCCACGCCGCGGCCTTCGGCCTCCTGGCCTGGGTGCTGGATCTGGCAATCCAGAACAACCGGCCGGACCTGCCAATGTACCGGCGGCACCTGCTGATCTTTCTGGCCGTGGCGGTCTACGGCGCCACGGACGAGTGGCACCAGCGCTTCGTACCCGGCCGTTCCTGTGAATTCGGCGACTGGCTGGCGGATGTGGCGGGTGGTGGCCTGGCGCTTCTCCTGGGAAGCGCCCATCTCCTCGTCACCCGGCGGCTGGGCGCCCTGTCCTGGTCCCGGGGCACCGCCCGGCGGACCGATCCGGGAAGGGATCTGATCCTCGTGGCGGATCCCCACTGGGGTCTGGATCTCACGGGCCTCGGGGAGGCCACCGCCCGATTCCCCCAAGCCGATTGGCTCTTCCTCGGCGATGTGTTCGACGTGTGGGTGGGGATGCCCGGCATGGAGACGGAGGCCCAGCGGACCTTCCTCTCCTGGGTGGATGCCCGCCGCGTCTCCGGCCGCTGGGTGGGGCTATGGCTGGGCAACCGCGAGTACTTCCTGGATCGCCACGCCCCCCGCTTCGACCTGATGGGCGAAGGCCTCGGCGGAACCCTCGAAGGCGAAGCCCTGGCCTGGGAGCATGGCGATCTCATCAATGGCGCCGACCGCCAGTACCGCCTGTGGAACCTGGTCTCGCGCTCCGCCCCGCTCTGGCTGCTGTTCCGCCTGATGCCCGGCGGCATGGCCCGGAAAGTGTCCGCCTGGATGGAGCGCAAGCTCCGCACCACGAACGCCGCCTACAAGCTCGCCTTCCCCCGCGATGCCTTCCGCGCCGCCGCCCAAGCGCACCCCGGCACCACCTTCCTCACCGGCCACTTCCACACCCGCGAAGCCGAAGCCAACGGCCTGGCCCTGCCCTGGGCGCACGAAGGGCGGTTCATGGTGTGGCGCAGCGGGCAGGTGGAGGAGCTTTAGAGGCTTCAGGCTTCAGGCTTCAGGCTTCAGGCTTCAGGCTTCAGGCTTCAGGCTTCAGGCTTCAGGCTTCAGGCTTCAGGCTTCAGGCTTCAGGCTTCAGGCAGGATCGGTGGCGGCCTGGGGGCCGCACCTACTTTATTCCTTTGGGCCATGAGTACGGGAACGGCCGCTCACTGCTCCACGGCCCCTTCTTTCCTGGAGCCTGAAGCCTACAGCCCCAGCAGCTCCGCCACTTCGCGCCGCAGTTCGGGAATGCCCGTGCCCTTGCCGGCGCTCACCCAGGCGATGTCGTTGGGCTGGAGGCCCAGGTCCGCGGCCACGTCCTTGCGCTGCTTGAGGGCCCTGCTGGGCTTCACCTGATCGGCCTTGGTGGCCACGATGCGGTGGGGCAGGTTTTCGAGCCGCAGCCACTCGATCATGGCGTGATCCAGCTTCGTGGGACCCACTTCCGCGTCCACCAGCAGGAAGACCATGCGCAGCGTGGCGCGGCCCGTGAGGTAGCCCTCGACCATGGCCTGCCAGGTGGCCCGCTCGGCGGCGGGGCCCGTGGCGAAGCCGTAGCCAGGCAGATCCACGATCCAGCGATCCGGCCCCGTGAGGAACACATTGATGAGCCGCGTGCGGCCCGGCGTCTTCGACACCCGCGCCAGCTGCTTCTGGTTGGCGAGTGCATTCAGCAGGGAGGATTTCCCCACGTTGCTGCGCCCCACGAAGGCCACCTCCGCGTGGCAGATGCCGAGCTTCTTCGCGTCGGCCGCGGAAGTGACGAATCGGACATCGTTGAGGGGTTGGGCCATGGGGATCCAGTCTTCAGGCTTCAGGCTTCAGGCTTCAGTCTACCGCCCATCACACCGTCACAAGACTCGTCGGTGCGGGCTGGTCGAAGGCGATGCGGCCATGGTCGAGGCCGATGACCCGCTTCTTCATGCGCTGGATGAGGCTGCGGTCGTGGGTGGCGACGATGACGGTGGTGCCCTGGCCGTTGATGCGCTCGAAAAGGGCCATGATCTCCTGAGCGAGATCGGGGTCCAGGTTGCCCGTGGGTTCGTCCGCCAGCAGCACCAGGGGATCGTTCACCAGGGCCCGGGCGATGGCCACGCGCTGCTGCTCGCCACCCGACAGTTGCAGCGGGTAGCTGCTCAGCTTGTGCTGGAGGCCCACCATCTTCAGGGCCCGGAACGTGCGCTGCTTCTGCTCGGCCGCACTCACGCCCAGCACCTTCAGCACGAAGGCCACGTTCTCGAAGATGGTGCGGCTGCGGATGAGCTTGAAATCCTGGAACACCACGCCGAGCTTGCGGCGCAGCAGGGGGATCTCCTTTTCGGACATGGAGGCCAGCCGGTGCCCCGCCATCTGGATCTCCCCGCTGCTGGGGATCTGCTCGCGGAAGAGCAGCTTCAGGAGGGTGGACTTCCCCGCGCCGCTGGGGCCCGTGAGGAACACGAACTCCCCCGGATCAATGGCGAAGCTCACATCCGCCAGGGCGGTGTGGATGCGGTCGTACTGCTTGCCGACGTGGGTGAGCGTGATCATGACAACCAGTATTTAACCGCAGATGTCGCAGATGGCCGCAGATGTTACAGATTTCATCTATGTAATCTGCGACATCTGCGGTTTCAAATCAAAGTCTTTCCACTAACATCGCCACGCCCTGGCCGCCGCCGACGCAGAGGGCGGCGAGGCCCAGTTTCTTGTTCTTATCCTGGAGCAGGTGCAGGAGGGTCACCAGGATGCGGGTGCCGCTGGCGCCGATGGGATGGCCGAGGGCGATGGCGCCGCCGCGCAGGTTCACCTGGGCGGGATCAATCTCCGGCAGTTCCGCCAGCACGCCGAGGCTCTGGGCGGCGAAGGCCTCGTTCAGTTCGAAGAGATCAATATCAGCCATCTTGACACCGGTCCTGGCCAGCAGCTTCCGGATGGCGGGCACGGGGCCCAGGCCCATGGTGGCCGGATCCACGCCGGCCTGGGCGAAGCCGAGGATGCGGGCGATGGGCCGGTGGGCCTTGGCGGCGGCCTCGGAGGCCAGCACCAGGGCCCCGGCGCCATCATTGATGCCGCTGGCATTGCCGGCGGTCACGGTGCCGTCCTTCATGAAGGCGGCCTTGAGCTTGGCCAGGCTTTCGGCGGAGGCGTCGGTCTTGATGTACTCGTCGCTGTTGAAGGCCAGGTCACCCTTCTTGCCGGCCAGGATCACGGTGAAGATCTCCCGGTCGAAGGCGCCCTGCCCCTGAGCCGCGGCGGCCTTCTGCTGGCTCTGGAGGGCGAACAGGTCCTGGGCCTCGCGGGTGATCCCGTGCCTGGCGGCGACGTTCTCGGCGGTGATGCCCATGTGGGTGTCGCCATGGCCGCACCAGAGGCCGTCCTGGATCATGCTGTCCAGGAGCTGGGCGTGGCCCATGCGGGCTCCCCAGCGGGCGGCGGGCAGCAGGTAGGGCGCATTGGACATGCTTTCGGTGCCGCCGGCGATCACGATCTCGGCATCCCCCATGTGGATGGACTGGGCGCCCAGGGCGATGGCCTTCAGGCCCGATCCGCAGACCTGGTTGGGGGTGTGGGCCGGGGTGGCGTGGGGCAGGCCCGCCTTCAGGGCCGCCAGACGGGCCACGTTCTGGCCACTGCCGGCCTGGAGCACGTTGCCCATCACCACGTCGCCCACGGCGGCACCCTCGACCCCCGAGCGGACCAGGGCCTCGGTGATGGCCAGGGCGCCCAGCTGCACGGCGTTCAGGGGCTTCAGTGCCCCCCCGAAGGAGCCGACGGCGGTGCGGGTGGCGGACAGGATGTAGGCGGACATGGCAGGCTCCGGGGGGATCTTCCAGGGTAACCTGACTAAACGGCACCGTCCCGGGACCGTGAACATCCCACGCAGGCCCGCCCTGATTCTTTCTCCCCCGCCTTTGAACCACGCTCTTTGGGAGCAGCCATGACCGTTTCCAGCCGCTGGATCCCCCTGTTCCTGGCCGGGAGCGCGCTGCTGGCCCAGGTCCCGCCGCCCCCCCCACCCCCGGCTCCCCCCGCGCCGCCCGCCCCCATGATCGGCGTGGATGTTCCTTCCGGATCCCGCACCGAGCAGCGGACCGAGAAGCTGGCCCAGGGATCCAAGCTGTGGGTGAGGAACCGGAACGGCGGCATCCGGGTGACGGGCTGGGATCGGGATGAGGTCGCCCTCACGGCCCAGATCCGGGACAGCGAAAAGCGCCGGGTGGAGCTGGTGCTCCAGCGGAAGGGCCCGGATCTCGACATCGAGGCGGTCTTCCAGCAGCCCTCCTGGAGCTTCGGCGTCTACATCAGCCCCCGCTGCGAGATGACCCTGCAGGTGCCCCGCAGGATTCTCGGCCATTTCCGCACCACCAATGGCGCCGTGGCCGTGGAACACCTGGAGGGCTACGCCCGCTGCGAGGCCACCAACGGCCCCATCCTGGTGAGCGATGTGCGGGGCGAGGTCTATGTGGACACCACCAACGGCCCCATCGAGGCCCGCCATCTGGCGGCGCGCATCAAGGGCAGCACCACCAATGGCCGCATCGTCATCGAGGATGTGGAAGGCGGCATCCATCTGGAGACCACCAACGGCGGCATCCGGGCCCACCGCCTCGACGGCTGGGGCGAAGGCATCCATCTGGAATCCACCAACGGCGGCATCGAGGTGGAACTGGGCAAGGCCACGGGCGATCTGGTGGCCGAGAACAGCAATGGTTCCCTGGAGATCAAGATCCCCGGCGCCCAGGTGATCGAGCTCACGAAACACAGCGCCCGCGTGAAGGTGCCGGGGCGGCCCCAGCCGATCCGCCTCGAAACCACCAACGGCAGCATCCGGGTGAAGTAGTACTCTGGGTCCATGCGCCTGCTGGTTCCCTTCCTGATCGCCACCCTCGGGCTGCACGCCCAGGTTCCCCCCATGACGGAGGTGCAGGAGCGGCGGCTGGCCAACGGCGCCCGTCTGCTGCTGGTGGAGCGGCGCGGACTCACGGCCTTCCACGCGGCCCTGGTCTTCCGGGGAGGCCGGGCCGAGGAGCCCGCCGCCGCCGCCGGCGCCACGGATCTGCTGGCCCGGACCCTGTTCGGAGCCACCTGGCCCGAGGATCTGGAGCCCGCGACCGCCAGCCTGGATGCCCTGCTCAAGCAGGAGGAAGGCCTGCTGGAGTCCCTCCGCCTTCAACGCCTCCGTCTCCGCCGGGATCCCTCTGCCTCCTCGCCATTGCCCTCCCTGGAGGCCAGCCTTGAAGCCGTGCAGTCCCACCTGAAGGCACGCTTCTCCCCATCGCCCCTGTCGGACCTCTACACCGCCCGGGGCGGCCGTCAGTCCGCGGAAGCCACCGCGGACGCCCTGGTGGCTGAAACCGAGCTGCCGCAGGAGGCCTTCGAGTTCTGGTGCCGCACCGAGGCCCAGCGGCTCCGGACGCTCCAGTTGAGCCGCTTCTCCCAGGCCCGCACCGCCCTGGTGGCCGACCTGAAGCAGCAGGGCGACCCGGGGATGGCCCTGCTCCGCGGCGCGGCCCTGCCCGGACATCCCTATGGCCGGGATCTCGCGGATCACCTGCCCGCGCTGGAGGCCCTCCGCTGGTCCGATCTGCGGACCTACGCCCGCCGCGCGTTGAGCCCGGACCGTCTCACGATCATCCTCGTCGGCGGCCTCGGCCTGGAAGGCGCCCTGCCCCTGCTGGAGCGCCACCTCGGATCCCTGCCCGTTCCCCCGGACGGGGAGGATGCGGTCCTGCCGGAGATTGCCGCCGGCCTCGGCGACCGGCGCGTGCAGGCCGCCCTGGGTGGCGCCCCGCGCCTGCTGGTGGGCTGGCGCATCCCGCCCCGCCAGCATCCGGATCACCTGGCGTTGCGCATGGCCGCCCAGTTGCTGGGCGGCGGCCGGACCAGCCGGCTTCAGGCCCACCTGGTGCGGCAGAAAACCCTGGCCCGGCAGGTGGATCTCCACCTGGATGTGCCGGGGGGCCGGTTCCCGGGCCTGCTGGTGGCCGATCTGGGGCCCGCCCACGGCCACAGCCTGGCAGAGCTCGAGGGCGCGCTGCACGGCGAGATCCTCCATCTCCAGCAGGATCCGATCCCCCAGGACGAGTGGCAGCGGGCCCTCGCCCTGCTGGAAATGGATCACCTGCGGGTGCTCGACGAGCCCGCTTCCCTGGCCCGATCCCTGGGCCGGGCCTGGGCGGAAGGGGGAGACTGGCGCCTGGCGGATCGGGAGGCCCAACGCCTGCGCACCCTGGGACAGGAAGACGTCCAGGCCGCGGCGCGCGTCTGGTTGAAGCCAAGCCACCGCACCACGGTGCTGCTGGAGCCCACTCCCGGCGAGAGCTCGGATCCCCTCGAAGCAGACATGGCCCGGGTGCTCAAGGCCCTGGCCGCCTCCCGCATCGAGGACCTGGCCCAGCGCGAACAGCTCGTGTCCGAGGGACTCCGGCAGCTGCGCATGTTGAGCGCCGACGAACGCCTGCGCACCCTGAAGCTGCTGGAGGCCCAGCTCGCCCCGGTGAAGCCATGAGGGCCCTCCTGCTGGCCAGCCTGGCCGCCCTCGCGCTGCACGCCCAGCCCCAGGTCCAGCGGTTCACGCTGCCCAATGGACTGCGGGTGCTGCACCTGGAGGAGCACGAACGGCCCCTGGTTCGGGCGCGGCTCCACCTGAGGCTCGATCCCGCCGACCTGCCCCCTGGCCGCCAGGGCCTCCCCCGGCTGGTCCTCCGGATGCTCGACCACTCGGACGCCGCTGGCCTGAAGGCCGGGGACTTCGACCGGCTGCTGGAGGGCTCCGGCATTCAGCTCATCCAGGGTCTGGAGCCCGATGGGCTGGAATGGCGGCTGCTGGCCCGGAGCCGGGACCAGGACCGGGCCCTGGGGCTGCTGGCCGACCGCCTGCTCCGGACGGTGTTCGACCCCTCGGTCCTGCAGGTCCAGCGGCTGGCCTGTGGCCGTGATGAAGCGCGGCAGGAGGCCCCCCCGTACCCGCGCCTTCGCGAGGCCCTGCTCCAGGAACCCGGTTCCCGGCCCACGCCGGCCAGCCTGGGCGCCATCACCCTGGAGGATCTCCTCGCCTTCCGCGCCCGGGTGTTCCGCCCGGACCGGGCGGTGCTGGTACTCCAGGGCGATCTCGGACTGGAACAGGCCAAGCGGCTGGTCCTCCTGAGCCTGGGATCCTGGACGGCCCAGGAGCCGCGCCCAGCCATCCCCCCGCCCCCGGCCACCACTCCTCTCCCGGCCACCCCCCCTCCCCCGGCCGATGCCCCGGGCCCGCCCGGGGAGTCTTCGGGTGCTCCGCTGCGGATTCCCGCGCCAGGCACGGGCCTGAGGATCCAGGCCGTGGCGATCCAGCCGGACGATCTCGCGCCGGAGGCGGCCGCCCTGCTGACCCTCCTGGTCCCGGACGATCCCGCCCCATCCCACGTGCGGTTCACCGTGGAGGACCGCCACCTGATCGCCACCCTGGACGTCGGGACCGGGGCTGGCGCCGGGTCCCTGTTCCAGGAACGGTTGGAGACGCTTCGCCAGCGAAGCTTCACGCAGGCCGATCTGGATCGCGCCCGCACGGCCTGGGAGGCGGGGCGGGCTTTGGCGACCCTGCATCCGGGATCGAGGCTGGAAACGGCCTTTCTCGAAGCCGAAGGCAGGGGCGTTCAGGACATCCGCATGAAGGCCCTTTCGCCGGCGGCCCTGAGCGCAGCCCTGCGCCAGTGGCTCGCTCCAGCGCGGATCCGCACCGGCGCGGCGGGCGATCCGGAAGCGCTGAAGGCGATTCCCACGGATCTCCAGCCCAAACCGTGAGCCGGCCAGGCCTAGGAGGAACCTTCAGATCGTCACTCCGAAACGGCCCGCCAGATCCAGGTAGCGGGCCCGGATGCCCTCGATGATCTCCGGCGGCAAGTGTGGCGCCGGCGGCTGCTTGTCCCAACCCTCAACCGTCTCCAGATAGTCGCGCAGGAACTGCTTGTCGAGGCTCGGGGGATGCTTCCCCGGCGCCCAGCGGTCCGCCAGCCAGTAGCGGCTGCTGTCCGGCGTGAGGGCTTCGTCAATCAGGAGCAACTCGTCCGCCACGCTGAGCCCGAATTCGAATTTCGTATCGGCCAGCAGGATGCCGCGGCTGGCCGCGTGTTCGGCACCACGGCGGTAGAGGGCCAGGCTCAGGTCCCGTAACCGCATGGCCAATGGCATTCCGACGATCTCGGCCATGCGCTCGAAGGTGATGTTCTCGTCGTGCCCTTCCTCGGCCTTGGTGGCGGGCGTGAAGATCGGCTCGGGCAGGCGGTCCGCGAGCCTCAGGCCCGCCGGAAGCGGCACCCCGCAGACCGCGCCGCCCGCCAGGTATTCCTTCCATCCGCTGCCCGCCAGGAAGCCGCGCACCACGCATTCCACGGGCAGGGGCCGGGTCTTCTCCACGACGACGGCCCGGCCCGCCAGGGCTTCGCGGTAGGCCTCCAGGCCCGCGGGCCAGCGGGGGTTCCCCCGGAAGTGGTTGGGCACCAGATCCTCCGTGGCGGCGAACCAGTGGGCGGCCACCGCCGTGAGGATGCGCCCCTTGTCCGGAATGCCTTCGGGCATCACGCAGTCGAAGGCACTGATGCGGTCCGTGGCCACGATGAGGAGCTGGCTTCCCAGATCGTACACGTCCCGCACCTTGCCCCGGCGGAAGACCGGGAAAGGCAGATCGGTGCTGAGCAGGACGGGCATGGGACTCCCAGGCAGAACGGCCATTATCGCAGACCAGGGCGGGGCTTCAGGCTTCAGGCTTCAGGCTTCAGGCTTCAGGCTTCAGGCTTCAGGCTTCAGGCTTCAGGCTTCAGGCTTCAGGCTTCAGGCTTCAGGCTTCAGGCTTCAGGCTTCAGGCTTCA
>JAUXSE010000040.1 GCA_030681515.1 Geothrix sp. | reverse complement strand
TTCGCGCGGCCGGAACGTCACCCCGGAGCCGCAGGCGGAGGGGTGACGTGGAGGAAATCCCGCGATGGGTGGTGGCAATGCCAACAACGGGGCCAACCACGGATTTGAAGTCGCTGAATGGCGCGCAGGTAGAGCCAGACGCGGACAGCCGGGGGGCTATTCGCGTCGGTCCGCCGCAGGCGGAGGCCCGTGCGCAGCCATTCGCGCGGCCTCCACGTCACCCCGGAGCCGCAGGCGAAGGGGTGACGTGGAGGAAATCCCGCGATGGGTGGTGGCGAAACCACCGTCGGAGCCGCTGACAGGTTTCGACTCCCAAGGCCCTGCGCTCCCGGGATTGCTCCAATGGACCTGTTCATTCCCGCGGACGGAAAGTGTCAATTTGCTACTAATTACTACCAATTTTAGTATTCCGTGGACAAGAAGCACCCACGCACCTAAGCTACTAATCAGATCCTAATTAGAACCAAAATTAGTAGGTCACCATGAAACTTCCCCATCCTCCTCCGAATACATCTGAGCTGCTGGCAACGCTTCCGCCCGGGATGGTAAGCCGGATCCTTGAGCTGCAATCCGGCCCACTGGTCAAGGATGCCTACCTGCACTGGGATGAGCTGAGGCATCGGGATCCGCCCGAAGGGCTGGATCACGAGCAGTGGTGGCTGGGGATCAAGTGGGGCCGTCAGGGTCTGCTGCAGTCCCTGCCCTTGCGGGACAAGACGGGGCACGCCTTCGTGTTCGGCGTGCCCGAGCCCGTGCAGATCGACCTGCACCACATCGACCAGGACGCGGCCGGAAAGATCCGATCCGCGACCCAACCGACCACTCCCGCGCACCGGGATGACTACCTCCTTCGATCCCTCATCGAGGAAGCCATCACCTCCAGCCAGCTGGAGGGCGCCTCCACCACCCGAAAAGTTGCCGCGACCATGCTCCGGGAAGGACGGCCCCCAAGGGATCGAAGCGAGCGGATGATCTTCAACAACTTCCGCACCATGCGGGCCATCCAGGGATTCAAGGATGAACCGCTCAGCCCCACACGGCTGCTGGAAATCCACCGGCTGGTCACCGAGAACACCCTGGACGATCCCCAGGACGTGGGCAGGTTGCGACAGTCGGACGATATCCGCGTGGTCAACACGGAGGATGGGACCACCCTGCACCAGCCACCCTCCCACCGGGAACTGCCCGACCGGCTGAAACGACTGTGTGTCTTCGCCAACGCGGGCGAGGGCCAGCGCCCCTTCGTCCATCCCGTGCTGCGGGCCATCCTCCTGCATTTCATGATCGGGTACGATCACCCCTTCGCGGATGGCAATGGCCGCACCGCCCGGGCGGTGTTCTATTGGTCCATGCTCCGGAGCGGCTACTGGCTGACGGAGTTCATCTCCATTTCGCACATCCTGCGCCGGGCCCCCGCCCAGTACGGAAGGGCCTACCTGTTCACGGAATCCGATGGTGGCGACACCACCTACTTCCTGATCCATCAGCTTGCAACCATCCGGAAGGCCATCGCCAGCCTGCATGACTACCTGGCCCGGAAGGCCAAAGAACAGCGCAGCCTGGAACGCCTGCTGTCGGAATCCCCCATTCTGAAAGGCAACCTGAACCATCGCCAGAAAGCCCTGCTGACCCACGCGCTGAAACACCCAGGGGGCAGCTACAGGGTGGATGGCCACCAGCGCATCCACGCGGTCGTGTACCAGACGGCCCGGGCGGACCTCCTGGAATTGGCCAACCTCGGCCTTCTGGAGAAAACCAAAGAAGGCCGGGCCTTCGTGTTTCAGGCGCCGGACGATTTGACCCAGCGCATGACCGGGCTTGGGACATAGCCCCACGGCGCCTCCATGATGGGCTGGGGCCACTTCAACCGTTTAGCCAGAATCAATCCGGCTCGGCGGTCACAGCTCTGGAAACCGCGCGAGGTGGGATTCGTAGAGGCGCGTCAGGAATTCCATGAGAACCCATTCGCTTTCCCGGTGGTCGGTGCGAAGGAGGCGGTTGAGGTGCATGTGCGACAGGCTCCCCGCCAGGCTGGCGAAATCCTCCTGAAGCAATCCCTGCTCGTGGGCTTCCCGGATCCGGGTCAGGCCGCCGAGATCCGGGGCGAGGGGCGCACCCGGGGCCTGGGGAAACCCCGACGCCAGTTCCTTGCGCAGGTCCCGGAACTTCGCGCCCATCTGCACGGCGCCCTCCCCGGAATCGGCGAATTCCTTCCGGAAACCCTCCCGGGCGGCCTGGGCCAGCCCTTTCCGGGCCTGGACGCCCAGACCCAGGGCGGCCCAGATCGCATCCGTCTGTCTGAGACCGGCTCGCCAGCGCTGCTCCAGCGTCAGGCCCTCCACCAGCTGATCCAGGATCTGTTGGCTGTCGGCAAAGAACCAGGCTTCGGCCAGTGCGAAGCCCAGCGGGCCCCCATAGCGCTCCCACTCCGGCTCGAAGGTGTCCACCTGCCATTTCCAGAGCAACCCCTGGGCCAGGTGTGTCTCCAGGTGCTGGTGGATGCGGGGCAGGAGTTCCGCGAGCAGCCGCTGGGGCAGGCCATGGAAGCGCAGCCGCAGGTGGTGGTCCGGATCCTGGTAGCGGATGAAGTGCCAGCGATCCCAAAGCCCTTCCGCCCCTGTCGCGCGAAGGAGCGGCGCCAGTTCCACCAGGAGACGATCCGCGCTGGCGGGCCCGCAGTAGAGCTTGAGGTAGAGCCATTCCGAACCGGGGGGGTAGGCCCGGGCGATGGGGGCCATGGACATGGATGGAAGCGCGATGGCCTTCCGCTGCGCGGGCGTCATCGCCTCGAAGGGAATGACCAGTTCGTGCGCGAACCGGCCTTCCGGCGAGGTGACCAGGGCCTGGCCAGGGTCCGGGAAACACTCCGTGAGGGTGAAGGTGGAACGGCCAGAGACGAGGTGATGCAGGGTCTCCACCCATAGCACCTGGTCCAGGTCCACCAGCAGGCCGTTATCGGCATCGGTGAGCACCACGAACCGGGGCAGCCCCCGGCTTGCCCGCAGGGCCTGGAAGGCGCCCCAGGCCCCCTCGCGGGAGCCGGTCATGGCTGCTTTCAATTCGCTGGCGTCGAGCCGCCACCGCGCCTTGCTGAGGAGGTGCCGTCCCCGGGTGACCCGCGGCAGGAACGGCTGTTCCGCCAGGGCGCCCCAGGACCATCCCCCGGGGCGGCCATCCTGATCCTGCAGGTGGGCCAGGAAGCGGTAGACCACGGGACCGCGAGCGAAGTTGTGGGCCGAGGACAGGCGGGGAATCACCTCCCGCCCCAGCCGCGTGGAAGCCAGCACCACGCGATCCCCTCGCACGGTCAGCTGGAGGTCCGAAGGAAGGATCGTGTGATCCGGCGCAACGCCCGGCGTGGCCAGAAAGGGAATTTCGTAGTCCCGCAGGGCGGGCCGGGCCAACACATTGCCCGCCCGGCCTTCGGGCACATGGACCACTTCGGCGAACACCGCTTCGGGACGCAGGGACTCCTCTTTCCGCAGGTGGCCCTGGAGCGCGGCCTTCAACGCCGGATCACCCGAGGCGAATCGCCCCAGCCACCGGGCGGCCGTGGGGCCCGAAAAATGTTCCATCCAGAAGTGGAAGTCGCCCCGGTCCAGGGCGGCGAGGCTGGACGCCTCCAGGCTGGCCAGGGCGGCGAAGGCCTGGGGAAAGGGGGGAGGATCCGGATGGGCGAGGGCCGCCACATCCGCGTCCGTCAAGGCCCAGGGGAGGGATCCCTGCCAGCGCGGGAGCTGCTTCAGGAGGTACTTCTCCCGGTGAGACAGCGGGCGTTGCGGGGGCGAGCTGGGAAAGGACAGGCCCTCCAGCAGCGGGGAATCCAGGGGCGCTCCCCCGTCGAAGCCCAGACCGCTTTCTTCATCCAGCACCTCCAGCAGCGGCATCCACCGCGTGCCGTACCGCTCCTGGAAAGCCGCCCGGAACCGGTCCAGGGGGCTTTCAGCGGGTACCGGGGTCAGCCTCCGGAGCGTTTCGGCCCCCTCCTCCAGGGCCCGACGCACCGCGGCGGACAGGGCCAGATCGGGCGACGGGCGGAAGAGATCCGCCTGGAGGACATCCCGGGTGTCAGCGGAAATCCCCAGACCGGCCAAGGGCGCCCACCGGCTGCCATAGCCCTCGGGATGGGATCCGAGGGGCGCGCCCTGGAGGGTTTTCAGTTCCCGGTCCAGCGCCACCAGGGGCTCCGCCCGGGGAGCTGTGACCGGATCAGCCTGAAGGGCGGTGATCACCTGGCCCAGGGGATCGGGGCTGGTGAGTGGCGGCTGGAGATCCCCGCACAGCACCTGGGCATCCATGATCTGATCCAGATAGGACCGGGCTTCCTGCGGGGCCACCTTCATGTGATCGGCCAGGCTCGTGGCGAGATCCCCCAGGCGCGCACCGCCCTCGGCCTGCCGCAGCACGAAGTCGAGGTGGGGCGTGGCCTCCACCGCCTCCAGATGGTAGGTCCGGCCCTGCCCCTTGGCCTGCTCCCGGCGCTCCAGGTACCGGTACCACCCCCCGCGGGCGTAGAGGCTCGTGTTGGGCCGGTAGATCATCAGGGCCCGGACCTCCGGCTCCCGCTCCAGGCGATCCACCAGGGCCTCCAGGACGCCCCAATCCAGGCGCATGGCTTTGCGGCACGCCAGCCAAGGCCCCACCGACAGGTGGCTGGCCGAACCCCAGGCCCCCATGGATACGCCCGCGAAGAGGCCGAAGGGCGTCGAGCGGCTGCTCATGCGGCTGAGGTATTTCAGCAGGGCCCGCTCGACATTCTGCGCCGCCGGGGTATCCAGGGAACCGTCCAGCCAGGCCCCCAGCCGCGAGGCCAGATCCGGGGAGGCCAGGGCCAGGGCCTCCCGCACGGCATCGCGCCGGATGATCTCGCGCAGGATCGGGCGCAGCGCCTCCCGGCCCGTTTCCAGGTGGCTCCCGGAGGGATCCCCAGCCGCAGCCTCCGGCCCGGTCTGGTCGCGGGGGGAGAGCGCATCGAGGGGCAGCCCCGGCGTGCGCAGCACGAAGAAATCAGCGGTCTGGCAGGTGGGCTCGTGGGGCATACAGGGGTGGCTTCCTTGGAGAGACGAATTTGATTATCGGCATGACTCAGCCCAAAAAACCCTCCACGAAGGACATGAAGATTCACTTTGTCTCGCGCACCAGCGCAGCCGGTGCCGAGAAAATTCACTTTGTCTCGGTACCGGCGCAGCCGGTGCCGAGAAGATTCACTTTGCCTCGGTACCGGCGCAGGAAGGACACGAATGCCCCTCGGCCCACCCCCGGGCCATCCCTTTGCGGGTAGCGGCCCTGACGACTTCCAAGGGCCAGCAGTGACGCCGCCCGCGAAGCTGGTCGCGCCGTGCACGACCGGAGGCCAAAGGTCCGGATGACTCCCAGTGGCGCGCTGAAACGGGCCTTCGTGCTCTTGTCCTACTGCCCTTCGTGTCCTTCGTGGAGATCTTGAAAATCCTGCATCAAGTTGAGCAAGGCCGATGATCGGGCAGCAGCATAGAACCAACCCCCCACGGGACCTGCGCTGGATCCAGGGCACCCGGGCCACCCCCGAACGGTAGCCCGGGAGGGGCCCAACGGTTCGAGTCATGCTTAGATACCGTTCATGGAAAAGCGTTGGCTTTCAGCTCGACCGGCCTCGGAATCCAGATTGCGCCCCGTGGCGCGACCTGGGAGTCCCCATGAACAGCAGCCTTTCCTTCCGCAAAGAATCCATCCAGCGCTCCAGCAGCGCCAGCGAATCACTGAGCCAGGCGCAGGCAGCCCAGGGTGTGAAGGGGGCCCGTGAACAGCGACCCATTTCTCTCGGCTCACTTCTCACCCTCACGCAATGATCAACCTGGCTTCACCGAAGCCGGGGGCGAGATGGCCCTGGGATCGTCAAACACCTGGGCCTCCTGGTTCCCGGCAGCCAATTACTGGCGGGTTCTCGGAGCCAGTTATGCCCTTTGGATCCTGGCCATCTTGCACGAGCAATGGACTTTCCATCGTCTCGGTTCCCTGTGGATCTGGGCCGGTAGCCTCACCTCCCCGCTCACGCATATCGGTGCCTTCGCCTTCCTGGCCCCCCTGCCCTGGATCCTGCCCCGTCGGCTTCCCTCTCCCTGGCGCTTCATTCTGGGGCTCGTTCTTTCGGTGCTCATCTGTGAACCGGTCTCAGCCTTTCTTCCGTATTTCGATGCCTGGCTCCTTGCCCATGGAAACGTCAAAATCAACCCAGGCAGGCTTATTCAGATATACCTCTCCCTGGTGGGGCCGGGCATGATCCTCGTGGGGGGGCTGGTGGCGGCCCGGGCGCACTCGGAAGAGCTCCGGGAAGCATCGGAAGCCGAAGCCCTGATCGCCCGGAACCGCCTGCTCCAAAGCCAGATCCATCCGCATGTGCTCTTCAACGCCCTCAATGGCCTGGCGGAACTGGTCCACAAGAGCCCCAAGGCGGCGGAGCTGGCCATCCGGCATCTGTCGGACCTGCTCCGCCGCATCATGCGGGCGTCGGAGTACATGCGGCTGCCCCTGGGGGAGGAGCGCAAGATCATCGCGGAT
>JAUXSE010000039.1 GCA_030681515.1 Geothrix sp. | reverse complement strand
CCGATAGAACCCTCAAAGGCTTCCTATTCTTCTATCCGGTTTTCAAAGACGCCCCCATGCGCTCCGCATGGTCGAAGGATCCCTACCGGCACCCTCCTGCACCCCGCAGCCTCAACCGCGCAGGACATCCAGACTAACACCCACCACCCCTGATGCAAGGGAAAATTTACGTGGAGGGCCCCAAAGCTGCTTCAGGTGCTGAACCTTCGGCCATCATGGGCCATCGGAGAGGATATGAAGACGCTTCGCAAGGCCGTCATCCCCGTCGCGGGCCTGGGCACGCGCTTCCTGCCGGCCACCAAGGCCCAGCCGAAGGAAATGCTCCCCCTCGTGGATACCCCCGTCATCCAGTACGTCGTGGAAGAGGCCATCCGCGCCGGGATTGAAAGTCTCGTGCTGGTGACCGGACGCGGGAAGGCCGCCATCGAAAACCACTTCGACGTGGCATACGAGCTGGAGGATACCCTTCGCCGCCGGGGCAGGCAGGAGGATCTCGACCTGGTCCAGGGCATCAGCCGTCTCGCCCAGTTCGCCTATGTGCGTCAGGGCGAGCCCCTCGGCCTCGGCCATGCCGTGCTGTGCGCCCGCCACGCGGTCGGCGAGGAACCCTTCGCGCTGCTCCTGGGTGACGATGTCTTCGACGAGCGCGATTCCGCGCTGGACGCCCTCATCGCCGCCCATCGCTCCACCGGGAAATCCGTCGTGGGCGTACAGGAAGTGCCCCTCGATCATGTCTCCCGGTACGGCATCGTCAACGCGCCCCCTGCGATATTGGATGTGTGGAATGTGACATCCATTGTCGAAAAACCGCTGCCCGCCGACGCCCCTAGCCGCTGGGCGGTCGTGGGCCGGTATGTGCTGGAGCCCCGCGTGTTCGATCACCTCGCCGCCCTCGAACCTGGCGTGGGTGGGGAATACCAGCTCACCGACGCTCTGGCCGCCCTCGCCCGCGAAGGCCGCCTGGTCGCCGCGCCGATTCCCGCAAAACGCTACGACACCGGGAACAAGCTGGACTACCTGAAGGCGAATGTGGAATTCGCACTCAAGCGCGACGACCTGCGCGATGAGTTCGCGGCCTACCTGAAAGAGCTTTCACGCCATCTTTAGCGCCTCAGTCGCAGCGCGTTGAGCACCACCGTCAGGGAGCTCAACCCCATGGCCACTCCCGCCAGCATGGGTCCGCCGAAGCGCTCGAGCTGCCCGAAGGCCGCGAGCGGCACCAGCACCAGGTTGTAGCCGAAGGCCCAGCCCAGGTTCTGGCGGATCACGCGATGCGTCCGCAGGGCCAGCTTCCGGGCCGCGAGGATCGGCTCCAGTCCGGGGCGGAGCAGTACCAGCGGCGCCGCGGCCATGGCGGCCCCCGTACCCTGTTCGCCCGCGCCGGACCCCATGGCGATGCCACAATCCGCCTGGGCAAGAGCTGGCGCATCGTTCACGCCATCACCCACGAATCCGACCACGGCTCCCCGATCCTGCAGCGCCTTGATCTGGGCCAGCTTGCCATCGGGCCGCACTTCCGCGATCACTTCGGTGATGCCTGCAGCCGCCGCCATGATGCGGGCGGGCGCGGCCCGGTCCCCGGTCAACAGGTGGAGCTTCAGCCCCTGCCGCCGGAGCTCTCCCACCACCCTCGGGGCCTCCTCCCGCAGCTGGTCTCCGAGGACGAACACGCCCTGGAGGCCCGTCTCATCCGCCAATCCGACCGCCGTGGCATCCTCATCCACAGGGGGGAAGGCGATGCCCAGGAAGGCCCCGCTTCCGAGCCGCCAGGAGATGCCGTCCACCACTCCCGTGATCCCGCCTCCTGGATGGGTCCGGAACCCATCCACCGCCAGGAGGCTTCCTGTGTAGGCGGCTCGGAGTCCACGGGCAATGGGATGTTCTGAATCCCGTTCCAGACTGGCCGCCACCTGCAGCAGCCGGAGCTCGGCCCTGGTACCGCACGGCACCACGCGCCGCAACCGCGGACGGCCCTCCGTCAGGGTGCCCGTCTTGTCGAACACCAGGTCCGTGGCCTGGCCCAGCGCCTCCAGGGCGGCGGCATCGCGCACGAGCACGCCCTTCCGGGCGGCTGCGCCGAGGCCCACCATCACGGCCACGGGCGTGGCCAGCCCCAGCGCGCAGGGGCACGCGATCACCAGCAGCGTCACTGCGGGACGCCAGGCCTGGCCAAGCCCGCCCCCCAGCCACCACCAGCCCAGGAATGTCGCCAGCGCGAGCACGAGGATGGCCGGCACGAACACGGCACTGATGCGATCGGCAAGATCCTGGGCCGGGGCCTTGGAACCCTGGGCCTGAGCGACCATCGCCGCCATGTGGGCCAGCTGCGTATCGGCCCCCACGGCCCGGATCTCCAGCTCCAGGGCCGAGCCGTGGACCACGGTGCCCGCCACCAGTGCGTCTCCCGGGCCTTTCGGCACCGGCAGCGGCTCACCGGTCAGCATGGATTCGTCCACTTCCGCCTGCCCGGATCTCACGCGCCCGTCGGCCGGAACCGCCTGCCCGGGAAGCACCCGGGCCCGGTCGCCCGGTTGCAGGGCGGATACGGCGACTTCCAGCAGGGATCCATCGGTCCCGATCCGCAAAGCCGTCGGCGGCGCCAGGGACAACAGCGCCTTGAGCGCATCCGTGGCGCGGGACTTGGCCCGGGCCTCCAGGTACTTGCCGGTCAGAAGGAAGGCCACCAGGGCCGCGGCCGTCTCGAAACTGAGATGCTGCGAGCCGCGCCACCATTCGCCCATGGCGAAGGCCCAGGCGATGCCGGAGCCCAGCGCGATGAGCGTGTCCATGGAGGCCTGGCCGTGCAGCACCTGGCGCCCCGCGCGCCTGAAGAAACCGAAGCCCGCCCCGAATACCACCGGCGTGGCGAGCAGCGCCTGCAGCCAGCCGGGGAGATGCCATCCCAGACCCGGGATCATCGTCGCCAGCATGGGCGCGGTGAGAATCAGCGCAAGCGTCATCCGCCGGCGCGCGGGGGCCAGGTCCTCGCCTCCCACCGCAGGCGTTTCTGGTTCGATCTGGCCCAGACCGTATCCCGCGTCCTCGACCTGGCTGACCATCGCTTCAAAGGATGCGGTGCCTTCCACCGTCACGGTGGAGGTCGCCAGGTTCACGGAAGCCGCCGTGACGCCCTGGGTTGACACCAGCGCCTTCTCCACGTGGCGCACGCAGGCGGCGCAGGTCATGCCCGACACGGTGAAGGTCTGCTGACTCACCCTGCCTCCTCCCGGTCCGGAGCTCAGGCCGGGCCAGCCATCTCGTAGCCCGCAGCCGCCACGCTCGCGGCCATGGCCTCGAAGGTCGCGGGGCCATCAATGGTCGCGGTGCCCTGGGCCACGTCCATGGCCACGCCCGTCACGCCAGGCACCGATCGCAGGGCCTTCTCCACATGCTTCGCACATCCGCCACAGGTCATGCCCTGGACGCGATAGACCTTGGGTTCCATCCCTGCCTCCACGTGAGCCTCAGGCCCGAGGTCCGACGAGGGCCGGCAGGCGCGCCGCCTCGGCCAGAAGGGTTTCCATCAGGTTGCAGCCCAGTTCGCTGCTCTGGCCGTCCGGCGTGCCGAGGGTGATTCGCAGCATGTCCACCAGCAGCCGGGTCTCGGCCAGCTTGATCTCCAGGGTGCTCAGCTTGCCGCCCAGGGCCTCCCGTACGTGTTCACAGGGCGCGCGATCCTGGCGCAGGGCCCGAAGCAGCTCCTGGACTTCCTCCAGGGTGAACCCGGCGGCCTGGGCGGCCCGCAGAATCCGGACCCATTGCACGGCCTCCGGGGGGAAGAGCCGGTAGCCCTTGGGGGAGCGGGGGAGTTCCCCGAATACCCCGGCATCGGCGTAGAAGCGCAAGTTGCGGGCCGTGATGCCTGAGCGGGACGCCAACTGGCCGATCTTCAGCATCCGGATGGAGGGGCTGGAGGTGACGGTCGGAGGATCGAGAACAGTCGCCATGGAAACCTCACGGGTCAAGGAACCCCCCAAGGATAAGATCCCACCCGCATGGAGGCTCAAGGATAAATATCACAATTGAGTTATATGCTCCGAGAGCGATGAATCAACAGGTGGAGGAGGGTGATGGCCACCGGCGTGACTCCCGGAATGCGGCTGGCCTGACCGAGGGTCTCTGGACGATGCAAAATCAATTTTTCCATGACTTCCCTTGAAATGCCATGCAGGTGCTCCACCCTCAGATCCGAGGGAATCCGGACATGGTCCCAGGCCCGCTGGCCTTCCAGAAAGCGGGTCTCCCGCTCCCGGTACGGCGCATACCGAAGCTCGAAGAGCATCAGATCCCGCTCGCTCGCGCGAATCCAATCCGGCTGAGGCTCGCTCCAACCTTCCAGAAGGGCCAGGCAGGCATCCGCATCTGCCGGACCGATCTGCTGCCGCCGGAAGAGGTCCGATAGGCTCAGCCCCGACTCCAGGCGGATACCCGCCCGGACGGCGATGGGTCCGAAGGGGCTGGTCTGGGTCACCCAGGCCTGGTCGCACTGGGCCCGCATCCGTTCCCGCCGCGCGACCCTGGTTTCCACCCGGGCGAGGTCTTCGGGATCCAGGGCCCCCACTTCCCGGGCCACGGCCAGCAGCCGGCCATCGGCCAGATCGCAGGCCAGACCCAGCCGATGCTCCGCCCGGGCCGTGAGCATCCGGTACGGCTCGTCGGTGCCCTTGGTGACCAGATCATCCACCATCACGCCCAGGTAGGCCTGGTCCCGGCCCAGCACCACGGGTTCCTGCTGCCTGAGCCAGCGCACGGCGTTGATCCCCGCGAGCAGGCCCTGGCCCGCAGCCTCTTCGTACCCCGTGGTGCCATTGATCTGGCCCGCGAACCAGATGCCGTCGAGGCCCTCTACGGAAAGATCCCGGTGGAGTTGCAGGGGATCAAAGCTGTCGTACTCGATGGCATAGCCCGGCCGCAGGATCTCCGCGGCCTCGAAGCCCGGGAGGCTACGGACCATGCGGGTCTGCACCTCCGGCGGCAGGGAGGTCGAAAGACCCGCCAGGTAGATCTCGTCGGTCTCGAGGCTTTCGGGCTCGACAAAGATCTGGTGCCGGCCCTTGTCGGGGAACTTCACGAACTTGTCCTCGATGGAGGGGCAGTAGCGCGGGCCGACCCCCTCGATGTGGCCGCCATAAAGACTCGATCTGGACAAGTTCTCCCGCACGATGGCCTCGGTCTCCGGCGTCGTGTGGACGATGTGGCAGGGCACCTGGGGCTGCGGGATCCCGGCACTGAAGAAGCTGAAGGGCCTCGGCGGATCGTCGCCGGGCTGGATCTGAAGCCGCTGGAACTGAATGGAGGCCCTGGCCACGCGGGGGCTGGTACCCGTTTTCAACCTGCGGTGGCGCAGCCCCAGCGAACGCAGCTGCTCCGCCAGATGGGTGCTCGCGGGCTCCCCGGCCCGGCCCGCCTCCAGCCGCCGCTCCCCGATGAGGATGCGGCCGTTGAGGAAGGTGCCGCTGGTGACCACCACGGCATCGCAGGGCAGCACGGAGCCATCCAGCAGTTCCACGCCACAGAGTTCGCGGGTGCCGTCGCGCCACACCAGACCCGCCGCGGTGCCCTGGCGGAGCTTCAGATGCGCGGTGCGCTCCAGCAGCCGCCGGGCGGCGCTGCGGTATTTCACCTTGTCCGCCTGGGCCCGGGGCCCCCGCACGGCCACGCCCCGGCTTTCATTGAGGATGCGGAAATGGATGCCCGTGGCATCAATGAGGCGGCCCATGGCGCCACCGAGGGCGTCCAGCTCCCGGACCATGTGCCCCTTGCCCACGCCGCCGATGCTGGGGTTGCAACTCATCTGGCCGATCTGGTCCAGGTTCATGGTGAGCAGGGTGGTGGCCATGCCCATGCGGGCGGAGATGTGCGCCGCCTCGATCCCGGCATGTCCGCCGCCAATCACCACCACCTGCTTCATCGCGGAGCCTCCGTACTGCCTTCGCCAATCACCACCACCTGCTTCATCGCGGAGCCTCCAGGGGAGTCAGGATACCCTTCCCGCGGCAGCCGGTCCCCGGGGTGCCGGGATGTGAGAAACTATCCCCATGCGACCCCGCCTGAGCCCTGATGAACGCCGCGCCCGGCGGCAGCGTGCCATGCGCCGATCCATGTTCGTGCTGCCCTCCAGCATCACCATGGCCTCCATCTTCTGCGGGTTCTCCAGCGTGGTCATGTCCATCAACGCCGCGGGTGCCACCCCCGAGCGGTACTTCCTGTGGGCCGCGGGCCTGCTGGTGCTGGCGGGCGTTTTCGACGGGCTGGATGGCCGCGTGGCAAGGGCCACCAACACCGCCACGGAATTCGGCGTGCAGCTGGACAGCCTGGCGGACGTGGTCAGCTTCGGCATGGCCCCGGCCATCCTGGCCTACCGCTACGGGTTCTTCCAGCTGGGGATCCACGACTCGCACCTGCGGGCCGCCGGCTGGGCTGCCTGCTTCGTCTTCACCGCCTGCGGCGCCCTGCGCCTGGCCCGCTTCAACGTGCAGGTGGGCACGGTGGACTCCCGCTACTTCGTCGGGCTCCCCATCCCCGCCGGGGCCGCCTGCGTGGCCTCCGTGATCATCTGGCATCCCACGCCGCCCGCCACCATCGCCCACGCCTACTGGTTTGCCGCGGGACTGTTCCTGGTCGGCCTGCTGATGGTTTCGACGATCCGATTCCCCAGCTTCAAGAAGCGCGCCACCAGCCCCCGCACGGCCATGGTCACCAGCTTCAGCATCGTGTTGTTCTTCGCCTTGATGATCCTGTTCCAGCAGCGCTTCTTCGTGGGCTTCTTCGCCACCTACATCGCGCTCACCCTGGCCATGAACCTCGCCTGGAAAGCCGGATGGCGCGGTATTGATCCCCCGCATGATGATGCGGAGGCCCCTGAAACCGTCCACTGACCCGCGGGCGGGACGAGGCTTAGCGCCTCAAAGCGCCGTGGCCCCGGCCGGCACGGTCACGCCCGCCACGGCGGCCACCTTGGCGTTGGACATCAATTTGCCACCGGTGCCAGGGCCAATGCCCAGGGCCGCGCCCTGCTTGACGCCCGCCTCGGTGGTGGCGGCCGTCGGTATCTTGAGGGCGGCCATCCGCTGAATCAGGAAGCTCGCGGCGGAGGATCCATCCCCGGCCACGCGGTCACCGGCCAGGAGCACCACGGCATCGGGCTTGCGACCCGCCAGTGTGCCGATGGCCTTGCCCATGTCCTGGGGGCCCTTCACGTCCACCACGATGACCTTCATGCCGCCCGCGGCACCGGTGAACGCCGCCAGCTCGGTCTTGCTCTGGCCTGCGTCGCACACCACGGCCAGGGTGGACACATCGGGCCAGGCCTTCTTCATCGCGCCCAGCAGGGCATCGTAGTCCCCGGCCATGAGGGCCGCGGCACCAAGGACCAGCAGATAGGCAGGACGGAATCGAGCCATGGGACCACCTCCAATGGCTCCTTCATCGGCATCCGGCCCGGGAGTCTGGAGCCCGGGAAATCCGGTATCTTTTTTCCTGCTAGCTCAGGATCCCCGCGATGCAGGCACTGAGGAAATTCGCCAGGGTGCCGGCCAGCATGGCCCGGAGGCCCAGGCGGGCCAGATCGCCCCGCCGCTCGGGGACCAGGGCCCCGATGCCGCCCACCTGGATGGCGATGCTGCTGAAATTGGCGAACCCGCACAAGGCAAAGGTCGAGATCAACCGCGCCTTGGCAGAGAGCGTCATGGCGCCCAGGTCCAGGAAGGCCACGAATTCGTTCACCACCATGCGCTTGCCCAGCAGCGAACCCACCTGCCCGGCCTCTGCCCAGGGCACGCCCATCAGGTAGGCGAAGGGCTTGAAGACGGCCCCGAGCACCATTTCGAGGCTGAATCCCGGATGGAGGGCTTTCATCAGGCCATTGATCAGGTAGATCAGCGCGATGAAGGCGATGAGCATCACGGCCACGTTGAAGGCCAGCTGGCCGCCCTCGAAGGCCCCCCGGGCCGCGGCGTCCAGCACGTTGGCGTCGTGGTTGGGGATATCCACCTTCACGCCGACGCCGGTCTCGGGAATTTCCGTCTCCGGCTCCAGGAGCTTGGCCATCATCACCGCGCCGGGCGCCGTCATGATCACGGCCGTGAGCAGGTGGACGATGTCCACATGGGCCACCTGGACGTAGGCCACCATGATGCTGCCGGATACGTGGGCCATGCCGGCGGTCATGATCAGCATGAGCTCGCTGCGGGTCATGCGGGCCAGGAAGGGCCGGATGGTGAGGGGTGCCTCGGTCTGGCCCATGAGGATGCTGGCGGCCACGCTGACGCTTTCGGCACCGGAGACCTTCAGGAAGCGGCCCATGGCCCGGGCCGCGGCCCCCACCACCCACTGCATGACGCCGATGTAGTAGAGCACCGCGAAGATCGAGGCCACGAAGATGATGGTGGGCAGCACCGCGAAGGCGAAGACCATCCCCACCTTCCCGCCGGGGCCGTCGGACAGCGATCCGAAGACGAAGCTGGCGCCCGCGTGGGCGTAGGCCATGAGATGCTCGACCACGATGCGCATCTGGTCGAAGGCGGACCCCACCAGGTTGCCCCGGAGCAGACCGAGGACGATCACTCCGAACAGCCCCCAGTTCAGGGCCTTGTTTTCGTAGGACGCGAAGCGGCGCAGCAGCATGGGCGTGAACATCAGCGCCAGCACCACCCATCCCATACCCGCCGGGAAGGGCAGGAAGGACAACAACCGGGAAATGGCCGGGCCCTTCAGGACGATGAGCGCGAAGATCCACTGGAGCCCGAGACCCCACAGGATGGTGCGCCAGTGGATGGCGCTTCGCTTGTGTGACAGAAGGTAGGCCAGGGCCATGAAGGCCACGATGCCGGCCAGGCCGATGAAGCGTTCCATCTAGGCTCCTAGGCCAGGTGGGCGGGTTCATCCCAACCACCTGGCGGGGGCCCGGGGGGACATCGCGAGCGCAGCGAGCAGGCGGTCCCCCCGGACAGCATTAAAGTTCGTGGTTCAGAGCCTCGACGGCCTGCTCCATGTAAAAGCGGGCGCGGCCCAGCAGGCCCTCCCGCTGCATCACCATGACGAGGACACACTGCTCCTGCGCACCCACCATGAGGATCCAGTGCTGATCCGTCGCGAAGGCCACCTGCTTCACCTCGCCCCGGTCGAATTCCTCCACCGCCTGCTGGAGGTGCCGCTTCACCACGTGCTGATAGGCCCCCAGCAACTGCAGGCCCTCATTGGAGACCTGGATCGTCCGGGAACAGATCGGATCCCCGTCGCGATCATTGAAGGTCGCGGCCAGGGCCTCGGGCACCCGTTCGATCAGTTGATCCAGGATTTGCTGGAACATGGGGGGACTCCGGTGATGCGTGTCCAAAGCATGACCGGACTAGGGCCTTTTTCAAAACGCCCCCAGGAGCGTGTCCAATGTAATGGGTGGGGGCTGCACTATCGATTACTTGGACGCGCTCCTAGATCCCCCGCGCCACCTGCAGGGCCCACATGGCCGCCAGGATCGCCCAGACGGAGAGGCGGGCCGCCCGCGAGTCGGGAAGCTCCGGATAGGGATCTCCGCGCCAGGCGCGCCGGAGATCCCAGGCCGCCACGATCGGCAGCAGCGCCAGGGCCCCCGCGGCGGCCGGATGCCAGTGGAAGGCCTCTCGCCAGTCCCACCGGCCGATCGCCATCACGCAGCGCGTGAGGCCGCAGGTCGCGCAGGCGACGCCGGTCAGGCGCTTGAAGGCGCAACCGGGAAGCAGCCCGGATACCGGTTCCAGCAGCGCCGCCACCCGCAGGCCAAGGGCCGTGAGCAGCGTGGCGAGGGCCACCCAGGGCACCCGTTTCATGCGGCCATCCGGACCATGAACAGCATCAGGGAGACCAACCCCAGGACGCAGCATCCCAGCAGCAGCACATGCACCCCCGTGGCGGCGATCCCGCGCCAGGGCTCGCAGCCGTGGCGGGCCGCCAGGGCGAATCCCCGGAACAACCACAGGTAGGCGTCCAGCAGCATCAAGGGCAACGCCAGCACCCAACCCAGGACCGGCACGAATCCCAGCAGCCCCAGGAGGGTGCCCAGCGCGGCGATGCGAAGGGCCTCGGCCTCCGCCAGCAGACTGGTCCGGAAGCCCCGCCGCTCCTTCAGGCCCCCCAGCAGCCAGAGGCCCGCGTGGTCCCAGACCGCGTGGTGAAGCCAGGTCCCCAGCACCCCCAGCGGCACGGCCAGCAGCAGCCAGGGCCAGACCTGCCCGTAGGCCGGCGAGGCGGGCAGGGCCGATACCAGCTCCTGGAAATCCGCCGGATCCGCGCCGAGCCATCCCAGGATCCCCGGCGCGATCGCCCCTCTCCGGAGGGCGTCATAGGCCTGGAGTGCGCGCCAGGCCGTCCAGGCCGCATTCAGCAGGGCCAGCGGGATCCAGACCAGGGCCATGTCGCGGACGGCTGGGCCCAGAGCTGGCGGGGGTGCCGCGAACGCAGAGCCCGGCCGGGCCAAGGCCCGGAAGGACGCGGTGAAGGGAAGCCTCATTGCTTTCCCGGGAAGAGCGCATCGAACTCGCGCAGGGCCACCGGATCGCCATCCCGCTGGAGGGGGCCGTGGAAATCCCCGGGGCTCAGTTCGGCGAATTCCCCGAAGGTGGCCACATTCCCATTGATGTAGGCGATGAACTCGTCCTGGCGTCCCTTGATGTAGCCCCGGAAGGGCCGGGCCATGACCCCCAGCACGGCGGAATCCAGGGCCGTCCAGGTCTGGAGGTGGGTCTCGAACCCCTGCTTGCCCTCCCAGTAGCGGTACGAGGTGAGCATTTTCGCGCCCACGGAGAAGGGCGTCTTCAGGCGCCCCTTCTCGGCCAGGCCCTCCACCAGGTACACCCGGTGGCCGGGACGCTGGTAGACGAGGCGCAGGGTGCCCTTCAAACCCCGGACATCATCAATGCTCCAGGCGCCGTCCGGGTGGATGAAGGCGTAGAAGCCCGGCACGAACTGGCAGTGCCGCCACATGGCCGAGGCCAGGCGGGGATGGTCGAAGAGTTTCTCCATGGTGGCCAACCGCACGTGCTTGGGCTGGGTCCGGGTCTCGAAGACGAAATCCGCCCGCTGGACGATGTCCAGAGCCTCCTCCCGGGCCGCCGGCGGAAGCTGGCCGAGGAAGGCTGGCGTTTGGGCCTGGACGGCCATGGCCAGGAGGGCGGACATCAGGGCGCGCATGGAGAAACGCTAACACTTTCCAGGGAAAGGGTGGTTCTTGACCCGGGGACGGATCGCGCCGATGGGAAGGGGATGGCCACACTGCTCCGATCCATTCCCGTGACCCCGCTGGACGAGCTCCGCGCCTGGCTGGGCGCCCCTGCCGAGGGGGATGCGGCCGCGCAGATCCGCCTGCACCACCTGCTCCAGCACCTCCGCCAGATGGCCCTCCCCGAACTGGGGGCCCGCCTGGTCAAGTCCTCGTCTTCGCCCGCGTTGAAGCGATTCCTCCTCGGCCTCACGGCGAAATACGACTGGCCGGAATGGGTTCCTTGGCTCCTTCAGGCCCTTCAGCAGGAGCAGGACCTGGGCGTCTTCGACGAGGGCTGTGCCGCCCTGGGCCGCCTGGAGATCCGGTCCGCCCGGGAAGCCCTCCAGAAACTCGCGGCCCAGCGCACGGACCCGGATCGCCAGCTGATCCTCCGGCGCGAGTTGGGCGCCCTTGAATCCCAGCAGCCC
This sequence comes from Geothrix sp., assembly GCA_030681515.1. Lineage (GTDB taxonomy): Bacteria > Acidobacteriota > Holophagae > Holophagales > Holophagaceae > Geothrix. Next base: position 64,916 of record JAUXSE010000039.1, on the reverse strand, counting down.
CTCGCCTTCTACCTCGGACGCCTGCTGGAGGGGGAAGGCAACTCCCGCCTGGCCCACCAGGGGGCCCGGGGACTGGCGGCCACCGCGGAACCCGGGGATCTGCCCGCCCTCTGGGGGGCCATGAAAGGGGCCGATCCCCTCGCCTCCCGCCTGTTGCTGCGGGCCCTGGCCGAACTGCCCGACGGAGCCTCCGGCGCCGCCCTGGTGGGCCAGTTCCAGAGGACCCTGCACACCCTGGAAGACATCGAGCGCCTCGATGCCCTCACCCGCCGGGTGCAGATCGAAGCCCGGACTGCAGCCCGGACCGACCTGGCGCAGGCCCTGGCGGCCCGGATGGAATCCAGGGCCGCCGGAACGGTACGGACCCTTCAGCAGGCTCTGGCCGAAGGGGAAACAGGCCACCCGCTTCCGGCCCTGGATCAGCTCCACAAGGAAGCCAAAGGCCCCTATGAGCAGTTCCTCACCGAAGCCCTGACCATCCTGGTCGAGGGGAAGATCGCCCGCTACGGCGCCATGGTCACCGAGGCCCAGGACATGGTCGCCAGGCAGCGCATCATCCTCGGCAACACCCTCAACCAAGTCAGCGATTGCCTCGTGCGGCAGGTGAAGGCCGGCCACCTGCCCAGCGATCAGGTGGTGCCGGTCCTGGAGGCGGCCTTCGAGCGTTTCTCCCATAGCGAGGGGTTGGACCACGCCCTCTGCAGCCTGCTGCCCGCGGACCGCGAAGGGGGCCTCGAACGGATCCTCAAGGTTCCCGAACCCAAGCGTCGAAGCGCCTGCCTGGACATGCTCGGCACGCGGGAGGAGGACGCACTGGTGCCCTTCTTCCTGCGGGCCATGCAGGATCCCATCGTCGAGGTCGGGCACCGGGCCATGCACCATTTCGGGAAGCTCCCCTCCGGCTTCCCGGCCGTCCTGGAACTCTTCCTTTCCGGCCAGCCCGACCGCGTCCGCACCGCGCTGAGGATCTTCACGGAAAACGGCACCCAGGCCGCGGCCGAGCCCCTAATGGCCTTCCTCAGGTCCGATGTGAGGGACGATCTCCTGCTGGAGGGCGTGGAAGCCCTGGGCGCCATCCGCTGCCCCGCCGCGACCCCCGTCCTGCTCGACCTGCTTCACGACGGCAAACCCGCACGGCTCCAGGAGGCCCTGGCGGAGGCCCTCGCGAATCTCGCCACGCCGGAAGCCGGCCTCGGGCTGCTGGCCAAAGCCGCCCACCTCAAGCCGCCCCAGGTGCTCATCGTGGCCCTGGAGGGCACCCTGGCCGCCTTCCCCGGATTCGAACGCCCCCTGCCACAGGACGCATGGCCGTCCCTGGAGCAGCTCATCACCCGGTGCTGCGATGACCGGGAAGGCGAGGGCCAGCGGCTGCGGGCTATCCTGGCCACCCAGCACCTCTACTGCTTTGACCAGGATCTCTATGCCCGCCTGAAGGATGCGTTCTCGGACTTCCTCTTCGACCTGCGCACCAAGGGGGATTGGGACCGCGAGACCAACGACCAGATCTCCGCCGTCGTGAAGGAATTGGGGCGGCGCCACGCCAGCCTGGGGCTTATCGCGGGCAAGGAGGAGAAGGTCCGGGCCCTCGTCCAGGGTGTGCCGCACCAGGGCCCGGGGCGCACCCCCGCGCTCCTGGCCCTCCGGGAGGCCCTCCAGGATCATGAGTTCATCCTGCGGGCCGAACTCGCCCAGGACCTGGCCGCCTTCGTCCGGGCGGAATTCGACCAGAAGGATCAGGATTGGCATGCCCTCGCCCGGCTGTGCGAAATCAGCGGCCTCACCCGGCAATCCACCCTCGTTGCCCCCCTCAAGGAGCTGTTCCTTCGCGCCACTGGCCTGGGCCTTCGAAGCGCCGCCCGGGAGGCGCTCCTGGCCCTGGGGCTGGATGAGGCCGCGATCTCCCGCCGTCCGCCCATCCACACCATCCTGCTGCTGGAACCCAGCGCCTTCTTCCGCAAGCGGTTGCTCACGGCCCTCGGCCAAGGCTGGGAGGTACGGGTGGCCGGGAGCCGTGCGGAGGCCGCGCCCATGCTGTCCGAGCGACCCGTGGATCTGCTCATTTCCGAGCAGACCGACGGCACCGGCGACCTCCGCCCCTGGCTGAAGATGCAGTGCGAAACGCGGCGCTGCCGCCAGGTCCTGCTTTCCACCGCGGCCCGGGACACCAGTCCTGGCGAACCCTGGCTCCTGGGGGTGCTCTACAAACCCTATGCCCCCGAACAGCTCCTGAAGGCTCTGGAGCCCTGATCGGATCCGGGCGGCTATCCTGTCTGATCCGAGGCCTCCATGCGTGTCCCATCCCCCTGGTTCCGGCCCCTGGCCGCCCTCTCCTGCGCCCTCCCGGTCCTGGCCCAGGGACAGGATGCCGGACTGGCCGAACGGCTGTACCGCAGCGGAGAGCGGGCCTATTCCGCCAAGTCCTACCAGGAGGCCCTGGATACCTGGGGGCAACTGCTCCAGACCGATTCCAAGAGTGGATTTGCCCCCCGGGCCCTCCTGATGCTGGCCCGGCACCAGATGGAGGTGGAGCGCAAACCCGAAGCCGCGATGCCGTACCTGGACCGCCTGAGGACCGACTACATCACGTCCCCCGAAGCCGCCGACGGCCTGCTTCTGCGGGGCCTCCTGCTGGCGCGGCAGGCCCGCCGGCCCGCGGAACTGAAGGCCGCCATGGGGGAGTTCAACCGCATCCTCGACCTCTTCCCGGAGGCCCCGGTCCGCGGCGAGGCGCGCTTTCAGCTCGGCCGGGCCTGGCGGGACCAGGGGCAATGGGGCCGCGCGCTTCACCAGTTCATCGAGGCCTTCCGGCTCCATCCCGGATCCGCCGTGGCACCCCAGGCCATGCTTGAGGCCGCCGAAACCCTCGATCTGATGGGCGACCTGCCGGGTTGCCTCCGGATGCTGCAACGCCTGCGCACCGAGGCTCCCCAGAGCCCGGAGGCCCAGGAAGCCGCCTGGCGCGCGGCCGTCCGGGTGAAGCACCGCCTCCAGAAACCGCCCCTCCGCAACGAAGGTCCCTGGCCCGCGGGCCGGACCAAGTGGCTGAAGACCCCCACCCTGCTGGCCACCGCCCCGGACGGGGATCTGCTGATCTTCCAGAACGGCCTCGACCGTGCCTTCCGCCTTCATGGGAGCGAATTGACGGCTCAGGGACCCGCCGCGCCCGGCACCCGGGCCCTGCTACCGGGTCCCGGGGGAGCGGTCTGGATGCTGTCCAAAAATGGCCTGGTCCGCGAGGATGCGGCGGCCATCCAGCCCCTCGGCGCCCTGGGCGCCCTTTCCGGCGCCGCCCTGGACCGCTGGGGCGCCCTCTGGGTGGCGGACGCCAGGACCCCTGCCCTCACCTTGTTCACCGCCGAAGGTGGCACACGAACCGTGGCCTCCCCGACGGCCAGCGCCCTCGCGCCGCTCGCCACGGGCGGCGTGGTCATCGCCGCGGACGCGGATCGCAAGCTGCTCTTCCTGGACGCCGATGGCCAACCGCGCGTCATCGTGCCCTATGGCCAGGATCTCCCGGTCCCCTTCCGGTCCGTGATCGCCCTGGCCGCGGATGGCGCCGGCCAGGTGGCGGCCCTGGTGGACGGCGGCGACTTCGGCGAAGGCGTGGTCATCTTCGGGCCCGATGGCGCCGTCCTGCGCCACACCACCTTCAAGGCCCTGGGCCTCAGCGGCCGCATCGTCTCCCTGGCCCTGGACCGCTCCGGCGGCCTGATCCTCTGTGACCGCCGCAACGACCTCCTGATCCGGTTGAATTGATATGCGATTCCGACACCTGCTGGCCATTCCCCTCTTCTGCGCCGCCCTGTGGGGCCAGGATGCGGCCCTCAAGGACACCTTCCTCCAGGCCAAGGCCCTGTGGGCCACCCAGGGCGACCGGGAAGGCGCCAGCGCGCGCTTCGATGGCGTCGTGGCCGCCCTCGCTCCGAAGGCCGGCGGCCTGGAACCCGAGTGGATCCAGATCCTCTGTGAAAGCTACAACTGGCTCGCCGTCCTCGATGACCGCGGCGTCCAGACCAAACCCCGCGCCCAGGTCCGCCTCCAGGCCCTCATGGACCTCAATCCGGATTTCGAGGTGGATCGTGCCCTGACGTCCCAGCGCCTCGCGGCCCTCTTCGACCGGATGAAGGGCGAGAAATACGCCCTGGTCAAGTTGAGCTACGCGCCGGTGGGCGGCCGGCTGCTCGTGGATGGCCGGCCCGGAGCCCCGCTGCCGCGGAAGTACCTCGCCTTCGGGATCCACAAGCTGACCTACACCCGGCCGGGCCACGCTCCCGCCGAGATCGCCCTGGAACTCGGCCCGCGGGACGTGAAATCCGCCGATTTCAAGCTGGCGCGGACCGCTTCCACCCTCACCCTCTATGTCCAGCCGGGTGATGTGGAAATCCTGCTGGACGGCCAGAGCCTGGGATACGCCATCGGCAAGGCCGGCTCCGACGCGGCGCCCCTCGCCCTCCCCCTGGGGTTGCGGCCCGAGGAGCTTTCCGCGGCCTTCGTCATCCCCGAACTCGCCCCCGGGAAGCATCGCCTCGAACTGCGGGCGCCCTGCTTCCGGACCCGGACCATCGAACTGGGGGCGGAGCTCGCGACCCCCGCGGCCGACCACACCCTCGAACCCATCCGCATGGAGCCTTCCAGGGGCACGCTATCCGTGAATTCCGCCTGGCCCGGAGGGGAGCTGTTCCTTTCCGGCCAGAGCCGGGGACCGCTTCCGGTGGCGGATCTCCCGGTCTGCTCGGGTTCCTACGACCTGCTGGTGCGTTTCCCCGCGGGCGGATTCGCCCAGCGCATCACCGTGGAGGAGGGCCAGTCCCTCGCCCTGGAGGCCCGCCCGAAACCCCGCCTGGCCTTCGCCGGCCTGGAGGGCGGGGATTTCACGGGTCGCGCCCGGTTCCTCGCCCAGCTCGAAGCCCTCGGGGACCGCCTCCAGCCACTGGCCTACCTCCCCGCCCGCCCCGATGAACCGCCCGCGGAGGCCCTGGCCCGCCTGAAGGCCTCCCGGGAAGCGGAGCTGGTGCTGATCGCCAGGCCCGTGCCGGACAAGATCATCCATCGCGTCGAGCTCGTGCTGGCCACCCTCGATGGCGAAGAGGCCCGGCTCGTGGTGAAGCCGCTGGAGCAGGACCCGCTGGGTTCCCTGGCCGCGCGCCTCAACGCGGTTCCGCGCCTCCAGCGGCCGGGCCTGGGCCTTTCGGTCCTGGATGTCCCGAGCGAGCCGGGGCCCTGGGTGCTGGCGGCCTCCGCGCCGGCCCTGAAGGCCGGCATCCAGATCGGAAAACCCCTTCTCCAGGTCCAGGGGAAACCCGTCCCCACCGCCCAGGGGCTCCAGCGGCTGGTGGAGGCGGCCCAGGGGCCGGTGTCCGTGAGCCAGGAGGGCGCCACCGCGTCCCTTCCCCTCCAGATGGAAGCCCTGGAGATCCCCCTGGGCTCCCCGGATTTCTGCTATCCGGCGGTGCTCGCCCAGCTCCGCCTTCAGTACGCCGGGGCCAAGGGCGACGAGGCCAACCTGATCAAGCTGAACCAGGCCCTGGTCCTCATGCAGTTCCGCAAGTACGACAAGGCCATCGAACTGCTGCGCGACGCGCGGCTCAGCACCCTCCACGGCGTCAGCCAGGGCACCCTCGACTACCACACGGGCCTCTGCTTCCTCCACCTGGGCACGTCCTACCACTCCGAAGCAGGGCAGGCATTCCGGCAGGCCCTGAAGTATCCTCAGTCAACCCTTCTCGGTCCCGATGGTCCCCTGGTCGCCCCCCTGGCCAGACAGGCCCTCGAAGATCTGAAGTGAGGCGGAGGATTCCATGCGGCATCAGCGCGGTGAAGGCAAGATCGGATGCATCGTCACCCTGCTCGTCCTGGGCGCGGTGGGCGCGGCGGCCTACAAGGCCGTCCCGGTCTACTACGCCGATAGCGAACTGATTGACGCCTGCGATTTCATCGCCAGCGGCGCCAGCCGGAAACCCATCGAGACCATCGAGCGGGAAGTGAAGGACAAGGCCCGGGAGCTGGGCGTCATCGAGGCCCTGACGGGCAAGAACGCCATCCACGTATCCAAGGGTGGATCCTCCGAGGCCGGAACCTGCACCATCACCCTCCGGTACAAGCGCACCATTGATTTCTACGGTGCCTACAAGTGGACTCGGGCGATTGACAAGCGGATCACCAAGCCGATTTTCGAAAACATCTAGCAGATCCGCTGATCTGCCCTTGCGGTCAGGGCTGCCCCACGGCACCCTGCCCACATGCATCTGTCACTTCCTGAAGACAGCCGCCTCGGCCCCGGCGAGGCCCTGCGCCCCGTGCGGATCCCTGGCTCCAAGTCCATCACCAACCGGGCCCTGCTTCTGGCGGCGCTGGCCCCGGGCGCGAGCCGCCTCCGGGGTGGACTGGAGGCCGAGGATACCCGCTGGATGCGCCAGGCCCTGAAGGGGCTCGGATTCCCCCTGGAAGCGCAGGCAGGCGCCTGGCGAGTCCAGGGGGGCCGGAGGCCTCGCGCCGAAGCCCCGCTCTGGCTGGGCGCCTCCGGCACCACGCTGCGTTTCCTCCTGCCCTGGCTGGCCCTGGCCGCCGAGGGGCCCATCCGGCTGGAGGGCGATCCGCGGCTCTTCGAGCGGCCGCTGGATCCCCTGCTGGACCCCCTCCAGGCCCTGGGCGCACGGTGGTTCCCGGAGGGGGCGGGGGCCTGGCTCCATCCCGCTCCGGTCCCGCCTCGGCGGCTGGATCTCCGCGTGGACGCCCGCCTCAGCAGCCAGTTCCTGTCGGGCCTGGCCCTGGCCGCCGCAGGCCTGCCGGAACCCAGCCTCCTCAGCTGGACCGGGGCGGCCAGCCCCAGCTACTTGGCGCTCACCACCCAGTGGCTGCGGCACTTCGGGTGCGAGGCCGGACTGGAACCGGGCCGGTGGCGGATCCCCGGCGGCGCCCTGGCTCCCCGGGACCTGGAGCTGCCGGGGGACTGGAGTGGCGCCGCCGCCTTCCTCGCCGCCGCGGCGGCCACCGGGCGAAGCCTCCGGCTGGGGCCCCTGGATCCCGGGGACGCCCAGGGGGACCGTGCCATGGGGGCGATCCTCGAAGCCGCCGGATGCCAAACCCGCTGGGTGGAACCCCAGGTTCTGGAGGTATCGGGCCAGCTGCAACGGGGCCTGGATGCGGACCTCACGGATTGCCCCGACCTCGGCCCCGTTCTCGCCGCCCTGGCGGCCCTGGCGCCGGGCCCCTCCGAGCTGCGCGGCCTCCACACCCTGCCCCACAAGGAATGCGACCGTCTCGACGCCTCCGCGGAACTGGTGCGCTGGCTGGGCGGGCAGGCGGAGGTGATCGGGGACCACACCCTGCGCATCGCCCCGGGAGTCCCGCCCCCGGGCCGGGCGCCCTTCGATCCCAGGAACGATCACCGCATGGCCTTCGCCGCCGCTCTGGGCGGGTTGCGCTGGGGCGGCGACCTCCGGGATCCGCACTGTGTGGCGAAGACCTTCCCCGACTTCTGGAACGCCTGGCGGGGGATGCTCGGATGCTGAGGGCTGCCTGGCTGGGGGACTGGAAGGCCCCGTGGGGGCTCGACCGGGGGCGCCGCTGGGGGGATGCCTCCTGGGCCCTGGCCGCCATCTCGCAGGCCTGGCTGCTGGGGGGCCGGGAGGGCCGCTGGCCCCGGCTGGAGCAGGAGGCGCGGCGTCCACTGGGCCCCGGGGTGCTGAGGACTCCCACCGCCTTCGAGCCCCGCCCCGATCCCGCCTGGATCGCCCGCCTGCGCCACGGCAGCGCCGGCGTGCCCGCCCGCCAGCGGGGGAGCCGCGAGGACGAACTGCTGGCCTGGGCCTGGGAGGCCCTGCTGGAGGGCGATGGGGTTCCCTGGATGGCCGCGGGATCCGTGCTCCTGGACCTGCCCCAGCGCCTCCGGTGGGTGGCGGTCCTGGGCGCCGGGGATGCCGGGGGCGCGCTCCACCTGCCGCCCTTCCTGGATCTGCTCCCCTCCGGATGGCGCAGGCTGCCGGCCGGGTGGTGGGAATGCCTGCTGGGGCGGCAGGATGCGGAAGGCCGGCTGCTTCCGGAAGGACCGCTCGATCCAGGACTCCCCTGGCCCGCCATCCAGCGCCACGCGGAACCGCTGGTGATGCCCTCCCTGCCCCAGGATCTGGCGCCCCATCGCGCCTCCGGGTGGCTGCACGAATCCCCCGGCGGCGGCTGGATGATGGATCCAAGGATCCGGGCCTGGGCCCGGGGCTTCGGGGCTTCGCCTCAGGGACTGGTTCCCCTGGTACCCCGGGGCCTGGGTTCCGGTGACCCGCCCGAGGCCGCCCTGGCCGAGGCCCTGCACCTGCGGATGCCCGTCGGCCACCCCCCGGGCTGGGGGGCCTCCCTGAGCGCGGATCTCCGGGAGGATCGGCATCGCCCCGGGCCCCCACCCGCCTCGGGCCACCCCACCTGGGACCGGCTGCGGATGCGCTGGGGGGGCGACCCCGCGAGTCCCGCCCCGGCCTATCCCCCCTGGGGCACGCCGGCCCACCCCTGCGCGGACCCCTTCCACTGGATGGCCCAGGGGCAACTCGCCACCCGGGCCTGCGATCCCGAAGTCGCCCTTCGGACCTTCACCCTGGCCCACGCCCATTTCACCCGGCTGGGGGCTCCCGGCTGGGCGGGACGCGCGGCTTCTAATGCCGCGGTGTCCGCCCTCCAGTGGGCGGATCTGCAGGCCCACGGCCGCTGGGCCCGGCTGCGCGGCCCCCTTCCCCAGCCCTGGCGGGACATGGAGGAAGCCCAACTGGCCGAAGTGCACCTGGAGCCCGACGCGGCCATGGTCCGCATCCGGGCCATGGTGGAGGCCCATCCGGACTTCGGCGAGGGGTGGGCCCTCCTGGCCAGCCACGCCGCGGACCGGGAGGAGTGGGACCTGGTACGGGAGGGCCTGATCCATATGCAGGACCACCCCTATGTCCGCTTTTTCGAGGCCGTCCTGGGCCCCCTGATCGAAGCTCCGCCACCGGAGGCCGATCCCGAGACCCGGCTCAGCTGGGAGGCTCACCGGCTCTTCCGGGGCACCGGAGATCCTCCGGCCTTCTGGTCCGCCTGGCGGGATTGTCCGACCCAGTTCATGCGCCTCGAACTGGGTCTGCAGGTGCTGGAGCGGGTCCCCGGACAGCGCACGGCCCTCGGTCTGCTCGCCCTCCAGGCCATCGCCGACCGGGCGGCTTCGCCCCGGCACCAGCGGCGCCTGGCCGCCCTCTGGCCCCGGTCCGAAGCGGGCCAGGATCCGGCCCCCACGCTCCTGTTCAAGGACTGGCTGGCCCAGCGCCCCACGCCCACCTGGATCGCCTGGGAGGAGGAGGGCCGGCTCCATTCCCTCGGCGCCGGGGAGCCGCCGCCGGAGGGCGCCCTCAGCCGCCTGGCGAAGGACGGCACCCTGGCTCCGTTCCTCCAGGGCGGCTGGGTCTGGCGGGGGCATCCGCTGATCTGGGAGGGTTGTCCCGTGGGCGCGGTGCTGCTGGCCCAGCCAGCGGAGGCCGTGCCCGCTCCCCCCCTGGAACCACTGCTCATCGCCCCCTGGCTCGCCCGGATCCGCGCGCGGCGGCCGGCCGAATCCACCGTCGAGGCTGGCCTCCTGCTCACCGATGGCAGCGAGCCCATGGCCTCGGTCCTTCGCGAGTTGGACCGGGTGGCGGGCTCGGATCTGCCGGTGCTCATCCTGGGCCCCACGGGCAGCGGCAAGGAGCTGGCGGCGCGGGAGCTGCACCAGCGTTCAGGCCGTCCCGGTCCCCTGGTGGCCGTGAACTGCTCCGCCTTCGCGGAAGGCCTGCTGGAATCCGAACTGTTCGGCCACACGAAGGGCGCCTTCACCGGCGCCGACCGCGACCGGCGGGGCGCCATCGAGACCGCCCGGGGCGGCACCCTGTTCCTGGACGAGGTGGCGGATCTGTCGCCGCGCCTGCAATCCCTGCTGCTGCGGGTGCTGCAGGAGCACGAGATCCGCCGCGTCGGATCGGACCACTCGGTGAAGGTGGACGTGCGCTTCGCCGCCGCCACCCATCGGGCCATGGAGGATCTGGCCGCCGGGGGATCCTTCCGCCGCGATCTGCTGTTCCGCCTGCAGGGCGCCGTGCTGCGCCTGCCTTCCCTTGCGGAGCGCCGCCACGAATTCCCCTTCCTGCTCCCCCGCCTCGCGGTCCGCGCCGCGCAATCCGCGAAAAGGCCCATCCCCGCCCTGGCTCCCGGTCTTCCGCAGGCCCTGGGCCGGCTCCCGTGGCCCGGCAACGTGCGCGAACTGCTCCATGCCCTGGAACGCGCCATCCTGCGCTGCGAGGACGGCATCCTGAAGCCCCGGCACTTCCCCGAACTGGATGCCCCGGCCCTCCAGGCCCGCACCTGGGATGACGCGACCCGGGCCTTCCAGCGCCGCCTCCTCCTGGACACCCTCCAGGCCTGCGGCTTCCGCATCGCCGAGGCCGCCCTGACCCTCGGCCTCGCCCGCCCCGCCCTCTACGCCACCGCCAAGCGGCTGGGGGTGGATCTGCTGGCCGAGCGGGCGGGAAGGGGCGAGCTGGCATGACGGCTACCGACGGCGATCGGCTCCCGATCGAAGGCGCGCCGAACCTGCACACCTTACCCTTCGCTCCTTCACGCGGGCACCTGCTCAACGCGGTGCGAGGCGCCACCAACCTGTTCTGGGATCGGCTTCTTCGAGAGAGCCAGGTCAGCCCCTCACCGCGGAAGCGCCGCGCGCAGCTGCAGCAGCGGGAGATGATCCGGAAACACGCTGATTCCCCGTTCCAGCACCGTGCGGGCCTCCTCAAGAACCCCGCGGACCAGAAGGCTCCTCGCGACCCTGAGATGCCATTCACCCGCGCCTCCCGAGGGAAGTTGCGAAAGAGCATCCCATGCGTCCTTGGCGGCCATGGTCGCGTCGCCCCTTGCCATGCTCTGATCCACGAGCGCCTGCCATAGGATTGGGCTTTGTGGGTTCTGGTCCAGTCCGGCCTCGAGGAACTGGCGGGCCGAATCGAAGTCCCGTGCGACCTCCAGCAACCGGGCCACCTCCAGGAACAGCTCCGTGTTCCGGGGATCGGCCTCGATGGCGGCGAGCAGGGGTTGGAGGGCCTCATCAACGGGCGTGGCCGGGGGCTCGGGCAGGTGGCTCGCCTCCGGCACCGCACCCCTGCGGATGGCGATCCCCACGGAAGTGATCGTATGGTCGGCGATCCGCAGACGGAGGTGAACGGATTCGGGGGTGTTCTCGAAGGGGGGGAGGTCCACGTGGTGGTCCGGCAGGGTATCCCCGGGGTTGAAGTTGAAGGGAATGACCTCGTGCCCATCCTGCCTGATCTCGGCGGCCACGGTTTCAAGGTCGAACACCCTGAACAGGGAAAGCCCTGGGGATTCCAGGGTGTTCAGATTCGAGGTGAGGTTGAACTCGGTGGTATGGACCGCCCAGCCGCCAGGCTTCAGGCAGGCGGTGGCATTGCGGATGAAATCGAGTCCATTCCGGATCGAGCCGATGTGCTCGAGGGCGCAGGAGGACCAAGTGAAATCGAATCCACTGAGGTCTTCCGGGATGTGGTTCATGTCCACGTTCCGGTACCGCACCCGCTGGCCGAACAGGTCTGGAGGGCAGATGCCCCGGGTGTTGAGGGCTTCCACCTTTCCGGCGGCGTGCTGATCGGTATCCCGCCAATCCTTGCTGCGGGTGTCCTCGGGGTCAAGGTCCGTGGCGACCACCTCGCAGCCATAGGCGGCCATGGCCGCCGCGAGCGGTTCGTTCCCACATCCGAAGCCGAGCCCGCGCATCCCGGGCCTGAGCAGCCCTCGCGTCCAGAGCGACTGGAGGATGTAGACGAATTCCCACTGCTTGCGATGGGCACAGGGTTCCTCTTTCAGGAGGCTGCACCAGCGGGCGTAGAGCGGTTCCTCGAACTGGCTTTGGGTGCACAGCTGGGAGCCGGGCGCCACCAGGGTGGGGAGTGGATTGGCAAGGTGTGGAATCAAGTGGGGGTGCCTGCGCGCGTCGAAGCCCCCGAGGGTCGAAGCCACAAGGCCCATCAGGCGGTCCCTCTGTTTGCGGAACAGCTGGGAAGCCTTCACCGCCGCCTGTTCGGACTCAGAGATCGCCTCGTCGAAGACGCTACGGGGACGCGCGAGTTCCGCACGGATCTCTGGATGCTCCTTCGCCAGGTAATATCGGTTCAGGCCATCGAAACAGACATAGATATATCCAGCGTCGATCAGGATGCCCTCCCAACCCGAGTGGCTCTCCTCCTGGCTGAGCGGAAGGGTGGCCTCCACCACGATGATCCAGGGGCGCTGCCGGGCAAGGTCCAGGGAGGCAAGCACGATCCCCTCGGCACCTTCCACATCCACCTTCAGGAAGTGGACCTCCCCATGGATGTGCGCATCCCACACTTCCCGCAGGGGAGCTGCCTGGATCTGCATCTCTTCCACGACCCAGCCGCCCTCCTGGTGCCGACCCGCCACGGCCCGATCCAGGGTGGAAAGGCCCGTCTCCTTGATGTGGAAGAAGGGGACAGTGCCTGCCTCAGCACTGATGGCCAGCCGCAGGTTGACGTCAAGCGGACGGAACTGCCTCAGAAGGTCGTGGCCGGTCTGGACGGGTTCGAAGTTGATGCCCCGCCATCCCCGTTCATAAAACGCCTTGGTCACGGAATGGATGTCTGGATCGTAGGCGCCCACATCGATGTAGCAGCCGTTCGGAACGTGTTTGAGGGCACGCCAAAGGATCGTGTCTTCGTGGTTCTGGGCGAAGGAAACGAAGACCATTCATTGATCCTTTGTCTGAAGGGGTGGAACACTAGAATCCTGTTTACATCGTGGACCCTCCGAATACCATTCGAAAAGAAGGAAGCGCCGGGGAAATCCTCGCGATCAGCACACGCCAAAGGCATGGGAAGGAGTTTGTACCGGGCATGAAGAAGAAATCCCGCCCCTCCAGCGCCCCCTTGTCAACGGCCAAGGAATCGCATCCCGCAGAAGCGGTCCCCAGATCCTGTGGGACACCTGTCATCGGCGTCGACGCGCGGACACTCGCTCACGCGGGATCCTGCGACCGCGGCATCGGACACTACACCGCCCACCACCTTGAGGCTCTCGCCCTGGAGCAGCCGGACTGGACCTTCCTTCTGTTCCTGGATGATCCAGAGGCACGCACCTGGGCCCTGGACCGGCTTCTCGCGCTCGCCAATGTCCAGGTCCGGCTGATGCGCGATCTGATCCGCACCCGAATGGATCTCTTCCATGTCCCCGATCTGATGGGGCTGGCCAGGGAACAACCCGCGCCGTGGGAGCGGCTGCCATCCGGAACGCCCTATTCGGTGGTGTTCTACGATCTGATCCCCCTGGTACTCCGGAAGGAATTCATCGACCTTTGGCCCCCGGCAGCCCGGAACAACTACCTGCGGCGCATCGGAAGCCTGAAACGTTCCAAGGCCCTGATCCTCACCATCTCCCGGCACACGAAGCACGATCTGGCTGTCCATGCAGATATTGATGAATGCCGCATGGTTCCCATCATGGCCGGGCTCAACCAGTCCGCCTCTGCTTCGGAGCCCAGTCCCGGACGGATGCAGGCAGTCCTGGAAGCACAGGGGCTGAACCGCCCGTTCTTCCTCGTCGTGGGAGCCCTTGATCCCCACAAGCGATTCACCACCACGCTGAAGGCCTTCGCCGAGACCATGAAGTCCCATGCCGTCCAGCTCGTGGTCGTCGGGTCCACATCCAACCCCATCACCCGCGCCTACAAGGAGCACTTCGAGGAGAAGGGCATCCAGGGTGTCCGTTTCACGGGCTTCTTGTCACGGGAGGATCTCGAATGCCTCTACCGCACGGCCAGAGCCCTGGTCTTCCCCTCGGCCTATGAAGGGTTCGGGTTCCCTGTTCTCGAAGCCATGGCCCAGAGCTGCCCCGTCATCACCAGCCGCGCCAGTTCGCTTCCCGAGGTCGCGGGGGATGCCGCGCTGCTCGTGTCTCCCGATGATCCCGCCGAAACGGCGGCGGCCATGCTTCGGCTGATCGAGGAGCCCCTCCTCCGGGAAACCCTGATCCGGCGGGGCCTCGAACAGGCCAGCCGGTTCTCTTGGGGAGCCAGCGCGCGCGCGACCCTGGACGCATGGCGCCCCCTCCTCGGCCCGTCCACTTCCATGAAATCCAACGCGATGGACTCTTCTGCTGGGGGGGATCTCCCGGCCCGGCCCGTGGTCCGCTGGGAAGGCTCCCAGTTCCTATGGCATAGCCTGGCCCATGTCAATCGGCAGCTCTGCCTCGGCCTGCTCCGCGCTGGCGGGGTGGACCTGAGCCTCCTTCCCTACGAGCGGGACCAGTTCGATGGCTCCAAGGTGCCGGCCTTCAAGCCCCTCGCCGCCTGCGTCAAAAAACCGCTTTCCACGCCCGCCAAGGTCCATGTCCGGCACCAATGGCCACCCAATTTCACCCCCCCCAAGGAGGGCTGCTGGGTCATGATCCAGCCCTGGGAATATGGCGGGATCCCCCAGGATTGGGTCGGGCCCATGTCCCAGCAGGTGGATGAGATCTGGGCCTACACCACCTGGGTCCGGGACCGCTACATCGAGAGCGGCGTCCCAGAGGACCGCATCCAGGTCATCCCGCTCGGCGTGGATACGGAGATCTTCCGGCCCGACGGCCCCACCTATCCCCTGCGCACCCCGAAGACATTCAAGTTCCTCTTTCTGGGGGGCACCATCTACCGCAAGGGCATGGACCTCCTCCTCGCGGCCTACCGCACGGCCTTCACCGCCGCCGATGATGTCTGCCTGGTGATCAAGGGACAGGGCGGCGGGGTCTATCGGGGTTCGGATCTCGACCAGGCCATCCGCCGCCTCCAGTCCGATCCGGAAGCTCCCGCCATCGAGTTCATGGTGGAGGATCTCGCCGAACCGGACATCGCCTCGCTGTATCGCGCCTGCGATGCCTTCGTGATGCCCTATCGGGGAGAGGGGTTCGGCCTGCCCATGGCCGAGGCCATGGCTTCAGGCCTGCCGCTGATCGTCACCGGACGGGGCGCGGCCATGGATTTCGTCCACGAGGACTGCGCCTATCTCATTCCGAGCCATCCGGTCCGGGTCCCGAAGGTGGATGCATTCCAACCCAGCCGGGCCGGTTTCTGGCTGGAGGAGCCGGACGCCGAGGCCCTGGTGTCCCTGATGCGGCAGGCCCTCGCTCAGCCCGAGGAGCGCCAGGCCAAGGGGGCCCGGGGCCGGTCCCGCGCGGAGGCCCATCTCCGCTGGGATCGGGCCGTGGACCTCCTGCGCGATCGGATCCGGGTCCTTGCGACCCGGACCCCGCGGCGCCTGCAGCCCCCCGCACCCGCCTCCCCTTCCCGGGAGGCCCTCCTCTATGAAGTGGACTGGGCCTCGGCCGAATGGGTCGAGGTTCTGCTGAGCTACCTGGACGCTTTCCGTCCCGGCGAGCCCGTGGCCCTGGTCCTGCTCACGCCGTCCGGCCCCGGGTGCCCCAGCGAAGACGAGATCCAGCAGAGGCTCCTGGACATCATCCTCCCCACGGGGCGGGAGGCCTTCCCCGACATCGCCCTGGTGGAAGGCGTCGAGCGTCTGGCCGCGGCCCTGGAGGGGTACGACGGCTTCCAGGTCATCCCCCGCGGCAAGGGCTGCGTGAAAGGCCTTTCCGGGCCCAGCGGGCTGCGGTTCGCCCGGGCCCGGGAATGGCTCTCCGGGCGATGATTCTGGGTGCTGACTAAGCTTTCCGCCCGAAACTCCGCTCCAGATCATCCAGGGTCAGTTTCTTGATGATGGGCCTTCCGTGGGGGCAGGTGTTGGGGACTTCGCAGGCGAGGAGGTCCTGGATCAGCCGGAGGGCCAGGTCCGGGGGCAGGGCATGGTGCTTCTTGATGGCGGCGCGGCAGGCCAGTTCGGCATTGAGGTCGCGGCGGAAGGCGTCGAGGTCCACGCGGCCTTCGCGCTCCAGGCGGGCCAGCAGATCCTCCAGCAGGGCCTGGGGATCCCGGTCCACCAGGAAATCCGGCAGGCCCCGCACCACCAGGGCGTCGCCACCGAAGGGTTCCGCCTCCACGCCGGCGGCCGCCAGCTCGGAAAGGAAAGGCGTGAGACGCGCCAGGGCCTCGGGGCCCAGCTGCACCACCTGGGGCGGCATCAGGGGCTGGATGGCCGGGGCGTGGCGGCGCAGGAAGAGCCGCTCGAAGAGCACCCGCTCATGGGCCACATGCTGATCCACGATCCAGAGTTCGGGACCGCGCCCGCCCGCGATCTCCGCCAGCAGGTAGGTCTGTTCGAAGGCCCCCAGGTAGCGGATGTCAGCGCCGGAGATGGGGCCCTCCGCCACCCCCGTGGGCGCGGGTTCGTAGGCGTAGACGGTCTCCGGGGTCCGGGGATCGAAGGCCTCCGCCAGGGCGCGGTACCCCCCCAGGGCCCCACCGGAATGATCCGGCCAGAGGCGCGGATGCACGGACGCCGCCCGGCGGGAGGGATCCAGCTCGAATTCGGATTCCGCGGGTTTCGGCGGCAGTTCCAAGACCGAGGCCAGCCCACCCCGCGCCGAGGACCAGTTGCTTCGCAAGGCGGCCCAGGCCTCCTCCGCCCCGCCGCGCACCCACGCGAAGATGCGCTGGGGCTCGCGGAAACGGACCTCGGCCTTGGTGGGATGCACGTTCACGTCCACGGATTCCGGCGGCAGTTCCAGGAAGAGCACTGCCGCAGGATAGGAACCCTTGGCGAAGGTGCCGGACCAGGCTTCGGATAACGCCGCCAGCAGCAGGCGATCCCGCACGGCGCGGCCGTTCACGAAGAGGTAGAGGTGGTTGCGGTCGCGGAAGCTGAGGTCCGGCGGCGATACGAAGCCCCGCAGGCGCCAGGGGGGCTCGCCGTTCACGAAGGGCACCAGGCGGGCCAGCTTCTCCCCCAGCAGCGGGGCCAGGCGCTGGCCGGCATCCTCCACCGGCGGCAGCACCAGGGGCGCGCCCCGATCCGGGCGGATGGTCCAGTGGACGCCCGGCGAGGCCAGGGCCAGCCGCGCCACGGCGCCCCAAAGCTGGGCGTGCTCGGTGTCCGTGGATTTCAGGAAGCGCCGCCGGGCGGGCAGCTGGGCGAAGAGATCCCGCACGGTCACAGTGGTGCCGCGGCCGCGCGATGCCGGCGCCACCTCCTTGATGATCCCGAATTCGCAGCGCAGCCGGTGGCCCGCGCCGTCCGCTTCGGCGCTCGTCAGGTCGAAGCGGCTCACGCTGGCGATGCTGGGCAGGGCCTCGCCCCGGAACCCGAAGGTGCCCAGGTGGCCGAGATCCTCCGCCGTGCGCACCTTGCTGGTGGCGTGGCGCTCCAGGGCCAGGTACAGATCATCCCGGGCCATGCCGGAACCATCGTCCGATACCTCCAGCAGGCGCTTGCCGCCCTCCTCCCAGGCCACCTCGACGCGGCGGGCCCCGGCGTCCAGGGCATTCTCCACCAGCTCCTTCAGCACCGACGAAGGCCGCTCGACAACCTCGCCCGCCGCGATCTGATTCGCGACCTGGTCGGGGAGGATCCAGATCTTGGCCATTGGATCAGTCTAGATCGTGGATGGGCGGTCGGGTTGTCATCTGGCAGCCCGCGAACGCAGGCTCCACAGGAGCCTGCTCCTGCTCACGCTGCGCCTTCGGCTTGCGATCACAGAGCGGGGCCCCCCCTCGCCCGCCGCGATCTGATTCGCGACCTGGTCGGGGAGGATCCAAATGCGAGACATGGGTAAGACGCTATCAGCTATCAGCTATCAGCTATCGGCTATCGGGCTCTCCACCACGGCTGGAATCCCGGCCTGGGCATGCGGGATGAAGAGGTGCCCCAGGTAGGCCAGCAGGAACACACCGGCGCTGATCCCGTGGATCCAGGCCAGGCCGCCGCGCCAGGCGGGACTGGCCACCACCTGGATGCCGTAGCCGCTGAGCACCATGGGGGCGATGAGGAAGGCCGTGCCGAGGCCCGTGCGGCGGCCCTCGGGGCCCTTCTGCAGGCGCGCCCAGAGGTGGCCGCGCACCATCATGCCCAGGGTGAAGACCAGGAGCGGCGTCACGAGGACGTGCAGATGCTGCGCCATCCCCAGCCAGGGATGGGGCTCGGGGCCGAATTCCCCGGCCCGTTCGCCAAACCAGCGCAGCAGGCCGTCCAGAAGGCCCGTGCCCGCGGTGGCCAGGGCCGCCAGATGCAGGCTCCAGCGTTCGAGGGGCGTCATTGCGCATCCCGGTAGAGCACCTGGTGGAGGGCCAGGCAGCGCCGCGCGGCATCGGTCATGGCGTGGGCCGTGAGCGTGGCGCCGGACAGCGGGCGGATGGCGCCCTTGAGGCTGAGCTGCGG
The DNA here is from genome assembly GCA_030681515.1 of Geothrix sp. Taxonomy (GTDB): domain Bacteria; phylum Acidobacteriota; class Holophagae; order Holophagales; family Holophagaceae; genus Geothrix. The sequence continues at coordinate 46,605 of JAUXSE010000039.1, read as the reverse complement.
ATCGAGCGTCCTGCCCTCGAACTGCTTCACCCAGGCCTCCTTCGCCCGGTACTCGGCGGGCTCGCGGAAGGCCACGGCCTCCACGCGGAGGATGCGGCCCTCCGGCGAGATCGCCACCAGCAGGGTTTCGTTCAGGGTCCGGACCCGATGGGTGTCGAAGCACCCGATCCCCATCAGGCCGCCGTTCTTCCGGGCCTCGTAGATCACGGTCCAGCGTCCCGGCAGATCTCCGTCCGCCAGGGCCTTTACGCGGGCCGCCTGGGCCTCGGTGAGCACATGCTCCTTTCGCGTGAGGTGCGCCCCGGGGAAGGCCAGGGCCAGGGCCTCCTGTGGGGTGGGCAGGGCCGCGAACAGCGGCAGGGCGAGGAGGGCGAGGAGGGCGAGGACGCGGATCATGGCCGCCTCAGAAGTAGTAGCCCATGGCCAGGCTCACCTGGTCCCGGCCCGTGCCAGCCCGGTTCTCGGCCCTGGTGACATCCAGCTTCAGGGCCACCTGGGGAATGGGCTTGTACGATATGCCCGCGATGAGCAGGGTCTGATCGTTGGCCCGATCTGCCGCGACCCCCGCCGCCACCTGCTGCTGGGTGTTCATGCGCTCCCACCGCAGGAAGGGGATGAGCGCCTGCTTGGATCCCGTGGACCCCAGGACATCATAGCCCGCCTCCAGGTAGCCGCCCCACTGCTCCGTACCCAGCTGCTTCACCGCGCTGGAGGCCGCCAGGGCGGTCAGCCCGGTCTCGGAGTTGGTCATCCGTACGAACAGGCCCCGCAACTGAAGCCCCCGGGCCCTGTACTCCCCGTGGCCCTCCACCAGGGTGGTGCGGATGGCCTCGCCCGCATCCGCCTGATTGCTGTTGCCGGTGTAGGCGCCCAGGCCGAGGGTGGTGCCGGGGATGGGGCTCCAGTCCAGGCGCCCCGTGAGGGCCAGGCTTTCGGCCAACGCCTTGGATCCGTTCTGGCGGCCCGAGCGGATGCCCGTGGCGCCGAACCTGGAGCTGTCCAGGCCGTTCACCAGGTAGGCGCGGTAGGTGAAGTGGCCCGGCAGTTCGCCGTGGACGCCCACGCCGTTCTCGCGCCAGGTGGTGGGGATGAGGGTGCTCTCCACCCCGGGGCGTTTGGCACCGAGGAAGGTGGGCGGCTCGTGCAGTTCGTTGATGAAGCCCAGGGGCAGGAGCACCATGCCGGCGCGGACATTGAACGAAGGGGCCAGCAGGAAGTCCAGGTAGGCGAACTCCACGGCCACCTCACCGGCGCTGCCGGTGGCGGTCTTCGCGTGCTCGAACTCGATCTCCGTGTTGAATACGATGCGCTCGTCGAACTTGTAGCCCACGTAGAGGATCTGCCGGACGAAATCCACCGTGTTGGCCCTGGGGCTGTAGGTGCCGTTCTGAAGCTTTGAATCGAAGTTTTCGTAGAGCATTTCGCCGTAGCCGCCGATGCTCAGGCCGCCCTTGGACCCGTAGGGCTTGGAGGCGGCAGGACCCAGGCCGTACTGGCCCGCTTCGCCCGCCACCGGCATGGCCGTGCCGGTCTTCTGGGCCTCCAGCTCCTGGGACATGGCGTCCAGGCGGCGCTCAAGATCCGCGATGCGCTTGTCCGTGTCCGGCTTTTCCTGGGCGAAGGCAGGGGCCGCCAGCAGCGCGCACAGGAGGGGGGTGAGAAAGGATTTCATCGGGACTCCCGGGGAATCAGGGTGGGGTGGAGGGATCGGAAGGCCCGGGTCATGCGGACGCTCCCATCGTTGAAAAGGAAGGCCGCGGCCACGCCGTGGCGCTCGGCCCAGGCGGCGCCCGCATCGGGGCCCAGCACATAGAGGGCGGTGGACAAGACATCCGCCGAAAGGGCGTCGGCGGCCACCACGGCGGTGCTGCCCCAGGCCGGGCAGGGTTCGCCCGTACGGGGATCGAGGATATGCCGGCCCCGTTCCGAGGTGCCGCTGCCGGACAGGGAGGCATCCTCCACAACGACGGTGCAGCGGATGCGCCCTCGATCCTGGGGATCGGCGATACCGGCGGCAAGGGGCCGCCCCCAGGCCAGCACCTGGCCCCCGAACTCCATCCAGCCGGAGGGGAGGCCCGACGCCTTCCGCATGGCGTCCAGGGCGTAGCCCTTCAGGAAGCCGCCTTCCTCGATGCCGGCGCCGGGATCCCGCAGCCGGGCGGTGCCGCGGCCCAGATCCAGATCCAGCAGGCCCGGTCCCGAGGCCCGGCGGGCCGCCGCCAGGATCCCGGGATCCGGCACCCTGCCCCCCTGCCGGATCCCCCAGGCCTGCATCAGGGCCATGAGCACGGGCTCGAAGGCCCCCTCGGTCCGCAGGCTCCAGGCCTGGACCCGGGCCAGGAGGGCCATCCATTCCGGCGCCAGGGGAACCGCCCTCCCCTGGGCCGCGTTCAGGCGGCTCCAGCCCGAAGCGGCGTTCCAGGTCGAGCAGGCCGCCTCGATCCGGGCCGACTCCGCCAGGACCGCTTCGGAGGCCCGGCCGAGATCCCCGGCCCCCTCCAGATGCACGCGCAGTTCCGTGCCCATGGCCAGGACCGTCCGATCCATGGCGGGCCGGGGGGCCTGGGCCGTCGAGTACGACCGGGGGGCGGAGGGGAGGGAGAAGGGGAGGGAAGGGAGAAACAACATGACGAGATTGAGTCTCAACATACTCAATTCATCGTTCAATCCTTTTTTTGAGAAACAGTCTCAAAAAGTGATCGCCGTCACGCCTCAGGGGCCGTAACAAAATAACCTTGGCGATTGCTGGAGGTCAGCCGCGCGATCCGGCCAGGCGAGTGGCGAAGGGGGATGTGGTTCATCCTTCGAGCCACTCAACGCAGTCGGGCGCGCGGCTGGCCCCAGCCCTTCGGGTGCGGGCGGCGGGCTTCCCATGGCGGCGTCGGCGGCCCTCAACATGGAACCACCATGCCAGCGGGCCCCCTCCTTGCCATGCTCGCCCGGCGCTCCGCACAATCGCCAAGGTTATTTTGTTACGGCCCCTTGGGCACACTGGAGGCATGAATCCCCGACCCCTCGCCACCTGTCTCGCCCTGTTGCCGACCCTGGCCGGGGCTCCACCCCTGGGGGCGGCGCCCCGCATCCAGGCCCCCGACGCGGCCTGGATCACCTTCACGACGCCCCACTACCGCATCCACTGCCCCACGGCCTTCGAGGCCTTCGGCCGCGATGTGGCGGGGCGCGTGGAGGGCATCCACGCCCAGTACCTGGGGCTCATCGGCTTCGCCTACGAGCAACCCGGGAAGCCCGTGGACATCCTGATCCTGGATCCGGTGATGGAGGCCAACGGCATGGCCTTCCCGCTGTTCCGGCGCCCCCACGTGGTGCTCTGGAAGACCGAGCCGGAACCCGATTCCGACATCGGCCACCACCGGGGCTGGGCGGAACTGCTCCTCACCCATGAACTGGGACACATGCACCACCTGCTGCGCCCGGCCCGGAAGCCCGGCCTGTGGCGGCGCTGGGCCGCGGTCCTGGGTCCCGTCGCGGAGAAATCCCCCCGCTGGGTCATCGAAGGCTACGCCACGCTCATCGAAGGGAAGCTCACGGGCAGCGGCCGTCCCCACAGCGCCCTCCGGGCGGCGGTGCTGCGCCAGTGGGCCCTGGAGGGCAAGCTGCCCACCTACGAAGCCCTGAGCGGCCGGGGCGGCTTTCTCGGCGGCAGCATGGCCTACCTGGGCGGGAGCGCCTACCTGGAATGGCTAGAGACGAAGGCGGGCGACGCCAAGGTCTTCCCGACCCTGTGGACCCGCCTCGCCGGCAAGCGCGACTTCGACGCGGCCTTCCTCGCCACCTTCGGCTTCGGGCCGAAGGACGGCTACCAGCGCTTCTGCGCCGAGCTGACCCACACGGCCCTGGAACTGGAGCGCCGCGCCAGGGCCGAGGGCCTGCGCGAAGGCGAGCTCGTCACCCAGTTGAAGGGCTGGGCCACGGATCTGGCCCTGAGCCCGGACGGCTCGAAACTCCTGGCCCGGGTGCTGGATCCGAAGAAGCCCGGCCTCTATGTGTGGGATCTGAAGGCCCCACTGAAGCCCGCCGGGACGGAACCGGACGAGCCCGCCGACCACGCCGCCCTCGCGCCCATCCTGCCCCCCACCCGGCGCCTGGGCCGGGTCCACGGCGCCCTCCCCTGGAATCCGGTGTGGACGGCCCCCGATGCCGTGGCCTTCCATCTGCGGCTGCCCGACGAGGAGGGTGTGCTGCAGCCGAAGCCGCGGGTGTGGACCTTCGGTCGGGGGCTCAGCTCCGGGCCCGTGCCACCCAGGCCCGCGGTGCCGGGCGGACTCGCCTGGCGCGAGGTGGAGGGCATCTGGAACCTGGTGGATGCCCAGGGCCGGCCCCTCACGCGAACGCTGGCCGCCGCCTGGAATCCCGTCGCCACGCCGGACGGCCAGTGGATCTACTACACCCAGCTCAGCGCCTCGGGCCTGCAGATCCGCAAACTCGACGCCACCCGGCTCCCCCTGGAGCCGCAGCCCCTGCCCCGGGATCCCGCGGCGCTGGTGAAGGATCAGGTGCTCCCGAAGGCCGATGAACCCAGCCCCCTTCCAGCGCCGGTGGCCGTGGCCGCCCACCCCTACCGCATCGGCGAAAGCCATGACGTCTTCTCCGTGGCCAGCTACAGCGCCACGCCCTCGGGGCTCAGCGCCCAGATCGGCGCCGGGGGCAACGATATCCTCCACCGCCTGAACTGGCAGGTGCTCGCGGGTCTGGGGAACGGCGCGGGCCCCCGCGGAGGCATGGCCGGCGCGGCCTGGCGCGGGTGGCGCTGGGCTCCGTCCCTCCAGGTCTTTTCGCTCCTGGAGCGCCCGTCCAGCCAACGCTTCGCCCCGGTGGCGGGCTTCGACCGGGAACGCCGGGGTGCCGAACTGGGCTTCCGGAACGAGAATCTGGGACGCCCGCAGGCCTTCATCCAGCCGGTGTTCGCCCACGAGCGCGTCACACCGGCCGGCGCGGATCCTTTCAATCGTTCCCTGGGGGGCGTGGAAGCCGGTTTCGCCAGCTTCTGGAGCCGCGACGGGCAGGGGTTCCGCGCCCGCCTGGCCGGCCGAGACCAGCATGGCCACACGGACGGGAGGGCCTGGAGCCTGAACCGCGTGGCCTTCACCGCGGGCTGGATCAATCCCTGGGCGCCCCTCACGGTGCGCGTGGAGGGGGGTCGCATCGGCGGCGATCCCACGGCGCTGGACCGCTTCCACCTCGGCGGCGTGCCCACCTCGCTGCTGCCAGCGGCCCTCGATGCCAACCGGGTGATCCAGGCGGCCCTTCCCGCCTACGGCGCCACGGGCAACCGTTTCCAGCGGCTCCGGGGCGAGCTGGGATTCGGTGTCTTCCAGGCCTACCTGGAGCATACGGCGGTCTGGCAGGATCCTGCGCCCCGGCCCGGGGCCCAGCGCGTCGTGGGTCTGGAACTGGACAGCCGGAACCTCGGTCTGCCCATGGACGTGCTGCGCCGCCTGGCGGGGAACCTCTCCTTCACCCTGGGCCTGCACCGGCCCTTGGACGGCATCATGAAGGACCGTACCGTGGGAACCCTCAGCATGATCGTGCGACCCTGATTTCCCGGCTGGGATCTGAATGTCCTTCCTGATCGCCCTCATTCTCATCGTGCTCGTCCAGTGGTTCCACCTGCGGCTGCTGCGGCTGGAGCTGCCGGAGCGGGCCCACCGCTGGCTGCCCTGGATCCTCGGGCTGATGCACCTGCCCCTGGTGCTCTTCGCGGGGATGCGGATCGCCGCGGCGGGCGGGAATGACGCGATGCCCCTGCTGCGGCCGCTGGCCCGCGCCAGCTTCTACTTCCAGGCCTTCACCGTGGTCCACCTGATCATCGCCATGCTGGCGGAGGGGGCCTGGCAGGTCTTCCGCCAAGTCGTGCCTTTCGCCGGGGGCCTGGAAGAGGATGCCCCGGTGGATCCCAGCCGCCGCGCCTTCCTCCGCACCGCCGCGATGGCCAGCACGGGCGCCTCGGCGGCCCTGGGGATGGGCGGGGCGAAAGAGGCCTACGGGGATCCGGCGATCACCCGCCGGGATCTCCTCTTCCCGGATCTACCCGTGGGCCTGGATGGCCTCCGCATGGCCCACCTGAGCGACCTCCACGCCGGCCCCCTCGTGGGCCCGGCCACCCTGCGCCGCTGGCGGGAGCTCACGGAGCGCGAACGGCCGGAGCTGCTGCTGCTCACGGGCGATCTGGTGGACAGCCGGCCGGAGGAACTGGCACCGCTTCTGGAGGCCTTCCGGGGCTTCCACCCGCCCCTGGGCCGTTTCGCCGTGCTGGGCAACCACGACTACTTCGACGATCCCCGCCCCATCTGGCGGGATCTGGAGCGGAACGGGATCCGCTGCCTGGAGAACACCGCGGCCCTGGTCCAGCGCGGCGGCGCCACCCTCGCCGTGCTGGGCCTGCAGGATCCCATGGCCCGGAACGGCCGGTTCCGCCGCATCAACTTCGGCCCCGGCCCCCGGCCCGCCGAGGCCGCCCGGGATCTGCCCGCCGACGCCTTCCGCCTCTGCCTGAACCACCGCCCCAGCGAATGGGAACAGGCGCTGGCGGCCGGCGCGCGGCTCACGCTATCGGGGCACACCCACGGCGGCCAGATCAATCCCATCCCGGGGTTCAGCAGCGCCCGCCTCATCGGCCCCCGCACCGAGGGCCTCTACCGCGAGGGGAGCGACCTGCTCTACGTCAGCCGGGGGCTTGGCGTGGTGGGTCTGCCCATCCGCATCGCCGCCCCGCCGGAGATCGCCATCCTCACCCTGAGGCGCGGCTAGGGCTTCCCTTTCTTCAGGGCGGCCTGGACCGCGTCCAGGGCCCTGGATGCGGCTTCCGGGACGTCCGTGGGCGCCGCGAGCGACGCCTTGGCCACGCCCGGGAGGGCCTTCATTCCGCGCAGGAATCCCGCGCACACCCGGCAAAACAGCAGATGAACCCAGATGCCCGCCCTTCGCGAGAACGGCAGGGCGCCTTCGGTGTATTCGGTGAGGTCGGTCTGGACCTCATGGCAGGAGGGCAAGAAGCTCATGGGCGGCCTCCCAGGACATGGGCGCGAAGACGGGCCTGGACCAGCACTCGCGACCGGTGGAGCCGCTGCCGTACCGCCCCGGGCGTCAGCTGGAGGTGCCGGGCGATCTCCTCCGTCTCCCAGTCCTCCAGATCCTTCAGCACGAAAACCGTCCGGTGCGTGTCCGGCAACTCGTCGAGGGCCCGCGTCAGGCATTCCCGCATCTCCTGCCGCTCCACGAGATCGTGCGCCTGGGCCTCGACCTGCCATTCCGGCGCGCGATCCTGGTCCATGTGGTGCCCGCGGTCATCGAAGGGTCCCAGGGCCAGGGGTTCGGAGCGTTCCATATCGTGGATCCTCACGCGGCTCCGCCGCGCCATCAGCGCCGCGTTGATGCAGATCTTGTAGCCCCAGCTGCTGAAGCGGCTGCGGCCCTCGAACCTGGGCAGGTCCCGGTGGATGCTCATGAGGGCGTCCTGGAGCGCGTCCTGGGTATCGGCGGCATTGCCCAGGATGCGGTGGATCCCGTTGTGGAAGAGGGCGAGGTGGGGCTGGACGAGCGCGCCGAAAGCATCCGAGTCGCCGGAGGCGGCCCGTTGAAGCAGCTCGGTTTCAGTCGGGGAGGGTTCCGTCATGCCGCTGCCAGTGTCAGCGGGGGCCCCCGGCGCGGCAAGCTACTTCTTGGCGCGGCCCGCGGGCTTCGTGGCCGCGACGGGCGGTTCCTCGAAGAATCCCACCAGCAGCAGGTCCAGTTCCACCGGGCGCTTCAAGCTGATCTTGGCCGCCACGCTGTCTGCACCCACACCGAAATCCAGCCGGTCCAGCGGCAGGGTGGCCCGGTAGGACCAGGTGTGGGCTCCGGCCCCGTTCATGCCCTCCGCGGCCACGAAGGACAGATCGAGATCCCGGCTGACCCCGTGCATCGTGAGGGTTCCACGAACCAGCAGGCGGTCGCCCTCCTTCCGGACCTCCCGCGAAATGAACGTGATCTTCGGATGCTTCGCCACATCCAGGAAATCCGCGGACCGGAGGTGCTCGTCGCGCCCCCCGTTGGCGGTGTTGATGGACCTGGCCTCGATGTCCACGCGGACCTTCGCCCCTTCTGGGGAGGCGGGATCGCCCTGGATATCCGCCTTGTACCGCGTGAAGCGGCCGGGCACGTCGAAGAGCAGGGTCGAGGCCTTGAAGCCCAGCACCGTATGGTTGTCGTCCACGCGGAAGACGCGGTTCTGGGCCATAAGGGGAACGGCCAGCAGCAGAGCCGACAATAGGGAACGGTGGAGCATGGGGGCCTCTCAGGCTAGGGGGCGGTGGAATCCCGCGATGGCGCCGTCGCGGTGAAGGTCGCGCAGGAGGTTCATCGCCGGGGTGAGGCCGGGCAGGCCCAGGGCAGCGACAGTTTCGGCAAGAGGCCGGGTTTGGGCCTGGACCAGCAGCGCCGCGGTGGCCGGGGTCAGTTCCAGCAGCCGGGCCTCGCCCTCCCCGTCGCGGAAGGCGAGGAGGTGCGTGGGGCGGGCTTCGGGCACCGGTGCCTGCTCCCGGACGCGGTGGACGGCATGGGTGTAGGTCACGACCTGGGTGGCCGGATCCAGGACGACCCGATCCTGGGGCCCCGGATCGGCATGGACCTCCCCGGGAGGATCCGCATCGGGAAAGCGGGCCACCAGCACCTCCAGGATCTCGGCGTGAGCCAGTTCGAGCAGGAAGGGCCAGCGGTCCTGGCCCCAGCCCGTGGCCGCGAGCCAGCCCAGGAAGGCCGGCCCGATATCCCGGTAGTGGGAACTCCGGATGGCCCGCGCGTCGAGAAAGGCCTGAATGCACCCATCCCACGCGCCGGCGGCGTCGAGGAGCGCCTTCAGCACCGGAAACAGGGTCTCCAGCGGCTCGATGAGGCTCATGCGCGCCAGCTCGCGGTAGGTTCTCATCCCGGGGCCCTGGTCCCGGAAGGACCGCTGCTCCGCGTCCCCCAGTCCCTGGCGGCGGGCCGCCTCGCCGGGATCCGATTCGAAGACGGCCTCGTCCCCGTCCAGCACCAGGGAGGCCATGGCCCGCTGAAGGCCGAGGGTCCGGGACTCAGCCATGACCCACCCCGCCCGGGGCCAGGACGGGCGCCAGCACCGCGTCGTAGGCGTGCTGGAGGCGCGCCCGTTCCGCCAGCAGGGCGTCGAGATCCGGAATGTGGTTATCCCGTTCCAGCAGCACCGGGACGGGTCTTCCCAGCCGCGCGAGGGTCCACTGCATCAGCTCGATGACGGGGTCAATGACCTCCGCCCCGTGGGTATCCACGGTGATATCGCCGAAGCGCTTGTGGCCCGCGATGTGGATCTGCGCGACGCGGTCCAGCGGCATCCGCGATAGCCAGGCCTTCGGATCGAAGCCGAAGTTGAGCCCATTGACGTAGACATTGTTCACATCCAGCAGCCAGCCCACGTCCGCGCCCTCCAGCACCCCGGCGATGAAGTCGGCCTCATCCATTTCGGAAGGCCCGAGCTCGGCGTAGTACGTGATGTTTTCGAGGAGCAGCGGAACGGGGAGACGGGTCTGGAGATCCTTCGCCCGGGCGATCGCGTGCCGCGCCGCCTCCCGCGTGAAGGGAAGCGGCAGCAGCTCGTGAAGGCAGCTCCCATCCACGCCCGTGAAGCAGAGGTGCTCGGAATGCCAGGGCGTCCCCGTGCGGATGAGAAACCGGCCCAGATCGCGCAGGTACTCCCCGTCCCAGGGATCGAAGCCGCCCACGGAGATGGCCAAACCGTGGGTGAGCACCGGATCCCGATCGAGGACCGCGCAGGCCATCCGATGATGGCGCCCCCCGTCCCCGATCACATTCTCAGGACAGGTCTCCCAGAAGGGCACGCCGTGGGCTTCCAGCCCCGCGACCGCCTCGAGGTGCGGGCGGCGAAGCCCCAGCCCCACGCCGGTGAACCTGTCCTGAGCCATGGCGTGCCTCCCGGGCAGCTACTTCTTATCCTTGCCGCAGGAGCCATCGGCCTTCTTGTCCTTGCCGCAGGTGCCTTCCTTCTTGTCCTTCTTCATGTCCTTGCTGCCGCAGGTGCCCTTGCCGCAGGAGCCGTCCTTCGCCTTGGCGGGGGCCTTGCCTTCCGCCTTGGCGTCCTTGGTCTCCTTGCCGCCGCAGGATCCGGCGCAGGCAAGGGCGGCTTCGGCACCGAAGGCGTCCACGGGCGTGGCCCCGAGGGACTGGGTGTGCCCGGCCATGAGCGACCCGGCCGCGAAGAGGGTGGCGGCACCAATGAGTTTCGTGATCATGAATTCTCCGTGCGGCCGAGGCCGCGCCTGGGGGCCGCCCGGCGGCCCCGTTGATGGAACAGGACAAGGCCTCACCGGACACGGCCGGCTCGAACCAAGGTGCTGTTGTTACACCTTTCGGTGCGAGCGCGATGGGCATTGTGACATTTATTTATTTCTATGAACCGGGTCCGCTTCCGGGTGGGGGAGGTGGCCCCTCAGCCCTTGATCAGGACCCACAGCCCCACCGCGATGAACGCGCAACCGGCCACCCACTTGATGGCCACCCCGGGGATGTGCTTGAACAGCACCCCGCCCAGGGCCACGCCGATGGCCGTGGCACAGACCAGGGCCGCGCTGGCGGCGAGGAACACGGTCCAGATCTGCCCGCTGCGCACGGTGGCCGTCATCGCCGCCAGCTGTGTCTTGTCCCCGACTTCGGCGAGGAAGATCGTGAAAAAGGTGGTCCAGAAGAGCGATCGGTTCATGGCAAGCCCCGGGAATCGTGACGGACTCTTCAGCGTAATGGAGGAACATCTGAGGCACACTAGGGGCCTGGCTTCAAAAAAGGACAGGGCCGCGCAAGAGGCGCCGCCCAAGCGAGACAAGGAAAGCGACGATGGCAATAGCGGCACTATTGACGAGGAGCTTGACGCGGTATCGCGCCGGGCGCCGCCCCTTGCCCTCCGGGACGGGCCCAGCCGCGCGCCCAGGTGCGTCACCGCGCTTGAACGATGTCCCGCATCGCCCTGTGCGCGCTTCCTTCCTGGATCACGCGGCTGGACCCGTCGCGGTCATGCCCTCTTTTGAAGCCAGGCCCTAGGATGGTGCTGGATCACTTCGACCTTCCCACGACCTTTGTGGATACGCCCGAGAAGCTGCAGGAGGCGCTGCCCCTGTGGCATTCGGCGGGCGTGCTGTCCGTGGACATCGAGTGCAGCCTCACGGGCATGCACCACTGCGTGCTCGCGCTGATGCAGGTGGCCACCCACGATCAGGCCTGGCTGGTGGATCCGCTGGCCCTGGGCGATCTCATGCGGCCCGCCCTGCAGGCCATGGCCCAGGTGCCCTGGATCGTCCACGACTTCTCCGGCGACGGCATCGTCTTCAAGCGCGTTTACAATGTGGTGCCCGAGAGCATCTTCGACACCATGCTGCTCTCCAGGGCCCTGGGCTACCCGCAGCCGGGCCTGAAGACCATGGCCAAGCTCAAGCTGGGCCTCGATATCCCCAAGGAGGAGCAGGATTCCAACTGGATGATCCGGCCCCTGCGCGACGCCCAGATCACCTACGCCAGCCGCGATGCGGCCCTGCTGCTGCCCCTGCTGCGCATCCTGGCCGACGAATCCGACGCGAAACGGGATCACCCGGAGGCCGGACCGCGGCTGGCCGCCCTGCCCCGGGAGATGCGGCACCTGCTGAAGCGGGTGCGGGCCTACGCAACTCCCAGGCACGACCCCGTGGTGGAGAAGGTCAAGCACCTGGGCGACCTGGCCGTGGAACGCGCCCGGAAACTCACGGCCCTGCGCTGGGCCTGGGGCAACGAGGGCGATGTGGGCGCCGTCATGGAACTGGGCAACCGCTGGATCATGGCCCGCCTGGCCCACCCCCCGGCCACCAGGGAGGCCCTGGAGCGCACCATTCCCAATCCCCGGTTCCGCCGCAAGCGGCTGGAGGCCCTTTGGGCGGTGTTCAGCGAGGGGGCGCATGAAACTCAGGAAGACCCGGATTCGTCCGATGGGTTGATTTGGAACAACCCTGGACGGCCATGACTCCCGACACTGCTCCCACCCCAGCTCCCAGCCCCGCCTCCGACGAAGGCATCCTCCTGACCTTCCCCAAGGGCCTGCTGGGCTTCCCCCGGCTCACCGCCTTCCGTCTGTTCGAGCCCCAGGACGGCTACCCCCTGAAATTCCTCCAGTCCGTGGAATCCCCCGAGATCTCGTTCACCTGCCTCGATCCCGCCGGCATCAAGGACGACTATGCCGTGCCCCTCGGTGACGACGAGGCCGAGGCCCTCGGCCTCGAATCCCAGGATGACGCCATGATCCTCACCCTGGTTGTGATCCCGGAGGATCCCCGGCGCATGACCACCAACCTCGCCGGCCCCCTGGTCGTGAACGTGAAGACCTGCGTGGGCTTCCAGATCGCCTTGAACGCGGACAAATACCCGCTGCGCTTCCCGATCCTGGGCCAGGACTGATACCCTCGCCCTATGCTCGTGATCACCCGGAAGGCGGAACAGTCCATCATCATCGGGGGCGAGGTCGAGGTCATCGTCCTCGGCGTCACCAAGGATGGCGTCCGCCTGGGCATCAAGGCCCCGCGCAGCGTCCAAGTCCATCGCCGCGAGGTGTTCGAGGCCATCGCGGCCGAAAATCGTGCCGCCACCGAGGCCAAGGTACCCGTCCAGGACGCCGCCGCCCTGCTCCGGGCCGCTCAAGTGGGGAAGCCCGAGGGCCGATGAAGCCCCTGTAGAGGTTTCCGTGGACATCACGCCCGCCAACGCCGTCGTCCAGACCCAGGCCAGGACCCAGAACGAGTTCGCCGTGCGCGTGCTCCGGAAGGCCCTGGACCTGAGCGCCGAGCAGGGCGCCGATCTGGCCAGGATGGTCGCCCAGGCCGGTGGCGTGGGGCAGCGGGTGGATCTCTACGCGTAGGACCTACTTCAGGTACGGCGCCAGATAGCGGCCCGTCACGCTGGCCTTTTTCCTGGCCACCTGTTCGGGGGTGCCCACGGCGATGATGCGGCCGCCTTCGCCGCCACCCTCGGGACCCATATCCAGGATCCAGTCGGCGGTCTTGATGACGTCCAGGTTGTGCTCGATGACGATGAGGGTATTGCCCGTTTCCACCAGGCGGTTGACGACTTCCAGCAGCTTCTGGATGTCCTTGAGGTGCAGGCCCGTGGTGGGTTCGTCCAGGATGTAGACCGTGCGGCCCGTGGGGCGCTTGCTCAGTTCCTTGCCCAGCTTCACGCGCTGGGCCTCTCCGCCGGACAGCGTCGTGGCGCTCTGGCCCAGGCGGATGTAGCCCAGGCCCACGTCCATGAGCGTCTGCAGCTTGTTGGCCAGCACAGGGATGGGCGCGAAGAGCCCCAGGGCCTCCTCCACGGTCATGTTCAGCACATCGGAAACGCTCTTCCCCTTGTAGTGGATTTCCAGGGTTTCGCGGTTGTAGCGTTTGCCCTTGCACTGCTCGCAGGTGACGTACACATCCGGGAGGAAGTGCATCTCGATCTTGAGGACGCCATCGCCCTCGCACTTTTCGCAGCGGCCCCCCTTCACATTGAAGCTGTAGCGGCCCGGCGCGTAGCCGCGGGCCTTGCTTTCAGGCAGCTGGGCAAACAACTCGCGCAGGGGCGTGAAGAGGCCCGTGTAGGTGGCGGGATTGCTGCGGGGCGTGCGGCCGATGGGGGCCTGGTCAATGTCAATGACCTTGTCCACGGCTTCGAGGCCCTGGATGGCCTTGTGCTTCCCGACGACGTGGACGCCCTGGTGCAGCTGATTGGCGAGGGCCTTGTAGAGGATCTCGTTCACCAGGGTGCTCTTTCCCGATCCCGATACGCCCGTCACGCAGGTGACGAGGCCGATGGGGAAATCCGCATCCACTTTCTTGAGGTTGTTCTCCTCGGCCCCCACCACGGACAGATATCCGCGCGTGGCCTTCCGGCGGGTGCGGGGCACGGGGATGGCGTCGCGGCCCGACAGGAAATCGCCGGTGATGGAGCCCGGCGTCTGGGCGATCTCGCCGGGCGTGCCCTGGGCCACCACCCAGCCCCCGTGCTCCCCGGCGCCCGGACCCATGTCCACCACATGATCCGCGGCCAGGATGGTTTCCAGATCATGCTCCACCACCAGCACGGTGTTGCCCAGGTCGCGCATCTCCTGCAGGGTATGGATGAGCTGCAGGTTGTCCCGCTGGTGCAGGCCGATGCTGGGCTCGTCCAGCACGTAGAGCACGCCCTGGAGCTTGCTGCCGATCTGGGTGGCGAGCCGGATGCGCTGACCCTCGCCGCCGGACAGGGTGGCCGCGCTGCGATCCAGGGTCAGGTAGCCCAGGCCCACGTCGTCCAGGAAACCCAGCCGCTCGCGGATCTCCTTCAGCACCTTTTCGGCGATGACCGCCTCCTTGCCTTCGAGGGCCAGGTCCGCGAACCACTGGCGCGAATCGCGCACGCTCTGGGCCACCACCTGGGCCACGTTCAGCCCGCCCACGAAGACCGCCAGCACCTCCGGCTTCAGACGCTGGCCCCCGCAGTCTTCGCAGGGAATGACCCGCATGGACTGCTCCATTTCCGCCCGGATCTCCTCGCTGGTGGTTTCGCGGTAGCGGCGCTCCAGGTTGCCGACGATGCCCTCGAAGTGGTGGACGAAGTCGTAGCGGTTGCGCTTGCTTTCGTAGGTGAAGCGCATCTCCTTTTCGGTGCCGTGGAGCAGCAGGCGCCGGATATCCGCGGGCAGCTTCTTCCAGGGCGCGTCCAGGCTGAACTTCAGCTTGCGGGCCAGCTGATCCAGCATCTGGGAGCGCCAGCCGTCTTCGCTCACGCTTTTCCAGCCGCTGGCCTGGATGGCGCCCTCGTTGATGGAGAGGCTCGCGTTCGGAATGATCAGCTCCTCCGCAAACTGCCGCTTGAAGCCCAGGCCATCGCAGGTGGGGCAGGCGCCGTAGGGGCTGTTGAAGGAAAAGGACCGCGGCTCCAGCTCCGGCAGGCCCTGGCCGAATTTCGCGCAGGTCAGGTTGTGGCAGGCCAGCTTCGACGAGAACAGCTCCTCCTTCCCGTCACGGCGCCCCTCCTGGGCGCCGCCCTTCGGGCCATCCTTGGGACGGTGGGCCTCCGCTCCTGCTTCGGCCTCCACGATGATCAATGCGCTGCCCTCTGCGAGGTTGCAGGTGATCTCCAGGCTGTCCGCCAGCCGGGACTGGATGGCCGCGCCCACTTTCAGGCGGTCAATGACCACCTCGATGGTGTGCTTCTTTTGCTTATCCAGATCGGGCACGCCTTCGGTGAGATCCAGCATCTGGCCGTTCACCCGGGCCCGGATGTAGCCCCGCTTCATGAGGTCCTGGAGCAGCTTCTTAAACTCGCCCTTGCGGCCCCGGACCACGGGGGCCAGGAGCTGCAGCTTGGTGCCCTCGGGCCGGGCCAGGATCTGATCCGTCATCTCCTGGATGGTCTGGCTGGCGATGGGTTTTCCGCAGGCCACACAGGTGGGCTTGCCCGTGCGGGCGAAGAGCAGGCGCAGGTAGTCGTAGATCTCGGTCACCGTCGCCACGGTGGAGCGGGGATTCCTGCTGGTGGTCTTCTGCTCGATGGAGATGGCCGGCGACAGCCCCTCGATGCTGTCCACATCGGGCTTCTCCATCTGGTCGAGAAACTGGCGCGCGTAGGCCGACAGGCTTTCCACGTAGCGCCGCTGGCCCTCGGCGTAGAGCGTGTCGAAGGCCAGGCTGGACTTGCCCGAGCCCGACAGGCCCGTGATGACCACCAGCTTGTTTCTTGGCAGGCTGAGGTCGAAGTTCTTGAGGTTGTGCTCGCGGGCGCCCTTGATGTGGATGTGTTCCATGGTCCTCCCAGATTACGCCATTTTTTCGCTTTTGCGAATGGCGTCCAGGTCGTCGCCCTGAAATCACCGTGGCGTCCCGGTGGAGAACTCGACATAAGGTTCCGTAGCGAAATAACCAGAAAAATACTGGTTATTCCGAAACGGCTCCTAAAATCATCTGATGCACCCAGCCGAACTGGCGATCCTGCTGCACCGCGCCCTCGAGGTCCGCTTGGCGCGCCTGCAGGAGCTGCTGGGGCTGGACCAGTGGGCCGGCGACATGGAGCAGCTCCACCAGGTCCGGGTGGCCGCGCGCCGCCTGGGCGCTGTGCTCGACCTCGTGGATGCCGAAGCCTATCCGGGCCACAAGGGCCAGCGCCGCGCATTGAAAGGACTGGTGGACATCCTGGGCCTGCCCCGGGAGCTGGATGTCCACGCCGAACAGCTGAGAACCCATCACCGCGAAGCCCGCACGCCCGGCCAGACCGCCGTGATCGAGCATCTGCTGGAGCAGGTGGACCGGCGCCGCGCCAAGGCCCACCGGGCCATGGAGAAGGAGCTGGACCGGCTGCGCCTGCCGGATCTGCGCCGTCTGCTCGACGTGCCTGCCCTGCAGCATCCCTTCCAGTCCACCTCGCTTCAGGAGGCCGCCTGGGCCTGCCTGGAACCCCGCGCCAGCCAGGCCCTGGGCGATCTGGCCACCCTCGCCGCGCATGAGGACGCGGCCGCCATGCACAAGACCCGGGTCCGGATCAAGAAGCTGCGGTACGCCGTCGAGTCGTTGGAGGCTGCCTTCGGGGGGCCGCCCGAATCCGTGCTGCAGGATCTGCGGGAGCTTCAGACGGTGCTCGGGGACCATCACGACCTCGCCGCGCTCGAAGCCCTCCTCTGGGAGGCCGAGGCGCAGCTCCGCGCCCGGGACCGGCCGACCCTCTGCGGGGGGGTGCTCGATCTGCTGGGCGATGTGGCCGAGGCCCGCCGTGCGGTCTTCGAGCGCTTCACCACCCTGGCCCAGGGGCAGAATCCCGCCGCCTTCGCCCGGGCCGCGCGACCGGCCCTGGGGCTTCCCCTGGTGGACGGGCCCCGGGCATGAGTTTCTGGCACCTGCGGATCCGGCCCCTGGCCTGGCTGCGCAGCCTGCATGCCAAGCTCTTCCTGCTGCTGGGCCTCGTCACCAGCGTGCTCACGGTGGCCGTCGCCTACTCCATCATCCGCAACAGCCGCCGGGAGATCGAAAGCTATTCGCGCCAGCTGGTGATCGAAGCCGCGGGCACGGTGGAGACCGACATCATGGAGCGGGATCCCTCCTTCAAGGATCCCGACAAGCTCGACCAGGTGCTGGAGAGCATCGCCGGTCCCGACCGCAGCATCTTCCAGATTGATGTCTTCAAGCGGGTGGGCAGGAGCAACGAAGTGGATCTGGTGCGCTCCTCCGGCGAGGAGAGCCTGGTTGACTGGGGCCCGGAGATCGGTTCGTACCTGACCCTGCCCAAGGCCCAGGCCGAGCTGGTGGACCTCAACACCGGCCGCCAGGCCTGGAAGGTCTACCTGCCCATCCGCAGCCGCAAACCCGGCCACCCGCCCATCGGCCTCATCCGGGCCTACTGCGACCTGGAGCGCTGGGAGGTGGTCTGGGACAACAACCTCAAGCGCACCCTGCACACCCTTCCCGGCGTGCTGCTGGGCGAATTCATCCTGCTCTGGCTCATTCTGCGCATGCTCATCAGCGATCCCATCGAGGCCATGGTCCTTACCATGCAGCGCCTGGAGCGCGGTGAATCCAGCGCCCGCGCCCCCGTGCGCCGCAGCGACGAACTGGGCCTCATCGCCGCCCGGTTCAACGACATGGCCGTGCAGCTCCAGCGGGCCGGCGAAGAGCGCGAGGCCCTGATCCTGGAAATCCGGGGCCTCAACGCGGGTCTGCAGGACCGCATTGACGCCGCCCTTTTCGAACTCCAGGCCAAGAACGATGAACTGGCGGCCCTGGTGGAACGCAACGCGCTCCTCCGCGAGGAACTGGGCGCCCAGGAGCGGCTGGCCGTCGCCGGGCAGCTCACCGCCACCTTCGCCCACGAGGTGGGCACGCCCCTCAACCTCGTGACGGGACACCTCCAGCTGCTGGACGCGCAAAAGGATCTGCCGGACCGGACCCGGGAACGCCTCGGCGTCATCCATGCCCAGATCCAGCGCGTGGGCGATATCGTGCGCCGGATGCTGGATCTCACCCGCCGTCCCCAGCTGGAGCGCAAACCCCAGGCCTTCGCCGATCTCCTGTCCGATCTGCAGCAGCTCTGGACGCCCACCCTGGCGGCCCATGGCGTCACGGTGGAGGTCGAGGCCCCCCCGGACTGCTGCCTGGATGTGGACCGCAAACAGATGGAGCAGCTCTTCCTCAACCTCATGAACAACGCCCTGGACGCCGTGCCCTCGGGCGGCACGGTGCGAATCAAGGCCAGGCCCGCCGAGGAAAGCACGCCGGACGGCCTCTGGTGGGAACTGCACTTCCACGATTCGGGCCAGGGCATCCCCGCCGATCTGCTGGGCCAGGTCTTCCGCCCCATGTTCACCACCAAGCCCGAAGGCATGGGCACCGGCCTGGGCCTCAGCATCTGCCGCGAAATCGTCCGCGGCCACGGCGGCGAGATCCGCATCGAAAGCCCCGAAGGCATGGGGACCTGCGTGGTGTTCACACTGCCGGGGGCCGCGGCCTAGATCTCCACCACTTCCACATCCCCCAGCGCCTCTTCCAGAAAGCGGTTGCCCACTTCCTTCAGACGGCTGCTGGCGTCGGTGAGCTGGACGCGGAGATCGCCGCGGGCGCTGGTGGTGCGGTAGCCCAGGGCCCCCTGCAGCAGGCGGTCCACGGCCTGGGCGGTGACCCGGCCACTGTCTATCCAGCGGGTGCCGGGGCGGCTGCGCTCCAGGCTGGTCAGGAGGGTCGGATAGTGGGTGCAGCCCAGCACCACGGTCTGCACCTCGAAGGGCAGCTGATCGAGGTAGCGGCGGCAGATGCTGTCGGTGAGGGGATCGTCGAACCAGCCTTCCTCCGCCAGGGGCACCAGCAGCGGGCAGGCCACGCTGTGGATGACCTTCTCCGGATCGCGCCGGTGGATGGCCGCGTCATAGGCGGCGCTGCCGATGGTGGCCAGGGTGCCGATGATGCCCACGGGGCCCGGGATCTCCGCGGCGGCCTCGGCGCCGGGCTCGATCACGCCGATAACCGGACAGGGGCTCACGGCCTGGAGGGCCGTCAGGCCGTGGGCGCTGGCGGTGTTGCAGGCGATGACGATGAGCTTGGGATCGTGGCGCTGCAACAACTCGCCCATCTGCAGGGTGTACCGCTCGATGGTGCGGTGGCTCTTGGTGCCATAGGGCAGCCGTGCCGTATCCCCGAGGTAGACCAGGTCCTCCTGGGGCAGCAGCTGCCGCAGCGCGTGGATGACCGTCAGCCCGCCAATGCCCGAATCGAAGACCCCGATGGGGCGGTCTGAACGCGTCATGATGCGAGCCTGGAGAAAAAGCAAAACAGGAACGCAGAGGACACAGAAATCCGCAGAGGACACAGAGAAAATCCTCCTGCCTCAGGCACCCTGCTCCTATTGGTTTTCCTCTGTGTCCTCTGTTGCACTCTGTGTCCTCTGTGTTCCGCTTTTGTTTTTTCAGGATTCCCGTACGGCCAGGATCGCGATCCACTCGCCTTCCTTCAGCACCTTCTCCGGCTTGAAGCCGTGGGTCGCGAGGCTCACCAGGGCTTCGTCCGTGCGCTCGGCGAGGATGCCGCTGGCGATGAGCCAGCCGCCGGGGGCGGCCACCTGGGCCATGCGGGGCAGCAGTTCCTGGATGGTCTCCAGCAGGATGTTGGCCAGCAGGCCCGGATAGGGCCCCGCCACCCGCGGATGATCGAGGGTGCCGACGAAGCTTTCATACGGCTTCGCGCCCCCGAGCAGGTGCGCGTTCAGCTCGATGAGCTCGTCCATGGCCGGGCCGCAATCGGGATCAATGTCGAAGGCCGTGAGAGCCCGCCCCCCCAGCAGGAAGGCCGCCAGGGACAGGATGCCCGTGCCCGCGCCGATATCAAGGACGGGGCCCTTCAGGCGCTTCGAGGCCGCCAGTGCCTCCAGCAGCTCCATGCAAAGGCGCGTGGTTTCGTGACCGCCGGTGCCGAAGGCCAGGCCCGGATTCACGACGAGATCCATCCGCCCCTGGGGCCCGGGCGCCGCATCCCAGAGGGGCCGCACATGGAAGCGCGCGCCCACGTCGAAGGCGCCGAAGCCCTCGCGGCTCTTGGCCAGCCAATCCTCGTCGCCGAAGGCCTCGGCCTCCATGAGGCGCACGCCGGAGAAGGCGGCCAGGCCGGCCGCGTCGGGGGGCGTCTGGTCCGGGGGGAAGTAGGCGTAGCAGACCCGGGGCGGATCGGCCTCGCGGTAGAAGGCCGATGAGCCCCCGGCCTCCAGCCAGGCACACAGCGCCTCTTCCTGGGGGTCCGGCACCTCCAGTTTCCACCTCAGATGCGTCGTGCTTACTACCATCTCCTCAGATTAGCAGGCGCGATCAGGCCTCGGCCTCGATGCCGTCTGGATCCTCCAGTTCCAGCCGCTTCATTTTTTCCAGGAAGGTGGTCCGCTTGAGGCCCAGCAGGTCGGCGGCGCGCTTCTTGTTGCCGCGGGTGATGGCGAGGCTTTGAAGCATGAGCGTCTTTTCCATATCCGAGACCACCTGGTTGAGATCCAGGCCCTGGGGCGGCAGGTCCATGCCGAAGGCCACGGCGGGCAGGGGCGCGAAAGGATCGGTAAGGACGGGCGGGAAGCCAGCCTTCGGCGTGGGTTCGGCCAAGGGGGCCTCGCCCCTGCCCTCGGCCGGTGCTCCCATGCGCTCCGCCAGGAAGGCGAAATCCTCCCGCGTGAGCACGGGGCGCTTGCCCGATAGCACGATGGCCCGCTCGATGGCGTTCTCCAGCTGGCGCACGTTGCCGGGCCAGGGCAAGGACATCAACAACGGGTCCACGCTGGGATGCAGGGCCTTGGGGTAGAGGCCGTGCTCCCGGGCCTTGCGGTTGAGGAAGTGCTGGGCCAGGAAGGGGATTTCCTCCCGCCGGGCCCGCAGGGGCGGCATGGTGATGGGCACCACTTCCAGGCGGTAGAACAGATCCTCGCGGAAGCTGCCGTCCTGCACCTTCTTCCAGAGGTCCACATTGGAGGCCGTCACCACCCGCACATCCACCTTCACGGGCGCGCCGCCGCCCAGGGGTTGCACCTCGCGCTCCTGGATCACCCGCAGCAGCCGCACCTGGGCGCCCAGGGGCATGGTGCCCACCTCGTCGAGCAGGATCGTGCCGCCGTGGGCCTCGCGGAACTTGCCCGGCGTATCCTTGCGGGCATCCGTGAAGGCGCCCTTGTTGTAGCCGAAGAGCTCCGACTCCAGCAGGTTCTCGGGGATGGCGCCGCAGTGCACGGCCACGAAGGGTTCGGCGGCATCAGCACTCATGCGGTGGATGGCCCGGGCGATGACCTCCTTGCCCGTGCCGCTTTCCCCCAGCAGCAGCACCGTGGCGCGGGTAGCGGCGGCGCTGCGGGCGCGGGCCAGCACATCCTGCATGGCCGCGCTGGTGCCCACCAACCCGAAGGCCAGGGCCTGGGAGGCGCTCAGCTGCGTGGTGGTGCCCGAGCGGGGGCGCAGGCCCGGCATGGGCGGTTCGGGCCCCAGCACGCCCCAGCGCACGGATCCCAGCGATCCCCATTCCGTCAGGGCCTTGGGATCCATGGGCGCCGCGTCGGGTTTCAGGCCCAGCAGGATCGGCAACGCCGCGACCTCGGCCATCATGCGGTTCAGCTCCGGCGGCGGCCAGGCGCCCCTGGCGCTGATCACCCACAGATCCACATCCCGCGGCGCCAGGGCCGGCGAAGCCCCGCGGTCCACTGTGATATCCCACAGCGCCGCCCACCGATGCTCCAGCCCCCCGGTATCGTCCCCGAGGGTGGACCAGTGAAGGCGCGGCAGTTGAGTCATGGGCTCCTAGGTTGCAACCAGCCTAGGGGCAAGGAGCTAAGGGTCAAGTCAAAAAAATGACGGCGAAAGTTGTCAAGATCCAACGCGAATGGCGGAGATTGAGTGTGCCACTGCCTCAGGCGATGAATGGCGTTGGGCGCTTGGGGGTGGCGCCGACGGAGGCGGCTGCTGTTCCTTCATTGGGCTTGGTAATGCTCTCGAATTCGTTTTGCAGCCACTCTTGCGAAAATTCCAACCGCGATGATGAACATGCCCGTCTTTGCGATTGAAGGAAGCAACTCGACTAATAAAACACCTAGGCCAATGGGTACAACCAAGTCCGTGAGCACATCGACAATTCGGATAAAGGCTGGAACTTTCTTGACCTCGGGCTGTTCGTTCGCGTCCATATTCATTGCGCACAATCCTTCATGCCCTTCCAGTAATCGGAAGCAGCCTGATCAATCTGGTTCTGAAGTTGTGTATTGGCCTGGCCGGTTGCTAAGTCCACTCCCGCTAAACCATCTATGAAGGACCACATTGTCGAAAATCCAAATAGGGCGGTGTTCACACCAGCAGGAATGCCCCTTACACCTAGTCGGCTGGTTACTTGATCCGATGCACCGCTACCCCAGCCGACAACCTTGAGCCACGAAGGTTGAGAATCGTAACTCATGAAGGCTTTGCCCAGACTGGGCCATGATGTGGCTGACTGCCATGTCTTAGCTGCCTGAATCACACGGCCTTGATAGGTCTGAAGCACCTTTTGGCCGCAATCCTTATCCTTCTGTTGTGTTTGCGGCGCGGGATCATCTCCGTATGCACTACAATCACCAAACTCTCCGACAATCTCTGACGAGCACTGCCATCCTGAACTTGAACTACCTATACAGTGAGTCCAAACGATTACCCAGCAATGACTGATTTTCATCCCGCTCGGATCCACGGCCATGAACGGGCTTCCGCCCACATACGCCATCTGATTCCAGCTGTTCGGATCCACGCCCTGATCGCTGTTCAGGAACCGATGCCAGGCGGGGCTGTAGAACCTTCCGCGCATGTAGATCAGGCCGGTGGGATCGTTCTGGAGGTGCCCCGTGTAGCCGGTGAGGGGCCTGTAGCCTATGGCTTGGGCCGTGAGGGACTCGCCGTATGGCCCGTAGGCCTGCTTGCCTTCGATCTGGGCCGTGGTCCCATTCGTGACGATGCGGGGCGTGCCCAGGTGATCCGAATGCAGTTCGTGAATACCCGCGGCGTCAACCTCAGCCACAGGCTCGGATCCGAGGTAGACCACATCCCGCTTCCAGCCCGCGTCCGTGTATTCGGACATGAGCAGGCCCCCGCTCGTGTAGGCGTAGCGGCGGTTGTTCGCGGGGGTGGCGGTGTCAAGCACGCGGATCCTGAGGCCAGAAGGTGCGTAAGTGTAGCCCTGGGCCAGGCCCGCCGTGGCCAGGGACTTCACCCGCCCCAGGGCATCCCACCCCAATCCCAGGTACTGCCCGCTGCTGGTGCCCGTGCCCACCTGGGAGGCCTCGCCCCGGCCATCCATGAGCCACCCCGTCAGCCCGCCCGTGGTGGTCGTGGCGGGCAGCCGGTTGGTGCTCAGGGGGTTGAAGGTGAAGTTGTTGAACGAGGACGCCGCCGGGCCCGACATCTGCTGGCTGGTGTTGTTGCCGAAGCCGTCATGGTTGAAGGTGAGGCCCTCCACGCCCAGGGACGGCGCCGAAGCCGATCCCAGGCGGTTCGCGCTGTCATGGGTCAGCCCCTGCCACTCGCCCGCCTGGGTGAGGCGCTCCGCCGTATCGTAGGTGTGGGTGCGGGGATTGGCGGGATCACCCAGGCCCCCGGTCGTGTAGCCGATGGTCCAGGCATCCAGCTGGGTGCCCATCTTCTGGGTCGACCAGTCGCTGTAGGCGCCGGAACCGAAGGTGAGCCGCTTCCGCTGGCCCCAATCGTCGAAGGCGACCGTGGACACGATGGCCTTCGAGCCGCCCCCGGTGCGGTCCTGGAGGCCCGTGATGCGGCCATTGGTATCGTAGGCATAGCCCACGATGCGCCCGGCGGGATAGGTGACCGTGTCCAGCTGGCCCGTGCCGAGGTAGGCATAGGAGAGGCCGTGGGCCACGCCCCCCAGGGTGGTGCTTTCGGAAGCCAGGCGGCGCCCCTCGGCGGGCGGCTTGTAGGCAAATCCCATGGTGACGGGCGCGGGTCCGCCCCCGCTGGCTCCCGTCAACAGGGCGCCATCGAAAAAGGTTTCCACGGTGTCTGTGCCGGTGCTGGAGCTGACCTTGCACACCCGGCCCAGGCCATCGTAGAGGATCGTTCGGATGCGTTCGTCGGGCGTTCCCGCAGCTTCGGTGACGGTACCCGGCAACCCGAGCGCGTTGGGGGCCTTGAAGGTCTGCTTGCCGGTTTCAGGTTCGGTCTTTTCCGTGAGCAGGCCCAGGGCGTTGAAGCTGAAGGCCCGGGTCTGGGTGTGGGTGGCGGCATCCGTCGTGGTCACCGTCTTGAGGTTGCCCGCGCCATCGAAGGCCATGACCGAAACCGCGCCGGTGGGCTCCTCGACCTTGACCACCTGGCCAAGGACATCGCGGGTTTCCTTTCGGCTGACATTCAGTCCCGCCACGCTGGTGGTGACGATGGATTGCTTGAGGTCGAGGCTGGCGGCGTAGGTGATCGTCTGGCTGGCGCCCCCGGGGGAGCTGAACCCCGTGGGACGATCCAGGAGATCGTACGAGGTGCTGCTGGCGCGCGAAGCGGTGCCGCCCTGGTTGAATTCCTTCTGCGCGACCCGGCGGCCATGGGCGTCGTACACGAAGTCCACCCGTCGTCCATCGGGCAGAATACGGCGCACCAGGCGCCCGAAACCGTCGGTCTGCTCGGTGGTGATCCGGCCCGCCCGGGTCAGGGTGCGGGTCCGCTCATCCGGATAGCCGTAGCTGATGGCCGGCTCTCCCTGACGGCTGCGGGAGGTCGGGCGGCCCAGGGTGTCGTAGCTGAAGGTGGTCTGGACGCCCAGGGCATCGGTCTGGGTGAGGATCCGACCGGCGCTATCGTAGGTGGCGCCTTGGCCCACAGAGGGGATCCCGGCCTGGTTGGCGGGGCGCGTGTAGGCTGTCGTGGCGGTTCCGGGGTAGCCATCGCTCCCGTACCCCACGGTGGTCGTGGCGACCGCGTCCGTGGAGAAGGAGGCGAAGTTGGCCTGGGTCACAGGACGGCCCTCGCCATCGTAGGCGGTGGTCTGGCCGAGTTGACCCACCGTGCCCCCGTCCAGGTAGGCCTTCCGCGGAAGGCGGGTGGTGGCGTCGTACTCGGTCCTGGTGATGCGGGTGGGCGACAGGGTGGTGAGACTCCCGTCGGTGCGGGTGACGGTCACGCTGGTGGGACGGCCGATATCCAGTTTGTCCTTCTTGGTGTCGTAGATCAGGTCCGTTTGTTCCAGGGGGATTCCGGGACTGCTCGTCGGTCCCGTGACTCGACTTCGCGCCGTGAGCAGGCCGTTGGTGTACCCGTAGCCATCCCGGAAGGTGGCCTCGTCCTTGCGGCTCACCTCGCTGCCCGTGATGACGCTGTCCACATTCGCGAGGCCGCCGGGGACCATCGCGTACAGGGTCTTCGAGTATTGCGTGGCCCCGTCCACCGACAGCGTGCGCTGAAGGGCGAGCTGGTTGTTCGCGTAATGAATCGCCTCCGTCGCGGATCCGAAGCCGAGTTCCACTTTGCGCTCAGCCGGACCGATCGAGGGCCACCACTCCTGGTAGGTGGTGGTCCACGAATTGCTGACCACGGCGCTGCGAGCCCAGGTCCGCTTGAACTGGGGCACGGTCAGACTGGCTGGATCCTGCTGGCTGTCGGTGGAGGTGGCGGCGGTCACACCGTACTTCCCGAGATTCCCATAGGCAGAGTAGGTGTCCTGGGGGTACGCATAGGGAAAGGTCCCGGTTCCGTAATCAAAAAGGGTGGAGACCCCCAGGGCATCGGTGAAATCGGTGATGGCTGCCTGGTTCGCGTCATACCCGACGGTCCATTGCCGCAGGGCCGCGCTGGGCGGTGGTTGCACGATCATGGGCTGCACTTTGGGGAGGGCCGAAGCTGTCCCTACCCATACCGGTTCGGGAACGGTATTGGAGTGCCCCACCTGGATCTGCGTGGGGCGGCCGACGACGCCGGCGATGGCCATGCGGGCGATGGCATCCCCGTCCCGGGCCGGGGTGATGGTGAGGCCCACGGGGAGAAGCGCCGCCTGGCCCGAATACCCCCGCACCAGGATCGAAGGGGCATCCATGCCGATGAAATCAGCCCGGAGCAGATCCTTCTGCTCCGTCCCCGAGGCCCAGGTGGCCCACTGGACCTGAAGGCCCCGCGGAGGCTGGCCCGCCCGCTGGTTGGAGACCACCACACCGTGAAGGGCGGTGGCCCCGACGGGCAGCCCCGCCTTGCTCATGGTCCACTTGAAGGCCACCTGGTGCCCGAAACGGTCCAGCCAGAGCAGGGGCGCCCAGGCATTCAACCCCGACAAGAAGGCCATGACCCGGGCCCGATCCTTGTCCAGGATCACCTTGAATTGGGTCGGGGCCGGATGGCCGACCGGAAGCGTGGCCTGGACCTTCGCATTGACCGTGGCCCCCAGACCTGCCGCATCGGTGACGTAGTAGGCGTACCCCCGGTCGGTGGACACCATGGCGCTGCCTGCCGCGATGGCGGCCAGACCAAAATCCTGGGGAAGCGTGAATATCGTATTGAAGGTGGTGAACGCGACCCAATCCTCCTGTCTGAACTGAATGCCGTTCTCCAGGACATAGGTGGCCGATTCGTTGATTCCGTTGAAGTTCCCACCGTTGTCTATGAACCCGAAGTGGAGGGTTCCCAGCATGGGGCGGTGGATGTTGGTATCCGTTTCCAGGAGCCGGATGGGCCTATAGAACTCCGTGTCCACCACCCACACTTTTCGCCTCTGGACTGAGTAGGAAGCGGCGACCCGGTACACGGCGGGAATGGGGATCTCGCCCGGAACCGTGGCAACGGGGATGGCAAAGGAGAGATCCCCCGTACCGGGTTCCACGGCCCACCCATTTCCAGCGCCCGAGAGGGCCTGGGGGTCCGCCAACCGGAACCGGGTCTGGGCGTTCAGCAACCCCGCCGCCAGCAGGGACAGGCCTATGAAAAAGGACTTGAAAGCAGCACGCATCATGAGTTCACCCTTGGTCGAAGTCGGAAGAAAAGGACTAATCGCGCCAGTAGGCGCCAGTGTCATCGCCCAGGCGGATCCGCAACAGAACCGGGATGGTTCCGATACCCACTGGACCTGGGAGCAGCAGCGGTCCCGCCATGCGGCCTGGGGTCACATGGATCCGCCCTTGGGTGACGGCTTGGTCCGGCGACTGGATCCCTGGGATATACCAGTCGAAGTGGATCTCCTGGGTGCCGACGTTCCGGAATCGCAGGGTCGGCCCCTCGGGCGTCATCTGCGTGTTGTAGCGCAGATCCACCCCCGCTGCCGGGGCCACCAGCAGGGGGCTCCAGGTGAAGCGATCCACGGGGGTCTGGGCCTGGAGGCAGACCATGGCCAAAGGAATCAGTAGTACATGACGCATGGGTTCCTCCTGGAGCCGGGCGAAGAGCACCCAATATGTCCCTACCGGTGGATCCGCGTGCGTTTTTCCGCCGAACGGTGTACTTTTCACCGCCGAACGGTAGGTCAGGGGTCTTTGATCAGGCAAAGTGGGTAATTCGTGCCTATTTAAGGCAAAGCACAAGTCCGCTCCCACATCCCGTGCCGCGAGGAATGGCCTGCGTCCCTCTCCGCTCTTCCCCCGGAGTATCCTGAGGCCCATCCCGGAGGTCCCCGTGTCCCTCATGGAATCCACCATGGTCCCGCTTGGGACGGCCTGCCCGGACTTCACGCTGCCGGGGGTGGATGGGCGGCTCTGGTCGCTGCACGACTTCCATACGCCGGCCCTGCTGGTGGTGGTGATGTGCAATCACTGTCCCTACGTGCAATCGGTGGATGACCGCCTCAACGCGCTGGCGAGGGCCCATGCGGGGCACTGCGGGGTGGTCGCCATCAACTCGAACGACGCGGTCGCCTACCCGGACGATAGCTTCGAAGCCATGCGGACCCGGGCGCGGGCCAAGGGCTATGTCTTCCCCTACCTGTGGGACGAGGAGCAGACCGTGGCCCTCGCCCTGGGCGCGGTGTGCACGCCGGACTTCTTCCTGTACGACAGCCACCGCCGCCTGATGTACCGGGGCCGCCTGGATGACAACTGGAAGGATGCCGCCCGCGTCACCCGGCAGGAGCTTCGGGAGGCCATCGAGGGCGTGCTGGCGGGCCAGGATCCGCGGGAGACTCAGCACCCGAGCATGGGGTGCAGCATCAAGTGGAGGCCCCGATGATCCGCTCCCTGGCGTGTCTCTTCATGGCCGCGGCCCTGGTGGCGCAGGTCCCCGCCGGGCTGAAGCTCGGCGATGCCTGTCCGCCCTTCAGCCTCCCCGGCACCGATGGCAAGCCCCACGGGCCCGAGTCCTCCACGCCCCTGCTGGTGGTGTTCCTGAGCACCGAGTGCCCCTATGTGATGGCCACCCAGGCCCGCATCAACGACTATGCGAAGCGGTTCGCCGGGAAGGTCGCGGTCATCGGCATCAATTGCAATGATGTGGACTCCCACGCCAAGGAGGGCATGGCCGATATGCAGGCCCAGGCAAAGGGGCAAGGGTTCACCTTCGCGTATCTCAAGGACGCTCCCCAGGCCGTGAGCCGGGCCTTCGGCGCCGTCTGCACACCGGATTTCTTCCTCTTCGACGGGGCGCGGAAGCTGGTCTACCGCGGGCGCATGGACGACAGCTGGCGCGATGCCGCCAAGGTCACCGTGCGCGATCTGGAGACCGCCACCGAGGCGCTGCTGGCGGGGCGCCCCGTGCCGGCCGAGCAGATCCCCAGCCGGGGATGTTCCATCAAGTGGAAATAAGGGTCCGTCCCCGGCCAAGGGTATGATCGGAGGTTCTGCCGGAGCTTCGATGCGCCCTGCCCTCCTTCCGATCTGCCTCACGGCCCTGCCCCTTTGCGCCCAGTGGGATCTGCGCCTGGAGCTGCCCCGCCCCACGGGCCAGAACCTGCCCCAGACCCTGGTCATGGGCACAGGCGACCTGGTGTCCGGCCACCTGGACACCGGGAAGGGCTTCATCGCCTCCGTGAACCGGCGGATCTTCCAGATCGGGCCCCTGCTCAAGCTGGAGGGCGGGTTCGAGTACTCGCAGTTCACGGCGGATGGCAGCCTGGCCCTGGGCGCCACCACCCAGGGCACGCAGCTCCGGCAGCAGGGTCTCGGCGTGGGTCTGAACGCCCAGCTCTGGGTGCCCTTCGTGGGGCTCGCCGGGGAAATCGGCCTCATCCAGCGGTTCCAGCACTACACCTACGACACCGCCGGGGCCTCCAGCACGGCGAACCTCAGCCGCACCTGGCTGCGCGTCGGCGCCCGCTGGCGCGTCCCCTCCGTGATCATCCACCCCTACGTGGCCGCCAGCTACCAGCAGCCCGTGACCCGGGACCGGCCCGTGACCCTCAGTGGCGCCTCGGATCTGGCCACCTACTTCACCGCCCAGGGCAGCGGCCAGGAATTTGAACGCATGTGGACCTTCGGCGTGGGAGTGACCTTCTGATGATGCGAACCAGCCTGCTCTCCCTGATCCTGCTTCCCGTCCTGGCCGCCGCGCCTGCGGCCAAGGCCCGCCCGCGGCTGGTGGTCGTCCTCTCGGTGGACCAGCTCTCGGCCGAGCTGATGCAGGCCTTCGGGCCTGAGCTCAAGGGCGGCCTGGGGCGGCTGGCCAGGGAGGGGGTCTCCTTCACCGAGGCCTACCATGACCATGGCTTCACCGAAACGGGCCCGGGCCATTCCGTGCTGCTCTCCGGCCGCTTTCCCGCGCACACCGGCATCGTGGAGAACCGCTGGATGGACCGCGGCACGGGCAAGTTCGTCTACTGCGTGGACGACCCCCTCGCCAAGGCCCTGCATGCGCCGGGCCAGGCCAGTGCCTCCCCCGCCCGCTTCCTCGGGGACACCCTGGGCGACTGGATGCAGGCCCAGGTGCCCGGCAGCCGGGTCTTCGCGGTGTCGGGGAAGGATCGCGCCGCCATCCTCATGGCCGGGCGCAGGCCCACGGGCGCCTTCTGGTTCACCGGCCCGGCGGGCTTCACCAGCTCCACAGCCTACGGGGACCGCCTGCCGGAGTGGCTGCTGCGCTACGACCGCGGCCTGTCGGATCGCATCGCCGCCGACAGCTGGCTGTGGGCCAAGGATCCCGCCACGCCGGAGGGGCGCACCGCCTCGTGGACCTTCGGGCCCCAGATCATCCGCAACGGCGCCCTCCCCCGCCTCATCCAGGGCGCGGGAATGCCCCTGGACAAGGGCTTCGAGGGCCGGTTCCGGAAATCCCCCTTCCTCGATGCGGTGACGCTCGAAGCCGCCGAGGCCCTGCTGGACGGCGAGAAGCTGGGCCGGGGCCCGGGCACGGATCTGCTGGCCATCAGCTTCTCCGCCACGGACTACATCGGCCACAGCTACGGCATGCTCGGCACGGAGATGCGGGATCAGATCCATCGCCTCGATCATCTGCTGGGGCGCCTGCTGGACCGCCTGCGCCGCCAGCACCCAGGCGCCTGGGTGGTCCTGACCTCCGATCACGGCGGACTGGATATCCCCGAAGCCCTCGGCGAACAGGGCTTTCCCGTGCAGCGGGTCCTTCCGGAGCCCTTCCTCGCGGCGCTTCAGGCGGACCTCCGCGCCACCTTCAAGGTGGACCAGGATCTGCTGACCCCGACCCAGGAACCCAACGCGATCTACCTCGACGAGACCGTCCTGAAGGCCGCGCACCTGGATCGCCGCGAGGTGCTGCGCCGGGCCCAGACCTGGCTGCGGGCCCGGCCCGAAGTGGCCGATGCCTTCACCGCCGAGGAGCTGATGGCCACGGATCCCGCCGCCACGGGCAGCCCCCGGGACAGCAACCTCCGCGTGCTGCTGCGCCGCAGTTTCCACCCCGAACGCAGCGGCGATCTCCTGGTGGCGGTGAAACCCTTCGTGGTCTTCGGCACGCCGCCCACGGACTACCCCACGGGCCACGGCACCCCGAACGCCTACGACCGCCGGGTGCCCCTGATTTTCTGGGGCCCATGGAAGGCCGGCCAGCGCCGCGAGCCCGTGCGCACCGTGGATCTGGCCCCCACCCTGGCCCGGGAACTGGGGATCAAGCCAGGGCCCGTGGACGGGAAGGCACTGGACCTGGGGGAAAATATCTCCACGAAGAACGCGAAGTAAAATGCGAAGGGCACGAAGGCGGCGGAGGCTTACTCACCGAACCCAAACATAGGATTCACCGCCAAGACGCCAAGAGGGACCCAATCGTTTGTTTGCCATTGCAGTTCTTGGCGTCTTGGCGCCTTGGCGGTAAGCAGTTGTCCTTGAAACCCGAGTCGCTTCTTCCATGGAACCCGCCATGTCCTCCACTCGCGATGCCCGCATCGTCATCCTCACGGGCGCTGGCATTTCCGCCGAAAGCGGGCTGCGCACCTTCCGCGCCGCGGACGGTCTTTGGGAGAACCACCGGGTGGAGGATGTGGCCACGCCCGGGGCCTTCCAGCGGAATCCGGCGCTGGTCTACCGCTTCTACAACGAGCGGCGGCGCAGCCTCAGCACCGTTCAGCCCAATGCGGCCCACCTGGCCCTGGCCCGCCTGGAGCGCGCATGGACCGGCGACTTCCTGCTGGTCACGCAGAACGTGGATGATCTCCATGACCGGGCCGACTCCCGGAACCTGCTGCACATGCACGGCGAACTGCTGAGGGGCCGCTGCCTGGCCTGCGAGGCCGTCCACGACTGGCCCGGCGATATGGACGGCGACAGCCGCTGTCCGATCTGTGGCCGCGGTCCCGTGCGGCCCCATATCGTGTGGTTCGGGGAAATGCCCCTGGAGATGGACCGCATCTACCAGGCCCTGGACCGCTGTGATCTCTTCGTCGCCATCGGCACCAGCGGCCATGTGTACCCGGCCGCGGGCTTCGTGGAGGCCGTCGGTCCAGGGGCCCGCACCGTGGAACTCAACCTCGAGCCCAGCCTCGTGGCCAGCGCCTTCCACGAACGGCGCACCGGCCCGGCCACGGAGCTGGTGCCGGCCTTCGTGGATGAGTTGCTGGGCGGGTAGTGTCGTACCGGCAAGCGTTCAAGCAGGAACACAGAGATCACAGAGGGCCGCAGAGGCCACAGAGAACTGCCACAGCAAGGTTCCGTGCCTTCCGTGACCCGTGCTTTGCTCTGTATCTTCTGTGGCGCTCTGCGTGCTCTGTGTTCCGCTTTTCTGGCCCCGGGAATCCCCTCTACTTCACCACCGGCAGCTCCACGCAGCTGGCCTGCCCGGGCGCGTGGTAGATGCGCTGGGTGGCGGGGCGGTAGGCCTCGGGCCTGGCGAAGAAGATGTTGGGCACGAAGGTCTGGGGGTTGCGGTCGTAGAGGGGGAACCAGCTGGACTGCACCTGCACCATGACGCGGTGGCCCGGCAGGAACACATGGTTGGCGGATGGCAGGGCGAAGCGGTAGACCAGGGGCGCGTCGGGCTTCAGGGCCTTCGGCGTCTCCAGGCTTTCGCGGTAGCGGCCACGGAAGATGTCTGCCGAGACCATGAGCTGGAAGCCGCCCATGCCGGGCTGGCTGGCCACCTCGTCGGGGTAGACGTCAATGACCTTCACCACCCAGTCCGCATCGGTGCCACTGGTGGCGGCCACCAGGTGGGCGATGGGTTCGCCACTGACGCGCAGGGGCGCCGCGAGGGGCTCGGACACGAAGGCCAGCACATCGGTGCGGCCCGAGGCCTCGCGCTGATCGTCCGTGAGCCACTGGGGCCAGGTGAGGCCCTTGTCGTAGCCCACGGGCTGAATGGGCCGGGCCCGGAAGGGCACGGGCTTGGCGGGGTCCGAGACATAGGCCTCGAAGGGCGCGTCACCGGCCTTGGGGGCGGCGGTCGTCAGCCGCAGGCCCGCCCCCAGATAGAAGGGCGTGGCGGTCTTCGCGGTGCCTTCGCCCGCCAGGGGCCAGCCCGGCAGCTGCTTCCAGGTGTTGGTGCCCGTTTCAAAGGCGTGCACGGGGGACAGATCCGCCTTGGGCCCATTTGGTCGAAGGTGCTGGTCCAGGAAGGGACGGAGGATGTCGCGCCGGAACTGCAGACCCGTGTCCTGACTGAACTTCAGGGGCCCCAGGCCGCTGCCGTCGCCGATCTGCCCGCCGTGGTTCCAGGGGCCCATGGCCAGGTGCAGCAGGTGGGCGCCGTCCCTGGGCTTGAGGGCCTTCCACACGGCGATGGCGCCGTAGATATCCTCCGCGTCGTAGAGGCTGTGCACCAGCAGGGTGGGCACCTTCAGCGACTCTTTCGCGAGCACCTGGTCCATGGCCTGCTGCTGCCAGAAGCTGTCGTAGGCGGGATGCGCGGCGATCCGGTTCCAGAAGCCCAGCTGCTCCATGCCGCGGCTCTTCGCCAGCGCCCCCGTGGAGCCCGCGCGCAGATGCAGGTCGTAGTCGTCGAAGGCGCTGGTCCACCACTTCAGGTCGCCGCCGCGGGTGGCCTGCTGATCGTAGATGTAGGCCAGGTTCTGGGCCCGGAAGGCGCCGTTGTGGAACCAGTCGTCGCCCCTCCAGCCATCCACCATGGGATTCATGGGCACGGCCGCCTTCAGGGCCGGGTGGGGCTCCACCAGGGCCATCAGGGCCAGGAATCCGTCATAGGAGATGCCCAGGATGCCCACCCGGCCGTTGCTTTCGGACAGGTGCTTCACCAGCCAGGCGATGGTGTCGTAGGTGTCCGTGCTGTGGTCCACCGCCGTGGGATTGAGGGGCCCGCGCAGGGGCCGGTTCATGACGTAATCGCCCTCGGAGCCGAACTTCCCGCGCACGTCCTGCACCACGCGGATGTAGCCGCCCTCGACGATGAGGTCGGTGACGTTGTCATAGCCCTGGAGGATGGGCCCCAGGTGGGCGCTGCTCGCGTGGCCCGTCAGCTCGGTGGCGTTGTAGGGCGTGCGCGTGAGCAGGATGGGGGCGCCCTTGGCCCCCTTCGGGATCAGGATGACCGTGTGCAGCTTCACCCCATCCCGCATGGGGATCATCTCCACCCGGCGCGTGTAGTCCCAACTGTCCGAGACCACCTGGAACCCGGTGGGGGTTTCGCTGGGCAGGGCCGGGACCGGGGGCGCCTGGGCCGCCAGGCCCACGGTGAGCAGGAGGGAGAGAAGGCCAGTGGGGCGGAGCGTGGGCATGGAACCTCCTGGGGACGTCCCCGGGTTCAGAACGGCCAGCTCCCGAAGGACAGAGCTTGGTTCGGCAGAACGCTAGGGGTTCGACAGTCTAGCCTGGGCCGAGGCGGGGCTTGGGATGAATGGTTCTGAGGGCCGAGTGTTGGGGTTGACGGAAGAAGTAGGCAGCGCTGCGCGGCATTTTCGCGCAGCGTCCGTGTTGAGCGAGAGGTTAGACCGCGCCGAAGTAGGACCGGTTGGGGGAACCAGGTTTTGCCGGGATTCAGTGGGCAGCTTGCACCTTGAATTGAACCCCCAGGGCATGCATGAGTTTGAATACGGTTTCGTACCTTGGCTTGGCGCCAGGGGCGAGGGTTTTATAGAGACTTTCGCGAGAGACCCCTGCATCTTTGGCGAGTTGGGTCATGCCTCGCGCACGGGCAACTGCAGCTACGGCCTGCAGGAAGTGATCTGGATCAGGGTCTTCCATGGCCACAGAAAGGTATTCAGCGATCATTTCGTCGCTATCGAGGAAGTCGGCAACATCGAAGGGGGTGATCTTGGCCATGGTTTACTCCTTGGGAAGAGACTTGAGCAGTGCCTTAGCGCGTTGGATATCTCGGGCCTGAGTTGATTTGTCGCCACCAACGAGCAGCAAGTAAACAATCTCGCCCCGCCGGGTGTAATAGATTCGGTAACCCGGGCCGCAGTCGATGCGCATTTCAGAGACGCCGCCTCCCAGAGCCTTGGCATCGCCGAAGTTTCCTTTGGTGGCGCGGTCAAGACGATTGAAGATGACGGCCTTGGCCCGAATATCCTTCAACTCCCCAAGCCAGGCGCGGAATTCGTCGGCTTGGAGGAGTGTGTTCATGGCATCAAGTGTATCCAAGCGGATACGAATGTCAAGAGGCCTAAATGAAGCGGGCTAACGAATGAAGCCAACCGGCCCCGCCTGCGCCGAGGCGCTGAGCGGAGCCGAGGAAGACGAATGAAGAGAAAGAGCGGAAGGCAATGCAGGCGGGGTTCGAGTTGAACTGAGGGTTAGGCAGCATTGGACATTATTTAATAAGTTTATTCTCGATTGCGTAGAGTTTCCCCTTTTCGGAAAGCCTGAAGTAATCTGGGCTGATTATGACAATAAGGCCATTCTTGACGCAGGATGCCAAAATTAGATCGAGCATGATTCGGGATATTGGCATTCTGGCGACTAGGGATTTATAGCTAAGTAATTGATTGGATGTCGATTCAAACATCATTGTGACGTGTTTCATAAGTTCCATGACACCGTCGCTTTGGGCCTTTGGTGGTGCAGGTGTTGACGGGAATGGGGAATGACTAACGGGCGGCTTTTCGTAGAGTGGCGCATTGTGTAAGGTTCTAATTAGTTCGTCAAAGCTGAATTCGTATTGGTCTGAAATTGAAAAGTCTAAATATAATTTGCTTCTCAAAAATGATGGAACTTCTTTTGTTACTGTCTGGCGAATAATTGGAATTACTTTATTCGAATCAATTCTAGAGAGAAGATCAGCTGTAACAATCATCTTTTCGTAGCCAACGCCGCCAATGCCCTTGTTTGCTTTTTCGACGTAGGTTTTCGTGCAAACCATTAATACTCTATCGGCGGATGCCAAATGGGTTTCCATGAAATGCGCCAGATCATCACCAGGTTTTAAATCCCACTGGTCAACTACAGCATCGACGCCGGAAGCTCTGAGATGGGTTGCAAGATCCAAAACCCACTTCTTGTGGTCCGTGGAGTCGTGGGAATACGAGATGAATACCTTGGGTATGCTCATTTCACTTCCTCGGGGTCAGACCGATTGGGGTGCTGCCTAACTCAAAATCATGCGAACCCTGGCGTCATTGCTCGGGCTCGCATGGAGGGGGGGATTCCCCCCATCCTACCCCTGATTCCAGGCACGAATCGCCCGGGGTCGGCCGACCCCGGGCCGCTGCCCCTACCCCTTCCACAACCGTTCCTTCGCCAGCCGCAGCATGTGTTCGGTGGCCAGCACGCCGTCCTGGTGGTTCATGCGCTGGAAGTGGCCCTTGAGATGGCGCAGGGTGCGGGGCACGGCGGGGGCGACATGGGCCTGCTTCTGATGCACGAGCTGGTGGCCGAAGGTGCCCAGGGCCATGAGGTTCCGCTGGAGGGCGCTGAGGTTCAGTTCCTCCAGCAGGGCCTCGTGGCTCCATCCAAGCTCCTGCTGCAAGGGGCCGATGAGCGCCCGCCCGGACTCCCTGGACCAGTCCCAGTAGGCGTCGTAGAGCAGGCTGGCCAGATCGTAGGTGGCGGCGCCCCGGCGGGCGTCCTGGAAATCAATGGCCACCAGCCGGTCGCCGTGGACCATGAGGTTGCGCACATGGAAATCGCGGTGGGAGAAGAAGCGCGCCCGGGTCTCCAGGCTGCCGTGGATCTCCTCCATCATGCGGTCCAGCCAGCGGGGCGGATCCTTCTGCAGGAAGTCCTGGAAGAAGTGGGTGCGGCAGTAGTCCCACTCGAACTGGAACTTCGCCTGATCGCCGGTCCGCTGCATGAAGAAGGCGTGGCCCGGGGCGCCCAGGGTGAGGGGCCCGGCCAGCGTGGTGAGCAGCCAGCCGGCCCGCTGGGCCCAGGCCAGTTCCTCTTCCGGATGCTCCATCAGGCGGCGTTCCAGGGGGGTATCGCCCAGATCCTCCACCAGCAGGCAGCGGTCGGCGTCGTCGCTCTGGAGGATGGTGGGCACCCGCAGCAGCGGATCCAGATAGGCCTGGAGCGCGCGGAATTCGAAGTAGCTGTCGTCGGTCGTTTCGGGCGTATCCAGGGGGTGCAGCACCACCAGGACCGTGCCCAGCTGCGGATGGGCCACACGGAAGTACTGCCGCGCCCCCGCGTCCCCCGCCAGGGGACAAGGCCGCGACAGATCCCAGCGATCGAGCGCGCGTGACAGACGGGGGTCCATCCGATCAGGGTACTCCCGGACAGGTTTTCAGCCACGGATGAACCAGGAAACTGCCTTTAGCCGGTGATGGACGGTGATACACGGCGATGGGGCCGTTCCCGTTCGAGCATGGGCTCTACCTGGGGGTTCCGTCACCGTGCCTTTTTGGGGGCACGGCGGCGAAACCCCCGGGTGACTTCCGGCGCAGCCGGAAGCCGCCTACGGCGGGCCCATGCTGCGCCCAGCCTCGCCCTGGCCTTATCACCGTCCATCACTGTCCATCACCGGCAGAAATCCATGCCGCTGTTCCGCGGTCTTCGGCAAAGATCTAGAGTCCGAGCCGCACCTGATTTCCCCGCTCCTCGAACCACAGCGCGTCGGTGTCGGTGATGGCGGGAGGGGGCGCGCCACACCCTTGGGCAGTACGCGATCCTGAGCGTCCATCCAAACCGGATTCCAGTCCCCGCCCGGGTGGGGGACCAGCAGCCAGCTGAGGGTGGCGCGGGCTTCGCGATGGCGCGCGCGCAGAGGGTCGAAGGGCACCGCGTCGGCCCAGATGTCGGGGTTCCAGGTGAGCAGTTCCCCGGCCACGCGGCCGCGGGCGTGGAGCAGGCCCCCGGCGCTGCCCAGCAGGTTGGGCTCCTCGAACACCTCGATGCCCTCCGCCACGGCCCGCAGGCGTTCCGGCAGCAGGTGGGCGTTGCAGCCCAGGGTCCGGACGCCGCCCGCCCGCAGGGCCGCCGCGCCCCACTGGAGGAGCGGCCGGCCCTGGAGCGTCCAGGCGGGCTTGGGCAGGCAGAGGCTCAGGGCCCCCATGCGGGTGCCCAGACCCGCGGCCAGGAGGAAGCCGTCAAGGGGTGCCGGCATCGTCCTTCTCCAGAGGCAGGGGCTTCAGCAGGAACTGGCCCGGGGCCAGGCCGCGCATGGAGAGTACGCGGATGCGCCAGCCCTGGAGCCTCAATTCGTCACCGGGCCGCAGCACGCGGCCCAGGCGCTCCTGGAAGAAGCCGCCAAGGCTGACGGAGCCCGCCTCGGTTTCCAGATTCAGGCGCAGGTGGTCCTCCAGCTGCTCCAGCATGACGTTCCCCTGGGCCAGCCAGGCGCCGCCGCGGGTCCGGCGGAGCTGGATGGCCTCGCGGTCGAACTCGTCCTGGATCTCGCCCACCAGCTCCTCCAGCACGTCCTCCAGGGTCACCAGGCCATCCACGCCGCCGTGCTCGTTCACCACGAGGGCGAGGTGCTGCTTGCGCTGCTGGAATTCCAGCAGCAGGCCCTGGATGGGCTTCATTTCGGGCACGAAGAAGGCGGGCCGGGCCAGGGCGCGCAGATCCACCGCGCCATCCAGATCCTGCATGGCCCAGAGCAGCTCCTTGAGATGGATGACGCCCACCACCCGGTCGAGATCGCCCTCCACCAGCGGGATGCGCGTGTGGGGCGTGGTGCGGGCCAGGCCGAGGTTGGCCTCCAGGCTGCGGGTCAGGTCGAAACAGACGACCCGGGCCCGGGGCACGGCGATCTCCTTCACCGTGCGGCGGCTGAAGTCGAAGAGGTTCTCGATGAGCTCCTTGCGGTCCAGTTCGAGGTGCCCCTCCGCGTGGCTGCGCTCCAGCATCCGCCGGAACTCGGCCTCGCTGGGCAGCAGATCCTCCGCGTCGGACCCGGGACGCACGCCGAAGATCCACAGCACGAAGTGGCTCAGCTTGGTGAGTCCCCAGGTGAGGGGCCGCACCAGGCGGGACCAGGCCAGCAGGGGCGTGGCGGTGCGCAGGGCCCAGGGCAGCGCGGCGCGGATGGCGAGGTTGCGGGGCACCAGCTCCGCCAGCACCACATGGAGGGTGGTCATGATCAGCAGCGCCGCGCCGGAGCTGAGGGGCACCACCAGCGCGGGCCAGGGCAGGCGGCCGAAGAGGGCCCGGAAGGGGGGGCTGAACAGCTCCTCGCCCACGGCGCCCAGGGCCAGGGCGCAGAGCACGATGCCCGCCTGGATGGCGGACAGGTGGTGGGAGAGGCCGCGGTGGATCTCCAGGGCCCGGGAGGCGCGGGGATCGGAATCCACCAGCGATTCCAACTGGGTCAGGCGCACCCGCACGGCCGCGAACTCGGCCATGACGAAGAAGGCGCTGAGGAGGATGAGGGCGGCGCAGATGAGGGCCGCGACGAGGGTCACGGGGGCTAGCCCCGGGCCAGGTCTGAACCCCGGCGGAGCTTGTCCTGGATCTCCTGGAGCAGGCCGTCGAGATTCTGAAGGCGGTCCCGGTGTTCGGAGAGCTGGCCGTGGAGGGACTGTTTCTCGCGCTCCAGGGCGCCCTGGGCCTCCTGATGGTCCGCCAGTGCCTGGTTCAGGCGGGCTATTTCGGCCTCTTTCTGATCCAGGCCGTTCATCAGTTCAAGCTGTTCACCTTCATGCTGGATCTTGGCCTCGTCGAGCTCCTGAAGGAGCCCCGCCAACTGGGCGGTGAGGCGGGTGATCTCATCCTGGTGCTGCTGGATGATCTCCTGCCGCGCCAGAATCTGCTGATCCCGTTCCAGGATCTGGGCCTGGCTGGCCTCCAGTTCCGCCTCGCGCAGGCGGAGCTGGACGCCCAGTTCCGCCAGATCCCGGCCCTGGCCCCGCATGGTGGCTTCCACGCCCGCGAGCTCCAGCTGGTAGGTATGGGCCTTTTCCTTGGTGCCGGCCACCTCCAGCAGCGCCGCCTGGTGGAGCCCCTCAAGGGTGGCCTGCTGCCCGACGAGCCCCTCGATGGTGGTGTTGAGCTGCTCCTGGGCCAGCTCCAGTTCCCGGGCCTTCGCCTGGAAGGGCTCCAGATCGAGGGTCTCGTGCAGCAGGCGGTCCCGCTCCTTGAGCAGCTCGATGGCCCGCTGGGTCTTTTCCCCCACCTGGTGGTTGAGCGTCTCCACCTGCTGGATCAGCTCCGTGCGCTCGGTGAGGGCCTCCCGCAGCTGGGCCTTGAGCGCCTCGACGCTCTCCCCTTCGCGTCCCCGGTTCTCTTCCAGTCCGCGAAGGGCGGCCTCGGTTCCCGCGAGGCGCGCCTTCAGGGCTTCGGACTCGCGGTTGCTGCGCTCCAGTTCATCCAGGTTCAGGGTCACGGAGTTCATCTGCCGCTGGATCTGCTGCGCTTCGGCCTCCGCCGCGCGAAGGAGCTGGTCCTTGGCGCGCAATTCCTGGTGGAGGGCCGAGACCTGCTCCTCCAGGAGCGTCATGCGGCTCGTATCGGGGGGGGCGGTGGCCTTGGCGTCCAGGCGGGCGGTCTGCACCGGCGAAGCAGGCCGGGCTCCGAAAACCGGGGCCGCGACCGCGACCGCGGCCGGACCGTCCAGGGCGCCCTTGAGGCCATCCAGCCAGTCATCCCCCAGTTCCGTATCCACCAGCTCCCCGAGCGGGTTGTCGGGATCCAGGGCCCGGCCCGGCACCAGGGGGGTGAGCGCCGCCACCAGGGCGCTTGGCGCGATGGGCTTGTACAGGTAGAGATCCGCCCGCCCCTTCAGGCTCTGGTGGCGCCGGTACTCCTCCTCTGTTGCCTTGGCGCTGATGAGGGCGATCTTCACTCCGTCAATCTTCGGGTTCTTGCGAAGGGTGGAACACAGGGCGTAGCCCTTGTTGTCGGCCACTTCCACGCAGATGAACACCGTGGCGAAGGCCCCGCTCTCCAGCCGCGACACCACCCCGTCCGTCGTTCCCGCCACCTCGAGATCGAAGGCCGCTTCGAGGCTGACCTGATGCTCCTTGAGGAAGCTCCGGTCGCTGTCCACGAGGAGGAGGCGCTGGCCCATGGTTGATCCTTAGCCCTGGTTGAACCTTCGAGTCTAGCGGAAGGACGGAAGCCCCGGTACTCCCGGGGCTTCCGTCCGCGACAACCTGTCTCCCCAGCGGCCCCTCAACGGGGTGGAATGGCCAGGGTGACCTTTTGGCTTCCGTTGGGCGACTGGATGTAGAGCAGCAGGGTGCGGCCCCCGGCCTTCTTCACCTGGGCGTTGAACTCGGCCAGGTTGTTCACGGGCTGGCGGCCCACCTCCGTGATGATCATCCCGATGGCCAGTCCGCGCTCCGCGGCGGGGGAGCGGGGATCCACGGAGGTCACCACCACGCCCTTGAGGCGGTTCTTGAGATCCAGGGGCTCCACGGAAAATCCGTAGGCCTTCTCCAGGTTCAGGCTCTTCAGATCGCCCTGGGGCTTCTGACCCGGGTCCCCCTCGGGTTCTTCGCCCGCCTCCCGGCGGCGCTGGTCCTCGATGGCCTTGCGGTCGCCCAGGGTGACGGTGAGCGTGAGGGTCTTCCCGTCCCGCCAGATGGTGAGTTTCAGGGTTTCGCCCGCCCGGCGGCTGGACACCGCCGTCACCAGCTCGTCGGCGCTGCGCACAGCCTGGCCTTCCACCGCGGTGATCACATCCAGGCGCTGCACCCCGGCCTTGTCCGCGGCCTGTCCCTTTTCCACGGTGCTGACCACCACGCCTTCCTTGATGCCGAGGGCATCCTGGTAGGCCTGATCCAGCTCGGGTGCAGGGCCCACCCCGAGGTAACCCCGGCTCACGGGCTTGCCGCTGCGCAGATCCTTGAGGATGCGGTTCACCTGGCTGATGGGCACGGCGAAGCCGATGTTCTGCCCCGCGGGGTTGATGGCGGTGTTGATGCCGACCACCTCGCCCCGGAGGTTCAGCAGCGGGCCGCCGGAGTTGCCGCGGTTGATGGCGGCGTCCGTCTGCAGGAAGGAACTGACGCCCGTATCCAGCTTTCGGCCCTTGGCGCTGATGATGCCCTGGGTGACGGTGTGCTCCAGTCCGAAGGGATTGCCGATGGCCACCACCCATTCGCCGATGCGCAGCGAATCGCTTTCGCCCAGCTTGGCGTAGGGCAGGTGAGCCCCGTCAATCTTGATGAGCGCGATATCCAGTTCCTTGTCCTTGCCCAGCACCGTGGCCTTGTAGGTCTTCAGGTCGCTGGTTTTCACCTCAAGGGTGTTCTCCCCGCCCCCCATGCTGGCGATCACGTGGTAGTTCGTGAGGATCTCGCCTCCGGGGGAGATGACCACGCCCGAGCCACCCGATACGGCCCGCTGCTCGTCCTCCCCGCCCCGGGGGGCGCGCCGCTGCTGGGGCCCGCCGGGGCCGAAGAAGAAGTCGAAGAAGTCCTGGCCCCCCACCTGGGGGTGCTGGAACTGGCGGTTCTTCACGAAGCTGGTGTTGGTGATGGCCACCACCGTGGGATTCAGTTTTTCGGCCACCTCCGCGATGGGCGGCAGCCGGTCCAGGCCCTTCGCATCCACCACCACTGGCCTTTCTTCCTGGGCCGCCGCCTTCCAGCCGTGACTGAGCCCCATCCCCAGCGCCATGCACCCGGCCGCGAAAGCCGACAACCCCAGGACCTGCTTCATCTGACGATTCATGAAACCCCTCGCTCGACCGGCTCCCCGGCATGTCTTTCGATGACCGCAGTCCCCCGAAGGTTCCCGCTGGCCTTCCATAGCCGCCCAGGATAATCTGAATGGTCCAACGGCGGCTGTAGCTCAGTTGGTTAGAGTACTGGATTGTGATTCCAGGTGTCGGGGGTTCGAGTCCCCTCAGCCGCCCCAATATCCAAAGGCCCCGCTTGCGGGGCCTTTGGATATTGGAACGACCTGGACTCGAACCCCCGACAGTGGGACCGCGGAGGCCCTCCGGGGGAGGGCCGGGAGCGGGACCGGCGAACGGCGCAGCCGGACGCGGGGGGTGACCCTGCCCCACCAAGCCAAACTCCCGAAGGAGCGAGTCACCGCGGAGACAGCGCCGGACGCGGCCGGACGCGGGACCGGCGGACGGCGCAGCCGGACGCGGGGGGTGACCGGCGGACGGCGCAGCCGGACGCGGGGGGTGACCCTGCCCCACCAAACCAAACTCCCGGAGAAGCGCGTCACCGCGGAGACAGC
Source organism: Geothrix sp. (assembly GCA_030681515.1). Lineage (GTDB taxonomy): Bacteria > Acidobacteriota > Holophagae > Holophagales > Holophagaceae > Geothrix. The sequence continues at coordinate 3,741 of JAUXSE010000039.1, read as the reverse complement.
GCGGGGCGCAGCCGGGAGCGGGACCGGCGGACGGCGCAGCCGGACGCGGGGGGTGACCCTGCCCCACCAAGCCCAACTCCCGAAGGAGCGAGTCACCCGATCCGACCAGGGCTGCATTCAGGGCCACGAAGGCCACCCGGGTCTTCACCAGCACGCCGAAATCCACGTCGCGGCCGGCTCGCCCAAGTGAGCGCCACAACTTGGTCGAGCCCATCCTCCGGATCCAGGTCAACAGCTAGGGTGAGGGAAAGGGGCCTTGGGTGAGGCAGGAAGCTGCCCATTGATTTCGATTCGTCCATGCATCATGGACAAAATGTATTGATCTTCAACATCCACAACCTGATGTAGATAAGCGTTCGAACCGGGCCATGGGGGCACCCTTTGCCCTCATCAGGATGTGAAACAGGGTGAAGTCTTGTTTTAGTTGATTGCACTTTTCTAAAACAAGGATCATCCTTGTTTTACTTTCCGGGGGCGCCATGAAACGGGACATCACCGGACGCTACGACATCCAGACGATCCAGGGTGAGAGCGTCCGAGCCTTCATCCCGAACCCCCTGCCGCCAGACCCTCCCATCCAGTGGACGCCTGGGTTGCTGGCCGCCCAGCAGCGGGCCGCCCTGGCACTCGGTCGCCTGGACGGTGTGACCGCGATGCTGCCGGACCCCGCCCTCTTCCTCTACAGCTACGTCCGCAAGGAGGCCGTGCTCTCCAGCCAGATCGAGGGGACGCAGTCCTCTCTCTCAGACCTGCTGGCCTATGAGAACCAGCACGCCCCCGGGGTCCCCCTCGACGACGTGGTGGAAGTGTCCAACTACGTCGCCGCCCTGAACCATGGGTTGAAGCGTCTCAAGGAGGGCTTCCCCTTTTGCCTTCGTCTCATCCGTGAGATCCACGAGGTGCTGCTCACCTCGGGCCGGGGCAGCGGGAAGCAGCCCGGGGAGTTCAGGACGAGCCAGAACTGGATCGGTGGCAGCCGCCCCGGCAACGCCAAGTTCGTCCCGCCCCCCCACGAGGCACTCCCCGAGTGCCTGGGGACCTGGGAGACGTTCCTGCACGGGGACGCCACCATCGCCGATCCCCTCACCCGGGCGGCCCTGGCCCACGTCCAGTTCGAGACCTTGCACCCCTTCCTGGACGGCAACGGGCGCGTGGGGCGCCTGCTCATCACCTTGCTGCTCAGCGTGGAAGGCGTGCTTCGCGAACCCCTCCTCTACCTCAGCCTCTTCCTGAAGCAGCACCGGGAGACCTACTACGAGCTGCTTCAGAAGGTCCGCATCGAGGGCGACTGGGAGGCATGGTTGGACTTTTTCTTCCAGGGCGTCACCGAAACATCAGAGAGCGCAGTGACAACCGCTCAGCGGCTCCTCCAGCTCTTCGCCGAGGATCGGAAGCGTATTCAGGCGAACGGCAAGATCGCGGGCTCCGTCCTACAGGTCCACCACTACCTACAGGGGCGGCCCATCGCCTCCGCCTCCGCCATCGGCGACGCGGTGAACCTCTCCCCCGCTACCGTCAACAAGGCCCTGAAGGCCCTGACCGAGATGGGCATCGCCCGGGAGATCACCGGTGGCCAGCGGAACCGGCTGTTCGCCTATGATCGGGTCTTGCAGGTGCTGTCTGAGGGGACAGAGAAATAGTTGTAACCAGGGAATCCCTGATCCATCCCCCATGTGGGGAGTTCCCCCTCCGGAAAGGACTCCGAAGTGGATTGAGGGAGGGAGTCGTCGATTTCCACTTTTACAGTCTCAAACCAAAGATAATCGTGGCTTATTGAACGTTCGCGCCGCTCTCGTCATGCGTAACTACACATCTGAGGATCTCCTCAACCTGATCAATCAGAACTGAACCAATACCTTCGAGACTCCTATGCCCCTCACCCACGCTGAACTCCTGGCCTTCATGACCTCTTGTGAGGATGAGCACCTTGAGTTCAAGGAGGCCAAGGCCAACGAAGGTGGCGGGCGCCTGATCCTCGGCGTCACCGACAAGAAGCCACGCATAATCGTGGGCAGCGGCGCCTTCCCATGAGGATCTCCACCCTGACGCCATTCAGGTCTTCCGGGAGCGGTGGGCCGAGAAGAGCCGAGACCCCAAGCGGTTGTCTCAGAACCTGCCACAGATGCTGGAGGATGCGGAGCTGGCCGATGGTGTGCAGCTCACCTACGCCGCCCTCATCCTGCTGGGCACCCGCAAGGCCCTGAACCGTCTCCTGGGTCAGTCGGAACTGGTGTTTGAATACAGGTCCGGGGAGTCGCCGGGCCCTGCCCAGGAGCGGGTGGAGTTCCGAGAGGGAGCACTGTTGTTCCTCGATCCCCTATGGGCGCTGGTCAACAAGCGCAACGACCTCCAGTCCTGGCAGGACGGCCTCTACATGAAGCAGTTGCCGACCTTCAATGAGGGTGCGGTGCGCGAGGCCATCCTCAATGCCGTCGCCCACCGGGACTACCGGCTTCATGGGTCCGTGTTCGTGCGGCAACACCCCAGCCGCATCCGTATTGAAAGCCCTGGGGGATTCCTGCCGGGCATCACACCCGAGACCATCCTGCACAAACAAGCTCCACGTAACCGACGGCTGGCCGAGGCGCTTGGTCGATGCGGCCTTGTGGAGCGCAGTGGCCAGGGTTTTGACCGCATCCTGGAGGCTTGCATCCTGGAGTCAAAGCCGCGCCCACGATTTGATGGCACGGACGACTACCAAGTCTTCATTACGCTTGATGGGCAGGTTCAGGATGTGCGCTTCCTCCGCTTGTTAGAGGCCATCGGCTTGGAGCAGGTGCACAGCTTCGATACGGACCATCTGCTGATCCTCGACCTCTCCTATCGAGGTCAGGCCATCCCGATCTCCCTCCGACCCCGGATCCAGGAACTGATCGAGACGGGTGTCCTGGAACACATGGGGCGGAAGGTCTTCCCGTCTCGACGGCTTATGACCCTGCTTGGCGAGAAGGGGAAATACACTCGCCTGAAGGGGTTGGATCGCCCAGCTCAACGGGCCCTTATTCTCCAGCATCTCAAGGACTCCGAGGACGGGGCAAAGCTGGAAGACCTTCAGCAGGTGCTCCCGGGGTTGCATGAGCGCACCATAAAAGATTGGCTTCAAAAGCTGAAGACAGAAGGTCTTATTCATCCAGTGGGCAGAACCAGAGGCACCAAGTGGTTTATTGGACCTCCTGTCTAATCCCAGAGGATCACCGTCATGTTTTTCAAGGACTTAGAGGCGTCAATCACGGTCAATCACGGTCAATCACGACTGAAGCCACCCAACCAAGGGTCCCTGTTGTCGCTGAACCCATCATCTTCACCAAGCAGATCCTGGACACCTTCCTCCGCTATCAGCGGACGGCGTTCCCGTTCTCGGACCCCAGGTTGGCCGCCCAGGCCAAGGAGATGTTGGGCCACAGCCTGAGCAGCCACATGGCCAAGGGTCCTTACGTCAGCCTCAGATGGGGCTTCGATGGCCTCCTTGGTGGTCGAGAGGACTCTCCGTGTCGGGATGAGGCGGATCAAACCCTTGTGGTCGCGTCGGTCAGGTCGAGTCTGTGGTGTATGTGTGGGGTGACCCCAGAGACCCCTTTGCAAACCAGCACCACGACTATCTCCAGTAACTTCGATACCTTTCTTGTGATTCCAGGTGTCGGGGGTTCGAGTCCCCTCAGCCGCCCCAATATCCAAAGGCCCCGCTTGCGGGGCCTTTGGATATTGGAACGACCTGGACTCGAACCCCCGACAGTGGGACCG
>JAUXSE010000023.1 GCA_030681515.1 Geothrix sp. | reverse complement strand
AGCGAAAAGACCGTGGTGCAGTTCTTTGCCGAGCGCACCCTGGCCATGCAGACCATTGACGGGGCGGTGGAAGCCCTTCTCAACATTGAAAAATCCGCCGATGTCATCATGCTCACCAACCTGCCCCATGAAGCCGGAGACGACCGCCGCGCCAATCTCGCAGGCCACGGCCTGAATTTCCCGGTGGTGACCAATTCCGGCCCCAAGGGCCCGGCCATCCGCAAAATCGTTGCGCAGATTGAAGCCCCGGTGGTTTTCATTGATGACAGCCCGGGCTTTATCACGTCGGCCTTCGAGCATGCCCCCGATGTGCACCTCATCCATTTCCTCCATGATGAGCGCTACGCCCGCCTCGTGCCGCCGCTCGATTTCGTCTCGCTGCGCACCCACACCTGGGAGGAAGTGCACCCCCACGTGATGGATTTGATTTCGGGGCGTTAGCACCCGGCCAGATTCAGCGCTAAACTGCCGCCATGAGCACGCCCCAGGAAGCCCCCGGATTCTGCCGTGACTGCTTTGCGGCGGTGACACCGCAGGATACGCGCTGCCCCACGTGTCGGGGCCCGCGGCTGAAGCGCCATGCGGAAATCCACGAGCTCTCAATCGCCCATATCGATTGCGACGCTTTCTACGCAGCCGTTGAAAAGCGCGACAATCCGGACCTCATGGACAAGCCAGTGATCATCGGCGGCGGCACAAGGGGCGTAGTGTCCACCGCCTGCTATGTGGCGCGCATCAAGGGGGTGAAATCCGCCATGCCCATGTTCAAGGCGCTGGCCCTCTGCCCCGATGCCACGGTGATCCGCCCCGATATCCGCAAATATTCAGCCGTGGGCAAGGAGGTGCGGGAACTCATGCTGGAACTCACCCCGCAGGTGGAGCCCATCTCCATCGACGAAGCTTTTCTTGATCTCACCGGCACCACAAGATTGCACGGCAAAAGCCCCGCACTTTCGCTGGCCACCCTGCTCAAGACCATTGAAACCAAGATCGGCATCACAGCCTCCGCCGGGCTTTCCTACAACAAATACCTGGCCAAAGTCGCATCGGATTTGGAAAAGCCCAGGGGCTTCTCGGTTATCGGCAAGGCCGAAGCGAAAAGTTTCCTGGCGGAAAAATCCGTGAGCCTGATCTGGGGAGTGGGCCGTGCCTTTCAGGCGCAACTCCTCAAGGATGGCATAAGCCTCATTGGGCAACTGCAGAACATGGAGCGCAGCGAGCTCATGCGTCGCTACGGCGTGATGGGGGCAAGGCTCTATCACCTGTCGCGCGGCGAGGACGCCCGCCATGTCTCGCCCCATGATGAAAGCAAAAGCATCTCAGCCGAAACCACCTTCAATCACGATATCAGCAGCTTTGCGGCGCTGAAGCGCATTCTCTGGCAACTCGCCGAAAAAGTATCATGGCGCGCCAAGAAGGATGGCCTTGCGGGCCAGACCGTGGTGCTGAAACTCAAGACGGCTGATTTCAAGACCCGCAGCCGCAACACCACGCTG
>JAUXSE010000017.1 GCA_030681515.1 Geothrix sp. | reverse complement strand
CCGGGCGATCGCCCGAGGCTTGAATCCCAACTCCAGCTTCGCCTGGATCATTGCTCGTTCCTCGCAACTCAGATGTGTGTAGTGTTTTCCCATGCAACCATTCTTTCTGAAGAATGTTGCACTTGGGGATTGAGCGCGCCCAGCGATTCTGTGATTTCGAATCCCCCCCCGCTCCGCCCAAAAGGAAGCCGCCTGGCGGCGGCTTCAGTGGCGGAGAGAGGGGGATTCCCTCCAGGGCCACCGCCGCGCGGCGTCCCTTCCGGCCGCACGAATTGCACGGCTTTCTGTCTCGGGTCCGACAGCCCCCCGGGCTGTCTCCCCGAGCCAAAACGAAAGCCAGCGATTCTGTGATTTCGAATCCCCCCTCTCTCCGCCCAAAAGGAAGCCGCCTGGCGGCGGCTTCAGTGGCGGAGAGAGGGGGATTCGAACCCCCGGTACTGGTTGACCCAATACACTCGCTTAGCAGGCGAGCCCGATCGGCCACTCCGGCATCTCTCCAAGGCTTTCCAGATTACCGTTGGGAGCGGGCCGGCACAAGGCTTCTTGCCTGGAGCCGCGCCCAGCCTTCAAGATAGAGGCACGGAGGGATGGCCGAGCGGTTTAAGGCACCGGTCTTGAAAACCGACGTGGGTGTGAGCTCACCGCGAGTTCGAATCTCGCTCCCTCCGCCAGCCAGCGCCCCGCGAATGCGGGGCGCCCTCATGTAGGCGCGGTGGGAGCGGGATTCGAAATCACAGAATCCCTGGCAGGTAGCCGTAGGATCCGGCAGCCCGAGGGGCTGTCGGATTCGTGAAGCGGAGCACCGCGGCCACCACGATCTCCTTTCCCCGGCTCTGAACCGTCCGCCTTCCGGCGGGCGGTTCAGAGCCGTTCAATCAGACGATCTTCTTCATCCATCCATGGGTGTCGGGCGAGACGCCGTGCTGGAGGTTCAGCAGGATCTCGCGAAGCTTGGCGGCCACGGGCCCGGTCTCACCGTCGCGAATGGTCCAGTCCCCCTGCCGGGACTTCACATGGCCCACGGGCGTGATGACGGCGGCGGTGCCGCAGGCGAACACCTCGGTCATGCGGCCCTCCTGAATGTCCGTGCGCCACTCCTCCACGCTGATCCTGCGCTCCTCGGCGCGCCAGCCCTGCTCGCGGGCCAGCAGCAGCAGGCTATCGCGGGTGATGCCGGGCAGCAGGGTGCCCGTAAGCTCGGGGGTGACGACCACGGTCTCGCCGTTCTCCTGGTAGACGAAGAAGATGTTCATGCCACCCATCTCCTCGATGTACTTGCGGTGGACGGCGTCGAGCCACACCACCTGGTCGCAGCCTTCGCCCTTGGCCTGGCGCTGGGCCACGAGGCTGGCGGCGTAGTTGCCGGCGCACTTGGCGAAGCCCGTGCCGCCGGGCGCGGCGCGGACATAGTCGTCGGAGATCCACACGGTGACGGGCTTCACGCCGGCGGGGAAGTAGGCGCCGCTGGGGCTGGCCATGAGGAGGAAGAGGTACTCGTTGCTGGCGCGCACGCCCAGGGCCGCTTCCGTGGCGATCATGAGCGGGCGCATGTAGAGGCTTTCACCCACGGCGCCGGGCACCCAGGCCTGGTCCTGGCGGATGAGGGCCGTGGCGGCTTCGAGGAACAAGGCCTCGGGCAGCTCGGGCATGGCGAGGCGGGCGGCGGATGTGTTGAAGCGCCGCGCGTTGGCCTCGGGGCGGAAGCAGGCGATGCCGCCGTCCCGCTGCTTGTAGGCCTTGAAGCCTTCGAAGATGGCCTGGCCGTAGTGCAGCACGGAGGAGGCGGGATCCATCTCGATGGGTCCATAGGCCTTCAGCACCCCCTGGCCCCAGCCATGGCCTTCCGTGTAGGGCACCACCACCATGTGATCGGTGAACACGCGGCCGAAGCCGGGATGGGTCATGCGTTTCGTCCGCTCCTCGGCGCTGGCGGCGTGGTCGGAGGGTCGGATTTCGAGGGTGGGGGTGGACATCACGGTGCTCACGAGCGCTCCTTGAAGGGTGGGATGGCCAGGTCCGGGTCAGGCCCGGTGGACCAGGTGGCCGAGACGCGCGATGGCGTCCCGGGTGGTCGCGGGGTCGTGCGTGGAGAAATTCAGGCGGAGGCAGTTGGTGCCCCGACCATCGGCGAAGAAGAGCGGTCCCGGCGCGAAGCCGAGGCCGTGCTGCAGGGCGTCGCGGTGCAGGTCCAGGGCGGAGAACTCCTCCGGCATCACCACCCACAGGTGCATGCCGCCCTTGGGTTCGGAGACCTGGGTGCCCGGGGGGAAGTGCTCCGCCAGGGCCTCGACCATGGCGTCCCGGCGTTCCTTGAGGGCGCGGCGGAGGCGGGCCAGGTGGCGGCGGAAGCCCCCGGTATCGAGGAAGCGCGCCACCACGGCCTGCAGGAGGGGGGGCTGGGCGATGGTCTGCACCTCCTGGATGGGCGCCATGCGCCGCAGCAGATCGTCCCTGGCGATGAGGTAGCCCAGGCGCAGGCCCGCCGCCAGGGATTTGGAGAAGCTGCCCAGGTGGATGACGTGATCGGCCCCTTCGAGCCGCCGGAAGGGCGGCAGGGAGTTGCCCGAGAAGCGCAGATCGCCATAGGCCGAATCCGTCACCAGGATCACGCCGTGGGCCCGGGTCAGGGCCAGCACCCGCTCGCGGCGGGCCTTGGACTGGGTCATGCCCGTGGGATTGTGGAAGCTGGGCACGGTGAAGAGCAGCTTCGATTCGCTGCGCTGGAGGGCCGAGGCCAGCCGCTCGGGATCCAGGCCCTGGCGATCCACGGGCACCGGCACGGCCTCCCGGCCCAGGGCTCGGATGAGGGCCAGGATGCCCACGTAGCAGGGGCTTTCCACCAGCACGCGATCGCCGGGCACCGTGAAGGATTCCAGGGCCAGGGCCAGGCCCGACTGGGCGCCGGGCAGGGTGCGGATGCCCCAGCCTTCCTCAATGGGCTCACCTTCGGAGGCCAGCCAGCGACTCACCGCCTCCAGATAGGGGGCGTGGCCCGCGGGCGCGGAATAGACCCAGGCTTCGGATCCCAGATCCTTCAGCACCTGGGCCGTGATGCGGCGGAGCTGCTCCCCGGGCAGCAGATCGGAGGGGATGAACCCGGCGGAAAAACTCACCAGGTGGCGATCCTGGGCCCGCTCCAATGTTTCGCCCAGCCAGGAGCCCAGCTCGCCGTCATGCACAAGCAGCGGCGAGCCCTCGAAGGGGAATTCGCTGCTGGCCCGCAACCCCGGGGCCTCCGGCAGGCGCGCCGCCACGAAGCTGCCCCGGCCCTGCACGGTCTGGATCCAGCCCGTGCGCTTCAACCCCGCCAGCGCCTTCAGCACGGTCAGGCGGTGGACCCCCCAGTGCTGGGCCAGCTCCGGAACGGCGGGCAGCCGGGAGCCCGGCCGCCATTCGCCCTGCTGGATGAGGCCACGAAGCCGCCGCTGCAGTTGCAGATAGAGGGGGCTGGACGCGCCAGGGTCGAGGGTGGGATCAAGGACCATCCCCATCAGGATCGGCCTGATCCTCGAACAGTTGAAGGAAAGAAGACGGAATTCACAGCCTGGGACAGACCATTCGACCCCACGGGTCCAGATCCGGAGATTCCCTAGACCACCCTAGACCGGACCCCGGAACTCGACCTCCCGGCCTCCGGGCATCCAAAGCTGATGCAGGCCCCATCAAGGATGATCCGGCACCTTCGGATGAACGGGTTTGGCCGGCTCGCTGGCCTTGGGTCCGGCCAGAAACCCCGGCAGGATGGCCCGGGAGAGCCCGTTCCCGATGAGCTTGCGTAGGATCTCCCACTCGCTGGTCTGGGGATCGTGGGTGGAACCGGAGATGCGGACCACCGTGGCCACCGCCTTGGAGTCGTGGTTCTTGAAGAGGTTGGCGAAGAACTGCAGCACATGCATCTTCACGCGTTTGCCGAAGGGCTTCTCCTGGTCCTTCTGCCGATCGTAGATCTTCAGATTCTTGATGAGGGGCTTGATGTAGCCCTCGATGCGGTTGTTCCTCACGGTCATCTCGGTGTAGACCGAGAACAGGCCGTCCGCCACGTCCACATCGGCGTGGGTGCGCAACATCCCATTGAGGTCCACGAGCCGGGCATCGTCCAGCTTGAGCCGGACCGTCGCATCCGCGGGCGTCGCGGTGGACCGGAACTCCCCCGAGATCACCGTGGTACCGCTGCCCATGAAGGTGCCGTGGGCCTGGAATTCGGATGTCCCCTGGTCCGCCTGGTTGCTCAGGTTCTTCAAGGTCAGGTTCATGTCTGCCATGAAGAGCCGGTACGAAGGCGAGACCCCCGCATTGACGAAGCCGAGCTGGCTGTGGGTCAACTTCAGGGAGTCCACCTTGAGCAGCAGTCGCGGCGCGTTGCGCACCTTCTTCGCCAGCTTGAGGGCCTGCTTGCCGTGGGCTTTCTCAAGGGCCTTCGTCGCCTGGCTGGTGACGTAGTCCACCCTGAGCTGGTCCAGGAGGACCTCCTCAAAATGGGCCACCTGGGATTCGGGTGTGTACTCCACCGACCCGTGCAGTGAAAGGAGGCCACCCGTGGTCTTCAGCTGATACTCCTGGGCCAGGGGATCGAGCCGATCCAGCGGGACCTTGTCCAGGCGGAGCACTCCCTGGGCAGCCGCGTAGGGTTCCCGCAAAAAATCAGCCGCGCCCTTGAACGAGAGCCTGCCTGAGTCGAACAGGACGGCATCCAGGGTCACGGGCGAGGGATAGGTGCCCCTGGCCGCGGCGATGTTGCGCACGTTCTTGGCGAGCATGGAGATCCTGGTGAGCTGGAGGGGTTTGCTGGTGGTGCCGCTGGAGAGGTAGAGCAGGGAACCGTCCTCGACCTTCACCCGGTCCAGCTTGATGGGGAAGATCGACTCCACGGCCTTCTGCCAGCCCCGGTCCTTCAGGCTCACGTGGCTCCGGGCCTCCTCTTCGATCTGGGTGAGGTTGATGTGCAAGGCCGGGCGGTGGATGGTCAGATTCCCAGCCACCTTGAAGCGGAGCAGCTCGGCCCAGAGCATGGAGAACTCGAGGGCGCCGAAATCCGCCACGGGAGGCTCCGGGTGGGTGTTCTGCACCAGGACCAGATCGTCCAGGTCGAAGGCCAGTCGCCAGAGGTGCGGGCGGACCCGGGCGATGCGCACGGTGTAGCCGTTCAGGTTGGCATTCATGGTCCGCTCGGACCAGGTGCGCATGGGCCCCGCCAGCAGCATGTCCACGAAGGCCATGGCCACCAGCGCCACCGCCGCCAGAATCGCGAGGATGCCCTTGCCACGGTGGGCCCGGAAGGCCTTCAGCAGCCGCTGCCATCTCGCGGAAGGTGGGGCTGAAGCGGAACCGGGTTGCGATTCTCCAAGGGGGGTTTCAGTGTGGGCAGCCATGGCGGGTTCGGACCGATTCCTAACATTGAGAAACAGACAGACAAAGGCCGGGTCCCTTCCCCTGATCGGTCCCGTCCCCTGCCGGTGGTGGTTCAGGCGATCGGATAGGAAAGATCCCCCGGGGATTGATTCGATGCGGACGACCCCGAAAGCAAGTCCACCAGGGGGTCCACAGAGCCATCGCTTTCGGCCGAATCCGGACGGATGGAATTCCAGATGGTCCAGTCAATGTTGTTCGTTCGCTCCTCAGGTGGGGTGCCAGGGCCTTCACGCAGTTCCGAAAGGGTGCAAAGCCGCCGGCGGACATGCTGGGTATCGAAGCTCATGGGACCCGCCGAACGGCCGGTCCAGCCACCACGGGAGGGCCCGACGACAGGCCCACGGAGCAGGTGACGCTTTCACGGTCGGAATAGGGGGATTTCAAAGTTTGGCTCCTTCATGACCTTTGACCATGCAGGTTTAGAGCCAATATATTAGTTTAATCAAATATTAACTTAGATTAACACTTGCTGTTTTCAACTGCGCCCGGTCCATCAAATTGAAGCCTTCATCTTTTCAGTTTGAAGGCACACGGTCCACCAGCCCGCCTGCCCGATGGGGGGATCTGGGCGGGCCGCGACCGGCGCTGGGGACGCCCTACTCGTCCTTCACGAAGGGACTGAAGTTGGTGCCCTGGTCGTAGATGTCCACCCCTTCCGTGCGCTTGAGGAAGGCCACGATGGCGTAGGTGATGGGCGTGGCCGCGGCCTCGTAGAGCACCTTGAACAGGTACCCGCTGCTGGCCCGCAGCCCGGGGGCTTCCGGCAACCGCGGCGCCACGAAGCTGCCCCGGCCCTGCACGGTCTGGATCCAACCCGTGCGCTTGAGGCCCGCCAGCGCCTTGAGTACCGTCAGGCGATGGACGCCCCAGTGCTGGGCCAGTTCGGGCACGGCGGGCAACCGGGAGCCCGGCCGCCATTCGCCCTGCTGAATGAGTCCACGAAGCCGCCGCTGCAGTTGCAGATAGAGGGGGCTGGACGCGCCAGGGTCGAGGGTGGGATCGAGGACCATCCCCATCAGGATCGGCCTGATCCCCGAACAGTTGAAGGAAAGAAGACGGAATTCACAGCCTGGGACAGACCATTCGACTCCACCGGTCCAGATCCGGAGATTCCCTAGACCACCCTAGACCGGACCCCTGGGCTCAACCTCCCGGCCTCCGGGGCATCCATAGGGGTGCCCTGGAGGATCCATGCGCGCCCTGACCCTCGCCACCGCCCTGCCATCCCTGGCCCTGCTCCTGGGATGCGTCGGCTACCACGTGACCTATGACTATGATGGGACGGCCTCGTACGGACGCTACAAGACCTTCGACTACTACACCTCGAAGAAGGGGACGGGCGGCACCACCAGCCTCATGGACAAGCGCGTGCGGGCCTCGGTGGAAAAGGAGCTGCAGGCCAAGGGCTTCAGCATGGAGACCAAGGGCGATCCGGATTTCCTCGTGACCTACTACCCCGTCGTGAGGGAACGGCAATACCGCACCACCACCCACATCGGCTGGGGCTGGGGCTTCCGGCCAGTCTACGGACGCATCGGTACCAGCAGCAGCCAGGTGCACCACTACAAGGAAGGCACCATCGTCATCGAGATCGTGGACTTCAAGACCAACCAGATGATCTGGCAGGGCGCCGCCGCCGGGGCCCTCACCGGCCTGGACAACCCCGAGGACGCCGACGAGGCCGTGCCGAAGGCCGTGCGCGACATCCTGGCCAAGTTCCCGCCGAAGTAGGGCATGGCACTACATCAGCCGGATCACCCGGTAGCCACTGTTGTAGTGGCCGAGGGTGAACTGGAACGACCCGTTCACCACATCGGCGATGGCTGCCCCGGTGAACATGTCTAAGGCCTTGGTCGCTTGTCGGCCCTGCAGACTGACCACCACCGGAAGATCCGTCACACCGAAATTCGCGAGGATCAGGTAGCCAGTGCCGTTCAGCTCGCGGGTACCGATGCGGACATACGGAAACTGGTTAGTCCAGGCCTTCCAGGTGGTGAAGTGGGGCTGCTCGATAATGGGCAGCATCTGGTCCAGCTTGGGAGAAACATCATCCCTGAACGCGGGAGCCCAGACATTGTCCCGGAAATCGGGCTTCACGAAGGATTGGGTGCTGCCGTCCCGCCAGACGCTGATGGCCCGCCCGCCCGTGATGAGTCCATAGAACAGAGAGGGGATGAATCCCTCATTGAGATAGGTTTGAAGCTGGATGACCGTGACCGGCGCCCGCTGATTCTGGGTCATGAACTGGGTCAGCAAGGTAGGCACGGGGGGAATATGGGCGGTTTCACCCAGGGCGGCCAGGCTGCCGACATACGAACCGGTAATGTCCATCACACTGCGGCCGGCGTTGTGACAGGTGCGTGGCAGACCCACTTGGCCGTTGAGGAAATAGATGGGATGACGCCGCTTGCCGGTTTGCGGATCCTGATGGTGGGCGTCGATGTACGCCTGCAGGACCTGCTGGTAGTCGTAATCGGCAACCGAAGCGTTCTCATTGTCGTAGTTGTACCAGAGCACATTTTGTTGGCGGCTGTTGGTGGTTGCCCAGCCATCGACCTGGTCAAGGTAATTGGCCATATCTACAGTGTTGGCGTAGTTGGCGTTGATCGAAATATGCTCCAGCCCGGCATCAATAAGTGCCTGCGCCTCGCTCGCCGCCCAGATGTCCATTACCCCAGTAAACCCATACTCCTTGTAGCGACGGAACAGCTCTGCGCGATCTGCAACCGTGGAATAAACACCCTTGTACATCATCCGGGGAAACACATGCTTCCAGCTTCCGTTCTGGAGCACATAGACATTGCCCAACCCATCGATGCGCTGGGTACTGCTCACAAAGGCATCCTTGTCGGCAGCCACGTTGACACCATGCAGCGTCGCGACTTCCTGCCCGACGGGCAGTTCATAGACATCCACATCCGGCGCGATAAAGACCATTGAAGGCGTCGTGGTGTACTTGATTGTCGGACTCACCCACACATCGAGTCGCCAATTTCCGGTGGTGGTGGGAAATACGGTCATGTACACCTCCTCCCACACTCCTGCCCGCGACACATTCCAGGCGTACTGCGAGAACTGCGTCGAGTCCCCGGCGTCCCGCACCGTGAACACGAGGTTTTGACCCCGCGGAAACACATCGGCCTTCATGCGAGCGACAAATTGGTAGGCGTGTCCTGCCAGGAGATTCACCATCGGGGAGCGAATCGACTTTTGCCAATCCTCATGGTTCGTATTGCCGCTGGCGTCCGTAGTGAAGGGAAAGCCCTGGTTGACGCTGTCGTAGGCCAGGGTGCTGCCACCATTGGCAACCCACTGGGTACTATTCACCACGCCCATGAGATCCGGCCCGAGGGTCGCCGCGGGAAGACTGATATCGGCGACACCGCTACCAGCGTTGCCCTGATTCCCGGGGCCTCCGCTCCCGCCACCACAACCAAGCAGGAGTCCTTCCACTACCCCCGCGATCAGCAACGCAATGGGTTTCATTTTAAGATCCAGTGCAGTGATTTTCATGTTGTGAATCTTACCTGAATAGGACGGGATAGCCACCCGGCAAGACCTATCGGATAACAGCAATGCTGAAGCAATCACCGACCTGGAGCTATGCTGGAGGTTCCATCAGGAGTCCCCATGGCCCAGGTCACCCTCAAAGGCAATCCCATCCACACCTCCGGCGAACTGCCGAAAGTCGGCGCTGCCGCCCCGGCCTACACGCTGGTGCGCACGGACCTGTCCGAAGTCACGGGCAAGGACTTTGGCGGCCAGCGGGTGGTGCTGAACATCTTCACCAGCCTGGACACGTCCACCTGCGCGGCCAGTGTGCGCAAGTTCAACGCCCGCGCCAACGAGAAGCCCAACACGACCATCCTTTGTGTGAGCGCCGACCTGCCCTTCGCCCAGAAGCGCTTCTGCGGGGCCGAGGGCTTGGACAACGTGGTGCCCGCCTCCACCTTCCGCAGCGCGGACTTCGGCCAGGCTTTCGGCGTGGCCCTGGTGGACGGCCCCCTGAAGGGCCTGCTGGCCCGGGCCGTGGTGGTGGTGGATGAATCCGGCAAGGTGATCTACACCGAGCTGGTGCCCGAGATTGGGCAAGAACCCGACTACAACGCCGCGCTGGCGGTGCTGTAGAAAGCTGTCAGCTATCGGCTATCAGCTGTCGGTAAGAAGCGGCCCTTCGGGGTCGCTTCTCATTGGATGCGGTCCAGCTTCCGCAGCTCGGGCACTTTCCAGGTAGTGAAGGCCACCACCAGCAGGGTCATGCAGCCCCCGAAGACCACGGAGGGCACCAGGCCCATGAAACGGGCGGCCAGGCCGCTTTCGAAGGCGCCAATCTCGTTGCTGGAGCCGATGAAGATCTGGTTCACCGAGGATACGCGGCCCAGCATGTGCTCGGGCGTAAGGATCTGAAGCAGCGTGGAGCGGAGCACCACGCTGACGTTGTCCACGGCGCCGCTGGCGGCCAGCAGAAGGAGGCTCAGCAGGAAGCTTCGGCTGAGGGCGAAGGCGATGGTGAACACACCGAAGGCGGCCACGCAGACCAGCAGCGTGCGCCCCGCCCGGCGCAGGGGCGGCAGGTGGGCCAGGGTGATCCCCATGAGCACCGATCCCACCGCCGGAGCCGCGCGCAGGACGCCGAGCCCCTGGGGACCGGCGTTCAGGACCTCCTTGGCGAAGATGGGCAGCACCGCCACCGCCCCGCCGAACAGCACGGCGAAGAGATCGAGGCTGGAGGGCCGCGTAGGGATCGTGCGGTTCCCCCGGGCCACTCATGGCGGGCTACTCGTACCTCAGGGCGTCAATGACATCCAGCCCCGCCGCCTTCAGCGCCGGCAGGAAGCCCGCGGCCACCCCGACCACCCCGGAGAAGCCCAGCCCCAGGGCCACGGCCCAGGATTCGGCCACGGCGGGCAGCGCGGTGAAGGTCTTCAGCACCCAGATGGTGCCCAGGGCCAGGCTCACGCCCAGCAGCCCGCCGAACAGGGCCAGCACCACGGCCTCGATGAGGAACTGCCAGAGGACGCTGCGCCGGGTGGCCCCCAGGGCCCGGCGGATGCCGATCTCCCGGGTGCGCTCGGTGACGCTCACCAGCATGATGTTGGAGATGCCGATGCCGCCCACCAGCAGGGAGATGCCGGCGGCCATGGCCAGGAACATCGTGAGTACGCCCGCCTGCTTCTCGCTCATCTTGATCCAGTCATCCTGCTTGCGGATGGTGAAGGGGCTGTCGTCCTTGGGGGCCACCTTCATGCGCTGCCTCAGCAGGGCTGTCACTTCCTCTTCGGCGAGATCGGACCTGTCCTCCATGGCGCTGACCATGATCTGCTGGATGCGGTCGCGGCCCATGATCTTGCGCATGACCGTGGTGTAGGGCGCGACGATCACGTCATCCTGGTCGCCCATCATGCTGGCGCCCTTCTTCTCCAGCACGCCCACGATGGTGAAGGGCATCTTGCCGATGCGGATGATCTGCCCCACGGGCGGCTCGCCATTGGGGAAGAGGTTGGCCTGGACGGTTTTTCCGATGACGCAGACCTTGCTCATGGCCTTGATTTCGCCATCGTTGAAGAACCGCCCCTCCTCCAGCTCCCAGCCCCGGATCTGGGGCCAGCCGGTGCCGACGCCCTGGATGCTCGTGAAGTAGTTGCTGTTCTGGTAGACCACGGGCTTGGAGGTCCGCACGCCGGGGGAGGCGGCCACCACGCTGGTGCGGCCCAGCTCCTGCTGGATGAGGGTGGCGTCCTCCTCGCGCAGGACCTCCATGCTGCCCATGGCCATGGGGCCCAGATTGCTGCGGTTGCTGCCGCCATTGAACACCATGATCATGTTCGAGCCCATGTTCTGGATGATGGCGACCGAGGCCCGCTTGGAGCCTTCGCCGATCCCGATCATGGCGATGACCGACCCCACGCCGATGATGATGCCCAGCATCGTGAGGAAGGCCCGCGTCTTGTTCCGGGTGATGGCAAACAGGGCCAGCTTGATGAACTCGAGGATGCGCACGGACGGATCTCCTGCGGAGACGGCGGATGAACGGGGCCAGGGGCGGGGCTAGCGGCGCGGCAACCCGCCAGCGCCACCGAGGGGCGAGGCCGACTGGGTCTGGGCTTTCTTGGAATCTTCCACACCCACCAGGATCACCTGGCCTTCGGACAACCCCTCTCCGGAAACGGCGGTGAATTGCCCGTCGCTGATCCCGGCTTTCACGGTGAGGGACTTGGGCTTGCCGTTTTCCAGGGTCCAGATCCGGTCCTCCCGCCTGGAGACCATGCCCCGCGCGAGGGGTCCCCCGCCCCGCTGGCCACCCTGCTGGGCCGGGCCCGGCTGACCCGCCTGGGGAGCGGCCTGTTTGGCCGCGTCCTCCTTCACGAAGGCCGATGGGTTGAACCGGAGGGCCGCGTTCGGCACCCGCAACACATCCTGGCGGCTCTGGGTGAAGATGGTGACATTGGCCGTCATGCCGGGAAGCAGGGCGAAGGTGCCGCGATAGACCGGACTGCCGGCGGGGATATAGCGGGCCGTGCCTCCAGAGGCGCTTTCCACCGGCTGCTGGGACATCCGCTCCTTGGCCCGCCGGACGAACGCCTCCTTGGTGGCGCCGGGAGGCAGTTGGGCCTTGGCCCGCTCCCAGGCTGCATCGAGATCGGGCCCGGCGCCCTTGGCGCGCCCGGGCCTGCCCTCACCCTCCTTCAGCGCCTCCGCCAGCGCACCGGTCTCCCGGGGCTCGTTCGTGACTTCCATGACGACCTTGTAGGTCACCACGTTCTGGGACACGATCGGCTCCAGGCGCACTTCGCTGACGGAGCCCGTGAACTGCTTGTCGGGGAAGCTGTCCACGGTGAAGAAGGCCCGCTGGCCGACCTTGACCTGGCCGATGTCGGCCTCGTCAATGCTGGCCTCGACCTTCATCCTGGCGAGATCCCGGGCGATGGTGAACAGGTTGGGGGTGTTGAAGCTGGCGGCCACGGTCTGGCCCACGTCCACGGCCCGGGCCACGACCACGCCCTCCACCGGCGCGCTGATGGTGCAGTAGCTCAGGTTCACCCTGGCGCGCACCAGGGAGGCCTTGGCGGACTCCAGGTTGCCCATGGCGGTCTTCATGGCGGTGGATTTGGTATCGAGATCCTGGTCGGCCACGAGCTTCTCGGCGGCCAGCCGGCGGGTGCGTTCGAACTCGGCCCTGGCGTTGTCGTAGGTCGCCTGGGCCCGCTGGACGCTGGCTTCGGCATCCTTGAGCTGGGCCTCCCAGATGGTGGAATCAATCTGGGCGATGACCTGCCCCTTCTTCACCAGGCTGTTGTAGTCCGCATAGAGGGCCGCGATGGTGCCCGACACCTGGGTGCCGACGGGCACCTGGACCAGGGCGTTGAGGGTGCCGGTGGCGCTGATGCGCTGGGCGACATTCCCCCTTTCCACCTTCGCGGACCGCCACTTGATGGTCTCGGCCGGCTTCCGGAGCGCCCACCAGGCACCCCCCGCCACCACCACGACGCCGATCCCAAGGCCGATCCAGGTGTTCCGCTTCATGGCGCCGCGCTCCACATGTCAAGGGGCCGGACAATGCCCAGGCCCAGCCTTAAACCTTCGCATAACGATGCATCAACCGCCACCCCAGGTTCTAGATCGAGGCCCAACTACCTGATTCAGGGGTCGAGTGGCCCTTTTGGGAGGTCGGTTGGCAGGGTTCAGCGGATGAGCCCCAGGCCATCCACCAGGGCGCGCCGGGCGAAACCATCCGCCAGGAAGGTCTGGAGGAATCCCCCGGCCAGGACGATGGCGGCGCACACCAGCACCGTGGCGCCCGCCAGGGGGGCGTGGACGGCCGGGCGATCCGAGGCCAGGCGTTCGGCCTCGGCGCCGGGCGCCTGGAGGAAGAGGGCCACCAGGAAGCGCAGGTAGTAGTAGGCGGACACGAGGCTCGCCAGCACGCCGAGGATGGCCATGCCCACGTGGCCCGTGCCCACCAGTTCGCGGAAGATCATGTACTTCCCGTAGAACCCGCCCAGGGGGGGGATCCCCGCGAGGCTGAGCATGAAGATCGCCGCCGAGATGCCCATGGCCGGGCGCTTCCAGCCCAGGCCGCGCAGATCGTCGAAGGTGGTCTTCTCGCCCACCAGGCCGAAGGCCGTCAGCAGGCCGAAGGCGCCCATGTTCATGGCCAGGTAGATGACGAGGTAGAACAGCACGCCATCGTAGGCGGCGGGGGTGCCCGCCACGAAGCCCAGCATCAGGTAGCCCGCGTGGCTGATGCTGGAGTAGGCCAACATGCGCTTCACATTCGTCTGCACCAGGGCCGTGAGGTTGCCGATCACCAGGGTCGCCACGGCCAGCACGGCGACCACGGCCTGCATCTTCACCCCCACGGTGCCCAGGGGCGCCAGGCTGCCGGGGAAGATGCGGAGCAGGGCGATGAAGGCCACGCCCTTGGTGGCCACGGACATGAACCCGGCGATGGGATGGGGCGAGGCTTCATAGGCGTCCGGCGTCCACTGGTGGAAGGGCACGGCGGATACCTTGAAGAGAAAGCCCAGCAGCAGCAACGCGGCCCCCGCCAGCACCAGGGGATCCAGGGCCAGGCCCTGGGCCTTGAGCGTCAGGGCCGCGGCGGCGAGGTCCAGGGTGCCACTCAGGCCGTAGATCAGCACGCCGCCCATGAGGAAGCAGCTGGAGGCCACGGCCCCGGTGAGGAAGTACTTCATGCCGCCCTCGGCGCTTTCGGGGCGGGCGCGCACGGTGCCGACCAGGGCGTAGAGGGGGATGCTGAACAGCTCAAGGCCCAGGAACAGCACCACGAAATGGGAGGTGGACGCGAAGAGCATCATGCCCGTCACCGAGAAGAGCAGCAGCGAGAGGGTCTCCCCTTTCACCCAGCCTTCCTGGTGGAAGTGATCCCAGCTCTGGAGGATGGTCAGGGCCGCGGCCACCAGCACGAAGATGCCGGTGAACTGGGCCAGCCGGTCCATGCGCAGCTGGTGGAAGCTGGGCTGGGCACCGGTGTTCCACAGATCCGTCAGGTACCAGAAGCTGGCGCCCACGGCCAGCAGGGCCGTGCCGTACATCACGACGCGGATCCATTTCGAGGTGGCCTGGTCCTTGTCCAGGGCCATGAGGGGGATCAGGCAGGCGCCGAGGGCCGGCAGGATCAGCGGCAGCAGGGCCGCCCACTGGCTGGGGGTGAGGCTCATCGGTGCACCTCATGGGCGGCGGGTTCGGCGGCGTGCCCTTCGCGGGGCGCGGGGGCCTGAGCGGCCGGCACGGCGGGCGCCTCATGCACCGCGGGCTTCAGGACGAAGGTCCGGGGCGCGGGAGCCTTGGCCTCCTTCAGCAGCGCCGTCACCGGCGCCTCGCTGACGGCCACGAAGGTCCGGGGATGGACGCCCATCCAGATGATCAGCACCACGATCGGCAGCATGACGGCGATCTCGCGGGCGTTCAGATCGGTGTGCAGATGGTGGGTGCCGCTGTCCTCGTCCTTGTTCTCGGGGCCCCAGAAGACCCGCTTGAACATCCAGAGCATGTAGACCGCGCCCAGCAGCACGCCGGAGGTGGCGATGGAAGCATAGAGGCGGCCCCAGCTGAAGCCGGAGAGGAAGGTGCCGTTCAGGATCCAGAACTCGCCCACGAACCCGTTGGTGAGGGGCAGCCCGATGGAGCTGAGGGTGACGATGAGGAAGAAGGTGGTGAACACGGGCATCTTCACGGCCACGCCGCCGAAGTCGGCGATCATGCGCGTATGGGCCCGGTCGTAGAGCATGCCCACCAGGAGGAAGAGCGCGCCGGTGCTGATGCCATGGTTGAGCATCTGGAGCATGGCGCCCTGGGTGCCGATCACCGTGAAGGAGGCCAGCCCCAGCATCACGAAGCCCATGTGGCTCACGGAAGAGTAGGCCACGAGCTTCTTGATGTCGCGCTGCACCATGGCCACCAGCGCGCCATAGATGATGGCGATGACGCTGAGGATGGCGATGGGCTGGGCGTAGTGCAGGGCCGCCTGGGGAAACATGGGGATGGCGAAGCGGATGAAGCCGTACCCGCCCAGCTTCAGCAGCACCCCGGCGAGGATGACGGAGCCGGCCGTGGGCGCCTGCACGTGGGCGTCCGGCAGCCAGGTGTGCAGCGGGAACAGCGGCACCTTGATGGCGAAGGCCACGGCGAAGGCGATGAACAGCCAGCACTGGACGCCGAAGGGCAGCGCCGAGGCGGCCTGGCCCATGATCGCGGGATTGAACCCGCCAGCCTTGTTGGCCAGGTAGAGCAGCGCCACCAGCCAGAGCAGCGACCCGCTCAGGGTGAACAGGAAGAACTTGTTGGCGGCGTAGCGCCGCTCGTCGCCGCCCCAGACCCCGATCATGAAGTACATCGGGATCAGCATGGCCTCCCAGAACAGGTAGAAGAAGAACAGATCCTGGGCCATCAGGGCGCCCAGCATGCCGGTCTCCAGCAGGAGGAACATCGCCGCGAAGGTGCCGATGCGGTCCTTGAGGCTGTCCCAGGTGCCCAGCATGGTGAGGGGCACGAGGAAGGTGGTGAGGATCACGAGCCAGAGGTTCAGGCCATCCACGCCCAGGGCGTAGTCCACCGGCAGGCCCACCAGGGTGAACCAGGGCGCCCGCTCCGAGATGTCCGCTCCGCCGCCATGCCCCAGCAGCCAGGCGAGGCTGAGGACGAAGAAGGCCAGGGCGCCCATGAACCCGAGCATCCGGGAGAGACGGCCGAGGGCGTGGGGCAGCGCCAGGATCAGGAAGCCCAGGATCGCCGGCGCGAAGACCAGGAAGGTGAGGGGATGGGAGTTCAGCCAGGTCATCGCCCCACCTACTTCAGGAAGACATAGAGGAGGACCGCGGCCCCCAGCGCCATGCTGAGCGCGTAGTTGCGCACCCGGCCGGTCTGAAGGAGGGCGGTGAAGTCCCCGGAGACCCGGGCCAGCGCGCCCGGCAGGTTCACGCCCACGCCGTCAATGATGATCACGTCGAAGAGCTTCCACAGCACGTTGCCGCACCAGCGGATGGGCCGCAGCAGGTAGAGCTCCACTCCCTCATCCACGTAGTACTTGTTCAGCAGCAGCTTGTGCAGGAACGGGAACTGGGCTGCGCGGGCCGCGGATACGGCCAGGCCATCCTTGTAGCTGAAGTAGCCGAAGGCGGCCGAACCGAGCCCGAGCAGGGTGGAAACCGAGGCCAGGGCCCAGGCCAGCTGATGGCTGCCATGCTCCCCGTGGGCGCCGTGCAGTTGGCCGAAGGTGGTGGCGGGCGCCAGCCAGGCCTCAATGCGGAAGTCGCCGCCGAAGGCCTTGGGCCAGCCCAGCCAGACGGCCAGCACCGTGCCCACGGCCAGCAGTGCGAGGGGCAGCGTCATGGTGGCGGGGCTTTCGTGGGCGTGGTCGTAGGCATGGGGATCGCGGGCCTTCCCGAGGAAGGCCAGAGTGAAGAGGCGCAGCATGTAGAAGGCCGTGAAGCAGGCGGTGACGACGCCGACCGCCCACAGGGCGGGGTTCTTCAGGTAGGCCAGGTAGAGGATCTCGTCCTTGCTCGCGAATCCCGAGGTGCCCGGGAAACCGATGATGGCGAGGGTGGCGATGAGCATCGTCCAGAAGGTGATGGGCATCTTGGCCTTCAGCCCGCCCATCTTGAAGAGATCCTGCTCGGGACTAACCCCCGGATCGGACGGCGCGTGGGCGCCGTCCTCCTGCCCATGCTGCGCATGTGCAGACGGGGCCCCGTGGTGCATGGCGTGGATCACGCTGCCGGCGCCGAGGAAGAGGAGGGCCTTGAACCAGGCGTGGGTGAAGACATGGAAGAAGCCCGCGGCGAAGCCCGAGGCGCCCAGGCCCAGGAACATGTAGCCCAGCTGGGAGACGGTGGAGTAGGCCAGCACCTTCTTGATGTCGCGCTGCACCAGGCCGATGGTGGCGGCGAAAAGCGCCGTGGCCGCGCCCACCCAGGCCACCACGTCCATGGTGATGGGGGCCAGGGTGAACACCGGGGCCAGGCGGCAGATCATGTAGATGCCGCTGGTCACCATGGTGGCCGCGTGGATGAGGGCGCTGACGGGGGTCGGACCCGCCATGGCGTCCGGCAGCCAGAGGTAGAGGGGCAGCTGGGCGCTCTTGCCCGTGGCGCCCACGAAGAGCATCAGGGTGGCGAAGGTGAGGACGCCGAAGCCCACCTCCGGGGCGAGGTGCCCGGCCTGGGTGAGGATGTCCGACACGGTCAGGGTGCCGAAGGCCGCGAAGAGCACCATCATGCCGATGACCACGCCCAGATCGCCCAGGCGGTTGGTGAGGAAGGCCTTGAGGCCGGCGTCCGGCGCGAAATCCGTTTCGAAGAAGTAGCCGATCAACAGGTAGGAGCAGAGGCCCACGCCCTCCCAGCCCACGAACATCAGCACCAGGCTGGAGCCCAGCACCAGGGTGAGCATGAAGAACACGAACAGGTTCATGTAG
This sequence comes from Geothrix sp., assembly GCA_030681515.1. Lineage (GTDB taxonomy): Bacteria > Acidobacteriota > Holophagae > Holophagales > Holophagaceae > Geothrix. The sequence continues at coordinate 166,166 of JAUXSE010000017.1, read as the reverse complement.
CTGAAGAACCGCGCGTAGCCCTCGTCCCCGTGCATGTAGCCCACGGAGTAGAGGTGGATGAGGAAACCGATGCCGGCGACCACCAGCATCATGGTGCCGCTGAGGGGATCCACCACCAGGCCGAAGGGCACGCTGAGCGCGCCCGTGGCCATCCACTCGCCATAGTCCAGGACGAGCCGGTGATCCGGCATCCCCTTCATGGCGAAGAAGGCGGAGATGGCCAGCAGCAGGGAGCCCAGCACCACGCCGAGGCCGACGATGGTGACGGCGCCCTTGCCGGCGCGCTTGCCCACCAGGCCGTTGAAGACCGCGCCCAACAGGGGGAGGACCGGAATGAGCCAGTAGTACTTGTTCATCGCATCCTCACTGCTTCAGGCTGGCGGCCCGGTCCGAGTCCGTGGTGTCCCGGTGGCGGAAGAGGCCGATGACCAGGGCCAGGCCGACGGCGGCCTCACATGCGGCCACGGCGATGATGAAGAGGTAGAACACCATGGCCTGGGCGTCGCCTCCGCGGAAGCGGGCGAAGGCGAGCAGTGCCACGTTGGCCGCGTTGAGCATCAGTTCCACGCCCATGAACTGCAGCAGCAGGGTACGCCGCAGCAGCACCGTGGCCAGGCCGATGGAGAACAGAAGCAGGGCCACCACCAGGTACCCCTGGAGGCCGCCGTGGAGGATCGCATCCATGCCGGTCATCACAGATCCCTTTTAGTCAGCGCCACGGCGCCGATCATGGCCGCCAGCAGCAGGAGGCCCGCCACCTCGAAGCCCAGCAGGTGATCGGCGAAGAGCGTGGTCCCCACTTTCTGGAGGGTCATAGCCCGCGGCACCGCCGCGCCGCTGACGGCCAGCGCCTTCAGGCCGGCGGAGGCCATCACGAGCTTCACTGCGCCGAAGGCCAGGGCCGCCACCAGGGCGAGCGATAGCCAGCGCTGGACGGGCCGGGGGGTCTGGGCCTTCTCCTCCTCGTGGCTGTTCAGCATCATGATCACGAAGAGCACCAGCACCATGATGGCGCCGGTGTAGACGATGATCTGGAGCGCGGCGGCCACGGGGTTGGCCAGCAGGACGAAGAGGCCGGCCACGCCGAAGAAGGCGGCCACCATGCAGAGGCCCGCCACGATGACGTTCTTCTGCAGCAGCATCCCCAGGGCGCCCAGGAGCGTGATGAGGGCAAAGGTGATGAACATGGCCTCTCCTTACATCGCGATCGTGCGGCGCGGCACGGAGGGGGTGGGATCCTGGCTGATGCGGTCCTTGCCATCGGCCTCGGCGTAGGTGTTCATCAGGTCCCACTTGCCGAACTGCATGGAAAGGCGGTCGTAGGCGGCCACCTCGTAGTCGTTGCGCAGCCAGATGGCGTCCTTGGGGCAGGCCTCCTCGCACATGCCGCAGTAGATGCAGCGCAGCATGTCTATCTTGAACTGGGCCGGCCGCTTCTCCTCGAAGCCCTGGGTGATGTTCAGATCGCCGAACTCCTCGGCCTGGATGCTGATGCAGCGGGCGGGACAGGCTTCCTCGCACATGAAGCAGGCCACGCACTTGATGGCGCCATCCTCGAAGCGCTTCAGCTCATGGAGGCCGCGGTAGCCCGCGGGCATCTCCTTCTTCATATCGGGGTACTGGATGGTGTACCGCTTCGCCGTCCGGGTGAAGAGCTGCTTGATGAAGTGCTGGAACGTGATGCTCATGCCCTTCATCACGGGCCAGACATAGGTGCGGTCCAGCCAGCTCAGCTCGACTTTCATGACGATGACGCCCATCTCCCCCTCCTCAGTGGCCCTGGCTCATGCGCCAGGCGTGGAAGACCAGGTTGGCCATGGACAGCGGCAGCATCACCTTCCAACCGAGATGCATGAGCTGGTCGTAGCGGAAGCGGGGCAGCGTCCAGCGGATCCATACGAAGACCCAGGCGAAGAACACCAGTTTGAGCACGAAGCTGGCCACCGACAGCAGGACGGGTGGGTCCTTCACGAAGGGCACCTGCCACCCGCCGAAGTAGAGCGTGGCGATGAGGGCCGAGGCCGTCATCAGGTGCGAATACTCGGCCAGGGCCAGCAGGCTGAACTTCATGCTGCCGAATTCGGTATTGAAGCCCGCCACGATCTCGCTTTCGCCTTCGGCGAAGTCGAAGGGGAGCCGGTTCGTTTCGGCGAACATGCAGGTGAAGAACACGATGAAGCCCGGCAGCTGCGGCACCACGTTCCATTTCCAGGGCAGGTGGCTCTGGGAGGCGATGATCTCGGCAGGGTCGTACCCGCCGGTGGTCATGAAGATGCTGATCACCGCGAGGCTCAGGCCGATCTCGTAGCTCACCATGGCCGCCGAGGCCCGCATCCCGCCGAGGATGGACCACTTGTTGTTGCTGGACCAGGCCGCCACCAGCACCCCGTAGACCGCCATGCCGCCGATGGCCAGGGGGTAGAGCATCCCCATGCCATTGCCGGGATCCAGCAACGCCAGATGGTAGGTCTGTCCTCCGCTCACGAAGCTCTTGCCGAAGGGGATGACGGCGAAGCCCATGAGGGCGGGCACGAAGGCCAGGATGGGCGCCAGCCAGAAGAGGCGCCTGTTCGCATCCGTGGTAACCAGATCTTCCTTGAAGAACATCTTGATGCCATCGGCCGCGATCTGGGCCAGGCCGAGGATGGGCCATCTTCCGAACAGCCTGGCCCGGTTGGGGCCGATGCGATCCTGGATCATGGCCGAACCCCGGCGCTCCACCCAGGTCCAGACCGCCGCCAGCGACATGACGCCACCGAAGACGATGACGACCTTGAGGGCCATCCAGGCGATGGCAGGCGTGGTGTGCAGCAGGCTCGCGAGCATGTCCATGGGCGGCTTCCCGGCAGGGCCGCCCCCGGGGAGGCCCAACCCATCGAGCCTAGCAGAGGCCCGCCCTTCACGACACGGAGGGAAAGAACCCCAGGGACAGTGATGCGACCTGGGTCACAGCCCTGGGCTCGGGCGCTGGCGCGCCCGAGTTAGTGAAAAGCAAAGAATTTCAGCGCGGCATGGCCGCGCCCCAGAAAAATCGTGGGCCCAGCCCGCGATTTTTCATCCCTTCGCTTCGATCTTGCTCCACGAATCCTTCAACCCCACGGTGCGGTTGAAGACCGGCTTCCCGGGGCGGGAATCCGCATCCACGGCGAAGTAGCCCGTCCGCTCGAACTGGAAGCGCTCGCCCGGCAGAGCCTGGGCCAGGCTGGGCTCGACCCAGGCCTCGGCCAGGACATCGAGGCTTCCTGGGTTCAGGAGGGTTTTCCAATCCTGGCCCTCGGACACCTTCATGGGGTCCTCCTGGCTGAAGAGGGTCTCGTAGAGCCGCACTTCGGCCTTCACGGCATGGGCGGCGCTCACCCAGTGGAGGGTGCCCCTCACCTTGCGGCCGTCCGGCGCATTGCCGCCCCGGCTGGCGGGATCCCATTCGCAACGCAGCTCCACCACGGTCCCGGCGGCGTCCTTGAGGACCTCCCGGCAGGTGATCAGGCAGGCGCCCCGCAGGCGCACCTCGGCGCCCGAGGCCAGGCGGAACCACTTCTTGGGGGCTTCTTCGCGGAAATCATCCTGGTCAATGAAGATCTCCCGGGTGAAGGGCAGGCGCCGGGTGCCCATGGAGGCATCCTCGGGATGGTTGGCCACCTCCACCTCGAAGGCTTCGGCATCGGTCATGTTCGTGATGACCACCTTCAGGGGGCGCAGCACGGCCATGCGGCGGGGGGCCCGCTTCTCCAGATCCTCGCGGATGCAGAACTCCAGCAGGCCCACATCGGCCACCATGTCGCGCCTGGCCACGCCCACCCGCTCGGCGAAGGCCCGGATGGACTCGGGCGTGTAGCCCCGCCGTCGCAGGCCGCAGATGGTGGGCATGCGGGGATCATCCCAGCCGCTCACGATGCCGTCCTGCACCAGCTGGAGCAGGCGGCGCTTGCTCATCACCGTGTAGGTGAGGTTCAGGCGGGCGAACTCGATCTGCCGCGGCAGGGGGCGCTGGAAGAACCTGCCGTCCACGTCCTGCGCCAGGAACCAGTCGTAGAGCGGACGGTGATCCTCGAACTCCAGGGTGCAGATGGAGTGGGTGATGGTCTCGATGGCGTCCGATACGCCGTGGGCGTAGTCGTACATGGGGTAGATGCACCAGGTGTCGCCGGTGCGGTGGTGGTGGGCCCGGCGGATGCGGTACATGAGCGGGTCGCGCAGGTTCATGTTGCCGCTTTGCATATCAATCCTGGCCCGCAGCACCCGGAAACCGTCCGGGAACTCGCCGGCCTTCATGCGGCGGAAGAGGTCCAGGCTTTCCCCGGGGCTGCGATCCCGATAGGGGCTCGCCTTGCCCGGCGCGTGGAAGTTGCCGCGGTACTCGCGGATCTCGGCCTCGGACAGATCGCAGACATAGGCCCTGCCCTGCTGGATCAGGTATTCCGCGTAGTCGTACATGAAGGGGAAGTAGTCCGAGGCATAGTGCTCGCCCTTCCACTGGAAGCCCAGCCACTGGACGTCCTCGCGGATGGAATCCACGTATTCGACGTCCTCCTTCACTGGATTGGTATCGTCGAAGCGCAGATTGGTGGCGCCGCCGTAGGCCTTCGCCAGGCCGAAGTTCAGGCAGATGCTCTTGGCATGGCCGATGTGCAGGTAGCCGTTGGGTTCCGGGGGGAAGCGCGTGAGCACGCGGCCCCCGTGCTTGCCCGAGACGCGGTCCGCCTCGACGATCTCCTCGATGAAGTGGAGATTCCTGGGTTCGGGAACGGGCAGGTCAGCGGACATCAGGGCTCACAGGATGCAAACCTCCAAGATACCCGGGAATGGCTACTGGTCCCGTCCCTGCCCCAGGGTCCACCAGGCGCAGTCCTCCAGATCCGATACGACGAATCCCGTGTGCAGTTCCAAGATGCGCTGGAACCGGGTGCTGACGGCCGTGTGGAAACCCGTGGTGACCTCGCCGGGGCCGGATCTCACCCCGAAGTAGAAGTCGGATTGTTCGAGGCCGAGACGGAGGATGGTCTCCTGGATCGCTTCCCGGTGATCCATCCCCTCGGGAATGCCCTGGATCACCTGCACCGTCTCCCCGGCGATGAGGGTGGGCGCGTAGGCCGCCGTGCCCTGGTCCTCCAGCACCGTGAGCGTGATGTGGGTGAATTCCTGAAGGTCCATCACACCCACCTGTCCAATCGCGCCACCACCTCGTCGCGTCCCACGAGCATCAGGGTGTCGTAGATCCCTGGACTGACGGGCCTGCCGCAGAGGGCCACGCGGAGGGCCTGGGCCAGGTCCTTGGTCTTGAGACCGTGCCGTTCCAGGATGTCGTTGAAGCCGGCCTCCAGGCCTTCGTGGCTGTAGTCCGTAAGGGCGCCGACCTCGCGCAGGGCGGGCTGGACGGCCGCCGTCATGAACTTCTCCACGGCCTTTTCGTCGAAGACCTCGGGCCGCTCGAAGGCGAAGCGGAGCGCCTCCGCCATGTCCGTCAGCGACTTGCCCTTCTGGGTGGCCTGGATGGCCTGGGCCTTCCAGGCGTCCGGCTTGCCCTGCCAGGCCTCCGGCATGAAGGGCCGCAGATGAGGTTCCAGCTCCTGCCAGGAGGCCCGCTGGATGAGCTTCTGGTTCAGCCACTGGAGCTTGTCCATGTCGAAGCGGGCGGGGCTCTTCTGGCAATCCGCCAGGTCGAAGAGCTGGATCATCTGCTCGTCCGTGAGCAGTTCCTCCTCGGCGCTCTCCACGGCCTTGCCGTGGATCTTGGGCGTCCAGGAAAGCCGCGCCAGGGCCAGGCGCACGGCGGAAGGCAGCAGCCCCATGGCCTGGTACTCGGTGATGCTGGTGGCGCCGTGCCGCTTGCTCAGTTTCGCGCCGTCCGCGCCCAGGATCATGGGCACGTGGGCGAAGGCCGGCGGGGCGGTGCCGAAGGCGGCGAAGAGGGGGATCTGCTTGGGCGTGTTGTTCAGGTGGTCGTCGCCGCGGATCACGTGGGTCACTTCCATGTGGGTATCGTCCACCACCACGCAGAAATTGTAGGTGGGGACACCGATGTCGCCGGGCCCGGCCCCGGTGCGGGCGATGATCCAGTCGTCCAGGCTGCCCGCCGGGAAACGGGTGTCACCCTTGATGAGATCCTTGACCACGATGTCGCCGGCATCCAGGATCGGCGAATCGCCGAGGGGCATCCGGAACCGGATGGCGGCGGGCTGGCTGGCATCGTGGTTCGCGCCGGCGCAGCCCTTCCCCGCATCCATGCCCCGGTCGTACTGGAAGACCCTGCCGGCGGTCTCGACGGTTCGGCGCCGTTCCTCAAGCATCTCGCGCGAACAGCGGCAGCGGTAGGCCAGGCCCTTGTCGAGCAGTTCCTGGATCTTGGTCCTGTAGAGATCCATCCGCTGCATCTGGCGGTAGGGGCCGTGGGGGCCCTTCCAGTGTCCGGGATCGCCCAGGATGGGGCCCTCGTCCCAGTCCAGGCCGCACCAGGCCATGCCGTCCTCGATGATGCGGATGTTGTCGTCCGTGCTGCGGGACAGGTCCGTGTCCTCGATGCGCAGGATGAAGCGCCCCCCGTGCCTGCGGGCGAACAGCCAGCAGAACAGCGCCGTGCGCACCCCGCCGATGTGCAACATGCCGGTGGGGGACGGGGCGAAACGGGTGACGACCTGGCGGGACATGGGGGAGCCTCAGATTCCAAACTCCCAGTGTGCCCGAATCTGGCTTCTGGCTTCTGGCTCCAGGCTTCAAGAAAGAAGGAGCCGTGGAGTTGTGAACGGCCGTTCTGAGAACCACGGCCCAAAAGGGGGAAACGGTGCGGCCCACAGGCCGCCACCCATCGTAACTGAAGCCTGGAGCCTGAGGCCTGAAGCCTTACTTGATATATAGCTTCAGCCTTATCTCAACGGGAGACTCGCCGCTGAAGAGGCTGCGGTCCAGCACGACCGGGACCTCGACCACGCTGCTGTGGGGCATATGCGAGGGTGCCGGGGCATGGGCCGAGGGACCGGTTTCGGCCGGGATCTCGTCTATCTCCTCAAGCAGCTCACCGGCGGAGATCTCTTCCACCTCAAGGGGCTTCGTGGATTCGAACGACGTCCTCGGCGGGGACACGAACGGCCCGCCCATCAGCACCGGAGGTTCTTCCACCACGCCCCCGCCGTACCGTTCCGCGAGGCTTTTCAGCACCAGCCTGGCCACGCCCGTGAGCGTCTCCTTCACGCCTTCGCCGCGCATGGCGCAAGCCTCGAAGGTGGGGGCGCCGAAGAGGTTGATCTCGCGGTTCAGCGTCTCCACGGGGAGGGCGTTGGGCGTGTCCCGCTTGTTCCACTGGATCACATGGGGGATCTTCTCCAGGTCCGTGCCCTGATCCTTGAGGTTGGCAATGAGGTTCTGGAAGCTTTCCTTGTTGCTTTCCAGGGCCGGGGCCTGGGAATCCGCCACGAAGACCACCGCATCGGCCCCGCGCAGCACCAGCTTGCGGGTGGCGTCGTAGAAGACCTGGCCCGGCACCGTGTAGAGCTGGATGCGGGTCTTCATGCCCCGGATGGTGCCCAGCTCGATGGGGAGGAAGTCGAAGAAGAGGGTGCGATCCGTCTGGGTGGCCAGGGACAGCATCTTGCCGCGTCCGTCCCGGGGAAGCGTGTCGTAGACGTGCTGGAGATTGGTCGTCTTCCCGCACAAGCCGGGCCCATAGAAGACGATCTTGGCCGTCAATTCCTTGGTGGCCGCGTTGAAAAGCACCATGCCTGCACCTTCAGTGTCTTCCGGGAAGATTGGCGGGTCCGCCCCACCCCGTCAAGAAAGAACCGGAATCCACGATCTATCGCACTCCGGCGGGGATGCGCTACACTTCCGCCCATCCCATCATCCCCGAGGGTTTCCATGGCCAAACTGCTGGTGCACGAAAGCGCGGGCGTCCGAGAGTTCGAAATCGTGGACACCGAAGTCCACATGGGCCGGGAGCTGGATAACACGCTCCGCCTTCCGGATCCCAGCATCAGCCGCCACCACTGCGTGATCCGCAAGGTGGGCGGCGGCTACGAGGTCCAGGACCTCCAGAGCAGCAACGGCGTGCTGGTGAACGGCAACCGGGTGCAATCCTCCCCCCTCCAGGACGGGGACCGCATCACCCTCGGGCAGGTGCAGCTCACCTTCCAGGACCCCCGCCCCGAAGTCAGCCCCACGGTGGCCATCAGCGCCCAGGATGCGCCCCCGGTGCCCATCGGCACCGTGCGCATGTCCGCCGACCAGCTAGCGGCCATCCACACCGGCAAGGCCCCCGTCGCCAACCCCGAACCGAAAATCCAGATCCAGGACCAGGCCGCCACGGGCCCCGTGCCAACCCCCGCCGCCAGGCCGTCCATGCCCCCCGTGGCGCCCTTTCAGGCGTACCGGCCCCCCCCGGTCCCTCCAGCCTCCGGCGGCTTCGTCCTCCCGGGATTCATCACGGACTTCCTTCCGCCCATTCCCGACGACGCCCAGCCCACGGGAGAACGGGGGGATTTCCTTACGCGGCTGGTGGCGGTGCTGATAGACGTGGTGCCCGTGATCGGCCTCTACTTCGCCGCCTTCGTGCTCGCCTTCATTCCATTCCTGGGATGCGTCATCTTCCCGCTGATCGGGCTCGTCGGATTCGCCTACGGCTTCCTCTTCATTCCGTACTGCGAAAGCCACTTCGGCGGATCCTTCGGCAAGAAGATCATGAAGCTGCGCATCGTCCCCGAGGACGATCCGAAGGGGCGCATTGATTTCGGAACCGCCATCCTGCGCCGCGTGGGCCATATCCTGAACTTCACCTTCCTCTACCTGCTGGTGCTCGGCAGTGAGCGCAAGCACATCGGCGACATGATCAGCAAATCGGTCTGCATCAAGGTGGACCGCTGATGGAACCGGGACGGCCGGAACCCGCCGCATGATCCTCACCGGCAGGCAGATCGTCGAAGCCAGGGCCCAGGGGCGCATCCGCATTGATCCCTGGCGCGATGATCAGTTGAACCCCAACAGCTACAACCTGCGCCTGGGCGAGGATCTGGCGGTCTACACCGAGCCCGAACTGGACATGGCGAAACCCAACGGCATCGAGTTCCTCAAGATCCCCGCCGAAGGCCTGCTGCTGCGACCCGGAAAGCTCTACCTGGGCCGCACGGCGGAATACACCGAGACCCACGGCATGGTGCCCATGCTCGAAGGGCGCAGCAGCGTGGGCAGGCTCGGGCTCTTCGTCCACGTCACCGCCGGCTTCGGCGACATCGGCTTCTGCGGTTTCTGGACCCTGGAGATCAGCTGCATCCAGCCCGTGCGCATCTACGGGGGCGTGGCCATCTGCCAGATCTTCTACCACACCATCAGTGGTGCCTACGACAGCTACGACTCCGGCAAGTACCAGCGCAATTCCGGCATCCAGGCGTCAATGCTGTGGAAGGATTTCGTGAAAAGCCCCGATCAGGCCTGATGTCGCAGCACCCAGGCCCAGTTCGCCAGCAGGGCCCCCAGGCCGACGACCAGTGCCACGCGGCGCTCAAGGGGTGACAGCTCCAGGTGGAGCGTACGGCCGGATGCCAGCCGGATCCCAAACCACAGGCCGCCCAAGATCAAACCGGAGGCCACCAGGGGATTCATCAGAAAGGCTTCCGCCCAGCCACCGCTGAGGAATCCCAGCACCACCCGCGTGCTGCCGCAGGTGGGACAGGGCTGGCCGGTCATGCGATGAAGCAGGCAGGTTTCCTGGGCCGGGGCGCCTCGCGATTCCAGCAGGACGCCCCCCAGCACCAGCAGCACCCAGAACCCGGCCAGGATCGCGGCCCAGACCGGGGGCCGTGGCACCCGGGGGGCCCGCACCCAGCGAGGGTTCACCGGTCAGCGGCCGCCGAGGGCGCTCATGGCTGCGAGGCCACCAAAGAGCACCACCCAGAGGATGGACAGGATGGCCAGAGCGCACCCGATGATCCCGAGGATCTTCCCCGCCTTGGTGAGGCCCTCGCCGCTGGGGTCCATCTGCCCATCCGCCATGGCCTTCAGATCACTGCTCGCCATGACCCAGGAAACGATCCCGAAGATGAAGCAGCAGATGATGCTGAGGATGCCGAAGATCAGCAGCATCACGCCCCGGTGGGCTTTGATCGGCGCGGTGGACTGGAAGTCGTTCATGGGTGGCTCCTGGGAGCGGGTTCTGCCGGGTTTCGACCCGGAAAGGTGGGGGATGGGCCCAGTGTAGAGGCGAGTGGAGACGAAGGATAGGGGGCCAAGGGCCGCTACTTCAATTCGTGCACCGCCGTAGGCGCATCGTGGTCCCACAGCACTTCGAAGGGCCGCACCTCCTGCTCGATGCCCTTGAGTGAGAACGCCCCGAGCTGGCGCAGGCCCTCGGTGCCCGCGAGTTCCGCGGTGCGGGGCCCTACCACGATCTGGCCGGGCCTGGCCACGCCGCTCTCCAGGCGCGAAGCCAGGTTCACGGTGCTGCCCATGACGGTGTAGTCCATGCGCTTTTCGCAGCCGATGTCGCCCGCGAAGGCTTCGCCACTGTTGATGCCGATGCGCATCTTCAGCTCGGGGTAGCCCTCGGGCCGCGCCGCGTTCAGATCCGCCAGGGCCTCCTGCATGGCGACCGCCGCCTCGATGGCATGCCGCGCGTGGCCGGGATCGGCATTGGGCGCGCCGAAGAAGGCCATGATGGCGTCCCCGATGTACTTGTCCAGGGTGCCGCCGCGGCTGAAGATCTGGTCAATCATGGCCTCGAAGGTGCGGTTCAGGATGCCCGCCAGCACCAGGGGTTCCATGCCTTCGCTCATGCGGGTGAAGCCCGAGATGTCGGCGAAGAGCACGCTGATCTCGCAGCGCCGGGCCTGTAGGGCCGGCGCCTCCTTGTTCTGGCTGGACTTCAGGATCTGGTCCACCACCTGGGGGCTGTGGTACCGCTCCAGGCGCTGCCGGAACCGGGCCTCCCGCTCGCGCTGGATGCCCACGGCGGCGAAGTTCGCCATGGCGCTCAGCAGGTGCTCGTCCTCGCGTTTGAAGCCGCCCTTGTTGAGGCTGGTTTCCAGATAGATCACGCCCAGGGCCTGGTCCTCCACGATGAGCGGCGCGCAGAGCGCCGAGGTGATGCCGTGGATCTTGATGCTCTCCCCGGCGCTGAACCGGGGATCCATGCGGGCGTCCGTGGTGAGGATGGCCACCCGGTCCTGCATGGCCGTGCGGGCGATGGTGCGGCTGATGGGGTTGATGTGCTGACCCGGCTGTTCCTCCCAGACCAGCTCCGGCACCAGTTCGCCGGCCGGGTCCGCCAGCAGGATGAAGCCCCGCTGGCATGGTATCTGGGCCGTCACCAGGCCCATCACGGATTCCAGAAGCTCGGTGAGGCCCGCGGCCCGCAGCAGGGTCCCGGCCATGCTGGCCAGGCGCTGGAACAGCGTCACCGCCTCCCCCGCCGGGTGCTGGCCGCTGGCCTGGGCCAGCATGGCCTCCAGGCTGGCGTGGGGCACGAGGATCGAGCCGGAGGCGTCGAAGGCGCGGTCCTCCAGCGAAATCCTCGAGGCCACGGCCCGGGGCGCCAGCGTCAGGTTCAGGCCTGCCACCGGAGCGGCCTTCGCGCCGTCCGGAACCCACATCACCACGGCCTCGCCCAGCAGCACCGTATCGCCTGGGCGCAGCGGCGCGGGCCCGGTCAGCGTCACGCCATTGAGCGAGGTGCCGTTGAGGGACTTCATGTCCATCACGTGGGGCTGGCCATCCTTGAGGAAGATCCTGGCGTGGACGCGGCTCACGGCATTCGTCTGCATCTTGATGGTCGCCTGGTCGCCCCGGCCGATGGTCACGCCCTCTTCCGTGAGCGTCACGGGATGCAGGGCGCCGTCAACCTGGAGGGTGAGCTTCATGGGCCATCCGGAGTGGGGGGCGAGTTTAGCACGCGATGGTGGAGTCATCGGCAGGGCGCGGTATTCTGTGAGGTTCACCCCGAGCGGGTGCTGGAGCGCCGTTGACCAAAGTCGGATTCATGTCCCTGGGCTGTCCCAAGAACCTCGTGGATTCCGAGGTCATGCTGGGCCACCTGCGCCTGAAGGGGTACCAGATCACCCCCGTGCTGGAGGAGGCCCAGGTGCTGGTGGTGAATACCTGCGGCTTCATTGATGCCGCCAAGCAGGAAAGCGTCGAGGCCATCCTCCAGGCCGCGTCCATGAAACAGAAGGGCGCCTGCGAGAAGCTCATCGTGGCGGGCTGCCTGGTGGAGCGCTACCGGGACGAGCTGATGGCCGGAATGCCGGAGATTGACGCCTGCCTGGGCACCCGGGACATCGAGCAGATCGCCGAGGTCATCGGCGCGGGCGCGGCCTTCGAGCTGGACCCGAACCCCGGCTATCTCTATACCGAGGCCAGCCCCCGGATGCTCACCACCCCCAGGGCCAGCGCCTACCTCAAGATCAGCGAGGGCTGCGATCACGCCTGCGCCTTTTGCGTCATCCCACAGCTCCGTGGCGCCCAGCGCAGCCGCGGCATCGCGAGCGTGGTGGCCGAAGCCCGGAACCTCGTGGCTCAGGGCGTGCTGGAGATCAGCCTGGTGGGCCAGGACACCACGGACTACGGCCGCGACTTCGGCGATCCGGATGCGCTCGAAAAGCTGGTGCGGGCCCTCGGCCAGGTAGAGGGCCTGCGCTGGTTCCGCATCCACTACGCCTACCCGAACCGCTTGACGGACGGCCTGCTCCACGCCATCGCCGAAACTCCCAACTGCGCCCGCTACCTGGACATGCCCCTGCAGCACGCGGACGCCGCCATCCTCAAGGCCATGGCCCGGGGCGGCAGCCGCGCGGCCTTCACCAAACTGCTGGAGAAGGTGCGCCGCATCGTGCCGGGCATCGCCATCCGGTCCAATTTCATCGTGGGCTTTCCCGGCGAGGACGAGGCCGCCTTCGAAGAACTGAAGGCCTTCGTGAAGGAGGCCCGCTTCGATCATGTGGGCGTCTTCACCTACAGCCCCGAGGAGGGCACCTCCGCCTACGGGCTGGGCGATCCCATCCCCAAGCGCACCAAGGAGGCCCGCAAGCGCCGCCTCCTGGAGCTGCAGCAGAAGATCGCCCGGGAGAAGAATCAGGAGAAGGTGGGCCAGGTTCTCGATGTCCTGGTGGAGGGCGCCCACGAAGAGACCGACCTCCTCGTGAAGGGTCGCCACGCGGGCCAGGCCCCGGATATTGACGGCAACGTGCTCCTGGTGGATGGCGCCCCCCAGGTGAACACCATCCAGCGGGTGCGCATCGTGAAGGCCCACGCCTACGACCTCATCGGCGAAGTGGAAGAGGGCGGGCTCGAGGCCAGCACCGCGGCCTATGAAGCCGCCTTCAGATCGAAGCGCTCAACCCCCTGATCCGGCCTCGCGCCCTTCCGCTATCCTCGTCCCATGCTCGAACTCCGCGCCATCACCCGCGCCTACGAACTCGGCGGCGAACGCGCCGGCGTGTTCGGCGTGTCGCTGGAAGTCCCGAAGGGCTGCCTGGCGGTGATGGCGGGTCCCAGCGGCAGTGGCAAGACCACCCTGCTCCAGCTGGCGGGCCTGCTGGACGCGCCGGATGAAGGCGAGGTGCTTCTGGATGGCGAGGCCGTGTCCGCCCTGCCCGAAAAGGCCCGCTGCGACCTGCGCCTGAAGCGGCTGGGCTTCGTGTTCCAGGCCTTCAACCTGGTGCCCGTGCTATCCGCCCTGGAGAACGTGATGCTGCCCCTGCAACTCCAGCGGGTGCCCGATGGGGAAGCCCGGCGCCGCGCCGAGGCTGCCCTGGAGCGCGTGGGCCTCGCGGACCGCAGGCACCACCGCCCGGGACAGCTCAGCGGCGGCCAGCAGCAGCGCGCCGCCATCGCCCGGGCCCTGGCGCCGGAGCCGCTGCTGGTGCTGGCGGACGAGCCCACCGCCAGCCTCGACCACGCCCACGGCGGACCGCTCATGGACCTCATGGCCGAGCTGGCCGCAGAGCGCGGCGCCACCTTCCTGGTCGCCAGCCACGACCCCGCCGTCATCGCCCGCGCCCACCGGGTCTTCCGCCTCATGGATGGCCGCCTGGTGGAGGCTTCATGAACAAAAAGCTGGAACACAGAGGACACAGAGGAGAACAGAGGACACAGAGAACTGCCGTGCTGTGGTCCCACAGTGGCTACCAACTAATCCCCAAGGCTTGGCTGGTCACGGAAGACACGGAATTCGAGGGAAGACACAGAAGGGGCCGTGCCCCTCGCCGCGCGGGCCCGCCGGAGGCGGCTTCCGGAGCGGACGCCCACTCCCTTTTCCGTGGTTTCCAGCTTTCTTCCGTGTCTTCCGTGACCAGTTCTTTTCTCTGTGTCCTCTGTGAGATTTCTGTGTCCTCTGTGTTCCTGCTTTCCCCGTGCCCGGTGGAGTGCGGATGATCCTCGCGCGGCTGGCCCTGCGGAACCTGCTGCGCCAGCGGCGGCGCACGGCGCTGACGCTGATGGTGGTGGTGGCCGGGTTCCTGGCCCTCAGCCTGGCCGGGGGCTTCATGGCCCAGACCTTCCAGGGGCTCTCGGACGCGGCCATCCGCGGCGGCCTGGGCCACCTCCAGGTGATGCCCCCGGGGGCGATGGAAGGCGATGAGGCCCAAAGCCTGGAGAAGGCCCTGCCAGACGGCGAGGCGCTGGCGGCGCGGCTCCGCCAGGATCCGGCCGTGGCCGAGGTGCTGCCGCGCATCCAGTTCATGGGCCTGCTCTCCAGCGGCCCCAGGAGCGTGGCCTTCCTGGGCACGGCCGTGGATCCCGTCCTCGAACCCAGGCACATGGCCAGTGCCGAGGCCCTGAAGGGCGGCGCCAAGGCCCCCGGCGGCGCAGGTTCCCGCTGGATCTCCGCCGATCCGGCGGCCCGCGAAGTGATCCTCGGCGTGGGCCTGGCCCGCGCCCTGGGCGCCACCGTGGGCAGCTCCCTCACCCTGATGTCCACCACCAGGGACGGCGCGCTGAACGCCGTGGATGTGGACGTGGCGGGCCTTCAGGACCTGGGGCTTCGGGAGCTGAACGACCGGCTCCTCACCATCAGCCTTGCTACCGCAGACCAGCTGCTGGATGCGGCTCAGGCGCGTTCGCGCCTGAGTGTGGTACTCAAGCGACCCCAGGACACAGCGGCAGAGCAGGCTCGGCTCCAGGCGCTGTTGCCCGAGGTTTCCGTGAAGCCCTGGTTCGAGCTGGCCTCCTTCTACCGGCAGGTGAAGCTGCTCTACTTCGCCATCTTCGGCTTCATGGGCCTGGTGCTGTTCCTGGTGGTGCTCCTGGCCACGGCCAACACGCTGCTCATGTCCGTCATGGAGCGGGTGCGCGAGTTCGGCGTGCTGCGGGCCATGGGTCTCCAGCCCGGGCAGTTGCTGGTGCTGCTCCAGTGGGAGGGGGCTTTTCTCGGTCTCATGGGCAGCGCCCTGGGCCTGGCCGCGACGCTGCTGCTCCGCGCCGGGCTGAACGCCCTGCATCTCCAGATGCCCGCCCCGCCCGGCACCAGCCACGGCTACGAACTGAACATCCACCTCGTACCCGCCGTCTACGCCCTCGTGGCCCTCGGCCTGCAGGCCACGATCCAGGTGAGCGCCCTGTTCCCCGGGCTGAAGGCCGCACGGCTGCGCATCGTAGAGGCGCTTCGGCATGTCTGAGCCCCTCGGGTGACGCAGCAGGCTGCGGGGCAGCCTGCGAAGTCGGGCCCCGAGGCGGCTCAGAATAATGTCCGAGTGGGTCGCCATCCCAGGCGGGGCAGCCTGCGAAAACGTCCGAGTGGGTCGCAGCAGACCAGTGCCCTAGTGCACCCCGCCAGAGGAACGTGTACCAAATGATGTCGGCGTGGTGCACTTCCATCGGGGCATAGCCCCTCTGGCGCCAGGGCACGCGATGCGTGTCCTGGCTGTCACCCCCCTGGGGGCACTGCCCTCCGGGTATCGCAAGCGTTGCTTGCTCCCGCTCGCTGGGGCTCGCGAACCCGGAGCCTCTCCCCAGACCCCTGCCCAGTGGTGCCCACTT
Organism: Geothrix sp.; assembly: GCA_030681515.1. Lineage (GTDB taxonomy): Bacteria > Acidobacteriota > Holophagae > Holophagales > Holophagaceae > Geothrix. Next base: position 150,215 of record JAUXSE010000017.1, on the reverse strand, counting down.
GCATTCGTTTGTTACGAGTATTTCGGACGGGCACCACTAGACTGTCCGACATGACATCGCGACGCTGGCTTCTGATCCTTCTCCTCGGCCTTCCCCTGGCGGCCGATGGCCTGGAAGTGGCCCTGGGCATGGCGGTGGGGCCCACCAGCCGGACGGCAGCGCCGTACTCGGGAAACAGCACCACGGGGCTGCAGATCCGTGCGGGCTGGGACAGTTCACTCTCCTACACTCGGATAGATCAGTGGCAGGCCCTGGCCCAACGGGGCTCCAACGAAAACCTGGATTACGACATCGCCGGTGCTGGTTGGCAGCGCAGCTGGTGGACGGAACGCCATGGCGCCCAGGTGGCGCTCGGCGTGGAACTCCGCGGGGAGCGCTACCAGGGGAAGGACAGCCTGGTTGCCGGACCCTCGCCCCTGCCCCAGGACCAGGCCTGGATCGTACGTCCCTGGATCCGCGGCCAGGTGGGCTTTCGCGGCATCCTGATCCCTCTTCCTGAACCCGGAGGCCGACTACTGGGCTGGCTCACCCAGGGGGGCCGCTACAGCCACCCCTTCACCCGGTTGGAAGTGGCTGTGCCCCTGTGGCACCAGGGGGGCGGGGGGCCCCAAGGCCTCCTCCGCCGGATGGCTCCGCGATGGGAAGCTTGCCTCCAGTTCGGCATGCGCTTCGGCGGAATGTCGTGATGAGGGCCGAGCGGGCCCCTCGCCTCGCCTGGTGGCTCGCCACGGGCTTCGGCAGCGGCTACCTGAGGCCCGCGCCGGGCACCTGGGGCAGCCTGGCGGGACTGGCGGCCTGGCTGCTGCTGGTGGGTGGGGTGCGCGGGATTGGAGGTTCCTGGACGCCCTGGGCCTTGCTGGCGGCCCCGGTGGCGCTCGCGCTGCTGGCGGTGTGGGCGGCGGATCGCGTGGTGCGGGAGACCGGCCAGAAGGATCCCTCCTTCATCGTGGCCGACGAGTGGGCCGGGATGTGGTTCGCCCTGACGCCGCTGCTGTTCACGGTCACGGTGCAGCCGCAGCCCTGGCTGCTCTGGGCGGCGCGCCTCGTGGCGCCCTTCATGCTCTTCCGCCTGTTCGACATCTGGAAGCCGGGCCTCGTGGATGCCTCCCAGCGCCTGCCCGGTGGCTGGGGCGTGGTCATGGACGATGTCCTGGCGGGCCTCCTCGCCGCCCTCATCGTCTGGCCCCTGGATCAGTGGCTGGGCGCGCAATCGCTGCTGCACCCGGGTGCCTGGGGGCGCTGAGCCCGGATTCCCCCCTTCGTGCCCCGCCCCGACAGCTATCCTTGGGCACAACCATCCGGGTGCCCCATGCGTCCTATCCCGATCATCCTCCTCCTGGCCGCCTCGATCGCCGCCTGGGCTGCCGCTCCCCTGAGGGTGGCGGTCGAATCCGCGACCATCCTGTCGGGCCCCGGGAAGGAGCCCCCACCGGGCTCGGCCCCCTTCGAGCCCCGGATCCAGGCCCAGGTCACGGTGACGGGACTGAAACCCGGCGCCGTGCCCGAGTTCCGCCTGTGGCGGGCCCCGGAGACCGCGGTGAAGGCCCTCCGCCGAGGCCGGCTGATCCATCTAGGGGCAGCCGGATTCACGCGGGTCGAGGGCCCGGTCCGCCCCCTGGGGACGAAGAACTCGTACCAAGTCCTGGCCCCCGTGGGCACCGTCTGGAACCCCCGGGAATGCCTCATCGTGGAGGTGCTCCTCCGGGGCCGCTGGGCTGGCCGCGGCGCGGCGCCCCTCCTGGAGATGAACCTGCCGCGGGCCCCTCGCCCCGGCGAGGCGGAGGTCCAGCGCTAACCTGCCTTTAAACCGCGGGGCGCCTGGGCTTCTCACGCGACATCCAGTCGCGTGAGGCGCGACGGCGCTAACCTGCGGTTTCCGCGCGGAGCTTGTTCCATACGACGGGTTCGCTGAGGTGGCCGGTCTCGTCGAAGCGGCGGCTTTCGATGAGGTAGCGGTAGCCCTGTTCGGTGAGGAAGAGCTGGCGGTTGCGGGCGAACTCCTGCTCGGTGGTTTCGCTGCTGATGAGCGAGTAGAAGTAGCTGACGTTGCGCTCGCCCTTGGGGCGCAGGATGCGCCCGAGGCGCTGTGCTTCTTCCTGTCTGGAACCGAAGGTTCCAGACACCTGGATGGCCACGCTGGCATCCGGCAGATCAATGGCGAAGTTGGCGACCTTGCTCACGATGAGCACCCGCAGCTGGCCTTCGCGGAACTTCCGGAAGAGGATTTCGCGCTCCTTCTCCGGCGTCTGTCCCGTGAGCACCGGCGCGCCCAGCCGCTCGCCGATGATGCGGAGCTGTTCGAGGTACTGCCCGATGATGAGGATGTTGTCCTTCGGATGGCCCGCCAGCAGCTCGTCCATCACCGCCATCTTCAGGCTGTTCTCGGAGGCGATGCGGAACCGCTGGCGCTGGTCCGCCACGGCGTACTCCATGCGCTCGTCCATGGGCAGGGGCACGCGGATTTCCAGGCAGTGGGCCGTGGCGATGAAACCGTCCTTCTCCAGCATCTTCCAGGGGACGTCCACCCGCTTGGGACCGATGAGGCTGAAGACATCCTCCTCCTTGCCGTCCTCGCGCACCAGGGTGGCCGTGAGGCCCAGACGCCGCTTGGCCTGCAGCTCCGCCACGGCCCGGAAGATCGGCGCCGGCAGCATGTGCACCTCGTCGTAGATCACCAGGCCCCAGTTGGCCGCCTCGAAGATCTTGAAGTGCTCGAAGGGGCCCGCCTTGCTCCGGCGGTAGGTGAGGATCTGGTAGGTGGCGATGGTGACGGGCTTGATCTCCTTGGTATCGCCGGTGTAGAGCCCCACCTGGTCCTCGGTGAGGGTGGTCTTGTCGAGCAGTTCCTGCTTCCACTGCTTCACGGCCGTGACATTGGTCGTCAGGACCAGCGTGTGCGTCTGCAGGCTGCCCATGCAGCCGATGGCGATGACGGTCTTGCCCGCCCCGCAGGGCAGGACCAGCACGCCGGCGCCGCCATCGGGCCCACCGCCCGCGTGGAACACATCCACCGCGGCCTGCTGGTAGGGGCGCAGACCAAAGGGCTTGCCGTTCTGCTTCAGGGTGGCCGCCAGTGCGAAGGGGAGCGGATCCCCGGGCTTGTAACCCGCCATATCCTGCACGGGATGGCCCAGGCGGATGAGCTGCAGCTTCACCTCGCCGCGCATGCCGGTGTTCAAGTAGATGCCCCTTTCGTCCGGGTAGGGTTCGGCCAGCAGCCCTTGCAGCGATTTCTGGTTCTCCAGCTCCCAGAACAGGCCCCGGTCGTCCATTTCCAGGGCCAGGCGGTCCCCCTTGGCCACCAGGCGCAGCTTGCCGTAGCGTGTGCCGTGGTCCTCGATCTCCTGCAGCAGGTTCTGCGGCACGGGGTACTTCGACCAGGTATTCAGGGTCTCGATCATCTCGTCGCAGGCCACGCCCGAGGCCGAAGCGTTCCACAGGCTGAGGGGCGTGATGCGGTAGGTGTGGATGTGCTCGGGGCTCTTCACCAGCTCCGCGAACCGCGCCAGCTCGTCCCGCACCTGCTCGAACGCCGGGTGCGCCACCTCGAGGAGCAGCGTGCGGTCGCTCTGGACGATCAGCGGATTGTCAGGACGGAGGGCGATCACGGTTGGCGGCAGACCCAAACCTTTGAGCGTAGAGCGGTGGGAAGGAGGGGTCAACGGATGCGAAGCGATGCGCCGGCCTCATCCAGGGCCGATTAAGGAAAAGTCAGAGGAATCAAAGGCCCCCGGAAGCGTATATTTGGGATCCCATCGGGATGCGCAGGTCATCGTCTGGCCCGAGGGAACACCTGGAGCACCCATGGGCCCCCGAACGACGCACCTCCTCACCGTCCTTTCCCTCATCCTGGCCCTGCCGATGGAGGCTCAGGACGATGCCTACAAGGGTCGCTATCAGGCCAACTACAAGCGCTTCACCCGAGGTGATGACACCAAGGTGATTGACGAGGCCTGGGGCCGCCTCGAATGGTTCCGCGAGCGCATGGGCGGCGACCTGGGCCCCGATTTCACGCGGCATCTGCTGAGCGAAGCAGAAAAGGAACGGGTCAAATATCCCTCCCTCTTCCGCGCCCCCGGCGGGCCGGAAATGCCCGTGGCCCTGAACGGGACCAGTTGGACAAGCCTTGGCCCCACCACTTCCGACTTCACCCAGAACGGCATCGTTCTCAACAAGGTGGACAGCGGTCGCCTGCGCACGATCCTGCCTGACACCGCTGATGCCACTGGCAACACGGTCTATGTGCTCGCCAGTGGCGGTGGTTTGTGGAAGACCACGAACTTCCTCTCCAATCCCCCGACCTGGACCCCACTAACGGATTTCATCGGGAGCAACATCTCCGGTTCCGTCGCCTTCGGGGGCGTCACCAGCACCCTCTATGTGGGTGCGGGTGATCCCTTCGATCTGGGCATCGGTGGCTTCATGGTCAAGTCCACCAATGGCGGCGGTACCTGGTCCTCGTCCATCAAACTGGGCACCGCCAGCAAGATCTACGACATCAAGGTGGATGCCGCCGGGTCGGATATCGTACTCGCGGGAACCAACACCGGCCTCTTCCGATCCTCGGATGCCGGCGCCAACTACGCTGCCGTGGCATCCATTCCCTCGACCCTGAAGGTCTGGAGCCTCGAAAAGACCAGCGCCGGATGGCTGGCCGCCACTGAAACCACCACCGGCGTCGGCGCCCTCTACCGCAGCACCGACCAGGGGGCCACCTGGGCTTCCGTCTCCGTGGCAGCCCTTGGTGGCGTCGGGCGCATCACCCTGGGCATCGGCCTGCCCGGCGATTCGGTGGTCTATGCCTATGCGGCCAATACGGGCGATGCGGCCCAGCTGGACCTCTTCCGGTCCACGGATGGCGGGCTGAACTGGACAGCCCTGGCCATCACCGGCAAGGTCCCCACGAACGCCAACGCCGACAATCCCACCATGGATCTGATGGATGGTCAGCCCTGGTACAACCACATGATCCTGGTGGATCCCTCGGATGCCGCCCGCAACACGGTGTACCTGGGCGGGCAGCTGGGCTCCGCCAAGACCGTGAATGGCGGCTCGACCTGGACCCTCACCAGCAACTGGCTGGCCCAGTACGGCCTTCCCTACATCCATGCGGACTTCCACTGTGCCGCCTACTCCAACCTCGGGGGTACACCCCGGCTCTACTTCGGCACCGATGGCGGCATCTTCACCAGCACCGACGGTGGCACCACCTGGGATGACACCAAGAACAAGGGCCTGGTGAACCACCTCATCTACGCCCTGGCCGCCAACCCCGGCGTGGCCGGTAGCGCCCTCATCGGATTACAGGACAACGGCACCCGCATCCGCAGCGGCCTCACCTCCACCTTCAATCAGGTGCGAGGCGGCGATGGCTTCGGCGTGGGCTGGGCCCAGGATGTGACCACTGCCAGCGCCGTGTCCATGAGCTCCTATGTCTATAACTACATCCGGCGTTCGACCGTGAGCCCCGTGGTGGACCAGACCAACTGGATCAGCTTCACGACCGGGCTGGCCAGCGCAGGCAGTTCCTCGGTCTACAACTTCGTGACGCCCATCGTCACTCCCCCCAAGGGCGCGGATCCCACGGGCCAGGTCTATTTCACCTACAGCAAGACCGGTGTCATCTACCAGAGCAACGCCACGGGCTGGACCGCCATCGGAACCGCTGGAACCGGGGGCATCACCGCCGGTCGCACCGTCCGAGCCGTGAGCCACGGCGTTGGCGTGAGCCCCATGGATCTCCAGCACCTCGCCGCTGCCGGAACCGGCGGCTACCTGCTCATGACCGCCAACGGGGGTGGGGCATGGACGGAAGTGTTCCTCGGTGCTGAACCCACCACCCCCGGCCTGGTGACCGGCTGGCAGGGGTTCAACGCCAACATCGCCTGGGCCAACAACAGCCTGCTCTATGTGTGCTCGGAAGCCCCCGGCACCGGGGCGGTCCGCGTCGCCAAATCCGCCAACGGCGGCGGCACCTGGACGGCGGCGGCTACGGGCCTGCCGGATGTCCCCGTGACCAAACTGGCCGTGGATCCGGGCGATGGCACCGGCAACACCGTGTATGCCGCCACCTGGTTGGGTGTCTACCGCACCACCAATGGAGGCGCCTCCTGGAGCGTCTTCGGCACGGGCCTGCCCCAGGGCCGGGCCACCGACATCTGGGTGGCTCCCGATAGCTCCAGCATCCGGGTGTCCACCTGGGGCCGCGGCGTCTGGGAGATGGCGAACGCCCCTGTCGCGGGCACGGTCAACATCACCCCCACCTCGGCCTTCCTCTACACCGGCGACACCGCCACCTTCACCGGCACGGTGAACGGGGGCGGCACGGTGATCTACACCGCCACCGGCGGCACCATCACCACGGGGGGCGTCTTCACCGCCGGTTCCGCCAACGGAGATTTCGCCGTCACTGCCACCAACACCGCCGATCCAGCCCAGAAGGCCATAGCGAGCATCACCGTGGCCGTCCCGGTACCCGTCACCTTCCCCACCCAGCCCGCCAGCATCACTGCCGCCGTGGGCCACAAGGCCACCTTCAGCGTGGTGGCCTCTGGGAGCGGCACCCTGACCTACCAGTGGAAGAAGGGGGGCGTGGCCATCTCCGGCGCCACGGCCTCCAGCTACACCACGCCCACCCTCGCGCTGGGCGATAGCGGTTCCGTCTTCACCTGCGATGTCACGGGTCGAGCAGGCATGGTGGCCTCCAACCCGGCCACGCTGACCGTCCAGGCACTGGGCACTGCGGTGACCGTCAGCAGCACCACCGTCACCACCATTCCGGATGCCACCACCACGGCACCGGGAACCCCCGTGGAAATCTCCTTCACTGTGTCCGGCCTGACCGGCAACATCGGGGAGGTCCAGTTCGCCCTCTACCTGACCCACACCTGGGTCGGCGATCTGGATGTGACCTTGGTCGCGCCCGATCTCAGCACCGTATCCCTGGCCCGCCTCATCAATGGCGGCAACATCGGGAGCACCACCGGGGTCACAGCGGCCTTCGGCACCTCCTGCGGAACCTACACGACCTTCTCGGATCTGGGCACAGCTTCCATCCAGACCCAGACATCTGCGAATCTTCCGCTCACCGGAATCTACATCCCCAACCAGCTCCTGGACCGCTTCAACGGCAAGTCGCCCAACGGTACCTGGAAGCTTCGGATCCAGGATCTCGGCCCTGTGGATGTCGGCACCTTCAATTGCGGCGTTCTCACGGTGAAGCCCCTGGTGGCTGCCTCGTTTGATCTGGACGGGAACGGCGTGGGGGACCTTCGCGACCTGCTCTTCTTCGCGAAGTACCACGGCACGACGGGCGTGACTTCCGCATCCCCGGCCTTCACGTGCGATCTGAACAGCGATGGCTCGGTGAACGACGCCGATCTCACCCTCCTCCTTGCCGGCCTGTGACGGAGACGACCATGACCCCGATGAACAAGTTCCTCTCCGCGTCCGCCGCCCTGGCCCTCGCCGCCCTCGTCGCCTGCGGCGGAGGGGGCAGCACGCCGCCACCCCCGCCGCCACCGCCCACCGCCACCACCCTGGCCTACACGGATCCCACCACCGGCACCTACCTGCTGAAGAAGAACGCGGCGCTCTCCACGGCCACGCACCTGGTCCTGGACCTGGTGGGCCCCGCGGCCACCACCGGCAGCGGCGTCAGCGCCACCTTCAGCGCGGACACCCTGAAGGTCACCTGGGTCAACGTGGCGTCCACGGATGCCGCGAACACCTTCGTCCAGAACGGCACGGCCTTCAACCTCGGCACGGCGCCCCAGGCTCTCAAGGCCAAGGTCGCGGCCAATGTCCTCCAGGCCACCGCCGCGCAGAAGGGGATCGGCAGCCCCGTGGCCCTGAACGCCCCGCTGCTGCGGGTGGCCCTGGACCTCAAGGCCTCCCAGCCCCTCGGCGCCATCACCTTCAGCGCCGATAGCACCAAGAGCCAGATCATTGATGGCACGGGCGCCATTTCCGCCATCACCGTCACTGTGGGGGCCCTGAACGCCCAATGAGGTTGCCGAAACGCCCTGGCCCGGGGATCGAATTGTCAGGAGCCACCATGCACCTCCCGCCCATCCGTTCCTTCTCGTTCCTCGCACTGCTTTCTCTGGTCGCCTGCGGAGGCGGTGGAACATCCACCCCCCCTCCACCACCACCACCTCCTCCTCCCATTGTGGGCACCCCCATCCAGGTGCTCATGAACACGGGCTTCGAGCAGGCCACGCCCGTCATCTGGCAGGGGGACACGGGCATCATCCAGGGGACGCCCACCGGCAGCACCAGCCTCGTTCCCCACAGCGGCACCCTGTTCGCCTGGGTCGGCGGCTACGGGGCCGTGGCCTCGGATCAGATCGCCCAGGATGTCTTCATCCCCGCCACCGCCCAATCCGCCACCGCCACCTTCTACGTGAAGATCCTCACGGCTGAGACCGGCGCCACCGCCACGGATACCTTCACCGTTTCGGCCCTCAATACCAGCAATGCCGTGCTGGCCACCCTGCTTACCAAGTCCAATCTGAACGCCTCCAACTACACCGCCTACTCGGTGGATCTGCTCCCGTACAAGGGCCAGATCGTGCGCCTGTCCTTCAAGAGCCAGGAGGATGCCCAGAACGCCACCAGCTTCCTGCTGGATGATGTCGTGGCCAACATCGTGGTGCCGGTCGCCTCCGACCTCAAGCCGCTCATCACCAGCTTCACGCCCGCCTCCGGCATCGCCGGGGAAACGACCGTCCAGATCACCGGCGGCAACTTCTTCGGGCTCACGGGCGTGACCATCGGCGGGGCCTCCGCGACCGTCTATGCCCTGACGGACGGCACCCGGCTCAGTGTCCTCGTTCCCGCCGCCGCCACGGGCAGCACCCCCATCAGCCTCGCTAACGCCCAGGGCACGGGCGTCTCCGGCTCGGCGTTCCCGGTGATCTACGGGGTTCCCACGGTCACCGGCGTCAACCCCACCCAGGGGCCCGTGGGCACCCCCGTGGTGATCGCCGGTACCTACCTGGGTTATCCGGGCACCACGGTCACGCTCAATGGCCAGCCCCTCACGCTTGCCACCCAGACCGTCAGCCAGATCACCTTCCTGGTCCCCCCGGGCGCCACCTCCGGAAGCCTGGTCTTCACCACGCCGGGCGGCACGGCCACCAGCGCCTTCACCGTGAACGCCGCCAGCACGACGCTGGATCTCCACGTGGACAAGGTGCAGCTCACCCAGAGCACCCAGACCCTGGGCAATACCGTGCCCATCGTGGCCGGGAAGGATGGGTTGATCCGGGTCTTCGTGCTGGCCAACCAGATCAATACGGCCGCACCCGCGATCCGGGTCACGCTGCTGAACAGTGGTCTCCCCGTACCTGGCTATCCGAAGACCCTCGCCGCTCCGGGAACCAGCGTTCCCATGGCCGTGGACGAATCCACCCTTTCCGCCAGTTGGAACCTGACGGTTCCCGGCACGGATCTCACCACGCCCACCGGCAGCGGCTACAGCGTCCTGGCGGAAGTGGATCCCACGAACGCCGTGGCCGAAGCTGACGAAACCAACAACACCACCACGGCCACGTTCCTCGGCACCACCGTTCCCGCGTTCAAGGCCACGATCTTCCCCGTTGTGCTTTCCAGCGGCACCGGGGATATCACGACGCTCAACAAGGACGGCTGGGCCGCCCGGCTCGCCAAGATGTTCCCGATCGCCGGCGTGGATGTCGCCGTGGGCGCCCCTTTTACCGGATCCGTTTCCTCCGTCAGTGCGGATGGCACGGGCTGGGGCAACCTCCTCACCGACTTGGCCACCAAGCACCTGGCCGATGTCACCGTGGCCTCCGACCGCTACTACTACGGGGCTCTCAAGGTCGGCTATGCATCCGGCGTGGCGGGCCTCGGATATGTCCCGTCCACTTCCTCCAGCCCCTTCCAGTACCGCACGGCCCTCGGCTGGGACAAGACGGGGTATTCCGATGGCGGCAATTTCCCCGAAGTCTTCGCCCATGAAACGGGCCACAACATGGGCCGGGCCCACAGCCCCTGCGGCGGCGCGGGTTCACCCGATCCCGCCTATCCCTACACCGATGGCGGCATCGGTGTCTGGGGCTACGACAGCACCGTGAACCTGCTGAAGTCCCCGCTCACCTACAAGGACATCATGGGCTACTGCACGCCCAACTGGGTGAGCGACTATGTCTACCAGAAGATCCTCGATTTCCGCGCCCCCCCCAGCGGCTTCATCACGGTCGGGGCCGAAGCTGCGCCCCTTCCGAAGAGCCCCGCTACACCTCGCGAATGCCTCATCGTCCGGGGCATCGTCCACGGCGATGGCACGGTGGATCTGCTGCCTTCGTTCCGGACCAAGGCTCTGCCCTCGGATCTCCCCACCCAAGGGGAATACGCCCTGGAGTGCCTGGACCAGAAGGGCACCTCCCTCTTCTCCACCTCCGTCGAGTTGATGGAACTGGGCTGCTGGCCGAAGGGCCATGAGCGCCACTTCGTCATGGCCCTGCCCCTGGACGCGGCCACGCTGGATTCCCTGGCCGGGCTCCAGGTCGTCAAGGGCGGCCAAACGATGGCCAGCCTGCGGTCGGCGACCGCCGGCGCCCGGGTCGTCGCCGCGATGCCCGAAGCCCAGCGGCCGTCCCCGGAGAAGCTCCAGCTCACCTGGGACGCAACGGTGCATCCGGCAGCCCTGGTCCGCGATGCGGATTCGGGCGAAGTCATCGCCATCCTCTCCGGCGGTCGTCAGACCATCCCGGCCACCGGCAAGCGGTTCGACCTGGTGCTCAGCGATGGAGTGACCGGCCCCACCAGCAGGATCGAGCCCTTGAACTGAGGTCTCCGCTCCGCCCACTGGTACCACCTTGCGATCAAGGATTTAGAAAATCACCACAGAGGCACGAAGACCACGGAGGTGCCACGGAGATGGTGTGTTCCTCCGTGGTGGATCTTTCACGATTGAATGCGAGTCGATATGAAGTGCCCTCCCTGCCCGGCGCTTTTCGCGCGTGTGCGAATCGCTGTTTCGTGAGACACTGGACGATCGTACGCATTCGGGTGCCCATGCCGCACACGCACTTCCAGCTCCTCTCGAACTGCTCGGATGAACAGCTCCGGACCATCTGCGAGCGGCGCCGCCTGCCGATCCCCATCCACTGGGATGACGGGGCCGAAGGCCGGATGCGCCTGCTCAAGACCATGGTCTTCCACCTGGAGGATCACAAGCGGCTGTCCGACACGCTCGCTGATCTGGACAGCGGTTCCCTGGTGGCGCTGAAACACCTCGCCAGCGAGGGCGCTTCGCGCGAAACCCAGGGGGTCGAGGTGCTCCGGGATCTGGGCCTGATCCTTCCGGCCGGGACCAGCTGGGCCGTGGCCGGACGGGTGGCCGATGCCCTGGAGGATTTCGACGATGGCGCCCTGAGCTTCCAGACCCCCACGGAGGTGAAGCTGAAGGCCGCCGAGCCCTACCGGTTCTCCCTGGCCCTCACGAGCGTCCTGGTGCGCTGCGTGGCCGGCCTGCGCGTGCTCAAGGGCGGCCTGCCCGCCAAGAAGGAGCTGGGCCTGCTCATGCAGCGCAATGCCATGCTCCAGGAGGAGCAGGACGCCACCCTGCTCTTCACCCTGCTGCACCGCCTGGGCCTGCTGTGGAACCGCGATGGCCGCGTGGAAACGCTGCTGCCGGCCGTGACCAGCCATCCGCCCCGCTGGGTCGCCGAGCGCGCCTTCGCCAGCCTGCTCGAACACGATCTGAAGGCCTGGGGCATGCCTCCTTCCGAGGATCGCCACTTCCTCATGCAGCACCTGCTGGAGCGCCGCGGGCAGGCCCTGGCCGTCCAACCCTTCCTGGCCTTCCTGAAGACCCTGCATCCTCTGGACGAGGAGCGCACCCGCACGGTGTTCCTCCCCTTCCTGGGCCGCATGGGCATCGTCCAGGCCGATGAGGGCTTCGCCCACCTCCGGCTCACCGAGCACGGCGAGGCCCTGGCCCACGAATACCTTTTGCGCGATCTGAAGGCCACCGCCGCGCACTGGCAGCCCCTGGGACTCGATCAGCCCATGATCCTGCAGCCCACCCTGGAGCTGCTGACGCCCCTGCTGCAGAATCCCCACCGCCTGCTCCAGCTCGCCCAGTTGGCAGATGTCGAATCCCTCGACGCCATGGGCAGCTTCCGCGTGAGCCATGCCACCCTGGTCCGCGCCCTCGACGCCGGCGTGCCCCTCGAAGAATTGGGCCAGCGCCTCGGCGCCACCACCCAAACCCTGCCCCAGCCCCTGCTCCAGCTGCTGGAGGATCTTTCCCGCCGCGTGGGCGAGGTGGAGGTCCACCAGGGCGTGCGCCTCGTGCGGGCCCGCACGGCGCATCTCGCAGATGAGCTGAAGCTGCGCCCCGAGCTGGCGCCCCTCAAGCTGGGGTCGCTTTCGGACACCGTGCTCGAGGTGCGCGGGGACGGCAATGCCCACGCCCTGCTCAAGCAGGCCGGCTTCATGCCCAAGCCAGGCCGGTTCCTGGCGCTCAGCGTGGATTCCGACGAAAAGCTCTACCTGTGGGCGCTCGCGGCCCTGGCCTTCGTGGACGAGAAGGGCATGAACCATCACCTGGAACCCGTCCAGCAGATGGTGCGCTCGGCGCTCCAGCGGCTTCACGACGAGGATCCCGCCCTCTACCAGGAGGTGCAACGGCGCATCCCCATGCTGCACCTGGGCGGCGAGGATCAACTGGCCGAGGAGGTGCAGCGCATCCTCGAGTACGCCGCGGGGCACACCCTCATGGTGGAGCTCACCTACCTGCCCCCGGCGGCCCATCGCACCCAGCTGCGGCGCGTGTCGCCCCGCACCATCCAGGAGGACCACCTGCTGGCCTTCTGCCACCTCCATCAGGAGGAGATGGCCTTCCGCCTCACCCGCATCCAGGGCGTGAAGCTGCTCAATGAACGAGGCTGGACCCCGGCCAACCATAGCCAGGCGGGGTGAGGCTCAGGCTTCAGGCTTCAGGCTTCAGGAAAGATGGGGCCGTGAAGATTTGATCAGCCGTTTAGGTATTCACGGCCCACAGGGAAATAGTGGTGCGGCCCGCAGGCCGCCACCGCTCTTACCTGAAGCCTGAAGCCCGGAGCCCGGAGCCTCAGACCTACCCCACCAGCTCCTTCAGGCGCTTGTCCACCACCTCGGCCAGTTTCTCGACCACTTCGCGGCTTTCGGCGCGGGAGGCCTGGATTTCCTTTTCCAGCTTGCGCTCGGTCTGCAGGACGGACTTCTGGATCTGGGACAACACGCCCTTGATATCGTCCAGATCGTTGAGCAGGGAGTGCAGCCTCGGATCCGGGGGGCGGCTGTTGCCGAAGACGCCCAGCCCCGCCAGCACCGTGGCGAGGGCCGACAGCAGGAGGATGAGAAGAAGCAGGGGATTGCTGGCCATGGGCACACCTTGCCTTTGATCATGCCAGGACCGTGCCGACCCTATGCCTATGGCTGGGGCTTCTGCTTCACCCGCTGGTAGTCGTCGCCCATCACCCTGAAGGGCTTCTCCACGGGGATCACCAGGTAGGGCTCAGCCTTCCGACCGCCCTTGCGGGATGCCAACTGGAGCTGCTGCTTGACTTCCTCTTTGGCCTGACGCTCCCTGGCCACTTCCGAGGCATGGGTGGAGGCGAGGCGGGTCAGCTCCTGCTCCTGGCGCTGCGCCTGGGCGGCCAGCCCATCGGCCCGCTGTTTCTGCTGGAAGCCCCAGGTGCCCAGGCCCGCCAGGGTGGCGAGCAGGGGCAGGGCCGCGGCGGCCAGCAGGCCCCAGGTGGGGCGTTTGCGCTCGGTGCGGCTGCGGCGCTGGGCCTCCCGGCGGAGGTCATCGGCCAGGGCCTTCAGTTCGGCGGTGGGTTCCGCGGCCAGGGCGGACTGGGCGGGCCCCAGGCCCAGGAGATCGCGGAGCTCGGCCCGCAACTGGACATCCTCGGCGGGTTCAAAGCGTCGGGCGGGATCAGACCAGGACATGTACGCCTCCTGAAGGGTTGAGCTGCTCTTTGAGCTGGGCCTTGGCCCGGTGGATGCGGGTCTTCACGGTGGCCTCGGGGATGCCGAGGATGTCCGAGATCTCCCGGATGGACAGGCCCTCGACCACGAAGAGCCAAAGGGCCTCGCGGAAGGTGGGCGAAAGCAGTCGCATGCGCTCCCGCACTTCCTGGTTCAGCACCTGGTCGTCGGCCCCGCCCGGCAGGCCGGGTTCGGTGACGACTTCCAGGCTGAGGTTCTGGTTCTTCATGGGACGGCGCTCGGTGAGGGACAGGGTTCGCACGGTGCCATACAGGAAGGCGGTGGGATGTTCCACCCGCACCTCCCGCTGCATGAGGATGACGAAGGCCTCCTGCGCGATGTCCTCCGCGAAGGTGGCTCCATAACGCCGGCCATAGCTCACCAGCCTTGGATAAAGCTCGGCGAAGGCGGCGTGGAAGGCCTCCTGGGTGCCGAACGGTGTTTCCATGGGGGACTGCGTCATGCACGGGCTCCAACGTCATAGGATGCCAGGAACCCCTCGGAGGTTCCGGCTACGCTGGAAGTCTATGGATTCGCCCCTTCGAGCCTGGCGGGACACCCTCGAGGATCTGGGGGTGATGGGACTCGTCCGTGAGCCCCGGGCGCCCGCCCCCGAGGATCCGGTCCCCCAGCCTTCCAGCCCATCCCCCGTGCGCCCGCCCCTCGCCCGCCCCGCTCCAAGGCCGGTGGCCGCGGCTCCCGCGGCCTATGTCCCACCTTCCGACCCCATCGGCTGCCCGGCCCCGGCGGCCGTGGCCGGCGCGGCCAGCCTTTCGGACCTGCACCGGATCATCCAGGGCTGCCTGGCCTGCCCCCTGGGCCCGGGCCGCATGAAGTTCGTTTTCGGGGAAGGGGATCCCGGGGCGCGGATCCTGTTCGTGGGCGAAGGCCCGGGCCGGGACGAGGATGTGCAGGGGCGGCCCTTCGTGGGCAAGGCCGGCGCACTGCTGGACAGGATGATCGGCGCCCTCGGGATGACGCGGGAAGAAACCTATGTGGCGAACATCGTGAAGTGCCGCCCCCCGGACAACCGCACGCCGGCGCCCGATGAGGCCCGCGCCTGCCTGGGCTACCTGCGCCGCCAGATCGAGCTGATCCAGCCCGCCGTGATCGTCACCCTCGGAGCCACGCCCCTGCGGGAGCTCGTGGGCATCGGCGAGGGCATCACGCGGATGCGCGGCCAGTGGCAGCGCGTGAAGGTGGGCGGCCGGGAGATCCCCGTCATGCCCACCTACCACCCCGCCTACGTGCTGCGCCAGTACACCCCGGATGTGCGCCGCGCCGTGTGGGAAGACCTCCAGGCGGCGAAGGCCTGGGCTGACCGTCCCGCTGAAGCCTGAAGCCTGAAGCCTGACCATAGATATCGTACGGCGCATGCGCCGTACGATGAAGACTGAAGCCGCTCCTGTCATGCTAGGCACAGCTTTTGGGGTCAGCCTATGCGTCTCGTGAATGTGTTCTTCTTCGTGCTCATGGCCTTCGTCCTGTTCGTGCTGGGCAACCTCTACTTGACCAACCACGACCTGCTCGTCCGCGAAGTGATGATCTTCGGCGAGAGCATCAAGATCCAGAGCGTCATCCTCCTGGCCTTCCTGCTGGGATTCCTGCTGAACGTGCTCTACACCGGCATCATGGAGCTCGTCCGGCTGGTCCGGGGCCTCAACGATTCCGCCGACACCCGCCTGGTGAAGCGGATCTCCGAGCGCATGCAGGATGCCCGGGACCTGGTCGCCCACGGGCTCCCCCGCGAAGCGAAGGAGATTCTCGAAACCATCCTTGAGCAGCGGAAGGAGCATATCCCCGCCCGCATCCTGCTGGGTGAGATCCTCATCAAGACCGGCAGCGCCGACGAAGCGGTGAAGCTGTTCGAGGGGATCTGCCTCGATGCTCCTGATCAGGTCGAGGCCCGCTACCAGCTGGCCGAGGCGCTGATGGGCACGCGCCATCCCGAGGCCTCGGTGGCGGTACTCAAGAAGCTGGTCTCCGACCATCCCAAGAAGGCTCTCCGCGCCTGGCGGCGCCTGCGGGCCCTCCACATGGAGGCCCAGCGGTGGGAGGAAGCCGTGGAGGCCCACAGGAAGCTGTTGGCCCACTTCGCCGGCGAGCTCACCCAGGGCGAGCGGGCCCAGGGCGCCGCCCTGGCCTACCAGGCCGGCATGGCCAAGGTGGAGGCGGACCAGTTCAAGGACGCCGCGCAGATCTTCCAGCAGGTCATCAAGGACGAGCCCGACTTCGTGCCGGCCTACCTGAGCCTGGGCCGCTGCATGATCCTGCAGGATCAGGAGGCCCAGGGCCTGGAGATCTGGATCGAGGGTTTCCGCAAGACCGGCGAGGGCACCTTCCTCCAGGAACTGGAGGACTACTTCATCCAGCTGGGGCGCCCGGATGACGGGCTGGCCCTCATGCGCCGCCTGGCCGCCACCTCCAAGCACGCCACCACCGCCAAGTTCTTCCTGGGCAAGATGCTCTACCGCCTGGAGATCCTGGACGAGGCCCTGGACCTGTTCCAGGAGGTGCGCAGCCAGGTGGTCTACAGCCCGATCCTGTTCTTCTTCATGGCCAAGATCCACAGCCGGCGCGCCCGCCTGGACGCCGCCCTGAACGAATACCGCCAGCTCCTCCGCAACCTGGGTGTCCTGAAGCTGCGCTTCGAATGCGCCGTCTGCGCGAACCGCACCCAGGACTACGCCGACCGCTGCGACAGCTGCGGCAGCTGGAACAGCAGCCACTTCCTCTTCAAGGAAAGCGATCTGCCCGAAGGACCGGTCCGTGGTGAGAGCGGCTCCTGGATGGCGATGATGTAGGTTCTGCTCTGCGCCGTTCCGGCGCAGAGACATCAAAAAGGGCGCCTAGGGCGCCCTTTTTGTAATTATTGCTTGAATTAAAAAGCGATACTCAACGCTATGCGATCGCCTGTCGAATATCGAACAGGAGGCGCTTGAGCTCCAGCTCGGATAGCTGGAGGGGCACCTGCTGCTTCACTTCGTCCTTCCGGTAGAAGGCGATGCGCTTCACGACGATCCGGTTCTTGCCAATGCTGATCTCGTTGAACTGGATCTGGGTGTCGTCCTTGTAGGGGGGCAGGCTGCGGAGCTGGATGTACATCCCCCGCCGGTCATGGTCCACGATCTCCAGGCGCTCCTTGAGGTAGTTCACCTGCTCGGACAGCTTTTCCGCCTTCGTCTTCAGCTTGGCGAAGCTGAGCTTCTTCGGCATATTCCGTTCCAGCACCATCTCGCCCAGCTGCACGCCACCCTCCGCGCGGCGAAGAAAGCCATTCAGGGTTCCATCCAGCTCCAGATCGGCCTGGTGGAAGGTCTCGAACCCCTGGAATTCACCGGGAAGCACCGAATCGTCGTAGCGCTTGGCCTTGCGGGAGAGCTTCATGAAACACCTCAGAAGGGTCGGACACCCTTCTGAGCCAGAGCCGTGCCAGGAATTTTCTACCGCGACAGAATGGGCACAGACCTGGAATCAACGGCACTTCTTCGCGCATCGTGCCCAGCGGGACCTGCCCAGGGCACCTTCCCCGGCGGCCCATTCCGTCCATATCTGGTCGGGCAGGAACGGACCTGATCAGTTTTCGACAGGGCCCGCCTCGGGCCACCGCGTCCGGTAGATCATGCGCTCCAGTGCCCGGCTGAAGGGGCTCCAGGATCCGCTCCCCGCCTCATCCTTCACAGCCCGGAACATCACTTCCAGCTTGCCGTCGAGGTCGTCCAGGTAGTGGACCAGCAGGGCCTCGGGGGTCTTGGGCAGCACCGGGGAACCGAATTCGAGGCGGCCGTGATGGCTGAGAACGATGTGCAGGATCTGCATGCGCAGCTCCTCGGGAAACCCGGGAATCTTGCCCACCGCGCGGCTGATCCAGTCGGCCTCCAGGGCGATGTGGCCCAGCAGGTTGCCCGCATCGGTGTAGCCGATGCTGCGCTGGTAGCTCAGCTCGGCGGTCTTGCCCACATCGTGCAGGAAGACGCCCGCCACCACCAGGTCGCGGTTCATGCCGCGATAGTGCCCGCAGGCCCCCTCCGCCATGCCCAGGATGGACAGGGTGTGCTCCAGCAGCCCGCCGAGATAGGCATGGTGCATGGACTTGGCGGCCGGCGCCTGGGCGAAGGCGCTCCGCAGGGCCGCGTCCTCGATGAAGAGGGCCGACAGGAGCTGGTGGATCCAGGGATCCCGCACGGAACCGATGAAACCGTCCATTTCCGCCAGCATCTCCGGCCCGGGCCGCTGGCTCACGGGGAAGAAGGCCGAAAAATCGCCGATCTCGGCGTCCGCGGCGAAACGGGCCTTGTCCAGCTTGAGCTGGAGGCGCCCGTTGTAGCTCGTCACGGCGCCCTTCACCCGCACGAAGACATCGGACCGGATGGCGTCCATATCGCCTTCGACGGCCCGCACATCCCAGAGGAAGGCCTTCAGATCGCCGGAGGCATCGGCCAGTTTCAGATCCAGATACTCGCTGCCCTTGGCGCTGACCCGGTAGGCGGCTTCCTGGGCCAGCAGGAAGCCCTGGAAGAGGTCGCCTTCCTTCAGGGTTCGGATGAGGGGCTGATCGGGCATGGGCACTCCGGGTCTCGCATCAGGCTGGAGTCCTGTCTGCGACGGCGATGGTCAATGATTCCGCGGCACCTTGGGGGGTGGAGCGAAGGGATCCTCCTCCCCGTAGCCCAGCTCCAGGGGAATCCGCTTGTCCTCCAGCACCTCGAAGAGCGACCACTGATCCGCCTTCTTCACGTTGCCTTCTGGAAGCGCGAGCACCCGGACCTTCAGAACCCGGTTGTAGAGCGGGAACTCCAGCTCATCCTGGGGCTTCACGTCCTGGCTGGACTTCCGCGGGATGCCGTTCACCCGGACCATCCCCTCGTCGCAGAGCTGGTTGGCCAGTTCGCGCCGCTTGATGAGCAGGCTCTTCTTGAGGAAGGCGTCGAGTCTCAATGGATCAACCCTTCAGGATCTGTTCCTTGGGCACCAGGTACCGGATGTTGGCCCGCATCCGCAGGTTCGCCAGGTACTGCTCGATGGCGTTCTGGGCCTTGGGCTCCTGGAGTTTCTCCTGGATCTTCGCCTTCACCTCCGCGAAGGCCGTCACGGGGGCGTCCTCCATCGCGATGAGCTGGATCAGGTAGAGGTCCTTGTCCGTCTCGATGGGCGCCGATACCTGCTCGGGCTTGAGCTTCGTGGCGGCGTCCTCGATGCTGGCGCGGAGGAAGCCCTTGTTCATCCAACCCAGATCGCCCCCGGTGGCCTTGCTGGGGCTGGTGGAATGGTGGCGCGCCAGCTCCTCGAAGGACTTGCCACTCTTCAGCTCGGCCTGGATCGCCTCCAGCTGCTTCCGGGCCTCGGCCTGGTCCTCGGCGGTGGCCCCTTTGGCGAGCACCAGCTCCCGGATGCGGAAACGGGTGGGCAGGCGGTACTCCTCCTTGTGGTCCTCGTAGTAGGCGCGGAGCTCGTTGTCCTCCACCGCCACCTTGGAGAACACCTCGCGCTGGAGCACGAACTGCTGGGTGGCCTGCTGCTTCTGGCGCTTCATGAACTCGGGGAGCCCGATGCCCAGGCTGCCCTTGATGGCGCGCTCCAGATCGGCGTCCGTGGCGAAGTTGTTCTCCTTCTTGATGCCGTCCAGGCTGGCGCGGACATAGTCGTCCGTCACGGGCGAACCCAGTTCCGCGCCCTTGTCTTCCAGCAGGTAGGCGTCCACGAGGCCCTGCAGGGTCTTCTCCCGGGCATCCTTCAGTTTCTCGTCCAGTTCCTTGCCGGAGAACTGCCGGTAGAGCGCGGCGTGCTGCTGTTCCACGGCCTGGGTGAGCGCCCGCCGCGTGATGATGTGCTTGTTCACGACCACGAGGATCTCCTCGCGGACATCCGGCCTGGTCTCGGCCATCAGGGCCGGGACGAAGAGCAGGACCGCCAGGGCGGGGGCGATCAGCTTCACTGGACACCGCCCTTGCCGGTCTCGGGGGCCTTGGCGGGCTCGGGGGCCTTGAGTGCCGCCGCCGGGGCGGGCATCGGCGCGGGCTTCATCAGTTCGAAGGGAATCTCCTTGCGGAGGCCGTCCATCAGCTCGTTCCACACGGATGCCTGGCGTTCCTGCTGGGCCATCTTCTCCGCGGGCCCCTTGGCCTCCTCGAAGGGCACCTGCCGGGCGGGCTTGCGGCCCTCCACCTGGACGAGGTGGTAGCCGAACTGCGTCTTCACCGGCGCGCCCACCTTGCCGATGGGCTGGGTGCGGGCCGCGGCGCCGAACTCGGGCACCCAGCCGGAGGGATCGGCATCAGCGTAGAGGCCGCCGTTGTCCTTGCTACCGGGATCGTCGCTGTACTTCTTCACCAGGGCCTCGAACTTGGCGCCCTTCTTGAGTTCGGCCTGGATCTTCGCGACGCGGGCCTTGGCCTGCGCATCGGTGAGCCCGGCTTCCGCTTTGGCATCCTGCTTCACCGCCACCAGGATGTGGCGCACGGAGGCCAGCTCCGGCTGCTTGAACCGTTCGGGATGCTTGTCATAGAAGGCCTTCACGTCCGCCTCGCCCACGGCCAGCTTCTTCTGCAGGGCCTCGCCCTCCTTGGCCAGGAACTCCCGGGCCAGCAGGTCCTCCTTGGCGCGGTCCAGGGCCCGCAGGTAGCCCGGCGCCTTGTCCAGATCCAGGCGCTTGGCCTTCACGGAAAGGAGCTTGCTCTCGGCCATGCGCTTGACGAATTCGTCCTTGCCGCCCTGGACCATGAGCACCTGCATCTGCTCCTGCTGGCCCAGGAGACGGAAGGCGGCCTGGAAGTCCGCCTCGGTGATGGGCTCGCCGCCCACCGTGGCGAGCACGACCTCCTCGGGCCTGGGAGTGGGGGCGGGGGCTGGGGCCGACGGGGCTGCGGATACGGGAGCAGGCACGGGAGCCGGCGCCTGGGCCGGTTCCTGGGCGACGACGCCGAGGGCGATCAGGGAGATCAGGGAGACACGGAGCATGGGGGTCCTTAGATGCCGGGAAGGCGCTGGCGGCACCGACCGCCGGAGAGGTTCATCAGGGGGATCCTCATCCGGATCCACCTCAGATCCTAACATTCCCCTCACCCTTCCCCTGCCGTGAACGGCTCCGAGGTTCCGGGATCCCCCCCTTCGATGGCCCGGCGCATCCCCCGCGCCAGGTCCGCGCGCTGGAAGGGTTTCTGCACGAACCCCGCCAGGCCCTTGCCCAGGAAATCCTGGACGGCATCCTGCTCGTTGTACCCGCTGGTGAGCACCACGCGGCAGCCCGGATCCATCCGGCGCAGCTCGCGGAAGGCCTCCACCCCGTCCAGGTGCGGCATGGTCAGGTCCATGAGCACCGCGCGGATGGCTCCCGCCCCCTCCCGGAACCGCTCGACGGCCTCCAGTCCGTCCGAGGCCATCACGGTGTCGAAGCCCATGGACTGGAGCAGCCCGGAGGCCGCCATGCGGACGCCTTCCTCGTCATCCACCACGAGAATGGTGCCGCTGCCCCGCCATGCCTCCTCGGATTCGACCTCGGGGGGGGCTTGCCCGCCGCTGATACCCGCCGGGAAGACCAGCTTGAAGGTGGTGCCTTTGCCAACCTCGCTGTACACGCGGATGCCGCCCTTGTGGCTGCGCACGATGCCCTGCATGGCCGAAAGCCCCAGGCCCCGCCCGGTGAACTTGGTGGTGAAGAACGGCTCGAAGATCCGGCTCTGCACCTCGGGGCTCATGCCCTGGCCCGTATCCGCGACTTCGAGACAGAGAAGGGCTCCGGGCTCGATGGGCTGCAGGGGGAAGTCCCGGGCCAGATCGGCCTCGCTGTAGGCCTGGACACCGGTCCGGATGGACACGATGCCCTCCGCATCCCCGATGGCCTCGGAGGCGTTGGTGACGAGGTTCATGACCACCTGCTGGATCTGGGTCGCCTCGCCCATGAGGACCGGCAGGCCCGGCTGGAGCTGGAAGCGCAACGCCACCTTTTTCGAGATGGACACCCCCAGCAGATGCGCGATCTCCTCCACCGCCTGGTTCAGATCCACGGGCCCGACCATGAAGCGGCCCTTGCCCGAATAGGCCAGCATCTGGCGGGTGAGGTTGGTGGCGCGCTGGACGGTGCGCTCCATGTTGTCGAGGTAGGGCCAGGCCGGGGACATCTTGGGCAGGCAGAGCTGGGCCAGATTGACATTCCCCAGGATGGCCGTGAGCAGGTTGTTGAAGTCGTGGGCGATGCCACCCGCCAGCACCCCGAGGCTTTCGAGTTTCTGACTCTCCTGCTGGGCCCGTTCCTCCCGCCGCCGCTGGGTGATGTCGGTGACGATGCCGAGCACGCTGACGGTCCGACCCTCCTCATCCACCACGGGCGTCCCGCTCACGATGGTCCACAGTTCACCCCCATCCTTCCGGCGGAAACGGAAGTCGTGCTGGGCGCTGGCGCCCGCGTGCCGGTCCGCCATGTTCCGCCGGGCCTGCGGGACATCCTCCTCGAACACGAACTCGAACAGGGAGCGGCCGGCCATCTCGGCGGGGGTGTAGCCCAGCATCTCCGCCATGCGCCGGTTCACGAAGGTGGTGAGGCCCTGGGAATCCAGCACCCACATGCCCTCGCCCATGACCTCCACCAGTTGCCGGAACCGGGCCTCGCTTTCACTCAGGGCCCGGGCATCCCGGAGGTGGCTTTCCGTCTCCAGCACCAGCTCCCGGGTGCGGGCCTCCACCTGGGTGCGGATCTCCGCCTCGCTGGCCAGCAGGGTGCGCACGTAGCCCGCCAGGAGGGCGGAAAAGGCCAGGCCCGCCAGCAGCACGGACCAGGCCCGCAGGGGGGTGCCCAGGGCGTAGTGGCCCCCGGCCGGGGTCACGGCCACGGTCCAGCGGCGCCCCGCCAGTTCGAAGGTCCGCGCCAAATGAAGCCCTTCGTTCCGGGCGGGCCCCAGGGGCGGCAGTCGCGATGGTTCCTCGTGCAGCAGCGATGCGCCCTCCAGGGCCGTGGCGTCGTACACCCTCAGCGACAGGCCCCGGGGTTCCAGGAAGGCCTTGGAGTCCCGCACCATGTCCCCCATGCGGAAGACCCCCTGCACCACCCCGCGGGCCCGGCCATCCTTGCCCCGCACCGGGATCATCACCAGCACACCGGTCTGGTTCTCCGTTTCCTGGATCAGCCGGATCCCGCCGCTCGCGGCCAGTTCGCCGGTGCGAAGGGCCCGGGCCAGGGCCTCCTGGCGGGTCGCGAGGCCCTCCGCGCAATAGCCCAGGGTCACCTCATTGCCGCGGTAGGGCGCCACGAACTGGATCGCGTGGAAGACCGGACCCTGGGGCATCTCGGTGGTCTGTCCCGCGGCGTCTCTCCGGAAGAACCGGAACTCCGGATGGATCCGCCGGGCCTCGGCCTCCAGGGCGGCACGGTTCTGGGGCGTGACTTCCGGCACCCACTGGAGTGCCTGGATGTACGGGTGCCGGGCGAGAGTAGGGGTCACGAAGGCGTCGAAGTCCGCCCGGGTGACCTCATCGCTCGATTCATAGAAGTTCCGCAGGACCGCGACATCCTCGAAGCCGTGCTGGAACCCCTGGAAGACACTCTCGGACCGGTCCCGGGCGTCGTCCTCGAACTGGATCTGCGTCTGATCGTGGTAGGCAGCGCGGCGCTGGAAGAACGTGGCCAGGGACAGGGCGAAGCCCACCAGGAGCACCGCCAGGACGCGGAGGCGCCCCGAAGCCGGCAGGTGGGATGGGGATCCGAACAACGGGCGCCTCGCGATATCCAGGGAGGAGGAACGGGTTCATGCTCGCAGGCGGACCTCCCCTTGGGAACCCCGCCCCCTTTTCATCGGCACGGAGGCCTTCCGGCCTGACCTATGGGACAATCCCAGAGGACTGCTGGGTCATCAGGAGGTGCGCTTGAACCGCAACATCATGTTCGCCCTGGCGGGAGGCCTCATCGCCGGTTTCCTCGCGGGCTACGCCGTCTTCAGCGACGGGTCCCACCCCGCCGGTCCCATCGTGGCCGCCCCGACCTACGCGGCCCCCCTGATGCCCGCCCCCTCCCTGGGCGGTGGCATGCCCGGTGCCATGCCGGGTGCCATGCCGGGCATGGCCCTGCCCAGTGCCGAGATCCAGGCCCGCATCGCCCGCATCGAGGCCGCCGTCCTGGCCGATCCCAGGAACCACGACGCCTGGGTCGCCCTCGGCAACGAGTATTTCGATTCCCATCAGTTCCAGAAATCGGTGGGTGCCTACGCCAAGGCCCTGGCCCTCAAGCCCGGGGATCCCAACGTGCTCACGGACCAGGGCGTGATGTACCGCAACCTCGGCCAGCACGACCAGGCCCTCGCCAACTTCCAGAAGGCCAACAAGCTGGATCCCAAGCACGTCCAGAGCCTCTTCAACATCGGCGTGGTGTATGCCAGCGATCTGAACAAACCCGACGAAGCGGCCAAGGCCTGGAACCAGGTACTCGCCATCGCCCCCGCCAGCGAGCAGGCCGCCCAGGCCCGGCAGATGCTGAGCCAGCTCAAGAAGTAGGTGGGCGGTTCCATGCCGATCCGGCCGCCATCCGCCGTGCGCCGCGTCCTCGCCATCGCGCTGTGGATGGGCGCGGCCCTGCTGGCCGCCCCGCCCGCCCGGGAACCCGAAGTGGGCCTGGCGCATGACTTCGACCTGTTCTGCCGATTCGTGGCGGAGGATTACGCGTACTTCGGAACCAAGAAGACCCAATGGGACAGGGTCTGCGCCGGATACCGGCCAGGCCCGGAGCAGACCACCGGCACGGCTGTCCTGATGGCCTCGCTGGAGTCGGCCTTGGGGGAGCTGTACGACGCGCATGCCCACCTGGGATCCTCCAACCGGAACTCGCCACGGCTCATTCCGACGGATGCGGAGGCCTGGGCCGCCTGGGAAAAGAATGCCGCCATCATCCAGGAGGTCCGCGAACCCTCCTCCGCGTCGAAGGCCGGTCTCGCGGCAGGCATGCGGGTGCTGGCCGTCAACGGCGAGCCGATCGAAGCCGCGGTTCGCCGTCGCCATCCCCGCTTTCTTTCCGCGCCGGATCCGGAAGCCCGGTCCTGGGCGTTGCAGTCTGTGCTTGCGGGGCGACAGGATGGCCAGCCCGTCCGCCTGGCTGTCCTGCGGGATGGCCACCCATCCACCATCGAATATGTCCCGGCGCCTTCGCCCGCCGCCGCCGCGCTCTTCTTCCGGTGGGAGAAGGGGATGCTGGGCTACATCCGGTTCAACAATTCGCTGGGCGAGGTGGACACGGTCCGCCAGTTCGACGAGGCCCTGGACCGGTTGAAGGGATCGAAGGGCCTGATCCTCGATTTGCGCGATACGCCCAGCGGGGGCACCTCCCTGGTGGCCCGGGGAATCATGGGCCGCCTTGTGCGCAAGGAGTCCCCATACCAGAAACACGAACTAGTCGCGGAGGGCCGGGAGACCGGCATCCATCGGCGCTGGATCGAGTGCGTGTCCCCCCGCGGTGAGCCCTTCATGGCGCCCCTGGTGGTGCTGGTGGGCCGATGGACGGGCAGTATGGGAGAAGGCCTGGCCATCGGGCTGAACGCGGCCCGGAACGCGCCCGTGATCGGCACGCCGATGGCCCGGATGCTCGGCGCCCTGGGGGAAATCAAGCTCCCGGCCTCCGGCATCGTGGTCCGCATTCCCACGGAGAAGCTCTATCACGTGGACGGCACGCCCCGGGAAGCCTTCGTGCCGCGCCCTCCCCTGGACAGCCCCCCCGGCGCGGAAGGGCGCGATAGAACCCTGCGAACCGGCCTTTCCCTTCTTGGATCCGTCCCCATCGAGCCGTCGCCCTAGGGTCTGTTCCCAGAGGGGAGGCGAGACACACTCACATTGGAAACAGGCCCCGGGCCAATCCTGCGATCCTTGGGCCATGCTGGACCTGAACGCCCTCCCTCATCCCCTCTGGGTGCTCGGCACCGGCACAGACGTCGGCAAGACCCATGTAGCAGCCCGCATTGCCCGGGCCTGGGCGGCCTCGGGCCCCGTCACCTACCGCAAGCCCTTCCAGACCGGGGTGGATCGCGCCGATCATCCCGGAGCGGATGCCAGCGCCCTCGCAGGCCCTGGCATCACAGCCGAAAGCCATGTGCTGCTGCGCGCGCCACGGTCGCCCCTCTCCGCAGCCCAGCAGGAAGGGCGGACGCTGGATCTGCAGGCCGCCGCCGACTGGTGCCGGCGCCCCGCCGATGGCCGCGTCCTGCTTGAGGGCGTGGATGGCCTCATGGTCCCCCTGGCGCCGAAAGTGCATTTCCTGGCCTGGGCCTCCGGTTGGGAGGCCCTGCCCCCTCCGTCCCTGCCCGGAAGCCCCTCGGGCGCCTGCCGCCGGCCCCAGGATCTGGGACGCATCCCCTGCGTACTGGTCGCCCTCGGAGGACTGGGCACCCTGAACCACACCCTGCTTTCCGCCGAAGCCCTCATGATGCGGGGCTGGCGCATCGAGGCCGTGCTGCTCAATCCCGGCGCCGATGGCACCCCACCCGGGATCGCCGGGGAAAACGCGGCGCTGCTGCGGGGATTCCTGCCCATCCCTGTCCATATCCTGGACTGAATGAATGACGATGCCGGAGTGATGTTCCTGCGGCGGTACACTGGCCCTTGGCCCCGGAGCGCGCGATGAAGCTGGTGACTTTCCTGCAGGACGGAATGGAGAAGATCGGGGCCGTCATGGCGGACGGCCACATTCTTGATTTCGCCGCCACCGACGCCCGCCTGGCCGTGGACATGCTCACCCTCATCCGCCGCCAGGATGAGTTGATGCCCGTGGCCCGCGCCCGGGTGATGGCGCCACCCTCCGCAGCTCTGCTCGAAGCTGGTTCCGTCCAGCTGCTGGCGCCCATCCCCCGCCCCGTGTCCATGCGCGACGGCTACGCCTTCCGCCAGCATGTATCCACCGCCCGCCGCAACCGGGGCCTGGAGATGATCCCCGAGTTCGACCTCTTTCCCGTCACCTACTTCACCAACCACCTGGCCGTCACGGGGCCGGGCGAGGTGCGGGTGCAGGACCACCACCTGCTTCGCCTCGACTTCGAGCTGGAGGCCGCCATCGTCACCGGGCGCCCCCTGAAGAACGCCACCCTGGAGGAAGCGGACGCGGCCATCTTCGGGTACGTGGTCATGAACGACTGGAGCGCCCGATACCTGCAGATGGAAGAGATGAAGCTGTCCCTGGGCCCCTGCAAGGGCAAGGACTTCGCCACCAGCCTGGGCCCCTGGCTGGTCACCAAGGACGAGCTGCAGCTGGAGCCGACCCCGCACGGGGAAATCCTCCACGCCGCCATGACCTGCCATGTGAATGGACAACTGCTGTCGAATGGCGACGTGGCCTCCATGAACTGGACCTTCGCCCAGATCCTCCAGCGCACCAGCTACGGCATCCAGATGCACCCCGGCGAAGTCATCGGCAGCGGCACCGTGGGCACCGGCTGCCTGCTGGAGCTGAACGGCTCCAAGATCACGGACAACCTCTGGCTCAAGGCCGGGGACGAAGTCGTCATGGCGATCGAGGGCCTGGGCCGCCTGGTGAACACCATCGTCCATGTCCCCGAGCGCCTGACCGGCGTAACGCCCAACCTGCTGGGCGGCACGCTGCCCGACCTCTACGCCGGCACCCCCAGCGGCGAAGCCGGGGACTGACCTGGCGGTAGGACCTCAGACCTCTGCGGTCCATTCCAGCTGAAGAGGTTTCCATCCCTCGAATTCGGATGGGCGCAGGGCGTAGCGGGCGTAGGTTCCCTCGTTCAGGTTTCTCAATTCCTGCGACACCACTGCCTGGAACCGGATCCGATCTTCGGTGGGAACCACGGCTTCCAAGTAGTCCACGATGCCCTTCCGGACTTCAGGAACCGACCGGCTCGCACGCACGATCTGCCGGACCGCATCCCGCAACTGGGCGCGGTAGCGGAGCCGAAAAGGATCGGGCTCGCCCATGGACTGCCGGATCGCCTGGTACCGTTCGCTGGACCGCTGGTAGGCCCACAGGTACACATCCCGCAGTGCCTCTACCCTGCGGTTTTCGTAAACCGTGAGTGTGGCCGACAGGTAGGCCTCCCGGGGAACATCCGAGAAGGAGAGGGGCTGGAGATTGCGCTTCATGAGGGGCAGGTTGGCCGCCAGTCGCGAGGTCCGCTTGTTCGCATCCGCGAAGGGCTGCAGGTAGGGCAGGTGGACCAGGATGAAGAACGACTGCTCGAAGGGATCCCGGATCGCCTGGGCCGTGAGAAGCATCTGCTCAAAGATCTCCTCGATGAGTTGAGGCACCGCGAGCGGCACGTACACGCTATCGCCGATGCTCACCGGCGACTGGCGCAGACGCCCCTCATCCGCCGGATCAGGCAGCAGGTTATCCGAAAGCATCCCGTGCAGCGCGCGCACGGTTCCCGGCGACAGCGTGAGCTCCGCCGCTCCCTCCACCAGGTACTCGATGGCCTGCTTGTGGTTCAGGATCATCTGCGTTTCTTGCGCGCTCTTGCCCTCCGGCGCTCCCCCAGCCCTGATGAGCCGCTCCGTATCCAGCAGCGAGTAGGTGTTCCCCTCAAGGCGGCTCGAGTTCCAGGAAAGGTCTATGAGCAGCCGTTCCAGCATCTGCCGCGCGTGAGTGCCCGCCGGGGCGCCTGCTTCAGGCGTGCGCCCCAGGGCGTGCAGCTGCGTACGATGCGCCTCGCCCAGGTAGAAGGTCTCGTTCGGGCGGTAGGCATCAAGGAACGGCCGTTGGTACGTGCAGGGCGGACGCTGGTCCCGGGGCCGGTCCACCAGCGCCAGGGCCTGGGCGCCTTCGGGAGAGGGGGTCCACTCCGTCAGCCGGAGGTTCGCAGGTGCCGCCGGAACAGCCGTTCCAGCCAGGTAGCGCGTCCCGCGAGTGAGGCCCACCTTCCAGATGCGCTTCTGTCGCTCCAGCGCCACCAGCCTGCGCCGGAAGCGCCAGGGTTCCTCCTTGCCCAGGCCCACCGCCTTCTGGAGCGCCTCGCGGGTCAGACCCTCCCCGTGTCCAGCCAGCGCGGCGAGAATGGCGGCTTCCAGATCGCGGGGGGCCTTCCGGCTGGGCATGGGATCTCTGGGTTTGTTTGAAACAGTTTGAAACAGTTTCAAATGATTTCAAAGTTTTCAATGATTTTTGGTGATTGTCAGTGCCCGTGAGGGATCGTGAATCTCAGCTCAGCATCCTCACTACCGCCAGACCCGCCCCGAGGGTGGCCAGCAGGACGCCACAGCCCAGCTCGCGTCCCACCTTGCGCTGGCGGCCAGACCTTGAGAGGGGGATGCCGATCTGACGAGACAGGCGAGCCTGGGCCTGGGAGATGCCCAGGGCGCGGCGCCAGGAAAACGAGAGGCCAGGGATGCCACGCTTGCGGGCCATGAGGACTCCAGGGGGTCCCGGGATTCTACCGTCCCCAGAGCGGCTTCAGGGCGTGGCAGGTGTGGCTCAGCTCCAGCGCCCGGGGCGCGAGGGCCGTTCAAGGGCTTCAATGGACCGGTGAGAAACGGTGAGGAACGGTGAACAAGCAGAGCGCTTTCTCACCGTCCCTCACTGTTCCTCACCGGTAGAAGCTTTTCATCCCCTTCATCCCTTTCATCCCTGTTCACAAGGCTTTCGTTTTTCAACAGGGATGAAGGGGATGCAGGGGATTTTGGCGATGAAAGGTTCAATCCTTGCGGCTTGAACCCATGGGAGGGACTACCCCTCTACCTGCGCGTCCATGCGCCCGGCGCGGTAGGCGCGGAGGTGGCCTTGGACCAGCGCGGCGTAGCCCGGATCGTCCTGGTGCAGGATGGGGAAGGTACCGAGCATATGGGCCACGGCGGCTTCGTCGGCGGGCTGGTCGAAGCCGTAGGCCAGGAAGAACAGGGCGTCGAGCTGGGCGCGCAGCATGCGACGGCGGGCCGGGTCCCAATCCTACGCTGTGGTGGACATCCAGCCCATCCACAGTCAAGCCACTAAAAGATCGTGGATCGAACGGCGATCCGACAGTGGAAGCACATCCGAAAAGTCCCGGATCCGCTTTAAATCCTCGTCGCGATAGATGTCCTTGCTGTCGTCGAAAATGGTGACCCTGGTTTCAGTTCTCTCGGGGACATCCAGGTCATACCAAGTCCGGAAAACCTCGTTGGCCCGGGTGTGAGCGTATGAGGAGTTCCCGGTGGCAAGGCCCATCACAAGAGAAACCTTGCGAGCGCCGAACACCATGTAATCAACGGTCACATCCTTCCCATATCGGCCATTGACACTCACCCCTCCTTCATAGGTGAGGTCGGAGCCGTTGAAGATGTCTTCCACCGTTTCATTGAAATCAGAGACTAAAGAAGATCGCCTTGTGTAGCACAAATCCGCCATTCGAATGCAGGCCTGCCCTAGGCGAACGACGCCATCCATGAGCGCCTCAAGTTGGGGTAGATCGATTTCCAAAGCCCCGCCCGCCTGCTTCACATCGAGAGATTGAAGGGCTTGCTCCAGCATCCCCCTGCGTTTTGCAGAGAGCCACGGCCTTACCTGAAGGTCCAAAAGCCAAGAGGATGTGTTGCCAAAGTCTGAGAGCTTGTGGAAGGGGAGAAGCGGACCCTCTTTGACAAGGAAAAGGTCGATGTTTCCGCCATCGGGGTAGAGGAAGGCCGTTTCCAGACGGATGTGGCCCCGCTCAAGCTGCGTAATCTCTCGTACTAGTTTATGTCCCAATAGGAACTCGGAGATTTCCTTGACCTCGTTCACGGCTGACCTCCTTCCTGGTTTTCTGGGCCGAAAAGGGAGCCCTCATGGGAAATGTGCGCCATGGTGCAGAACCGCTGAAAAAGAGTCGATAGTGAAGACCCGGCATCCTGAGCACGGTCCTGAACATGGGGCAGATTCCGTTCGGGGCATTGTGGGGTTCGCAAGGAGTGCTTGTGTGAGCGCCCAGCCGGGTGGTGGGGGTTGTCGTCCACATCCAGTCGGCAGATGGCTCCAACGCCAGAACAATCAACATTGAAATTTTTGGTACCGGTCTCCTTGTTGTATTTGATTGTCAATCGTAGGTCGTAGCCGAGCGAGTTCTCAACGCGAATGTTTTCTGCAGTCATCAAGGGACTCAGATTTCTCTTTTCCGTGAGACGGATATCACCTCGGATCACCTTGCCGGGAAGGTCTCGCAGCGTCTCGAACTCGGACCTCTCCATGATGTGCCTCGCCAAACAGGTCGGGCTCAAGTGTAGCCGCCGAAAAGCAAAAGGAGTGGTTCAACAGGGATGGAGGGGATGAAGGGGATTTTGGTGGTGGAAAATCCCTTCCCTGTGGCGTAAACGCGCCCCGGTCACCCCTCTACCCGCGCATCCATGCGCCCGGCGCGGTAGGCGCGGAGGTGGCCTTGGACCAGCGCGGCGTAGCCCGGATCATCCTGGTTCAGGATGGGGAAGGTGCCGAGCATATGGGCCACGGCGGCTTCATCGCCGGGCTGGTCGAAGCCGTAGGCCAGGAAGAACAGGGCGTCGAGCTGGGCGCGCAGCACGCGGCGGCGGGCCGGGTCCCAGGCAAAGGGCGGGCCCGCGTGACCGCAGGCCTCGGCCAGGGGCTTCAGGGCGTGGCAGGTGTAGCTCAGCTCCAGGGCCCTGGGCGCGATGAGATCCAGCCAGCGGTGGTCGTGATGAAGCTGGTCGTAGAAGGCGGGTGGCAGCGTGGGTTGCTGTTCAAGGTAGAAGAAATTGAGGTTCTGACCGCCGATCTTCTGACGAAGAACGTAGTCGTAGACCAGTGCATTCAGGTTCGCCAGGAGAAGGAGCTGGCTCATCCATGGTTGATCGCTCAACAGGATGGGCATGCTGTTGCCAACACCTGTGACAGGGAGCCATGAGGCGATCATCGTCCGCAAATTAGTCGGACTGGTGACGCTCTTGAACCCGATGAAGGCAGGTCGAGAGGCGGGGCCCAACCGAGATTGGACCTCAACCTCTGGCACCCAGGATTGAGGCGATGGGAAGAACCCAGGATTCTGCCATTGTTCAAGCCGCGTCGCCTCTGCAATCGCCGGACGATGAATGTTCTCCGGATTGATCCGCACGCCTGCGGCCCTGGGATCGAAGGCCTGCACCATCTTGCCTTCGAGCAGCGGAACGAACCGGCCTTCCGGGCTGTCCCAGATGGGCATGGGCCCAGCCTCTCGCCAGGCGCCCAAGCGCTCTAGATCCGCCACGGTGCGGAAGAGGCCGCTGTCGTTGGTCATATCGAACAGGCGCTGGTATCGGATTCCCCAGGGATCCTCCAGCGGATCCAAGCGGCGCAGCACGGGCACGCGCTGGTAGATGCGGCGGGTCAGGGCGTAGTCCTCTTCCGTGCGAAACACGGGGCAGGTGAGGGTGTTGGGGTTCATTAGGGTGAAGTCGGCTGGGTCCAGGTGCAGGCGCTGTGCCTCCAGATCCGCAGCGCTATGCAGAAAGAAAGCCGCTGGAATTTGTTCTGCACTCACACCTGCACCCGTGAAACCCACCAGGCTGAATTTGAAGCTCCTATGGACACCGGGGAACAACCCCCGTCGATTCTCGAAGTCGTAGAGGAAGGCCAGGCGCCGGTCGCGCACCATCTGTCCGAAGAAGGGGGCATTGCCAAAATCCGTGGCGAGCCCCGAAGGCACCACGAACCCGGCGCGGCCTTCGGGTTTCAGCAGAGAGAGGCCGCGCTCCACCATCAGCGCGTAGAGATTGGTATCGCCCCGGCCCAGCAGCGGATAGCGGCCGCTCTGGTGGGCGTAGTTCAGCAGGGCTTCGCGCACGGTGCGGGCGGATTCGTAGGTGTCCCACAGCGGGGGATCCTCGGACCTCAGCCGCTGGATGGCGGCCCGGCGCTGCGCTGCGGTTTGCAGCCGCGCCAGCTCGGGCCGGTGCTGGCCAAAGAATTCATTCTCCTGGAGCTTGATGCGTTCCCAGGGCGGATTGGTGAGCACCGCATCAAAACCCCTGGGGCCCTTGCTCAAAAAGACTTCGGGAAAGGCCAGATCCCAGTGGAAGAAGGCGTGGCGCTGGCGATCCTCCAGCACGTTCAGGGCCGTCAGGCGCAGGGCCTCGGGCAGGCGCCCCACCTGTTCGCGCCCTTCGTGGATGAGCTGGTACAGGCGCTTCAGGGCGCCATCGTCGGCCAGCAGCACGGCGGCATCGTCCACCACCACGCCGCTGCGGCCCCGGCTGAGGCGGCGGGGCTGGTTGGAAAGGTCGCGGCTGGCCACCACATCCAGCGCCACGCGGGTGAAGGCCAGCTGCCGCTCCACGGTCTGGTAAAGCACCTGGGATTGGCGCACCTGATCCCGGGTGGCGTCGGACAGCGCCAGCAGGTGATGCAGCTCGTCCAGCACTTCGTCGGCGTCGAAGGCATGGGCTTCGGCGAACAGGCCCGCGCCGATGGTGGCACCCTGGGCATCGCGCCGCAGCTCGGTGTATTCGGCCATGGAACTGCCCACCAGGCTGTTCCCGGCCTTCAGGTGATGGTCGAGAAAGCTGAGCGGCGCACCCAGGGTGAAGCTGTCGAGCCAGAGGCTGAGCTTGGCCAGTTCCACGGCCATGGGATTGAGGTCCACGCCGAACAGGCACCGCTTCATCACCAGGCGCTTGAGCAGGCGCAGATCGTCGAGGTGGGGCAGGATGGCATCCACGGCTTCGGTGGACAGGCCCTGATCCACCAGGGACCGGGCGATGGCCGTGCGCTGGGCTTCCAGGGTGCGGAAGATGGGGTGCTGGGCCAGCCAGGGGGCCAGGTCCGGATCCTCCTGGTGATGGGACAGGGCGACCATGAGCCCATCGGTCAGATGATCCAGCGCGGCCACCAGGAAGTGGCCGGAACCCATGGCGGGATCGAGCACCTTCAGATCCAGCAGCAGCGCTACCACCTGGGCTTCGTGTTCTTCCCGCGCCTTTTCCTGTTTCAGGCGTTGGGCCTCGCCCTTGGCGGGCGTCGTGAAGGTGGCAGCCCAGGCGTGTAGAGCCTTGTCCGCAGCCTGACGGCGGTCATCCATGATGGGGGTCAGCGTGTCGGCGACCAGCCGGGCCACCAGGCTTTCGTGGGTGTAGTAGCTGGCGGTGGTGCGCCGCACCAGGCTGTCCTGGGAGATCGAGAGGCCATCCCCCGCAAGGTTGAGCCGGTATTCAAGCAGGCCTTCATACAGCGATCCGAGCTGCCGCACGCCCAGATCGCGGAAATCCACGCGGCGGCGCTGGCCCTCCATCACCACGCGGCTGAGGGCATCCAGGGCGGGCAGCAGTTGGGCGTCGGGCACCTTGAGCTGTTGCAGCAGCGGGTGGCGCTCGGGATCGAAGAGGCCGCCGTTGTAGTAGGGCAGGCCCATGCCGGGATCGCCGCGATGGACGAGGTCGAACAGGCCTTCGAGGTGGCCCCAGGCGGCGGCCCGGCGGCTGGTGGGCACCTTGCCCTGATCCACGGCCAGGGTGGCCTGGTCGCGCAGGGCGGACAGGCTGGCGGCCTGGTATTCGGGATGGCCCAGGGGCAGCAGGTTCCGATCCTCGGCATAGAGCAGGAAGAGCAACCGGTAGAGCAGCACGAGCGTGCTGGCCTCCAGGGCCCGCAAATCCTGGAGAGGCGATTCCTCCAGCGTCTTGGCGCCGTGCTGAGTGGCATCCAGGAAGAGGCCTTCCGCCAGCCGCAGGAACGCGCCTGATGGACCGTAGATGGCCTCCTCCAGCGAGGCGCCCACTTCGGTGGCGAAGGTTTCCGACGCTTCGCGGATGCGGTCGAGCAGGGTCTTCCCGCCACTGTCCCGCTGGAAGGCTTCCCGCCCGAAGAACAGCAGGAAGTAGCGGAAGCGGGCGAAATCGCCTTCTTCCACATGGGGGTGCGCCAGCAGGTCGGGCAGGTCCACCTCGTAGTGCGTCAGCGCCCGGCTGGGCGCGCCGCGCCAGTAGAGGCGCCAGTGCCGCCCATTGGTGAGCACGGCCCACTGGATGCGGTTGCCACTGTGGATGGCGGCGTCATCCAGGTAGCGGTTGATCTGGAGGACTGGATTCTCGCGGTGGCCCTCAGTATCCCGGGTCTGGAGCGGGCGTTCCCAATACTTGGCCTCCAGCACGGTGAGGGCCTGGGGGTAGTAGGCCTGGGTCTGACCTGAACGGAGCGCCTGCGCCGCCGATGCGAGGGTGGCGGTGTCCTCGAACAGCACATAGTCGGGGCGACCCGTGGCGGTGCTGGCTTCCCGGTGGTAGGCATAGCCGAGGACGCCCAGCACGTCATCCAGCCACTGCCGGGTGTCCTCCTCATTCTTGGGTTGGCGGCGGCGGGCGTAGGCGGCAAGAGAAGCCTGCAGGCGGCCGTGGATGGCTTCGAGTTCCGCAGGGGTCCACCGCTGCCACTGCGGCGACCCCGGCAACCGGACTTCCAGGTGGTGATCCGAGAACAGGGCCTGATTCGTATAGGCAGGGACCAGGGTCAGGTTCATGGGGCTGGGCTGGGCGGGCGTCATGGGACCAGTCTACGCGGGCGGAAGGAAGGATTGGTTCCACTGCCGCCGTTGCCCCGGAGCCACCGGGTGGCCCATGATGGGCCCACCTCCCGGAGCCAACTCATGCGCCGTGCCCTGCTCCTGTTCATCACCTTCATCATCGCCACGTTCCCGGCCACGGCACAAAAGGCCGCGCCCAGCCTCCGTTCGTACTTCGCGGATGCGGCGGCGGTCCGCGAAGGGGGTGTGAAGCTCATCCCCATCCAGACGCCGAAGGGGATCTTCAAGGTCTGGACCAAGCGCTTCGGGAACAACCCGCGCATCAAGGTGCTGCTGCTCCACGGCGGGCCGGGCTTCACGCACGAGTACTTCGAGTCCCTGGAGGGCTTTCTTCCGGCCGAAGGCATCGAATTCATCTACTACGATCAGCTGGGCAGCGCGTTTTCGGACCAGCCCAAAGATCCGGACCTCTGGACCACGGAGCGTTTCGTGGAGGAGGTCGAACAGGTGCGCGCGGCCCTCGGACTCAACAGGGACAACTTCTACCTGCTGGGCCATTCGTGGGGCGGCATCCTCGCGGTGGAGTACGCCCTGAAGTACGGCGGGAACCTCAAGGGCCTGATCATCTCGAACATGATGATGAGCATCCCCGACTACAACCGCTACGCGGACGAGGTGCTGGCCAAGGGCATGGATCCCGCCGTGGTGAAGGAGGTGAAGGAGCTGGAAGCCAAGGGGCTCTACGAAAGCCCGCGCTACATGGAGCTGCTCATCCCGCACTTCTACGCCAAGCACCTGTGCCGCCTGCCCGAGTGGCCCGATGCCTTCAACCGCGCCGCCGCCCGGGTCAACCGGTCCATCTACGTGCTCATGCAGGGGCCCAGCGAATTCGGGGCTTCGGGCCGCCTGGAGAAGTGGGACCGCAAAGCGGATTTGCCGAAGCTCGCCATGCCCACCCTCGTCATCGGCAGCGCCCACGACACCATGGATCCCGCCCACATGAAGTGGGTGGCCAGCCAGGTGCAGCACGGCAGCTACCTGCTCTGCCCGAACGGCAGCCACCTGGCCATGTGGGACGATCAGCGCACCTACAACCTGGGCCTCATCCGCTTCCTGAAGGAGACGGACGCGGGCCGGAAGACCGTGCGGTTCGCCAAACCATGAGCCATCGCAGGATCCTTCCCGCCGACCTTTCGCCCATGGAGACCAACGCCCTGCTTTGCGGCGGCGTGGCCCCGCGCCCCATCGCCCTGGCCAGCACGATCAGCGCGGACGGCGTGCGGAACCTGTCGCCCTTCAGCTTCTTCAACGCCTTCGGATCCAACCCGCCCACGGTGGCCTTCGCGCCCAACCGGCGCGGCCGGGACGGCACGGTGAAGCACACCTACCTGAATGCCGTGGCCACGGGCGAGTTCGTCATCGCCGCCGTGAGCCACGCCATGCTGCACCCGATGAACGTGGCCAGCGCCGAATGGCCCGAGGGCGTGGACGAGTTCCCCAAGTGCGGGCTGACGCCCCTGCCGGCGAGCCTCGTGAAACCCGCGCTGGTCGGGGAAAGCCCCTTCCAGATGGAATGCCACCTGAAGCAGGTGGTGGAGCTGGGCAGCGGCCCCGGTTCGGGGCTCATGCTCATCGGCGAGGTGCTGGCCTTCCACGTGCGGGAGGACTGCTTCGTGGACGGGATCCTCCACCCGGATGCCCTCGACCTCGTGGGCCGCAACGGCGGGGCCTTCTACACCCGGGCCAGCGGGGCCGCCGTGTTCCAGGTGCCCAAGCCCGCGGGGAAACCCCTGGGCTACGATGCGCTCCCCGAGGCCCTGAAGCAGAGCCACATCCTCACCGGCAACGATCTCGGCCAGCTGGCCAACAGCCCGGGCCTGCCGGACCTGTCAGCCATGGCCCGCCAACCCGGAGACCCGCCTGGGCCTGCGGGGCTGGACCATGCCATCCACCGGGCCCTCGCCATCGGCGATATGGACGAGGCCTGGCGGCTGGTGGGGCTGCGCCTGAAGGCCTGATGGCGTGGCATCGTCGGGCGCAGTGCGGCCCTTTCAATCCCCGGATTCAGCCGCGCCGCCCCGGTGGTGCACCACCCGTTGCGGGTAGGGGATCTCGATGCCGGCCTCGCGGAAGGCGAGCAGGATGCGGCGGCGCAGTTCCCGCGCCACCTCCCACTGGGCCCCGGGGGCCGTCTTGGTGAGGGTGCGGATGATGAAGCCGCTGGGCCCGAGCACTTCGATGCCCTTCACCTCCAGGGGCTCCACGGCCTGGTACGGCCACTCCTCATGCAGCTTCCGTCCGGCCTCCAGCAGCACCGCGAAGGCCTGATCGGGATCGGTGCCGTAGCCGACTTCCACATCCACCAGGGCCCGGGCGAAATCCTTGGAAAGCACCACCACGCGGACGATGGAACCGTTGGGCACGAAGTGGGCCCGGCCCTCGGCATCCCGCAGCTGGGTGATGCGCAGGGTCATGCGCTCGACAGTGCCCACATGCTTGTCGTCCACATTGATGATGTCTCCCACGCCGAACTGGTTCTCCATGAGCAGGAAGAAGCCGCTGATGACGTCCTTCACCAGGCTCTGGGCGCCAAAGCCCAGCGCCAGGCCCACCACGCCGGCACCGGCCACCAGAGGTCCGATGTTCACGCCGAACTCCTGGAGCGTCATGAGCAGGAAGAAGGCCACCACGATCACCCGGGCCGCGTTGGTCAGCACGGATCCCAGGGTTTCCGCGCGGCGTTCGGCCTCGGAAGTCACGGCTTCATTGCCGTCATCCACGGCCCGGCGCACGGCCCGGGCGACGAGCCGGACCGCGACCAGGATCGCGATGCAGGCCGCGGCCACCAGGAGGAGATGCGATAGACGGGACCAGCCGGGGCCTCCCATCCATCTCAGGATTCCCCTGGCCCCATCAAGGGGCTGAAACATCAACGCCATGCCCGCGAACCGTTCCATGCGTCATCTCCAGGTCCAGCCTAGCAAACCCTGTGGCTCCCTGACCGCAGGAGGAGCTGGCGTGAACACGGAACGGGGCCCCGCAGGGCCCCGTCCGATCCGCTGAGCCTTCCCGGATCACTCGTCTTCGTTGGCCGACACAGTGGCACGCAGCAGCTTGGGGGCGATGCGCTGGACGATGGGCTCGAACACCTTGTTCACCAGCTCCTCGTCGTACTGCACCTCGGCGCCCGTGCCCGCCACCTTCACACTGGTATCGGAAACCTTGTCCTCGTCCTTCCAGGCCCCCAGGATCTCGCCGGTCTCCACCTCGATGAGCCGGATGTCCAGCCGGCCGGTGAAGGACGCCTTGTGGACGTTCACGCTGCCGGCCACGGCCCCGGCCATCCCATCGCCGGTCACCTTGCTCACCAGGGCGCCCACGCCCCAGCCGGTCTTGAAGCCACCCTCCTTGTAGGCGAATCGGGTGACCTTGCCAGTCATCACGTACTTCGCGCCGAGCAGCTTGCCGATTTTCTGGACCGTGGCGGTATCCACCTCGCCGCTCTGCTGGAAATCCAGTTCCCCGCGGATCTCGGCCAGGCGCTCCCGCTCGATGACGCGGATCTTGTTCTTGCCCTTCTCCACGATCTCGGTCGTGAAGAGGTCCCGCAACTGATTGGAGATGGTGCCCATCTGGTTGCCCCAGCCGCCGTGGCGCCAGCCGTGCCAGGCATCGGGCGCCGTCTTGAAATCGAGGATGGCGATGCGGGGGAGCTTCGCCTTCTCCGCCTTGGATAGCTTCGTCTGGGCGAAGGCCGGCGCGCTCATCGCGAACACCGCCAGGAGAGGAAGGAGCAGAGGACGAAGGCGCAAGGGGACTCCAGAAAAGGAACCGGAAGGCTGATTTTCTAGTTTAGGAAAACCGCTCCAGGTCCAATAGGCACACTTGTGAAAAATCGGTTGGGCCACCCTCTGAGGGGGCCCGCTCCAGGCCGGGTGCTCCTTCCCCAAAAAAGGGAGGAGGGGCATGATTGAGGAAAAGGCCCGCCAGCGTTGATTCAATAATTCACGAGCGGTATGTATTCTTTGCAAATATTTACTGTTACCCCTTGCATGAAGGCCCCGCATGGCGGAGATTCATGGCACTCCTCCCTCACGGTGATGCATGACTGACGTCAACTCCCTCGACCGGCGCAGGCATCACGGCCCCTGGCGCTTCCTGCACATGAGTCTTTCCGCCTTCCTGAAACGGTACCTGGGCTGGGGCGGTTCCCACCGCTGAGGGTTTGGCCCTCCGGGGAGGGACAAATCACGCCGAAGACACAGGCGTCCGACTACTTCCAGCTTGCCCAATAGTCGGTGTTCTCCACCAGCCCGGCCGCCGCCGTGGCCTTGAGGGGCCTGAAGGTATCCACCATGACGGCCACTTCGTCGGTGCGGTCCTTGGTGCGGCTGAGGGGGATGGCCTTCGGGTGCGGGCCGTGGTGGATGCCCTGGGGATGCCAGGTCATCATGCCTTCGCCGATGCCGTCCCGCGAAAAGAAGTGGCCCGCGGAGTAGAACAGCACTTCGTCGTAGTCAATGTTGCTGTGGAAGAAGGGCACGCGCATGGCGCCCTCTTCCTCCTCGAAGGGCCGGGGCAGGAAGGAGCAGATGACGAAGTTGTGGGCGATGAAGGTGGAGTGCGCGCTGGGCGGCAGGTGGTAGCGGGCGCTGAGGATGGGCCGGATGTCCTTCACGTTGATGCGCCACACGGTGAGGTCGCCCTTCCAGCCCACCACGTCCAGCGGGTTGAAGGGGTAGTAGACCTTGGTGATCTGGCTCTCGCGCTTGATGTGGACGGCCCATTCTCGGGGAGTCGCGTCGTAGGGTTCCAGCTCCGGCGTATCAATCATGGCCGGATCGAAGATGGCGTTGGGGCCCAGCTGGTTGCGGTCGGGAATGGTGACCTCGCTGAAGCTCTCGATGAGCAGGTAGCGCTGGGGCGTGGCATCCGGCAGGAAGCGGTAGGTGGTGCCACGCGGGATCACCAGGTAATCGCCGGTGGCATAGGTGAGCGCGCCGAAGGTGGTCTCGAGCTTCCCGGCTCCCGCATGGATGTAGTAGACATCATCGCCGTCGGCATTGCGGTAGAAGAAATCCATGGCCGCAGGCGCCACCCAGTGCAGCGCCACGTCACTGTTGTGCAGCAGGCAGATGGGGGCAAAGGCAGGCTCCGTGGAGCCAAACATCGAAGCCCGCACCTTGGCGTCTGTCGAATCCGCCAGGGGGTTCAGATCGTAGCTGTGGGGCCGCAGCGGACCTTCGATGCGCGTCCAGTCCGTCACCGGATGCAGACGGTAGAGGTGCGTGGTGCGCCCAAAAAAACCCTGCCGCGCGTGTTCCTCTTCGAAGGTGCCCGCGGGCAGGTCCACATGCGCCTGACGCGCGTGCAGGCCCTTGCGCAGGGGGAAGAGCGGCGTTTCCTTCTTGGACATGGGGACCTCGGGGGGGGAATCCATTATCTCCAGAATGGCGCTTTATCCCCAGGAACAAGATCTCCACGAAGGACACGAAGGAAGATCGAGGGCACGAAGCAGTAAGAATTCTTCGTGTCCTTTCCCTTTTTCTTGGTGTCCTTCGTGGAGATCCTTTTTACGCCTGCCGCTGCAGCCACCGGTTGTAGATCCAGAGGCTCAACGCGCTGCCCAGGCCGAAGAGGGTGAGGATGATCCAGCCGGTGGCGGCGGCCCTGGGGTCGAGCTTCAACAGGCCGTCGGCCTGAGTCACGGCACCCGCGCACATCACCTTGTTGAAGAGCCAGGCCCCGGCGGGGCCGCCCACCAGGCTGCCGAGAGCCATGGGCAGGTTGGCGTAGCCCAGGAAGAGGCCCTCCTGGCCCTTGGGCGCCAGGGAACCGATGTACTCGTAGAGCCGGGCCGAGGCGAACAGCTCGCCGAAGGCGATGAGGGCCACGGTCATCACCACGAAAAGGCTGCCCAGGGGGAGCCATAGCTTCATGGTCACGCCCCCCGCCATGTAGAGCGGCGCCACGTTGATGAGCATGGCCAGGCCGATGATCACCGTGCCCACGATGATGGATTTGATGGGCGGCATCTTGCCGAACAGCCGCGTGATGAGCAGCTGGAACAGCACGATGGTGATGGGGTTGGCCATGGTGTAGAGGTCCATGGCCGGTGTCAGCTCCACGGTCTTCTTCACGTACAGCGGCAGCACGTTGTAGACCTGGTTGTAGATGAAGTAGAAGCCGCTGCTCACCACCAGGAACATGACGAAGCGTCCACTGCGCAGCACCTTGAACATGCCGAAGAAGACCTCGGGAATGGTGCGCCGGGGCTTGTTGGGATCCACGGTGGATTCGGGATCCCGGTAGAGCAGCAGCACCACCAGGAAGGCCAGCACCGCCGCCGCCATGGACACGATGAAGATGGTGTCGAGCTTGCCCAGCTTCGTCCGGACGATGAAGGCGCTGATGCGGCCGAAGATGCTGCCGATGTTGATCACCATGTAGAAGATGGCGAAGGCCAGGGTGGCCTTGCCGAGGTGCGTGCGCTGCACGGTGCCCGCGATGCAGGGCTTCACGAAGGAGCCGCCGATGCCGATCAGCACGATGGCCATGGCCACCGGCGCCATCACGCCCATGCCCGCCGTGACTTCCTTCCCCGCCTGCAGGGCCAGCGTCTGACCCCCGAACCAGACCGGATACCCCATGAGGAAGTAGCCTCCCACCAGCAGCCCACAAGCCAGAAGCAGGCTGCGGCGGAAGCCGATCTGATCCGCGATGGTGCCGCTGAGGATGGGCAGAAAGTAGACCAGGAACCACAGCACGCCGTTCAGGGTGCTGGGCCAGTAGTCGCCGAGACCCAGACGCCCGAGGTAGATGACGATGAAGCTCGCCATGGAGTAGTAGGCTGCTCGCTCGAACAGCTCCGTGAGGTTCGCGTTCCAGTAGCTGGCGGGGAAGGTGTACTTCTCGCGGAAAGAAGGTTCTGCGGTCATGGATACCTC
Source organism: Geothrix sp. (assembly GCA_030681515.1). GTDB lineage: Bacteria > Acidobacteriota > Holophagae > Holophagales > Holophagaceae > Geothrix. The sequence goes on along the minus strand of JAUXSE010000017.1, from coordinate 107,887 downwards.
GGGATCCGATCAGTGTGCCATGGCTGGATCGAAGCATGAGGATGGCGTGGTTGACTTTCCCGTGGGCCCGAGAAGACTCAGGGTTTCGGGTGCTGCCTTCAGGAGGTTCCATGCGCGGGATGGGCTTGGGTGTCGGAATCACACTGGGACTGGTCATGGCTTGTGGTGGCGGATCCGCCCCCCCACCCCCACCTCCGTCACAGGCCATCAGCATCTCCCTCATCCCTGCCGGTGCCAATCTCTGGACCGGCGGTACCCAGGCCTTCCAGGCGACCGTGTCGGGCACTTCCAATCAAGCGGTGACCTGGAGTGTGGTCGAAGCCTCCGGCGGCAGCATCAGCGCCGCCGGTCTCTACACGGCCCCCGGCAGTGCCGGGACCTTCCACGTCCAGGCCCTCAGCGTGGCCGACGCCACGAAGTCCACCCAGGCCTCGGTGACCGTGTCAATCCAGCCCCCCGTGGGCGCCTGCAACGGCGCGGCCCTCGGCATCGGCGCCAGTTTTCAGGGCTTTACACCCTTCCCGGGTGACAACGCGTGGAACCGGGACATCGCCGCCGATCCGGTGGACCCCGACAGCACCGCCATCATCAGCTTCATCGGCGCCGGCACCGGCCTGCATCCGGATTTCGGCGCCGGCCTCTACAACGGCAGTCCCATGGGCATCCCCTACACCGTGGTGGCCTCGTCCTCCCAGGCCAAGGTGCCAGTGGTCTTCACGGCGTACGGTGACGAAAGCGATCCCGGTCCCATGCCCATCCCCGCCACGGCCCCCGTGGAGGGCGGGAGCAGTTCCACCGGCGACCGCCATGTCCTGGTGCTGGACCGGGATGCCTGCCTGCTCTACGAGCTGTACCGGGCCTTCCTCCAATCCGACGGCAGCTGGACCGCCGATGCGGCCTCCGTCTGGGACCTCAAGAGCAATGCCCTGCGCCCCTACGGCTGGACCAGCGCGGACGCGGCGGGCCTGCCCGTCCTCCCCGGCCTGGCCCGCTACGACGAGGTGGCCGCCGGGGCCATCACCCATGCCCTGCGGTTCACCGTGCCCACCTCGCGCAAGGCCTACGTGCTTCCGGCCACCCACTGGGCCTCCAGCAACACCAGCACCAGTGCGCCGCCCATGGGGTTGCGGGTGCGCCTGAAGGCCGGTGTGGATATCAGCGCCTATCCGGCCCAGGCCCGGGTGGTGCTGGCCGCCCTCAAGCGATACGGCATGATCCTCGCCGACAACGGCAGCGCCTGGTACCTTTCCGGCGCGCCAGACGACCGCTGGGACAACACCCAGCTGAGTACCCTCTCTGGCATCAAAGGATCGGATCTGGAGGTCGTGCAGATGGGCACGGTGTACACCAGCGATCCCACCGGCGCGGCCCCCACCATCCCGAGCCTTGGCGCCACGCCAGCCAGCATCACCGCGGGCTCCCCGGCGACGCTCACCTGGACCTCCACCGGCGCCACCCGCTGGTTTGTCACGCCGGAACTCGGCTGGGTGACCGGCACCAGCGCCACCGTCCGGCCCACCGCGACCACGACCTACACCCTCCAGGCCCAGGGGCCCTACGGCAGTGTCACCCGCACGGTCCAGGTGGTGGTCACGCCCTGAGGGCTCAGTGATCCTCGGCCTCCTCCGTGAGGTGGAGCTGGACGGGATCTCCAGGCTCGACGCGGGCCACGCCTCCCGGAATCACGGCCAGGGCGTTGGCGGTGAGCATGGACGACAGGATGGCAGAGCCCTGGGGTCCGGTGAGCCGGGCGTGCATCCCCCCGGCCTCGCGCCGCGCCACCACCCGCAGGAAGGTGGTGCGGGGGTCGCCGGCCTTGCCGGTCCAGCCGCCTTCCAGATTCGCCTCGGCCACGGGCCGGTGGAGCTTCGCGAAGCCCATCTGCTTCCGCAGGGCGGGACGGACGTACTCCTCCACCATGAGCATGGCGGCCACGGGGTTCCCGGGAATCCCGAAGATGGGCTTCTCGCCCAGCATCCAGAACCCCAGCGGCCCGCCGGGTTTCTGGGCCACCTTCCAGAAGACCCGCTCGGCCCCGAGGGCTTCGAGCATGTCCTTCATGAAATCGTAGTCGCCCACGGAGATGCCGCCGGTGGTGAGGACCACATCGGCCTCCAGGGCCATCCGGAGCGTGCGCGTCAGCGTGGCGCGGTCATCGGGCACCCGCGGAAAGGGCACAGGGATCGCCCCGCAGGCGGCCACCTGGGCGCACACCGCGTGGATATTGGCATCGCGGATGCGCCCCGGGCCGGGCTCCTCCGAAACATCCACCAGTTCATCCCCGGTGGTGAGCACGGCCACCCGGACCCGGGGATGGACGTTCACGGTGGGAAGCCCCGCGGCCGCCAGCGCGCCGATGTCTCCGGGCCGGAGGCCCTGCCCCGCCCGCACCAGCAACTGGCCCACCTGGAGATCCTCGCCCGCGAGACGGATGTGGATGCCCCGGCGGGTGGGCTTGCGGAGCTCCACCCAGTCCCCGCCGCGGGTGGTGTCCTCCACGGGCACCACCGCATCGGCGCCCTCGGGCAGCGGCGCGCCGGTCATGATGCGCAGGGCCTCGCCGGACCCCACCGCGCCCTTTGGAACACCCCCGGCCGCCAGATCCCCGAGCACCTGCAGGCGGACCGGATGGGCCCGGGTGGCGCCGGTCAGATCCGCGGCCCGCACCGCGTAGCCGTCCATGGCTGAATTCGCGAAGGGCGGCACCTGGGCCGCCGATCGCAGATCCTCAGCCACCGCCAGGCCGAGGATCTCCGGAAGCGCCAGCCCGCGGGCCGCGAGGGGCGCGACGCGATCCAGGATGAGTGCAAGGGCTTCGGCGGGGCTGATCATCAGTCGGGGTACCTCACCACCTTCCATGTGAGGAAGGAGAAATGACGCCAACTCCCGGGCATGTGGGAACCGATGGAAGCGACCAGGGTGGCGGCCAGGTACCAGGGCAGGCGGGCCGCGGGCTGCAGGACACCCAGGCCCAGCAGGCCCAGCTTGAGCAGCACGGCCACTCCGCTGCCCTGGGTGAGGATGGCCAGATCGCGGGCCAGATCCACGGCGAAGAGCAGCCCCCCGCTCGCCAGGGTGATCAGGATGGGAGCCCGGAGGGCCTCGAAATCGGCCCCGAAGGGAAGGCCGCCCACCACCAGGGCCATGGCTGCGATGTGGACGCTGCGCAGCGCCAGCTGCACCGGCCGCGCCCAGGGGAAGTACCGGGGGACTTCGGGGCAGAGGAGGCCCCGGAGGGTGCGCCGTGGTGGTCTGCCCGCGTTCGTGAGGTCCATGCCTCCGTTCTAGCAGAGTCCGGCCCCGCCCATGGCCTTTAGGATCACCCGATGATCGGCGTGTCTCAGCCCGAATTCTTTGCAAGACCAAAAGCCGGACCCAAGGCCTTTTCTGCGACATCTGCGACATCTGCGACATCTGCGGTTGATCACTTTCATGGCTCAGTGAATCCGATACGCGGGAGAATGCCCCGGGATCCGCCATGACCAAGCTCGCCTCCATCCGCAATCGCATCGCCTCCGGGGAGCACATCGCCATCGGGCTGGGGAAGGCCGAGCCGCTGGAGGCCATCGGCCGCACCGGTTCCATCTCCGCCGCGGCCCGCTGGAGGATGACATGAACCGACCTGCTTGCCTGCGTTTGGGACTGGCGTTCGGGGTGGCGCTGGCTTCCGCACATCTATCCGCCGCCCCCCCGGCCCCGAAGGCCATCATCCTCGCCACGACCACCAGCACCCAGGATTCCGGCCTGCTGGACGAAATCATCCCCCTCTTCGAGCGGCAGACGGGCTACCTGGTGAAGACCATCGCCGTGGGGTCCGGCCAGGCCCTCGCCATGGGCAGGCGCGGCGAGGCGGACGTGCTGCTGGTGCATTCTCCCGAGGCCGAGAAGGCCCTGGTGGCCGATGGCGCCGGGATCCACCGCCGGATCGTGATGCACAACGACTTCGTCCTGGCCGGACCTCCCGCGGACCCCGCGGGGGTCGCGAAGCACACGGCCGTGGAGGCCTTCCAGCGCATCGCGGCGTCCCGGTCGCTGTTCCTTTCGCGCGGCGACCATTCAGGCACCCACGCCCAGGAGCTGAGGCTCTGGAAGGCCGCCGGCATCTCCCCCGATGGCCAGACCTGGTACCAGCAGACGGGTCAGGGCATGGGCCAGACCCTGGCCATCGCCGCCGAGAAAAGGGCTTACACATTGTCAGATCGCGGCACCTACCTCGCCCTGCGGAAGCAGCTCGATCTTCCCGTCCTGCACGAAGGCGATCCGTCCCTCAGGAACACCTACCACATCATCGAGGTCAATCCGGCGCGGTTCCCCCAGGTGAATGGCGCCGGAGCCCGCGCCTTTGCCGACTTCCTGGTGTCGAAAGCCGTGCAGGCGCGCATCAAAGAATTCGGAATCGCGACCTTTGGCTCGCCGCTATTCTTCCCTGATGCCGACGCCCCCGGAGCGGACGCCGGAAGGAGATAGAACCCATGTCGAACGCCATCTTCAGCCTGCCCGAATCCCACAGCGAACCCATCCTCCCCTACGCCCCCGGATCGAAGGAGCGGGCGTTGCTGAAGGCGGAGCTGGACCGCCAGTTCAACCAGGTGCTCGACATCCCGCTCATCATCGGCGGCAAGGAAGTCCGCACCGGGAAGACGCAGAAGGCCGTCTGCCCCCACGACCACCAGCACGTGCTGGCCCACTACCACGAGGCCGGCGAGGCCGAGGTGCGCCTGGCCATTGCCGCGGCCATGGCCGCCAAGAAGGACTGGGAGGCCACGCCCTGGGAGGACCGCGCCGCCATCTTCCACAAGATGGGCAGCCTCATCTCCTCGAAGTACCGCTACATCCTGAACGCCGCGACCATGCTGAACCAGTCCAAGAGCGTCTTCCAGGCGGAGATTGACAGCACCTGCGAAACGGCGGACTTCTTCCGCTTCAACGCGAAGTTCATGGAAGACATCTACCGGCACCAGCCCATCTCCGATCCCCACGTGTGGAACCGCGTCCACTACCGCGCGCTGGAGGGTTTCGTCTTCGCGGTCACGCCCTTCAATTTCACGGCCATCGGCGCCAACCTCGCCACCGCCCCGGCCATCATGGGCAATACTGTGGTCTGGAAGCCCGCGTCCACCTCCATCCTGTCGAACTACTACCTGATGCAGCTCTTCAAGGAGGCCGGGCTGCCGGATGGCGTCATCAACTTCATCCCCGGCCGCGGCTCGATGATCGGCAAGATCGCCCTGGAGGACCGCGACTTCGCGGGACTGCACTTCACCGGCTCCACGGGCGTCTTCAACAGCATGTGGAAGACCATCGCCGACAATCTCGGGCGCTACCGCAGCTATCCGCGGATCGTGGGCGAGACCGGCGGCAAGGACTACATCTTCATGCACGAGTCCGGCGAGGTGGCCGAGGTGGCCGCCGCCATCGTCCGCGCCGGCTTCGAGTACCAGGGCCAGAAGTGCTCGGCCTGCTCCCGCGTCTACATCCCGGCCTCCCGGTGGACGGCGGTCAAGGAGCGGATGATGGCCCTGCTCGCAGAAGTGAAGATGGGGGACGTGCGCGACTTCCGGAACTTCTTCAATGCCGTCATTGACAAGGCCGCCTACGACAACACGATGAAGTACATCGAGCTGGCCCGGAACGCCAAGGACGCCCAGATCATCGCGGGCGGCAAGGGCGACGAATCCGTGGGCTACTTCATCGAGCCCACGGTCATCCTCACCACGAACCCCAAGTTCGTGACCATGGAGGAGGAGATCTTCGCGCCGGTGGTCACCATCTACGTCTATGACGACGTGAAGCTGGACGAGACGCTGAGGATCCTCGACGAAACTTCGCCCTACGCCCTCACCGGCGCCATCTTCGCCCGGGACCGCTACGTCATCAACCACCTCACCGGCGTGCTGGCCAACACCGCCGGCAACTTCTACATCAATGACAAGCCCACGGGCGCCGTGGTGGGCCACCAGCCCTTCGGCGGCGCTCGCGCCTCGGGCACCAACGACAAGGCCGGCAGCTTCCTGAACCTGATCCGGTGGACTTCCCCGCGCACCATCAAGGAGAGCTTCACTCCCCCCGGGGACATCAAGTTCCCCTTCCTCCTGGAAGAATAGGAAGCCCATGGACCTGATCTGGGAGGGCCTCCGGAAGGCGCTGGCGCTGCTGCTCACGCTGGATCCCGAGGTCCTCCGGATCACTGGGCTATCCCTCCTGATCTCCGGCGCCGCCACCCTCATCAGCCTGGCCATCGGCCTTTCGGCGGCCGTGGCCGTGGCCTTGAACGAATTCCCGGGCAAGCGCCTGGCCATCGCCCTGTTGAATACGGGCATGGGCCTTCCCCCGGTGGTGGTGGGCCTCTTCGTGACCATCCTGCTGTGGCGGAGCGGCCCCCTGGGATCCCTCGGCATCCTGTACACGCCGTCCGCCATGGTGCTGGCCCAGGCCGTCATCGCCTCGCCCATCATCGCGGGCATCAGCCTTTCGGCGCTGCAGCACCTGCCGCCGGGGCTCCGCCTCCAGATCCTGGCCCTGGGCGCCTCCCGGCCCCAGATGGTGTGGCTGCTGCTCAAGGAGGCACGCCTCCCGCTGCTGGCCGCGGTGATGGCGGGCTTCGGCGGGGTCATCTCGGAAGTGGGCGCCTCGATCATGGTGGGCGGCAACATCAAGGGCCAGACCCGGGTGCTCACCACCGCCACGGTGATGGAGACGGGCCGGGGCAACTTCGACGTGGCCATCGCCCTCAGCCTCATCCTGCTGGTGCTGGCCTTTTCCGTGAACGCCGTGCTCACCCACCTCCAGCAGCGGGGCCAGCGCCGATGACCCGGGAGACCCTCCTCCAGGCCCGGAACCTCCAGGTGCATCGCGGTGGCGCCCAGGTGCTGGATGTGCCTTCCCTCGATCTCCGCGCCGGAGAAGTGCTCGCCCTCATGGGGCCCAACGGCGCCGGGAAGAGCACCCTCATGCTGGCCCTGGCGGGCCTCCTGCCCCCGACCGCGGGGGAATTCCGGTTCCGGGGCCAGGCACTCCAGTCCCGTCCGGATCGCGAGGCCTTCCGGCGCCGCATGACCATGGTCTTCCAGGACCCGCTGCTCTTTGACGCCACCGTGGCCCAGAACATCGCCTCGGGACTGAAGCTGCGCGGCATCCCCAAGGCCGGGCGGGATCCGCGGGTGGAGGACTGGGCCCGGCGGCTGGGACTCGAAAAACTCCTGGGCCGCCCGGCCCGTCAGCTTTCCGGGGGCGAGGCCCAGCGCACCTCCCTGGCCCGCGCCTTCGTCCTGGATCCGGAGATCCTCTTCCTGGATGAGCCCTTCTCGGCCCTGGACGCCCCGGCCCGCGACGGACTCATCAACGACCTGGGCCACATCCTGGCGGAGACCGGCACCACCGCGGTGATCTCCACCCATGATCAGGGCGAGGCCGCCCGCCTGGCCCACCGCCTGGCCGTGATGAAGGAGGGGCGCATCATCCAGCTGGGGGGACTGCGGGAGGTCATGAACCATCCGGAGGATCCCTTCGTCGCGGCCTTCGTGGGCATGGAAACGCTGTTGAAGGGCCAGGTGGTGACCTGCCGGGAGGGCCTGCTCACCCTGCGGCTCAGGAAGGATGCAGGGGGCCGCGAAGTGGTGGCCGTCGGCGAGGCCCGGCCCGGCCAGACGGTCCTGGTGGGGGTCCGTCCGGAACATGTCGCCCTGTCCCTGCAGACCGACAACCTGAGCAGCGCCCGGAATGCCTTCCCGGGGGCTGTGACCAAGGTCATACCCCGGGGGCCCTACTTCAAGATCGAGCTGGATTGCGGCTTCTTCCTGACGGCCTTCGTCACGGCCCAATCCCTGTCAGAACTCGGACTTCAGCCCGGCCGGACGGTGGTGGCCTCCTTCAAGGCCACCACCGTCCACCTCATCCGCAAGGAAGGGCTCGACGCCGAACTGTGACCGGCGGCCATTGCGGCGGGAAAGCCCCAGGACTAGCCTCACTTGAGGGATGGTGAGGCCGTCCCCCTGTGGCTTTGCATCCCCTGAACCCCGCCCGGAGGCGCACGCGCCATGAGACAGCTGGTCATTGATTTCAAGAAGTGTGACGCGGGGCGCAACTGCGATCACGAGTGCGAGATGGAATGCGCCATCAAGGTCTTCAAGGTGGACGATCCCGCCCAGGCGGCCCTCCAGATCAGGGCCTACGAGGATGGCGGCGGCCACGCCGTGCTCTGCGATCAGTGCGGCGACTGCGTGGTGGTCTGCCCCTCCGAAGCCCTCAAGCGCAACAAGCTCGGCGTCGTGATGATAGACAAGCAGCTCTGCGTGGGGTGCTACATGTGCATCGGCTTCTGCGAGAAGGATGCCTTCATGCGGAACCCCGACTGGATCGTGCCCCACAAGTGCACCTCCTGCGGCATCTGCGTGAAGGTCTGCCCCCACGGCGCCCTGTCCATCGTGGATGTCCCCGAGCCGGCCGTCCGGATCATCTGAGAAAGGGAATCCCATGAGCCAGCTCGTCTTCGATCCCGCCAAGGTCATGAACATTGACTACACCCAGCGCACCGAGTACCTCGAGGGCCTGGAAGCCATCCAGGCCGCGCACAAGGTGCTGAAGGAGATCACCTACACGCCCAGCCTGCCTGACAAGGGCTACACCAACCGCACGCTCTATGTGAATGTGGACACCCTGGAGATCACGGAAAAGCCCGTCACCCAGCAGATGAAGGATGTCTTCATCGGTGGCCGCGGCTTCGGCCTCTACCATCTCTGGAACGCGGTCAAGCCCACGACCCGCTGGAACGACCCCGAGAACGAAATCATCATCAGCCCCGGACCCGTGGCGGGCATGACCCAGTACGCGGGCACCGGAAAGTCCCTGGTGGTGAGCCTTTCACCCCAGACCGACATCCCCATTGATTCCAACGTGGGCGGTTTCTTCGGCCCCCTGCTCAAGTTCTCCGGCTTCGACGCGCTCGAACTCCAGGGCAAGTCCGACAAGGACATCATCCTGTTCATTGACGGCGTGAAAGGCATCATCCGCATCGAGGAGGCCCCCACGGATCCCGTGGACAGCCACGTGCTGGCCGAGGTGCTGACGCACATGTACGCCGAGAACGAGGCGGACCTGCCGAACATCTCCGTGGTGTCCACGGGCGCCGCCGCCGAGCACAGCCTCATCGGCATGTTGAACTTCTCCTTCTACGACCGGCGCCGGGGCTGCGTGCGCTTCAAGCAGGCCGGGCGGGGCGGCATCGGCACCGTGTTCCGGAACAAGCGCATCCGCGCCCTCGTCTGCCGCGGGCCCGTGGTCAAGGGCAACCTGAACCACCCGGCGGATCCCGAGACCATCGCCCGGACCGGCATCAAGTACCACAAGGAGATCCGCGAGAACGATGGCACCCAGTGCATGATGCGGCGCAACGGCACGGCCCACATCGTGGAGATCATGGACGCCTACGACCTGCTGCCCGTCCACAACTTCCAGTTCGGCTCGCATCCCGACGTCCACAGGATTGATTCAGCCTACTGGCAGCAGCGCTGCACCCAGGCCACCGTGGACGGCTGCTGGTACGGCTGCTCCATGGCCTGCGCCAAGGGCGCCGATGGCCTGGTGCTGAAGACCGGCCCCTACCAGGGGCACATGGTCACCGTGGACGGCCCCGAGTACGAGAACGCGGCGGGGCTCGGCTCCAACTGCGGCGTCTTCGATCCCGACGCCCTCCTTGAACTGAACTTCTACTGCGATACCTACGGCATCTGCACCATCACCTACGGCACGCTCACGGCCTTCATCATGGAGTGCTACCAGCGCGGCATCCTCAACAAGGAACGCACCGGCGGCCTGGAGATGACCTGGGGCAACTTCGAGGCCGATCTGGAAATGATGCATCAGATGGCCCGCGGCGAAGGCTTCGGGAAGATCGCCGGCCTGGGCGTAAAGAAGATGAAAGAGCATTTCATCCAGCAGGGCTGGGGCGATCCCCAGCTCATCAACGACATCGGCATGGAGAACAAGGGCCTCGAGTACTCCCAGTACATGTCCAAGGAATCGCTCGCCCAGCAGGGCGGCTACGCCCTCACCAACAAGGGCCCCCAGCACGACGAGGCCTGGCTGATCTTCATGGACATGGTGAACAAGCAGCTGCCCACCTTCGAGGACAAGGCCGAGGCCCTCTACTACTTCCCCCTCTTCCGCACCTGGTTCGGCCTCAACGGCTTCTGCAAGCTGCCCTGGAACGATGTCGTTCCGGCGGACAACGCCTCCCAGCCAGAGCCCCAGAAGGTGCCCGAGCACGTGCAGAACTACGTGGATCTCTTCACCGCCACCACGGGCATCAGGATCACCAAGGAAGACCTGATCATGCAGTCCGCGCGGGTCTACAACTTCCAGCGCGTGTTCAACATCCGCATGGGCAAGGGCCTCCGCCTGCACGACGCCGCGCCGTACCGTTCGCTGGGCCCCGTCACCCGCGAGGAGTACGAATCCCGCGCCGAACGCTACGACAAGCAGATCGTGGACGAGATGGGCCTCGATCCCGTGGGCAAGACCACCGAGGAAAAGATGGCCCTGCACCGCGAGTGGCGCACGGGGCGCTTTTCCAAGCTCATGGACGCCGTCTACACCCGCCGCGGCTGGACCCTGGACGGCGTGCCCACCCTGGACCGCCTGAAGGAACTGGGCCTCGACGCGTTCCCGGGAGTGGTCGAAGTCGTGAAGCAGCATCTCAGTTGAGCGGCTCCGGCCGCGCTGCGGCCGGAGTCAGGAAACGCAAAAGGACAACCATGATCCAGGTGAACGAGGAACCGCTGGATTGGCATGAGGGCATGACTGTCCGTGATGTGCTTCGCGCCCGGAACTACCGCTTCCCCATGCTGATCATCCATGTGGGCGGTGCGCTGATCCCGAAGCAGGACTACGACACCGCGACCATCCCCGACGGGGCCGTGGTGAAGGTCATCCACCTCATCAGCGGGGGCTGAGCCCCTCCGCCGGCACCCGCGGAAGGAGGATGCGGAACCGGGCCCCCTGGCCGGGTTCGCTTTCCACGTGCAGGCGTCCCCCGCTTTCCTCCACCATGGCCTTCAGGGAGGAAAGCCCCAGGCCCGTGCCCTTGCCCGGGGCCTTGGTGGTGAAGAAGGGCTCGAAGATCCGCTCCAGGATCTGGGGCGTCATCCCCATGCCGGAATCGGCCACCTCGATGATCGCGTGGCTGGTGCCGGGCGCGCCCGGTCCCGCATGGATGGAGAGATGTCCGCCCTCCGGCATGGCGTCCCGGGCGTTGGCCACGAGATTCACGAGCATCTGCTCCAGCCGGAGCCTCGAACTCTGGACGACGAGGGGCTCTCCCGGGGATACCTCGACGCGCAGGTCCACGGACCGCGGGAGCAGGAACCGGAGGGTGGCTTCCATCTCCATCACTTCGCGGCCGAGGTCCGTGGGAGACAACTCCTCCACCTCCCGCCGGACGAAGCCCATCAGCCTGCGCGTGAGCAGCGCGGCGCGATCCGCCGTCGAGGCGATGCGCGCGAGATCCCTCGGGGCGGGCGGCCGGCCCTCCTCCATGTTCATGACGGCCAGTTCCGCGGAGCTTTTCATGGCGCACAGGAGGTTGTTGAGATCGTGGGCGAGGCCGGCCCCCATCAGGGCCAGGGTGTTCATGCGCTCCGTCCTCATGACCGTGTCCTGGGCCTGTTCCAGGGCCAGCGTCCGCTGCTGGACCCGGTCCTCCAGGTTGCGCCGCGCATCCTGCAGATCCTGGATGGCCTGGAACTGGCGAAGCATGAGGAGCATCACCATGGCGAGGAAGATGCCGAAGGTGCCGCGCATCACGTCCAGGGATGCTCCGGGAAGGAGCACGGCCAGGACCACGACGGCCCCGACGACCGGGGCATAGGGAATCAGCCGCGATGGCCTCCGGCCGGGATCTCCAGCCGCCCCGGAGGATCCCACGGGATGGGTGGACCAGGCTGCGAGCCCCTGGAAAACGGGGATCCCCCCCACCAGGATGATCCAGCCTTCGGTGGCCGGAACCGCGGGAAGGCCGGACAGGGTCCAGCAGGAAAGCCCCGCCAGCCACGCGAGGGCCGACGCCCCGAGCCATCCGAGCGGGCCTCGGGCGCGATCCGGATGGTACGAGGTCATGAAGACGAGGCCGCCTCCGAGCAGGGCCGCGTTGAGGAAGACCGCGAAGACCCGGAGACCCACCCCGGGGGCCGCCGTGCGCAGCGATCCCTGCACGCCCATCACCCAGAGGAGGAACAGCAGGGACGTGGCGAAGATGAGTCCGTCCAGGGCCCGCCGGCGGAACATCCGGCCCTGCTCCCGCTCCCTCGGAAAGCTCAGGACCCCCGCCAGCACCAGGATCCCCGTCGCCAGGCTCAGGTAGCCGGACAGATCCGAAGCCCAGGGCTGGGCCTGTCCATGGCTCTGGAGCAGCGTCAGCAGCAGGTTGGGCACCTCCAGGAAGGCCGAGACCGCCAGGAGCCCCCAGGCGAGGCGCGTATCGCCCGGGGCGCGCCAGGCACGGTGGGCCAGGCTCGCCGTGGCCAGGATCTCCAGCAGCGCGTACCCCAGAGGCCAGGCCAGGGTCCGCTGTTCCGCGGAAAGGCTCAGGTGGATCAGGGCCACCAGGCCCCAGACCCCCACCAGCGCCACCCTCGCAGCCTTCGCGTGGGCCGCGGGTACACCCTCCCCGGCCGGCGCGGGCACCGGCAAGGGGGAGTGGACCGGTAGCAGGGAAGGAATGGCTTGCCCGTTCAGAGGGGCCTCACGCATGGGATGCCCCAGAGCATAGCGAGAACCTCCAGGATGCGAGGGGGCAAAGAATCCACCTTCCTGATTGGACCCTCAGAGCTCCAGGGTGATGCCCTGGGCCAGCTCGACCTGGCCGCTGAAGTTGATGGCGCTGGTCTGGCGGCGCATGTAGGCCTTCCAGGCATCGGAACCGCTTTCGCGGCCGCCGCCGGTCTCCTTCTCGCCGCCGAAGGCCCCGCCGATCTCGGCGCCGCTGGTGCCCGTGTTCACGTTGGCGATGCCGCAATCGCTGCCCGCCGCCGACAGGAACAGTTCGCTCTCCCGATGGTCATTGGTGATGATGGCGCTGGAGAGGCCCTGGGGCACGCCGTTCTGGAGGGCGATGGCCTCCTCGATGGGGCCGTAGGGCAGCACGTAGAGCACCGGCGCGAAGGTCTCCTCCTGCAGCATGGGCAGGTCCTTCGGAACCGAAGCGATGCAGGGCGTGACATAGCAGCCGCCGGCGGCCGGAAGCCGCTCGCCGCCGCACACGATGCGCCCGCCCTGGTCCTTCACGGTCTGGATGGCGGCCAGCATGGTCTCCACCGCGGCGGTGTCCACCAGGGGGCCCATGAGGATCTCGTCCTTGCGGGGATCACCGATGGGGGTCCTGGCGTACAGGGCCGTCAGACGGTCCAGGAAGGTGTCGTGGATGGAATGGTGGACGATGACCCGGCGGGTGGAGGTGCAGCGCTGGCCGGACGTACCGATGGCGCCGAAATAGACGGACTGCACGGCGATGTCCAGATCGCCCTTCTCGCTCACGATGACCGCCCCGTTGCCGCCCAGTTCCAGGATGTGCTTGCCGAAGCGCTCCTGCACCAGCCTGCCCACATGGCGGCCGCCGGGGACCGAGCCCGTGTAGGACAGCAGCGCCACCCGGGGATCCGTGTTGATGAGATCGCCGATATCGCTGCCCTTGCCGATGGCCAGGCTGCAGATGGCGGGGTCGTAGCCGAAGTCGCGCAGCACCTTCTCCGCGATCTTCGTGCAGGCGATGGCCGTCAGGGGCGTCTTGGAGGAGGGCTTCCACAGCACCGTGTCGCCGCAGACCAGGGCGATGGCGGTATTCCAGCTCCACACGGCCACGGGGAAGTTGAAGGCCGTGATGACGCCCACCACGCCGAGGGGGTGCCACTGCTCCTGGAGGCGGTGCATGCGCCGTTCGCTGGGCATGGTGAGCCCGTAGAGCTGGCGGGACAGGCCCACGGCGAAATCGCAGATATCAATCATCTCCTGGACCTCGCCCAGGCCCTCGCGCAGGGTCTTGCCCATTTCCAGGGTCACCAGCTCGGCCAGCGCCGCCTTGTTCCGGCGCAGCTCGTCGCCGATGGCCTTCACCACCTCGCCGCGCTTGGGGGCGGGCACCAGCTTCCAGGACGCGAAGGCCTGATGGCACTTGGCCAGGATGGCGTCGAACTCCAGGGGCGTCACGTTCGTGACCGAGGCCAGCGCCTCCCCGTTGATGGGAGACACGACGGTCTGGACCTTCCCGCCGCCCATCCAGCCGCCCGAGAAGCCGCCTGCGTTCACATCTGCAATACCCAACGATTCCAGGATCTTTTTCATGATGTCCTCCACGCTTCATTTGTACCGTTTTTTGTATCAATTACAAAATTCATTCTATTCACATGAATCATGAATATGATTCATGTCCATGGACGCCCTGCTCGACCTTCCCCAGCTCCGCACCTTCTTCACCCTGGCGCAGACCGGGAGCTTCACCGCCTGCGCCCACCGGCTGCACCGCACCCAATCCGCGGTCAGCCACGCCATGGCCAAACTGGAGGATCTCGCGGGCGTGCCTCTGCTGGACCGGAAGAGCCGGGAGCTGGGCCTGACCGAAGAGGGGCGCCGCCTCTACCTGGCCTGCGAACAGGTCTTCGCCACCCTCGACGCGGCGACGGAGGATCTGAGGCGGCACCAGACCCTGGCCCGGGGCCGGCTCCGGGTCGGCACCACGGTGGAATTCGGCAGCAGCATCCTCATGAAACACATGCAGCCCTTCCTGGCCGCGCACCCGGACCTGGAGATTGATTTCACCCTCAGCCACGATCTGATCACCCCCCTGCTCCGGGACGGCCTCGACCTGATCATTGACTGCCAGGAACATCCCCTGCCCACCCTGAAGAAGGCGCCCCTGTTCCGGGAGACCTACGTGGTGGCCTGCGCCCCGGCTTTCCGGAAGGCCCACCGGCTGCGCGTCCCGGCGGACCTCTCTCGCGGCCCGGTCCTTTCGCTGGACAAGGCCGGCGCCTGGTGGAACCGCTTCCTCATGGCCGTGCCGGACCACGAACAGCCGCAACTGGACCGGATCATCGCCGTGAACCACATCCGGGCCATGATCCACGCCGCCGTGGAGGGCATGGGCGCCCTGCTGGTGCCCCGCTACAGCGTCCTGGGAGAGCTGGAACGAGGCGACCTGGTGGCCCTGTTCCCCACCATCCGGCCCACCGAGGACCGGTTCTCCATCTACCAGAAAAAGGTCAAGGCCACCCAGGAGAAGCAGAAGCTGCTCACGCGCTACCTGCAGTCGCTGAGCCCGGCGGAATTCGGATCCTGAGCCTGCCCTCGGCGGTTCAGTGCTTCCCCCGGTGGCTCAGGCCAATGATCCGGATCATCCTCAGGTTGAGCAGGATGAACCGGACGGCCTGCCAGGGAAGGCTGGTGCGGAGATAGCAGGTGAACCCGGTGGGCTTGGTGGCGAAATAGGCCGCGCGGAGCTGGGCCTTTTCAACCGGAGAGTAGGACTTGGGGCCGCTCATCGTCTACTCCGGGATCATGGACCAGAAGGGGCGCATCCGCGCCTTGTGCAGGAACAGGTGGTGGAGGATGATCTTGATCCAGTGCCCCGCCAGGCCGATTTCGCCGAAGGTGTGGTTGATGTCCCGCCCGTACTCCGGATACCGCTCGAAGTCCGGCACGATGGGGAACACCGTGATGGAGGCCGCGGTCCCCGTGAAGGGATTGGCCCCGGCCGAGGCGACGCAGGCGGCGCCCATCTCGGCCATGGAGGCGGTGTGGGTGGGTTCCACGCTTCCTCCGATCATGTCCACGATGCTCTTCGCCACGGCCTTTCCGATCATCGCCGAAGGCATGCCCGTGCGTGGCGGAGCTGGCGTGATCGAGGTCCCCTTGGGGCTTTGCCTCGGCTTCGAGACCGGATGCGGGGGGGCGAAGGCGATGCCGGCGGCGAAGATGTTCCGGTAGGCGCCGCTCTGGTAGGTCCGGGGCCAATCCGCGGCCCGCCATGCCTCGTAGGGCTTGGGCGCGTAGTCGGCATCCACCTTCATGAAGCCGCTGGGCGCGAAGAGGCGCTCGGTGATATCGCCGCCCATCCGGTCGAAGGCCTTCATCCCCACCCCGCGGAAGGGGGGCAGCAGCATGGCCATGTCGAAGGCGATTTCGCCCTCCGCCCCGTCCAGCGTTTCGTACACCGCCTTGCCGGGCTCCACCCCCTGGACGTGGGCGCGGGTGATCCAGTCCAGGCCCCGCTCCGCGAACAGGGATTCGGTGAAGATCTTGCTCGGCGTGATGTAGCCGCCCCGCCGGATGTGGATGCCGTCCATCCCGAAATCCCCCAGCTCGTACTCGTTGGTGAGGTAGACGATTTCGGCCTTGTCCCGCACCCCCCGCGCCCGCAGTTCGAACTCGAGGTTCACGATGTATTCGAAGGCGGCGCCCTGGCAGGTGCAGAGCCCGTGCCCCGTCCCCACCAGGAACCGCTTGCGCTCGCCCCGCTTCATGCGCTGGACCAGTTCGTCGAATACCCCGGCCGTTTCATGGGCGTGGTCGGCCGTGCAGACCGACAGGCTGTTCCCGGCGGGCCCCAGGCCCGGCGTGGCCTCGAAGGAAAGCTTCGGCCCCGTGGCGTTGATCAGGAAATCGTAGGGGAGGCGGCTGGGTTTCCCCTCCTCTCCTGGAAGGGTGGATTCGATCGCCACGAAGGGCTGGGGGTTCTCCCCTTCTCCTTCCGGATGAAGGGCCACGGCCTTCGCCTGGTGGAACGCGATGCCGTGCCGGGCATACACGGGCGCCAGGGGGAACAGCACCTGCCGGGGTTGCAGCAGGCCCACCCCCACCCAGATGTTCGAGGGAATCCAGTTGTAGTCCGGCTTCGGGGACACCACCGTCACCTCGGCCTTCGAGCCGAGCCACTTCTTCAGGAAGCTCGCGGCCGTATGGCCCGCCACGCCCGCGCCCAACACCACCACCCGCGTCACCGCCATGGGCCCCCCATCGTCCTGAAAAGTGGACCCAGTCAAACACCTGATGAGCTTTGCGTCCAAGGAATTGTTGGGCTTCACGCATGCAACAGGCCGCCTTGCGGCGGCCTGTTGTTGACTGCGAACCTCAGGTTCGCAGCAGAGACGAACGCTACATCTGATCCTTCAGCCCCTTGGCCGTCTTAAACACGACCTTCCGGCCGGCGGGGATCTTGATGCTTTCGCCGGTCTTGGGGTTGCGGCCCATCTTCTCCTTGGTGGCGCGCACTTCGAAGATGCCGAGGCCGAAGAGGTTGACGCGGTTGCCGGTCAGGAGGGTTTCGACGATGTGATCGCGGACGCCGTCCAGGATGGACTTGGCACGGGCCTTGGAAAGGTCCTGAGCTTCCGCGAGGTTGGCGGCGAGTTCAGCGATGCCGAGGGTTTCGGGCTTGGAGGTGGTCTTCGCCATGGGTGGACTCCTTGGGGATGGGGTGGGCGGGATTCCCGATGACAGGCGAATCCCGGCGGGACCGGATGCCCCTGCGGGGGCCGGCCACCTGAGGGACGGGATGGTGGGTGGCTTACACGGCGGCCGCGATGGCGCTGACTTCCAGATTGACCTTGGCGTGGACGCCGGTGTAGAGGCGCACGTCCACGATGTAGGCGCCGGCATCCTTGATGTGCGGCACGGTGATGTCGCGGCGGTCCAGTGTGAAGCCCTTGCCCTTGAAGAGCTCGGCCACGTCGGCGTTGGTGACGGATCCGAAGAGGTGGCCGTTCTCGCCGGCCTTCTTCGCGACGGTGAGGTTCACGGCTTCGAGCTTCTCCGCCAGGCTCTTGGCGTCCGCCAGTTCCTTGGCGCGGAGCTTCTCGGCGCGGACCTTCTCCAGCTCGATCTGGCGCTTGTTGCCGGCGGTGACCGGCAGGGCCATCTTGCGGGGCAGGAGGAAGTTGCGGGCGTAGCCGTCCTTGACGTTCACGACATCGCCGCGGGCGCCGAGGTGGGTCACGTTCTCGATCAGGAGGATTTCCATGGGAACTCCGGGGAGCTGTGGGGGGGAGGGTTCGGCCAGCGCCTGGTGCTCGCGTTGTCCCCGCGTGGGTGAGACGGCGTCCTGCGCCGTCAGGGCCGGATCCCGGGGAATCCGCCCTGTCCCCCGATGGGTTCAGGCCGATCAGAAAATCCAGTCTATCCTGGGGGCAACCGATACCCAAGCAAGGATTTCCCGCCTCCTGGAGGCCCCCATGGGCAGCTACGCCGACCGACGCGATACCCGGCGCATCATCGTCGGGCCCGAGTTCGGCATCTCCTTCACCCTGAAGGGCCATGGCTACCGGGATGTGCGCATCACCAACCTGAGCACCGGGGGCTGCTTCGCCCTGGTGGGAGCCCGGGACGCACGCCTCTTCGAGCGCGGCGCGGTGCTGGAGAGCCTGGTGCTCCTCCACCCGGAACTGCCCAAGGCCCCCATCCTGGCGGCGGTGTCCTATGTGCTGGGTGGCCGGCCGGCCGCCGAGCCCCTGGAGATGGTGGGGATCGGCGTCCAGTTCCTGGGGATCGAGGATGCCGCCCGGGCGGCCTTGGACGCCTGGGTGGGGGCGGCCTCCGTAGCCCAGCAGGGGTAGGTGGCCGGACCTATCCCTTCCCGAAGAACCCCAGGATCGCCGCCGCCACTTCCTCGCGCATGGTCCCGGTCATCTCGGGGTAGACGGGCAGGCTGAGCACTTCCTTGGCGGCGCGCTCGGATTCCGGCAGCTGGCCGGCCTTGTACCCAAGGTCCTTGAAGCAGGGCTGCTCGTGGAGGCAGATGGGGTAGTAGATGGCGCTGCCGATGCCGCGATCCTTCAGGTGGGCCTGCAGGGCGTCCCGCTTGCCGCCCTTCACGCGGATGGTGAACTGGTTGTAGATGTGGCGGCCATCGGGTACCACCTCGATGGGCAGGATCGCCTCCTCGGCGGTGAGCCCCTTCATGCGCTCCAGGTACCAGGCGGCATGCTTCCGGCGGCCTGCGTGCCAGCCGTCCAGCATGGGCAGCTTGGCCCGCAGCACCAGGGCCTGGAACTCGTCCATGCGCCCGTTCATGCCCACCTCATGGTGCATGTAGACGGGCTCCATGCCATGCACGCGGATGCGGCGCACCCGGGCGGCCAGGGCCGCGTCGTCGCGGATGGCGGTCATGCCCGCGTCGCCGAAGGCGCCGAGGTTCTTGGTGGGGTAGAAGCTGTAGGCCGTCATGTCGCCGAACTGGCCCGCGGACTTGCCCCAGCCCTTGGCGCCCAGGCTTTGGCAGGCATCCTCGATGACGGGGAGGCCGTGCTTCTTCGCCACGGCCATGATGCCGGGCATGTCGGCCAGCTGGCCGAAGAGGTGCACGGGCATGATGGCCTTCGTACGCGGCGTGATGGCGGCCTCCACCAGGGCGCCCGTGGCGTTGAAGCTGGCGGGGTCGAGATCAATGAAGACGGGCTTCGCCCCCAGGCGCGACACCACGCCCGCGGACGCGAAGAAGGTGAAGCTGGGCACGATCACCTCGTCCCCGTGGCCGATGCCCAGGGCCATGAGCGCCGCCAGCAGGGCGTCCGTGCCGCTGGACATGCCCACGGCGTGGGCCGCGCCCGCGTAGGCGGAGATCTCGGCTTCGAGCCCCTTCACGTTCTCGCCCAGGATGAAGGAGGAACGGTCTATGAGGCCCGAAAGCCCCTCCAGCACCTTCGCCTTCACGGCGGCATTCTGCGGCGCGAGCTCAAGCATCGGGACGGGCATGGGGCCTCCAATGACGGGCGGTCAGTATGGCAGCGGGTCAAGCGTGATTCCGTCACATCGGAACCAAACAAAAAGCCTACATCTAACCGCAGATGACGCCGATGGCCGCAGATGAAAAGTTGATACAGGCTTTTTCTGCGCCCATCTGCGACATCTGCGGTTAAAACTTCAAGTCATTCCGTGGTGTCTGAAACCTCGTTGGGCTTGGTGGGGCGCATGAGGGGGAAGAGGATGACGTCGCGGATGCTGGCGCTGTTGGTGAGCAGCATGACCATGCGGTCAATGCCGATGCCTTCGCCGCCGGTGGGCGGGAAGCCGTGTTCCAGGCTGGTGATGAAGTCCTGGTCCAGCAGCATGGCCTCGTCGTTGCCTGCGTCCCGCTCGTCCATCTGGGCCTGGAAGCGGCCCATCTGATCCACGGGATCGTTCAGCTCGGAGTAGGCGTTGGCGATCTCCATGCCGCCGATGAACAACTCGAAACGGTCCACGAAGCGGTCGTCGCCATCCAGTGTCTTGGTGAGGGGGGACAGCTCGATGGGGTAGTCGGTGATGAAGGTGGGCTGGATGAGCTGCTTCTCCGCATGGTGCTCGAAGAGGTCGCCCAGCAGGGTGCCCAGCGTCTTCTTGTCCACGTCCTCAATGAAAACGGACCTGGCCAGGGTGCGCACGCTTTCGCCGTCCTCCAGCAGGTGCCGCTCGACGTGGCCGTACCCGGCGATGGCATCCTTCATGGTGAGGCGGTGGAAGGGCGCGGCGTAGGAGATCACCTGCTCGCCCCAGGGCAGCTGTTCGGAGCCCATGACATCGCGCGCCACGGTGGACAGCAGGTTTTCCGTGAGGGCCATCATGTCCCGCAGATCGCTGCCCGCTTCGTACATTTCCATCATGGTGAATTCGGGGTTGTGACGGGCGCTGAGGCCTTCGTTGCGGAAGTTGCGGTTGATCTCGAAGACCTTCTCGAAGCCACCCACGATGAGGCGCTTGAGGTAGAGTTCTGGCGCGACGCGCAGGTAGAGGTCCATGCCCAGGGCGTTGTGGTGCGTGACGAAAGGCCGGGCCGTGGCCCCGCCCGGGATGGGCTGCATCATGGGCGTCTCGACTTCGAGGTAGCCCTGGTCCTCCATGAAACGCCGCACGGCGCTCACGATGCGCGAACGGGTCTGGAAGGTCTTCAGCACCTCGCCGTTGGAGATGAGATCCAGGTACCGCTGGCGGTAGCGCTGTTCCTTGTCCTGCAGGCCATGCCACTTCTCGGGCAGGGGCAGCAGGGCCTTGCCGAGGAACTGGATCTCCTTCACCCGCACGCTCAGTTCGCCGGTCTTGGTGCGCATGAGCGGGCCCGTGACGCTGATGAAATCGCCCATGTCGAGGAGCTTGAGCACGTCCCAGCCGGGCTCGGCCAGGTCGTTCGTGCGGAAGAAGGCCTGGATCTTTTCCCCGTTCTCGGTGAGGTGGGCGAAGACGCTCTTGCCCATCTCGCGGATGGCGAGCACGCGGCCCATGACCGACACCGCAAGGCCCAGATCCTCCAGCTGCTCGTTGGGCCAGGCCTCGGCATCGGCATAGGCCGCGGCCAGCTGCGCGATGCCGTGGGTGCGCTTCGCCTTCCGGGGCCAGACATCCAGGCCCAGGGCCTTCAGCTTCCCGAGCTTTTCAAGGCGCACATCGCGGTACTGATTGGGCTGCATGGGGACTCCGGCACGAACCATCTAGTTTAGCGGACGATCACCCTGGGCCGGGCCGATAGACCACATGGGCCGTCACATCCGGGGCCGTGAAGGTGCCGGCTTCTTCGCTGAAACCGAAGCGCCAGCGGGGGAGGCGCGTGTGGCGGAAGGTCCAGTGCTGCTGCCAGCCGGCGCGATCCAGGCGCGCCAGGCCGGTGCGGTAGGGGCTCCCGGCATAGCCCAGGCTGACCTCGATCCCGAGGCCGGAGATCAGCCCCGGCCCCTCGCCCTGCCATCCCAGGCTGGCCCATGCGCGGCTGAAGGAGGACCTGTCCATGACCGTCCGCAGGGGGCTGTGTTCCGGCAGGCCCAGCACCACCCGCTCGGCTTGGCCGAAGATCCGCCAGCGGCCTTGGCGCCGCCACAGGGCCGCCCCCACCAGACCATCCGTGCCTCCGCTGCCTGAGAAGTCGGATTGCCTGCCCGTGGGCAGCTGCACCGATGCGCCCACGCGCCCCCCCGCATCGGCGGTGCCGAAGGGCCGGACCCAGGCCACGTCCAGATCCATGAGGGCCAACCCCGGGCGCGTCAGGTCGCCGATCACGCGGCCATCGCGCTCCAGGTGGTAGACGAGCCGGTTCTTCGGGACATCCCCCCGGCCCCCCTGGGGCATGTTGAACATCCGATGCCAGTTCCACATGGCCTGATCCGCGATGCCGCCGGAGCGCGAGGCCAGCCGGGCCCGGAGATTGATCCGCGAGGATCCCGCTTTCATCGCCCAGTCGCCCATCAGTTGCCAGGCCTCGCCGTCCAGCCGGGCGAAGGTGCGGCCATCGGCGCTGCGCTCCCGATCCGGGCGGAGCATCTGGCTTGTGGCCTCGATCGCCACCTCACTGGCACCTTCCGGCAGAGGTTCCGGAAACCCCTCGAACCAGGCCACCCGGTTGGGCCGCGGCGTTTCCTGGGCCCCCAGCGCGCTGCTGATCATGACGATTCCAAGCACCCACAGATTGACGCAGGTCACGGCACCCCCCAGGCACTTCCTCCATACTCGGCTTCCACCATCCGGCCTGTCTTCATAATTTCCCCGATGGTCATCAGAGAATGACGGCCCCCCCGATAGATGATGCCCGTATGATGATCCAGCCCTGCCCCCTTGAAACCCCACCCCTCAACGCCTTCCTTCCATGGAGTCAGCCATGACCCGCCTGAAGTCCCTTCTGCTGGAAAAGATCCAGGAACACCGGCCGCGCACCACCGCCCTCATCAAGGAGCACGGGAAGGTCGTCATTGACGAGGTGACCATTGATCAGTGCATCGGGGGCGCTCGCGATATCCACGCCCTGGTGACCGACATTTCGTACCTGGATCCCCAGGAAGGCATCCGCTTCCGCGGGAAGAACATCCCCGAGACCTTCGCCGCCCTGCCCAAGCTGCCCGGCGCGGAATACCCGACGGTGGAGTCCTTCTGGTACTTCATGCTGACGGGCGAGGTTCCGACCGCCGCCGAGGCCGAGGAAGTGAAGCAGGACTTCAAGGCCCGGGCCAAGGTGCCGTCCTATGTCTTCGACGTCCTCAAGGCCATGCCCAAGGACACCCACCCCATGGTGATGCTGTCCACGGCCGTGCTGACCATGGAGAAGGAGAGCAAGTTCAACAAGCAGTACCACGACCTGAAGAAGAACGACTACTGGGACCCGATGTACGAGGACGCCTGCGACCTGCTGGCCAAGCTGCCCGAGGTCGCCGCCTTCATCTACCGCCTGAAGTACAAGAACGGCGACATCATCCCCGCGAGCCCCGATCTGGACTTCGGCGCCAACTTCGCCCACATGATGGGCATCGCCAAGCCCTATGACGACGTGGCCCGGATGTACTTCATCCTCCACAGCGATCACGAGAGCGGCAACGTCAGCGCCCACGCCACCCACCTGGTGGCCTCCGCGCTGTCCGACGCCTACTACGCCTTCAGCGCCGGCCTCAACGGCCTGGCCGGCCCCCTGCACGGCCTGGCCAATCAGGAAGTGCTGGACTGGATCAAGGGCTTCCAGAAGAAGCTGAGCGGCGCCGAACCCACCGAGGAGAACGTCAAGGCCGCCCTGTGGGACACCCTGAACTCGGGCCACGTCATCCCCGGCTACGGCCACGCCGTGCTGCGCAAGACCGATCCGCGCTACACCGCGCAGATGGAGTTCTGCCAGAAGCACCTGCCCAACGATCCACTCTTCAAGCTGGTCAACATGATCTACAAGGTCGCCCCCGGCGTGCTCACCGAGCAGGGCAAGACCAAGAACCCCTGGCCCAACGTGGATGCCCAGAGCGGCGTGATCCAGTGGCACTACGGCCTCACCGAGTACGACTTCTACACCGTGCTCTTCGGCGTGGGCCGCGCCATCGGCGTGCTGGCCAACATCACCTGGGACCGCGCCCTGGGCTATGCCCTGGAGCGCCCCAAGTCCGTCACCACCGCCATGCTCGAAGAGTGGGCGGCCAAGGGCGGACGGAAGTAGCATTCAGGTTTCAGTCCTGAATCTTCAGTCTTCAGCAGCAGAAGGGCGGGCCGGTTGGCCCGCCCTTCTGCTTTGCCAAGGGCCTTTGTCCGGCCCGCGTCTAGATCGAATGGATGAGTTGCTTCATTCATTTTTCATGCGATGGTGACAGCCAACCGAGGCTGTGGACCATGTACTCGCGACTGCTTGTCACCTCCACCCTCATCGCCATGCTTGCCTGTGGCGGGGGAGGGTCCGAGAAGGCTTCATCCACCTATCTGCCAACGAATCCCCAGAATGGTCCTCCGGCCGGGAATCCCAATGGCCTATTCCCTGTTCCCCTGGAGGCCCGCGCAGAGGATGTTTCTTCGCCGACCCATGTCATTGGGACGGGAACCCCTGAGAGCTGCACGGCCGAGGCCTTCATCCAGGCGGTGGCCCAGGGCGGAAAGATCACCTTCAACGGTGGATCCAAGCCCTTCACCCTCACCCTCAACCGCCCGGCCAAGGTATTCAACGACAAGCCTGATGTCGTCATTGACGGCGGAGGGCTGGTCACGATCAGCGGGGGCGGCGCCACCCGGATCCTCTACATGAACACCTGCGATCCCGATCAGGTGTGGACCACCAATCACTGCCAGGACCAGGATCGGCCGCGCCTGACCGTACAAAACCTGACCCTCATTGATGGCAACTCCCGGAACGAGGTCCTATACGACGGTGGTGGAGCCATCTGGGTGCGGGGTGGCCGCTTCAAGGTCGTCAACTGCCGCTTCTTCAACAATGTCTGCGCCAGTCTTGGACCCGATGTCGGGGGTGGTGCGATCCGGGTCTTCAGCCAATACCAGGGACTGCCCGTCTTCGTGGTGAACAGCACCTTCGGGGGCGCCCCGGGCTTTGGCAATATCGGTGCGAACGGCGGCGGCATCAGCAGCATCGGGGTGTCCTGGTCGGTGTACAACAGCCTGTTTTCCTACAACCGGGCCATCGGCAACGGAGGCAATCCGGCCCAAGCGGGAACTCCGGGGGGAGGCAGCGGCGGGGCCATCTACAACGACGGCAACACCATGACCTTGTCACTGTATGGAACGCTTCTCGAGCACAACGAAGTGAACGCCTACGGTTCTGCGATCTTTTTTGTCACCAACGATCGCACCGGCACCCTGCACATCGAGGATTCGGTGATCCGAAGGAACATCGGCGGTTCCTGGTACACACTGCCGGGCATTTCGATGCACAGCGATACGAAGCGGGAGATCATCAACTCGATCATCGAGTAGTGGTGCGATCCACCACCCCCGCAGAATCAGCCACGTCCCTCAGTGCTCGCCTTCACGAAGGCGGTGAACAGCGGGTGCGGGTTCAGGGGGCGGCTCTTGAACTCGGGGTGGAACTGGCAGGCCAGGAAGTAGGGGTGGTCCTTCAGCTCCACGATCTCGACGAAGACGCCGTCGGGGCTCATGCCGGTGAACAGCAGGCCCTTGTCCTCCAGGGCCTTCCGGTACTCGTGGTTGAATTCGTAGCGGTGGCGGTGGCGTTCGCTGATCTCCAGGTTGCCATAGGCACGCGCCGCATTGCTGCCGGGTGAAAGGCGGCAGGGATAGGCGCCCAGGCGCATCGTTCCGCCCAGTTCCTCCACGTCCACCAGCTCCCGCAGCTTGAAGATCACGCGATGCTTCGGCGCATCGTCGAACTCGGTGGAATCGGCGCCTTCGAGGCCGGCCATGTTCCGGGCGAACTCCACGGACGCCATCTGCATGCCGAGGCAGATGCCAAAGAAGGGGATGCGGTACTCGCGG
This sequence comes from Geothrix sp., assembly GCA_030681515.1. Classification (GTDB taxonomy): domain Bacteria; phylum Acidobacteriota; class Holophagae; order Holophagales; family Holophagaceae; genus Geothrix. The sequence continues at coordinate 82,198 of JAUXSE010000017.1, read as the reverse complement.
GCGTACTGGATGGACTTGATCATGCCGCGGGTGCCGCGCACGCCGAACCCGCCAGGCACCAGGATGCCGTGGCAATCCTGCAGGGAGGTAGCCGGATCCTGGTTTTCCAGATCCTCGGCCTCGATCCACTTGAGGTCCACGTGGGTTTCCAAACCGTAACCCGCATGACTCAATGCTTCGATGAGGCTCTTGTAGCTCTCCTTGAACTCCACATACTTGCCCACCACGCCGATGCGCACGCTGCCCTTGGGATTGCGGATGCGGTGCAGCAGGTTCTCCCAGGCGCCAAGATCGGGTTTCTTCTCCCCGAGCCCGAGCAGCGCCGCCACCTTGGTATCCAGCCCTTCCAGGTGCAGGTTCAGTGGCACTTCGTAGATGGAGTGGGCGTCCCGGCCGCTGAACACCGCATCGGGCGTCACGGAACAGAACAGCGCGATCTTGTCCTTCAGTTCCCGGGGGATATCCTGTTCGGCGCGGCAGAGCAGCACATCGGGCTGGATGCCCAGGGCGCGCAGTTCCTTGACGCTGTGCTGCGTCGGCTTGGATTTCAGCTCGCCCGCGGCCTTGATGAAGGGCACATAGGTGAGGTGCATGTTGATGGCGTTGGCCTTCATCTGGGAATCCAGACCAGCCTCCAGCTTGAACTGGCGGATGGCCTCGATGAACGGCTGGCTTTCGATATCGCCCACGGTGCCGCCGATCTCCACGATCACCACGTCCATGTCCTTGGCGACCTTCTTCATCACGCCCTTGATCTCATCCGTGATGTGGGGGATCACCTGCACGGTCTTGCCCAGGTAGTCGCCCCGCCGCTCCTTCTGGATCACAGTGTTGTAGATGCGGCCCGTGGTGATGGTGTGGTTCTGGGTGGTGGGCACTGACGTGAACCGCTCGTAGTGGCCCAGGTCCAGATCGGTCTCGGCGCCGTCGTCCGTGACGAAGACCTCGCCGTGCTGGAAGGGCGACATGGTGCCCGGATCCACGTTGAGGTAGGGATCCATCTTCATGAGCGTCACCTTCAGGCCACGGGCCTCCAGCAGCGCGCCCAGGCTGGCCGCCGCGATGCCCTTGCCCAGGCTCGATAGCACACCGCCGGTCACGAACACGTACTTGGTCATCGCTCACTCCTGACAACAACTGATCACCACCAAGACGCCAAGGGCGCCAAGAACAGCCAAAACATTTAAAGAACAACCTGATAAATCCCGTTCTTCATCATCGGAATAGCGGAATTGAGAAGAAATCCCACCGTAAAAAAGAGAAGGGGCCACAAAGGGCACAAAGAACACAAAGGAGATGCGCACGGGCCGCGGAAGCGGATGTCTCAAGCCCTTTTTGTGCCCTTTGTGTTCTTTGTGGCTTTCCCGCTCTTTTTCTCTGAGGTGAATCGCCCCTCACGACGGAAATATCGGCAGAACCCTGAGAAAGCCGTAGGCTCCCATTCCTTGCGGTGCCTTGCCGAGGCATGTGGCCAGCGGGGAGGTTCACATCTCCTCCGGGGCCTGGATGCCCATGAGGAACAGGCCCTGGCGGAGGGCTCGCGCCGTGGCCACGCACAGGGCGAGGCGGGCGTCGCGGACTTCCGGGGCGTTGTCCGGGGCCAGGATGGGGCAGTTGGTGTAGAACCCGCTGAAGGAGCGGGCCACGGCCACCAGCTGGCGTGCCAGGGGCGTGGCCATGCAGCCCTCCGCCACGGCGGCGATGGCACTGGGCAGACCAGCCAGCTCAAACAGCAGGGCCTGGGCCTCGGGTGCTGCAAGGCCGTCGAGATTCGTGGGAAGGGGCCTGGTCAGGAACGGCACGACAGGGCCTTCGGGGTCTCCGGCCTGAGCCTGCAGGGCCCAATCGCCACCCGCCTTGCGCAGCACGCTCATGATGCGGGCGTGGGCGTACTGCACGTAGGGCCCCGTGTCGCCATCGAGGGCGATGACGCGGTCCCAGGTGAAGGTGATGGGCTTCACGCGATCGTTCATGGCGTCGAAGAACACCACGGCGCCCATGCCCAGCATCTCGGCCACTTCGGCCTTGTCCTTCAGGCCGGGGTTCTTCTCCTCGATGATGGCGGCCACGCGTTCCCGGGCCTCGTCCAGCACGTCCTCCAGGAAGATGACATTGCCCTTGCGGGTGCTCATCTTGCCTTCGGGCAGCTTCACCATGCCGAAGGGCGTGTGCAGCATACGGCCCTTGAACCAGGGATCCAGCTTCTCCGCCACGGCGAAGATCTGCTGGAAGTGCAGCACCTGGTCCACGCCCACCACGTAGAGGCAGCGGTCGAAGGCGTAGGTTTGTTGGCGATACAGGACCGCCGCCAGATCGCGGGTGGCGTAGATGCTGGTGCCATCACCCTTCTGCACCAGGCAGGGCGTGGCGATGCCCACATCCTCCAGGTGGATGACCCGGGCCCCCCGCTCACCCTCCACCAGCAGGCCCGCATCCTCCAGGCGCTGCATGGTGGGCGCGAGCCGGTCCTCGTAGAAGGCCTCGCCCTGCTCCAGGGTGTCGAAGCTCACGCCCAGACGATCGTAGATGCGCTGGAACTCGGTGAGCGACAGATCGCGGAACCGCTTCCAGAGTCCCCGCGCCTTCGGATCGTTGTTCTCCAGCCGCTTGAACCAGCCCCGCGCCTCGTCGCGCATGGCCGGATCGTTTTCCTCTTCGGCGTGGAAGCGCACGTAGAGCTGGAACAGGCGGAACAGCGGCGTACGGCGCCTATCAGGGGCAGGCTCGGCCCAGTCGAAATCCTCTTCCAGATCCGGATTCCCGTCCTGGGCCCAGCGGGTGTAGGCCGCCAGCAGCGTGCCGAACTGGGTGCCCCAGTCGCCCAGGTGGTTGAGGCGGACCACGTCGTAGCCCAGGAATTGATGGGTTTGCGCCAGGGCGTGGCCGATCATGGTGGAGCGCAGGTGGCCGATGGTGAAGAGCTTGGCGATGTTCGGCGAGCTGTACTCGACGATCACCTTTTTGCCGTTGGCGGGACGAGAAGCATAGGGCCGCTCCGGCGGCGCTTCCAGGATGGCCGCCAGCACCGCCTTGGCGCGGGTTTCCGGGGCCAGCTTCAGGTTCAGGTAGGGCCCCGCCGCCGCCAGCGCCGCACCCTCGATGCGGATGGCCGCGGCCAGCTCCTGCGACAGCTGCGCCGGGTTCTTCCCCAGCTGCTTGGCCGCGCGGAAGCAGGGGAAGGCCAGGTCGCCCAGCTCGCCGGATTTGGGCCGCTCCAGCGTGATCTCCACGCCGGGCAATGCCGCCGCCAGCTGCTGTTCGAAGGTGTGTCGCAGTGCGTCCATGCGGGTCGGTCCTCAGTCTTCAGTCTTCGGTCTTCAGTCTTCATCGGACGGCGCATGCGCCGTCCGATATCTAGGGTCAGTCAGCGAGCTCGGCCAGGGCCTTTTCGTACTCGTCCTGCTTGGGGGCCACGCCGTGCCAGCCGGCCTGGTTCTCCATGAAGCTCACGCCCTTGCCCTTCACTGTGCGGGCGCAGATCACCGCGGGCTGGCCCTTCACGGTGCGGGCCCAGGCCAGGGCCTCCAGGATCTGAGGGAAGTCGTGGCCGTCAATCTCCTTCACCGCCCAGCCGAAGGCGCGCCACTTGTCTGGCACGGGATGGATGTTCATCACCTTCTTCACCTCGCCATCAATCTGCAGGCCGTTGAGGTCGTGGAAAACGCAAAGGTTGTCGAGCTTGTGGTGCGGCGCGGCCATGGCCGCCTCCCAGATCACGCCCTCCTGGCTCTCGCCATCGCCGATGACGCAGTAGACCCGCTGGCTCGCCTTCTGGACCTTCAGGCCGATGGCGATGCCCACGGCCTGGGGCAGGCCCTGGCCCAGGCTGCCGGTGGTGACCTCGACGCCGGGCGTGTAGTGGTTCTCGGCGTGGCCCTGGAGTTTCGTCGGGTACTGGCGGAAGGTCTCCAGCCAGGCCCTCGGAAAGAAGCCCTGATCCGCGAGGATGGCGTACTGGGCGGGGCAGGCGTGGCCCTTGGAGAGCACGAACCGGTCCCGGGCCGGGTTGGCCGGATCCTCCGGGAATACCGTCATTTCGTGGTAGTAGAGCGCCACGCCGATATCGGTCCAACTGAGGCTTCCCCCCGGATGGCCACTCTGGGCCTTGTAGACCTGCAGCAGCACATCCCTGCGAACGGCTCTCGCCTTCGCCGCGAGATCCACGACGGATTCCAGTATCTGCTGCGGCATGACCCCATCCTTCTCTGGAGGCCATTCGCCTCCGATCAGCATGGCGCATGGAGCCCCCCTCTGGAAGGGGTTGAATGACCCTTGGGTTAAGAGTGCCTAACAAAACCCCGACGGGGCCGCGATGAAGCCAGGCAGGATGCACCGCAGATATCAGTTTGTCTCGCGTATCGCCGGAGGCGATACCGAGAAGGAAGGGCCCGCAGGGCAACGTGGTTCGTTGTTCAAGGGACCTGACGCCGCGGGGCGCCTGCCTGGCTTCATCCCTCCGGGCGAGGGGCGGCGGGGAGGCTCCGGCTCCGCGAGTCTGCGAGCGGGAGCCACGCGCAGCGTGGCGTCAGACGGAGGGCGATGCAGCGTCACCTCCAGCTATCGCGGCGCACCGCGCCGCTCCTGCTCGCCTCCGGCTCGCAGAGCCGGAGCCTCCGTCGCGCGTAGTACCCGCTACGCTTTGCCTCGCGTTCCTCGCCTCGCTCGCCCGGCGGCCCTCGCGCGGCCCTGTGGGGGTTTCGTTAGGTACTCTAAGCCTTTTGCCCTTGACCCAGGGGCTGTTTGCGATAGGATGGTCTTTCGCGCTTCCCCGACTCCGTACGGGGGACTGCATCGGAAGCTGGAGACCCGAACCATGGCCAATCACAAGTCCGCCGCCAAGAAGGCCCGCCGCGATGCCGAGGCTCGCCTCCGCAACCGTGGCAACCGCTCGACCCTGAAGACCGCCGTCAAGAGCTTCCTGGCCCTGATCGCCGGGGGCAAGAAGGACGAGGCCGCCAAGCTGCTGCCCCTGACCCAGGGCCTGGTGGACAAGGCCTGCCGCAAGGGCGTGATGCACAAGAACGCCGCCAATCGCACCAAGTCCCGCCTCGCCGCCCGGGTGAACAAGCTGGCGTAGCGGACACCTCGAATGCCCGAAAGGACCCGGAGATCCGGGTCCTTCCTTTTGTGGTCTCGCGTGCCCCCGCCGGGGGCACCGAAAGCCTGGACAGGCCGGCGCAACGGGCACCTCGTACGCCTGGAAGTGCCCTTTCCGTGCGAGGGTTCTGGAATGACCGTGCACCGCTGCCTCTTCGCCTGCCGCCCCGTGGTTCTGCTGATCGCGACGACGGGTTCAGCCATCGTTGGCGCGGCGTCGGACAACCTCCCCTTCAAGGCCTCCCCGGTCCCCGGCGGCGTGGCCATGGTCTCGCTTCAGGGCAAGGAGCACGCACCCAGGGCGACCTATCGCGGGGAGCCGGTGCTGACGCGGCGCAGCGCCACGGGCTGGATGGCGGTGGTGGGGATTCCGCTGAGCGCAAAGCCCGGCAGGGACACGATTGACGTGGATGGCCAGGCCGTTCCCTTCACCATCCGGCCAAAGCGGTACCCCGTGCAGCGGCTGCGCCTGGAGAACCAGCGCCTGGTCACGCCCAACCCCGAGGATGAGGCCCGCATCGCCAAGGAGCAGGTTCTCATCTCGACGGCCTGGAAGGCCTGGCCCGAAGGGCTCATCCCTTCGCTCAGCTTCCGGCAGCCCACGCCGGGCAGCCTGACCAGTTCCTTCGGCCTGCGCCGGGTCTTCAATGGCGTGCCCCGCTCGCCCCACTCGGGCCTGGACATCCGGGCCCCCCAGGGCCAGGCGGTACGGGCTCCGGTGGCGGGGGTGGTGGTGCTGACGGGTGATTTCTTCTTCAGCGGCAACGCCGTGTTCCTGGCCCACGGCGAAGGGGTGGTGAGTCTCTTCGCCCACCTGTCGAAGATCACCGTGCAGCAGGGGCAGGTGCTCAAGGCCGGCGACCTGCTGGGCGAGGTGGGCAAGACCGGTCGCGCCACCGGCCCCCACCTGCACTGGTCCCTCAGCCTCAACAACGCGCGGGTAGATCCGAAGATCTTCTTGTAGCTCAGGGCTGGGCGCCGACAGCATTTGTTGGTGTATACTTACGGTGTATACATTGTCATGGAGACCCCCGTGCGCACCCCCAAAACGGAACCCCTCGAACTGACGGTTTTCAAATCCGGCAATTCAGCGGCGCTGCGTTTGCCCAAGGCCCTCGGCTTCGAACCGGGTGAACGCGTCGTGGCCTACCGGGATGGAGAGGCCCTGGTGCTGAGGCACGCCGATGCCATGGGCTGGCCCGCGGGTTACTTCGAGAGCTGGGAGCCTGCCACGATCGAGCTCCCCGAAAGGTCCCCGGCCGGAAGCCGGGAAGCCCGGATGAAGCGCCTTTTGGGTGGCAAGGGAAGCTTCTGATGGCCCGCTTCCTACTGGATTCAAATCTCTGCATCGCCTGTCTTCGCCGGAAGCCTTGGGCTCTCAAGGCGCTTGGAAGCATCCCACCGGCAACCGTGGCCGTCTCTTCGCTCACGGTCGGAGAACTCGTGCTTGGAACCCATCTCTCCGAGGATCCAGATCGGGAGTTGTCGAAGGTGGAGGCGTTCCTTCGTCCCATCCAGGTACTCCCCTTTGGTCTTGATGAGGCATACCACTGGGCAGACCTGGATGCCCAGCTCCGCAAGCAAGGGAACCGCATCGAGGCCGAGGACGCCATGATCGCTGCCACGGCGCTGGCCCACGAAATGACCCTGGTGACGGGCAACACCAAACATTTTGTTCGCGTCAAAGGTCTGAAGGTCGTGGACTGGGAACAGCGCCCGCCCAAGGGTGGCTCAAGGAGCGAACCATGATCCGCAGGTTGTCCGAACTGGCGGAAGAACCCAAGTCCAACATCCGCGGGGGTGTGGGCGCGGGCCAGGGTGTGGACCTGCTGAAGGCGGGCGAGATGGCCGGCGTCCTCAGCCTCGGCCGCATCACGCTGGAACCCGGCGCCACCATCGGTGAGCACGCCCATCCCAATACGGAGGATCTCTACCTGATCCTGGCGGGCCGGGGCGTGGGGATCCTGGACGGCGAACACTTTCCCGTGGGGCCCGGCGACCTGTTCCTGGTCAGGGCGGGTGGCAGCCATGGCCTCATCAACGATTCGGAAGGGCCCCTGACCTTCCTGGGCCTGCTCACGCGCTCGGGTGAGCCAACATAGCGGCCAAGCCCGAGCCCGGGCCCCAGCCCAAGGCGAGACGTGGAGCGCGCCGGAGGATAGCGAAATCCAGCCCAGAGCTGGAATTGTCACGCTTCGAGTTGTGGCAAGTGCTGGTTGAAATGGCGAGGGTATGTTCAATCAAATGATGATAATTTGGTGGAAATCACTATTATCGATTTTCTTATTAGGAGGGTGTCCCATGTCGCCTCGGCATCTGGGTTGTCTCGGTCTTCTGATCCTGGTTGGGTGTGGTGGCGGAGGAGGGGCCGCGGGGGGTGGAAGTTCCGTGACTCCCCAACCGACAGGGACGTCCTGGCTGGGCCCGGTCTACCTGGATTCCCTCCCCAATGGCGGGGACATGCGGGTGACCCTCTCGGATTCAAGCGTGGAGCATCCGATCATCACCACGGTGAATGGATCAGGGCAGCTCCGGGTACATTCGGTTCAGAATGGGGTTTGGTCCCATCAGACGCTTGGCGCCTCCAACCCCCTGATGGGAACCTCCACCATGGACGCGTCCGCGAAGGTGTCCACGTTCTTCTATGGGGCCGATCTCCGGGATACGATCCCCACCTCCGGTGGGATGAAGCTCATGGAGGGAACCGGCGGGGCCTGGGGTGGGGAGCTCCCCGTTGGGCCGTCCTTCGTCTATGGCGTGTATACGACGCTAACCCCGCTGCTCTGCAACCTGGGAGCCGGCCGCCTCCTTGCCGCCACTAGCTTCACGACCAACGATGGAAGCAATCACCTCGGGATCTGGGAACGTGTGAATGGCTCCTGGTCCACCTCCCAGCAGATTGACTCGCCAAATCCACTGCTGTATCTGAGGCTTGGCCTGACCTCAGGTGGCTACCCCATCACAGCGACCTGGCAGGAAAGCACGGGTGCGGCCCCGGGCGGGGGGTATGGCTATCGCCTACTCTTCAACAGAAATTCAGGCTCCTCCTGGACCCAGCCCGCGGAGGGATTCTCCGCTGTCCTGAAATATGGGGAATACGGCGGGGGGATTTACCCACCCGTGGTGTTTGCCTCAGCCAACCTTGGATACGCCGTTCACAAGGTCGACCACCAACTCTACGCACGGGGCTTTGACGGCACGTCTTGGGGCAGCCCCGAATTGATTGGTGGCTTGATCAATCCCGCCGGAACCGGGGGAGACATGTCGGCCCACCTGGCCCTTGCCGCCGATGGCGCACGCCTGGTGGCCTGGCAGGACAATGATTACCTGGGTTTCCAGACACGCCTCTACCTCAATGGCCAATGGCAAGCTGCACAGTTGTTCAATGAGCCGGGTTCGGCGGTATTCGGAGTGAAAATCCTTTCCCGCGACAAGGCTTTTCTCCTCTATACAAAAACCTCGGGTAACCAGAAGCAGGTTCTCATCCAGGAATACCAGAGCGGCACTTGGCTCAGCCCCAAGGTGTTGATGGCGGATTCCATGATCACGGGTGGTCTGGTGGGACAGACTGCCTCCGGGAAGGTGTTCCTTTGTGTTCGCAGTCTTACGGCGGGCAGTTCAACCACAACATTGAACGCCTTTGTGACGCCCTGATGGGAGTGCCATCAGGCCGGAGCAGGTTGGTCCACCACCTTTGTCGCTTGAGTCGAGGATGCCTTCCTGAGCCAGGGGAGGCACCCTCTGCTTCTTGGGGCCTGCTCACGGGTTCGGAGAGAAAACCCTAGGAGGCCTGCCGGGCGTACCCCTTCATCTGCACCAGGATCACGCCGAGGATGGCGATGGCGCCGCCCACGATCGTGAGCGGGGCGGGAACTTCGCCGAGCCACACCCAGGCGATGAAGCTGGCGAGTACCGGGGACAGGTACAGGAAACTCGACAGCAGGGAGGCGGGCATCCGGGCGAGGGCGTAGTTCCACAGGACGTAGGCGATGGCGGCGGGAAAGATGCCCAGGTAGATCACGGCGAAGGTGGCGGGCGGCGCGGCCCGGGGCAACTGGCGGAGCAGCCCGGGCAGGAAGAGGAGCAGGGGCAGCGTGCCCGCCCAGATCGAGTAGCAGGTGAATTCGATGGCGGTGTACCGGCGAAGGCTCTGCTTCGACAGGATGGAATAGGCGGCCGCGACCCCGGCCGCCAGCAGGACGAGCAGGGCCCCGGGTGTGAAGCGCAAGCCCCTGCCGCCGCTGAGGGCGATCAGCGACACGCCCGCGAAGGCCAGCAGGATGCCGCCCCAGCCCACCCGGGTGAGGCGCTCTTTCAGGAACAGGGTCGAGAGCAGCGCGGTGAACACGGGCCCGGCGGACATGAGCAGGGAGGCGGCTCCGGCGTTGACGGTCACTTCGCCGAAGTTAAGGGCGACATGGTAGACGCTGATGCCCAGAAATCCGGCCAGGCTGATCCGGGGAAGGTCTGAACGCTCCGGCAGCCGCATCCGCGTCCCCAGCGCGTACAGGGACAGCACCATGGAGGCCGTGCCGAAACGCAGCAGGGCCAGTTCGCCGGGACCGTAGCCATCCGCGCCGACTTCCCCCGCAGGGGTGAGCCGCATGCCGGCCCGGATGCCCGCGAAGGCGGAGGCCCACAGCAGCAGCACGCCCACGATGGCCAGCCAGGTGCTCGGTTCACGTTTCCAGGTCATGGTTTTCACCTTAGCCTTGCGAACACACAAGGGTGAAATTTGGGTGACATTTCGACAGCGCATTGACCTATCCATGTGTGTGTGTAAGAATTCCCCGGAACCCATCCAAAGGAGAAGAATGATGAAGAAGGTTTTTCATTTTCTTGCGGCGTCTGCACTGGGATTGGTCCCCGCAAACCTCCCGGCGGAGTGCGTGACGGTTAACTGTGTCAGTTCGTCCTTCTGCACGGTTTGCACGAGTTCCGGCGGTGGTACCTGGAATTGTGAGAATGTCTCGCCGGCCCAAGCCAAGAAAATCCAACAAAAATCGGACTGCTGAGCCTCCGATGATTTTGTGGCGGCTTATCCAGTTACTCGCAGTCGTGACAATTTTGGCACCAGTCGACCTGCTGGGGCAGATCATGCCAAAGCCCCAGCAGAGTATGTACTGGCACAAAGATGGTGTGGTCCACCAAGAGTGGGATAAAGCCGAGTACACATTTCAGAGGCCCGGGAAGGGTGGGAAAGTGACCCATAAGATTCCCGATTACTTGCTTCCTGACAGTCTGGATTGCTTTGATGGTGTGTACTGGGCCATTGCGAAGCGGGAGCGGGGCGATGGAGGGCGAATTCTGGATGTTTTCTGGAGTCCTTCCGGCTCCCAGTGGTTTCTCTCTGCGGTCCTAGATGCACCCAAGGATAGTGTGCCGTGCCGCATTATGCCTCTGGATACAGGACTGTTCCTGGTGGAATCCATGCATGGCTTCCATCAAGGGAGACAGCACTCCTTCCTTGCCACGGCCACACTCTCGAAGGATCAGAAGCTATCCGTCAAGGACATACTCGAACCGAACCTAAAGAAACCCCTATTCCAGCGAGACCGCCTAGGTACCTGGGAGATCCACCCAGGATGTGCGGCGCTCTCGACGGGTTTTGGCTACCTTGTGGCACGTTCTGATGACGCCATCCTCATGGCCGATGGAAAACTAGGTTGGATCTGGTTGGTGGAAACACGAAAACAGAATCCAAGCCTTCGGTTGGTCCGCCTATATCCTGGCATTGATGAAAGCTATCTCGATCGTCCCTTTGGGAGGGGGCTGGAGATGGGGATACTGGGCATCCAACCCAGGAAGAACGGGCATTTCCTCATCGCTGCGCGTTCAGAGCAGGCCGTCCTGCATGGGCGAGATTTCGAAAAGCAGATCGAACCCACCCGAAATGTTCATGATCCCGGAACCCTCGCGAGAAATGCCTCTCTGGCCGAGGGGCGGAGGAAGAGTGTTTCGACCTATCCGGAGCTGGAGTGGTGGGATCTTGATCCCGTCGGTGGCCAATTAACCTGGGAACCCACCCCCGCGGGTCTACCCAGGAAATTCACTTCACCCGGCGAAATCGAAAGCTTCCGATTCCGAATTGACATTAACGACCGCGTCCTTGGAGGGGACTGAGCAAGTACGGGGTTTGTGCTTCCAGGTCATGCCTTTACCCTAGCGCCGCCCGGTGGCGAGCCGCGCCCGCAGCGCCGCGCAGGCCCGGGCCCGGTGGCTGAGGGTATGCTTGGTGCCGGCGGGCAGTTCGGCGAAGGTGTGCTCGTGGCCATCGGGGATGAAGATCGGATCGTAGCCGAAACCGCCATCACCGCGGGGGTCGAAGGCCAGGGTGCCCTCCACGGCGCCACTGACAGTGAAGGGTCCGCCGTGCATGGGGCCGGGCATGGGCACGAAGGCCAGCACGCAGACGAAGCGGGCGGTGCGGTCGGCGTCCTCCGGGAGCATGGCCAGCAGGCGGCGGCCCTTGTCGTGGTACGAAGGAAGGTCCGGCGCGAAGCGCGCGCTCAGCACGCCGGGGCCGCCCCACAGCGCATCCACGCACAACCCCGAATCATCCGCCAGCACGCCATCCACGGCCTCTCGGCCGTGCGACTGCCACCAGGCGCGGGCACCTTCCGCCTTTTGCAGGGCGTTGTCCTGAAAGAAGGCGCCGGTTTCCGGCAAGGAGGGCGCGCCCGTCGGCCAGGAGACGAGGTCAAATCCCGCGAGAAGCTGGCGGAATTCCGCCAGCTTTCCCTGGTTGGAGGAAGCCAGCAGGATTTTCACGGCGCGCCCGCGGGCCACGGCACGAACTGCAGGTCCGGGAGCAGCGCGGCGAATTCCCGCAGCTTGCCGGCGTTGCGGGAGGCGAGGAGCAGTGTCAGCACCCCACCACCTCGGTGTACCAGCTCCGGGCCCGCTCGGGGGTCATGGGGCCGTGGACGAGGGCGCGGCCGTCGGCGAAGAGGGTGATCTCGTCGGCGCCGTCGCGGCCCTTGAGCATCATTCCGGCCTGCTTCCAGGGGCTGTGGGTGCGGGTTTCGAGGCGATCCTTCAAGATGCCGAGGTCGAGCCTTCCGGGCGGGTTCACGCGGATCTGGACACCCTCCAGGCCGCAGAGGGGGCTGGCCTTGAGGCTCCAGCGCGCGTCCAGGAATTCGGTGATCCTGTCCGTGCAGTAGCGGCAGCGGGTTTTCGGCGGCTTCAGGAACTGGCGCTCATCGTTCCAGAAGTCGAACCGCGCCAGGTCGGCATGGGGCACCTTTCCCGTGAGCACCTTCATGGCCTCCAGCGCCGCCCAGCTGGCGATGATGCCCACGGCGGGGCCCAGCACGCCCGCGCTGTCGCAGGTATCCACATCGCCGCCCGCGGGGGGCTCCTCGATGAGGCAGCGCAGGCAGGGCGTGCGGGGCGGGTTCAAGGGCCAGATCACGCCTTCGCCGCCGATGGCGCCGGCGTAGATCCAGGGCGTGCCCGTGAGGATGGCGATGTCGTTGATGAGGAAGCGGGCCTCGAAGTTGTCGGTGCCATCGCAGATGAGGTCGTGGCCCGCCAGCAGCTCGCGGGCGTTGCCGCTGGTGAGGTCGGCCACCACTGGCTCCAATTCGATGCTCGAATTGGAGTCGGACAAGCGTTCCGCCGCAACCTCGGCTTTGGGGCGGCCCAGATCGGATTCGTTGTAGAGCAGCTGGCGCTGGAGGTTGGACTGCTCCACCAGGTCACGATCGATGAGGGTGAGGTGACCCACCCCCGCCCGGGCCAGCCAGGGCGCGATGACGGAGCCCAGGGCCCCGAGGCCGAGAACGGCCACGCGCCTGGAGCGCAGGGCCTCGTCCGCCTCGCGGCCGAGAAAAATGCGCTGCTTGGCGTAGCGGTTCATGGGGCTCTCGGCTATCGGCTATCGGCTATCAGTCTAAAAGAAACGGCGCCCCACCGGGGCGCCGCACTGATGGCTGACAGCTGATGGCTGACAGCTAGGACTCAGTTCCCGACCTGCCCGGCCTCGGCCATGGCCTTTTCGTACTCGGCCTGGAGGCGGCTGGCGTCGGAGATGGCGAACTTGTAGACGTATTCGAAGCGGTCGGCGCCCTTGGTGAGGGCGATGATCACCTCATAGACGCCCTCGCCGGTCACCTCGAAGGGGCTGGCGATGACATTGAAGGTGCCTTCCTTGGCGCCATCGGGGATCTGCACATCGCTGTCGCGGATCACGTCCTTGCGGTCGCCGGTGGGGCTCACGATGGAGAAGCCGAACTTGAACTGGCCGTCCATGCGGGAGAAGCGGGTGTAGAAGCACACCTTGGGCAGGGTGAAGGGAACCTGGGGCACCACGATGTGGTGGTCGTACAGGCCCATCAGCGAGGTCTTGCCGCCCATCTCCTGGCGGATGTCGTCGCAAAGCAGCGTGAATTCGTGCTTGGGGGCCTTGATCTGGACTTCTTGCATGGGGACTCCGAAAGAGAGGGCATCCTTGGATGAAGGGAAAGTTTACCCTTGAAGTCGGCCCCATCCAACCCTCGGTTGGCGGGGAGACCCCGGAGGCGGCATGAGGCAGTGGTTCTGGATCCTGTTGATCGCGTGGGGCCTCCAGGCCCAAGAGGCCCGGATTCAGATTCTTGGAACCACGGACATGCACGGCCACGTGATGGCCGAGGAGACCTTCAGCCTCCAGCCCGCGCACCAGGGCTGGGCGAAGCTCGCCACCCTGATCCGCCGCCAGCGGGCCCTGAATCCGAACACGGTCCTGCTCGATTGCGGCGACACGATCCAGGGCGAGCCTTTGAACTACGTGCGGAACACCCTGCGCCGCGACCTGCCCGAACCCAGCGTGGCGATCATGAATGCCCTGGGCTATGCCGCCATGACCGTGGGCAACCATGAGTACGACTTCGGCCTGGAGGTGCTCCGCGAGGTGGAGAGGCAGGCGAAGTTCCCCTTCCTGTCGGCCAACACCATGGACATCAAGGGCAGGCCCGGGTTCCCGGCCCACACCGTGGTGACCGTGGCGGGGGTCCGCGTGGCCCTGGTGGGTTTCACCACGCCGCGGATCCCTTCCATGACCGAGCCCGGGAACTACGCGGGGCTGGTCTTCCAGGATATTGTCGGCACGGCGCGGAGGCTGGTGCCCAGCCTCCGCGAGAAGGAGAAGGCCGATGTCGTGATCGCCATCCTGCACTCGGGACTCGGCACCCTGGAGGGCCGGGAAGGGGACGAGGACGCGGCGCTCCGTCTCGTGGACCAGGTGCCGGGGCTCGACGCCGTGTTCACCGGCCACACCCATCAGGCGGTGCAGATCGAGCACAAGGGCATCCCCATCCTTCAGGCGCAATGCTACGGCCGGGCCCTGGCCGTGGTGGACCTGGACCTCCGGCAGGAGAAGGGGCGCTGGCGGGTGGTGGCGAGTTCGGGGCGGCTGTTGAAGCCAGACGACCAGACGGCCAGCGATCCCGAGGTGCTGCGCCTCACGGCGGCCTTGCGCGCCGCCACGGACCGCTACCTGGATACGTCCGCCACGAACCTGCTGGTGGATCTCGACAGCCGGTGGTCCCGGATGGAGGACACGCCCCTCATGCAGCTCATCCACCAGGTGCAGCGCCAGGCCACGGGCGCGCAGCTATCGGCCGCGGCGAGCCCCGGACCGAAGATCTTCATCCCCAGGGGGCCGACGAGCGTGCGCCAGTTCTACGCGCTGTCGCCCTATGAAAGCCAGGTGGCTCGCATCCGCGTCACGGGGGACCAGTTGAAGCGCTATCTGGAACATGGGGCGCGGCACTATGCCTTCAGCTGGGAGCCGGAGCTCTACAGCCGCGAGGTGCCCTTCTACAATTACGACATGGTGGATGGCGTGGCCTACGCCTTGGATCTGGGGAAGCCCGCGGGCAGCCGGGTGCTGAGGCTCGCCTACCAGGGACAACCTGTGAAGCCGGACCAGACCTTCACCCTGGCCCTCTCCACCTACCGCCTGCGGGGCGGGGGCGGCTACATGGAGGCCATCGGATTCACGGGGGCGCCGGAGTTCATCACGCCCGCCAGCCAGCGGAACCTCATTCTGGAATACGTGCTGGCCCGGCCGGCCCTGAATCCATCCCCCACGAACACCTGGCGCACGATCCCCTACCTCGACCGGACACGGGTGGCGAACCAGGCCAGATAGGAGGTTCTGACTACTTGACCTTGACCAGCATCAACCCGCCCTTGGGGTTGACGAACACGGCGTCGGAATCCAGCACGCCCACCAGGATGTGCGTTTCATCCAGACCCGTCGGCAGGAACTCCAGGGCGGTGTGGGTGAGATCGAGGCGGGCCAGGACCGCTCCCTGAAGGGTTCCGCGGGCCGCCGCCGGTACTTGGGAGGCTTTCACCGTGGCGAAGACCACGCCCTTGCCCGGCCACATCGCCAGGGGGTCGCGATCGAGGGCATTGCCCTCAAGGGAGGGCGCCGCCTGGCCGGAGGGGAGCTTGAGGCTGATCTCGGCGACTTTCCTTCCGGTGTTGCCGTCCAGGATGGCCAGGTTCAGGGAACGGCCATCGGCCATCAGCACGTTGCCGGCATCGTCCATGAGGATGGGCCGCCGGTTCTGCGGGGCCGGGCCATCGCTCTTGGCGGGCTTGGCGCCGAAGGACCAGAGGATGCCGCCGCCCTTGAATTCGCGTTTCTCCAGGTAGGGTTCCGGTGTGCGGTACGAAATGACGAAGCCCTTGGCGTCCCAGCACACATCCCCCACCTCCGCGGGAAGCTTGAGGCTGTTGAGGCTCCGGCCGGTCCGGTCGAATAGCGTGAGCGTCGGGCCGTGGGCGACCCAGGCGTTGTTCCGCGGATCGAGCAGCCAGCGGTCCGGCGTCTCCTCCAGCTTGGCGAGGGGCAGGTTCCCCGAGAGCCCACCGTCCCGGGTCCAGGTGCGGAGCGTCCTGGCGGCGGGATCAAAAAACGTGAAGGAATCGTCCTTGTCCTGCTTGGCCCAGCCGCGCGCCTGGCTCGCGGCATCCCAGGCCTGGGCGGTCAGGGCCAACGAGGACAGTCCGAGAAAGGCACTCAGAAGGGATACGCGGATGCGGCAATTCCTCACGAAGTCCTCGGGGGCTTGGTCACCAATGGGCTGGTGTGTCCAACCATAGGAAACCCCGGGGGCGTTCGCAAGTTTTTACTTAGATGCGGCTGGCGAATTCCCGGATCCGATGTTCCAGAGCCCGGGGGGTCAGGCCCTCTTCCTCAAGCAGCCGCTTGGGATCTCCATGGTGGACCAAGTGGTCAGGTACGGCGCATCGGAGCAGGGGGCGGAGCACGCGGGCATCCGCCAGGGACTCCGCCACCGCGCCGCTGAACCCCCCGGGGGCACAGCCTTCTTCGAGGGTCACCACCCCTTTGCAGTGCCGGGCCCATTCGTGGATCAGGGGCGCATCCAGGGGCTTCACGAAGCGGGCGTTGATGACCGCGCAGGACAGGCCTTCGCCCGCGAGGGTCTCGGCGAGCTGCTGGGCCGGATCCACCATGGAGCCGAGGGCGCAGAGCAGGAGGTCGTCGCCTTCCCGGAGCAGCTCCCCCTTCCCGACGGGCAGGGCGGTGATGGGCTCCTCCAGGGCCACGCCGAGGCCGTTGCCCCGGGGGTAGCGCAGGGCCGCGGGGTGCCCGCAGTAGATGGCGGTCATGAGCATGCGCCGCAGTTCGTTCTCGTCCCTGGGGGCCATCAGCACGATGTTCGGCAGGCAGCGGAGGTAGGCCAGATCGTAGAGCCCGTGGTGGGTGGGGCCGTCCGCGCCGACGATGCCCGCGCGATCCAGTGCGAAGGTCACGGGCAGGTCCTGGATGCACACGTCGTGGGCCACCTGGTCGAACCCGCGCTGCAGGAAGGTGCTGTAGATGGCCGCCACTGGCCGCATGCCCTGGGTCGCGAGACCCGCGGCGAAGGTGACCGCGTGCTGCTCGGCGATGCCCACGTCGAAGCAACGGTCCGGGAAGGCCTTCTGGAAGAGGTTCATCCCCGTGCCGTCCAGCATGGCGGCGGTGATGCCCACGATCTTGTCGTCGGTCTTCGCCAGCTCGACCAGGGTCTTGCCGAACACGCTGGTGTAGCTCGGCGGAGCAGGTTTCATCGGGTCCACGGTGATCTTGATGATCTCCCCGGCCTCCGCGTCGAAGGCGGTGACGCCGTGCCATTTCAGGGGATCCTGCACGGCGGGCTCGTAGCCGTAGCCCTTCTTGGTCTGCACATGCAGCAGCACGGGACCATCCTTCATCTTCTCCCGGGCCTCGGCGAGGGCCTTCGAGGTCGCGTTCAGATCGTGGCCGTTGACGGGGCCCATGTAGCGGAAGCCCAGATCCTCGAAGAGCAGGCCCGGCACCATGAGGCGCTTGAAACTCTCCTCGCTCCACTTGGCGGCCTTGGCCACGCCCTTGCTGAGGCCCTCCAGGGGGATGGCCTTGATGGCGTGCTCGATGCGGTCGCGCCAGCGCTGGTAGTACTGGCCCGACATGATCTGGTTCAGGTAGCCCTGGAGCGACCCCACGTTGGGATTGATGCTCATGTCGTTGTCGTTGAGGATCACCAGGAAGTTCTTCACCACCAGGTACCCCGCCTGGTTGAGGGCCTCGAAGGCCATGCCGGCGGTCATGGAACCATCGCCGATGACGGCGATGCAGGCGTGATCCCGCTTCTGGAGATCCCGCGCCTTGGCCATGCCCAGGACCGCGGAGATGCTGGTGCTGGCGTGCCCCGCGCCGAAGTGGTCATAGGGGCTTTCGTCGCGCTTGAGGAACCCCGACAACCCGTGATGCTGGCGCAGGGTGGGAAAGCGGTCCTTGCGGCCCGTGAGGATCTTGTGGGGATAGGCCTGGTGGCCCACGTCCCACACGATGCGATCCTGGAGGAAGTCGAAGTGGTGGAAGAGGGCGACGGTCAATTCAACCGTGCCGAGATTCGAGCTGAAATGGCCCCCGGTCTCGGATACGGAGGCGATGAGGAAGCCGCGCACTTCAGCGGCCAGCCGTTCGAGCTGATCCAGGGAGAAGTGGCGGATCTGCTGGGGGGCCGCCAGGGAATCGAGCAGGGGATAGGGGCTATCGGGCGTGCTCACGCGGGATCCTACTTGGCCCGCAGGGCCAGGTATCGCGCCCAGGCTGCCAAGGAATTCCGGTTGGATAGGGAGGCTAGTTGGCATATGGCGGTCTCGGTGGCTTCGTCCAGGGCCCTGCGGGCGCCTTCCAGGCCCAGAAGGGAAGGGTAGGTGATCTTACCCCTGCCCGCGTCCTTTCCGGCCCGCTTGCCCAGATCCGCGTCCGTGGCGGTGGCGTCGAGGATATCGTCCTGGATCTGGAAGGCCAGGCCGATGGCCTCGCCGTAGGCCCGGAGGGCGGCCCGTTCCGCCGAGGCCGCGCCGCCCAGCACGGCGCCGATCTCCAGGGAGGCGCGCAGCAGCGCGCCGGTCTTCAGCCGGTGGATGAGGCGGAGGTGGTCCAGGTCGTAGGCGTCGAGCTGCTCACCCTCACTCGGCCCTCCGCCTGACAGGCGCTCCTCTTGGAGCGCCTTCCCACTCGCTGCTCTCGTGGAGGCGGAGCCTCCCTGGGCCTCGCCCTTCGGGCCGTCTCGCTTCGCGAGCCGGTGGGCCTTCGCTCGTGCTTCGGCCTCCAGGTCCAGAGCCTGTCCGCCGGCCATGCCGCGCCAGCCGGCGCCTTCCGCCAGCAGCGTCAGCGCCTCGGCCCTCCTCGCGGGCTCCAGGTCCGCGGAGGCCAATACGCCGAAGGCTTCGGTCAGCAGGGCATCACCAGCCAGGATGGCGTGGCCTTCGCCGAAGACCTTGTGGTTCGTGGGCCGCCCCCGGCGGAGGTCGTCGTCGTCCATGGCGGGAAGGTCGTCGTGGATGAGCGAATAGGTGTGGACGTACTCCAGGGCGAGGGCCCCGGGAAGGGCCATCTCCGCCGAACCTCCCACGGCCTCGCAGGCCAACAGGCAGAGTACGGGGCGCACCCGCTTGCCGCCAGCCTCCAGGCTGTATCTCGCGGCCTCTCCCAGGCGGGCGGCTTCGCCGTTCCGGAAAGACCGGGCCAGCGCGGTGTCCAGCATCGGCAGAAGCCGGTCGAGGTCGCCCTGGACCTGCGTGGCGGCCCCGCTCACCGGCCTTCCCTGGCATCGTCCAGCGGCTCCGCCCGGTACTCGCCGCCCAGACCGGCCTTGAGCACCTCGACTTTGCGCTGGGCTTCCGCGAGCTGTTTCTGAAGGGCCTGGCTCAGCTGCACGCCCTCTTCGAAGCGGGCAAGGGCCTCCTCCAGGCTGAGGCTGCCGGATTCCAGCTGCTGCACCAGGGCCTCCAGGCGGTCGAGGCCATCATCAAAGGAGGGTTGGGCGCTCATGGGGGATCCGAAGGAAGGGGCCCGCGAAGGGCCCCATCCAGTCTAAGCCATTGCCGCGAAATTACCTTTTCAACTCCTTGCCGCCGTCCTTCATCGTGTAGCCGGCGGGCAGCGCCCAGGTGGATTCGGGGATGGGCGCGGTGGATACGGCCGTGGCTTCGGTGGTCACATCCATGCCCATGAGGCCGCTGACGTGGGTGCGCAGGGCCACACCCTTGAGCTTGGCGGTTTCCTGGTTCACCCGCATGAGGAGGGTGCCCATCTGGCCAGGGGCGCGGTTCAGCATGGACATGGCTTTCGCGTAGTCCTTGACCGGGAACTGGAGGGATGGATCCACGCTGAGTTCCTGGACCATCTTGCCGAGCGTGATGCGCACTTTCTTGCAGGGGCGGCCCAGCACCGTGTCGGCCCCGAGTTGTTCGACCTTCACTTCGGACACGTCGCCGAACATCATTTTCGTCACCATCTCGGGCATGCCTGCCATCTGCTCCTCCAGGGACTGCATGGCCTCCTGCATATCCTTGAAGGTCATCCGGGTGACGACCTTCTTCCCGTGGTCAATGCTGTAGATGACTCCCTGCCCGTAGTCCACCAGGCTGTCCGTCTTCGATCCGGTGGAGTTGACGCGCATCCGGGAGGCGCTGAGGTACTGCACCTGGGATCCGCTCTTGGCCAGGGCGCCCTTCCCTGTGACCTGGCTGGTGATGGTGAGATCCGCGGCCAGGATGCTGACGGCGGAAAGAAGTGCCATGAGGGCTGACGGCATAAAGACGCGCATGGGAATTCTCCGTGGATTGGATTTTCAGAGGATACCCCCTGACCGGCGCCAGGGCCAGGGCACTTTGGGATACCTTCATGGTTGGGGGTGGCCATGGCCCGCGTGCTCGTGGTGGACGATAGCAAGGAGACCTGCGAGTTCCTGGAGGAGCTTCTGGGCACGATGGGGCTGGAGGTGGTCAAGGCCACCCATCCCGACAGGGCCATCGAGCTGCTGCACAAGGAGCCGTTCGATTTGTTGCTGTCCGACATCAATCTGGAGGCCAAGAAGGATGGTCTGGACCTGCTGAAAGAGGCCAAGCCGCTGGGGGTGGACACCATCCTGCTGTCCGGGTTCGGCACGCTGGAGACGGCCATCGAGGCCGTGCGCGAAGGCGCCTTCGACTTCCTCAGCAAACCCTGGAACAACGAGGAGCTGAAGGCCCTGGTGGCCCGCGCCCTGGCCCGGCGCCAATCCAGCGGCCATGGGACAGAAAAGGCCACGTCGCCCAAGGGGAAGCGCAGCCTGATGATCGGGTCCAGCCCGAAGATGATGGCGGTCTACAAGACCATCGCGAGCCTCCAGAACAGCCGGGCGACGGTCCTCATCACCGGCGAGAGCGGCACGGGCAAGGAACTGGTGGCCCGCAGCATCCATCTGTCCAGCGAACGGCGGGACCGCGCCTTCGTGGCGGTGAACTGCGGCGCGCTGACGGAAACGCTGCTGGAATCCGAACTCTTCGGCCACGTGAAGGGATCCTTCACCGGCGCCATCGCCGAAAAACCCGGCCTTTTCGAGGAGGCTTCGGGCGGCACGATCTTTTTAGATGAGATCGGCGAAACGAGCCCGAGCTTCCAGGTAAGGCTGCTGCGGGTGCTTCAGGAGCAGGAAATCCGCCGGGTGGGCGGCAACAAGACCATCAAGGTGGATGCCCGGGTGATCGCCGCCACCAACCGCGACCTCCAGGTGATGGTCAAGGCGGGGGCCTTCCGGGAGGATCTCTACTACCGTCTCGGCGTGGTCGAACTCGCCGTGCCCCCCCTCCGGGAGCGGCGGGAAGACATCGCCGCGCTGTTGGACCATTTCCTGTCCGAATCCGGGCGGAAGGATGAGCAGATCTACCAGGTGCACCCGGAGGCCCGGCGGGTTCTCGAAGCCTATTCGTGGCCGGGCAATGTCCGCGAATTGAGCAACGCCGTGGAGAACCTGACTCAGTTGAGCCGGGGCCACGAGATCTCCGTGGACGATCTGCCGGCCAAGATCCAGGCGGATGTGCTCAAGAAGGCCCTCCGGCGCCCGGAGCCAGACGCGGAGGTCCCGGCCCTGATCGAGGACTGGCCCTCGCTGGATGAACTGGAGCGGCGCTACATCCAGGTGCTGGTGGGGCGCCACAAGGAGAAGCAGCGCATCGCGGAAATTCTGGGCGTGGATCGGACCACCCTCTACCGGAAGCTCAAGCGCTACGGTCTCCACGACGGCGAATAGCTGGCCCCGGCCCGTGGGAGGCGCGAATCGTCGCAGCCTGCTACAGGTTGCAGAATGCCACGTCATTTTGTTCAAAGCAAATATTGTAAATCAATTGTTCACTGCGTTTGGAATATGGCGTAAAGCCTGCTTCAAGGCCTGCACTTCCGGCCGTGCCGGATCAACCCTAGGGAGTAACACCCATGAAGAAGCTTGCCGCGCTGCTCGTTGCCGCCGCTCTGATCAGCCCCGCCTTCGCCGAAGAGGCCAAGAAGCCTGAGACGAAGAAGGTCGAAAAGGTCGAGGCCAAGAAGGAAGAGAAGAAGGCCGAGGCCAAGAAGGCCCTGACCGTCGAAGAGAAGAAGGCTGAAGCCAAGAAGGACGAGAAGAAGGTCGAGGCCAAGAAGGAAGAGAAGAAGGCCGAGGCCAAGAAGGCTCTGACCGTCGAAGAGAAGAAGGCCGACGCCCCCAAGGCCGCCAAGAAGGTCAAGAAGGCTGCCAAGAAGGCTGATGCTCCCGCCGCCGAGGCCAAGAAGGCCCTGACCGCCGAAGAGAAGAAGGCTGATGCCCCCAAGGCCGCGAAGAAGGCCAAGAAGGCTGCCAAGAAGGCCGATGCTCCCGCCGCCGAGGCCAAGAAGGCCCTGACCGTCGAAGAGAAGAAGGCCGAGAAGAAGGCCGAGAAGAAGGCTGAGAAGAAGGCCGAGAAGAAGGCCGAAGCCAAGAAGTAAATCGCTTCACCTGGTTCAGGAAAAAGCGGGCTTCGGCCCGCTTTTTCGCATCCGCCTTTCCGGTGGCAGAACACCCGGCCATGATGGACTCATGATGGATCCCCTGCTCGAACTCACCGCCGAAATCCGCGCCCGCGCACCCCGCCTGCTGAAACCGGGAACATCCCAGTTGCTCGGTTGTACACAGGGTCATGGCCTGATACGCGATGCCTCCGGCCTCCATCACCGCGTCCTTGAACACATCGGCCTTCCCCATGGCCCCTGGGATCTGTCGCCGCTGATTGACCATACGCTCCTGAAGGCCGAGGCCACGGGATCGCAGGTGGAGGCCCTGTGCGCGGAGGCCCTGACGCACGGGTTCGCCTCGGTGTGCGTGAATCCCATGTGGGTTCCCCTGGCGGCCTCCCTGCTCCAGGGCGGCCCCGTCCGGACCTGCACGGTGGTGGGATTCCCCCTGGGCGCTTCGGCGCTCCGGGCCAAAGCCTTCGAAGCTGAATCCGCGCTGCGGGATGGCGCCCAGGAAATAGACATGGTCCTGGCCATCGGCGCTGCCAAGGCTGGTGACTGGGAAACCGTCATGGAGGATTTCATGGCGGTGCGGGCCGCGGTCCCCGCCCCGGTGGTTCTGAAGGTGATCCTGGAGACCTGCCTGCTCAGCGAGGCCGGGAAGGTCCGCGCATGCGAGCTCGCGATGGAGGCCGGACTCGACTTCGTGAAGACTTCCACCGGGTTCTCGACCGGGGGCGCCACGGGAGCCGATGTGGCCCTCATGCGCCGCACGGTGGGCCACAGTCTGGGCGTCAAAGCCTCGGGTGGCATCCGCACCTATGAGGCGGCGCTCCAGATGGTCATGGCCGGCGCGACGCGCCTCGGCCTTTCCGCCTCCGTGGCCGTGGTCCAGGGGGGCGCCGGTTCCGGAGCCTACTGAAAAGTGCGGTATCCTCCCAAAAGCAGTCCCACTGGAGGTCGTTGTGGCCAAGCTTGATCTCATCATGTTCGAGGAGGAGTACAAACTCCTCCAGGAGATCATCGGCCGCCTTCAGAAGGATGCTTCCGCCAAGGTGGTGTTCCTGGTGGACAAGAACGGCCAGCAGATCTCCGCCGCGGGGGACGTGAAGAGCATTGACGCCACCAGCCTCGCCTCACTGACCGCCGGCAACGTGGCCGCCACGGACGGATTGGCCAAGCTCATCGGCGAGAAGGAGTTCAGCCTGCTCTTCCATGAGGGGGAAAAGGACAACCTGCACATCTCCATCGTGGGCAAGCGCGGCATCCTGGTGGTGATCTTCGACCAGAACTCCAGCCTGGCGCTGGTGCGCCTGCGGGTAAAGAAGGCCAGCAAGGACCTTCAGGAGATCTTCGAGCAGGTGGAGCAGCGCGCGCAGAAGGAATCGGACGGTGGCAGCCGCTTTGAAAGCCCCTTCTCGGAGATCACGGACGAAGATATTGACCGCCTCTTTGGCGATTAAGCCCAGGGGCGCGAAATGACCTTCATCAACTACGCGTCGCGCGAGATCAACTGCAAAATCGTCTACTACGGTCCCGGCCTCTGCGGGAAGACGACGAACATCCAGTGGATCTACGAGCAGGCCAATCCAGAGAAGCGGGGCAAGCTGGTCAGCCTCGCCACCGAAACGGACCGCACCCTCTTCTTCGACTTCCTGCCCCTCGACATGGGCATGGTCAAGGGATTCAAGGTCCGCTTCCACCTCTACACCGTGCCGGGCCAGGTCTTCTACGATGCCAGCCGCAAGCTCATCCTCCGGGGCTGCGACGGCATCATCTTCGTGGCCGACAGCCAGCGGGCCCGCATGGAGGCGAACATCGAATCCATCGCGAACCTGGCCACGAATTTGAAGGAGAACGGCTTCGACATCCGCTCGATCCCCTACGTCCTCCAGTTGAACAAGCGGGACATGCCCTCCGCCGCGGCCCTGCCCGAGATGGAACGCCTGCTGCGCTTCCGCGGCGAACCCATGATCGAAGCGGTGGCCAACCAGGGCACCGGCGTCATTGACACCCTCAAGGCCGCCGCCCGCCAGATCCTGATGGATCTCCAGCGAAGCTAGTGCACCCCGCCAGAGGAACATGTACCAATGCGTGTCGGCGGTGTGCACTTCCATCGGGGCATAGCCCCTCTGGCGCCAGGGCACGCGATGCGTGTCCTGGCTGTCACCCCCCTGGGGGCACTGCCATGCCCCCAGACCCCTGCCCAGTGGTGCCCACTTGCATTCGTTTGTTACGAGTATTTCGGACGGGCACCACTAGGGTGGTGGGCCTGACCGGGACACAGGCCCCGCAGCCTCCCGCTTGAATCCGCGCCCGCCTCCGGTAGAATGGATCTTCGCCCTTTCCGGAGTAGCTCAGGGGTCAGAGCGGGTGACTGTTAATCACTAGGTCGGGGGTTCAAATCCCTCCTCCGGAGCCAGCACAAAAATGGGGTCCCTTTTGGGACCCCATTTTTGTGCTGGTTACAGAGAAAGATGGTTTGAACCCCCGAGAGGCAGCCGGCCCACGAGGCCGAAGCAGGAGCGGAGGCCCACCGTCGCGCGAAGCGCGATGACCCGTGAGGGCGCCGCACAGGATGTGCGGCGTGAACGCGCCGTGGAGGCAGCACAAAAGCGCTGCCGGAGCGGAGACAAGCGCGAGTGGTCGCCGGCAACGGGTTCAAATCCTCCGCCTCACGGACCGTGCGCTGCACGTTCCTCCCACTCCTCGCTGCGCTCGATCGCGGAGTCGGAGCCTCCCTCCGGAGCCATAAACAAAGCACTTACGGCCACCTCAATCGGTGGCCGTTTTTGTCGTTGTCACACTGTTGTCCCACTCGAACACAATCGGCAACCGAAGGTGTGCCACTGTCTGCGTGAAACAGATCCCCTGGGTGAGGGGATCAGGACAGGATGCCCTTGTCGCTAATCACTGGAGCTCCATGCACAATGGTGAATCTCCCCACGCATTTGCGAGCGGCACCCTGGGCAACACGACCATGACCCCTGAAGGACTGGCCCGAGAGAACATCGACGCGCAGCTCCGAGCGGCGGGATGGGTCATCCAGAACTCCAGACAGATCGACCTCGGCGCCGCTCAGGGCGTGGCTGTGCGGGAATTCCAGGGCAGGACCGGGCCCGCGGACTATGTCCTGTTCATCGAGGGCAAGGTCGCCGGGATCATCGAGGCCAAGCCCGAGGGCACCACCCTCAGCGGCGTGGCCGACCAGGCCGCCCGATACCAGGCCAACCTGCCAGATCACCTCCAGTGCTGGTTCCCAGAGCCCCCCTTTCTCTACGAGAGCACCGGGGTTGAAACCTACTTCGGCGACACCCGGGATCCCAACCACCGGTCCCGGAGCATCTTCACCTTTCATACGCCCCAGGGACTGCGGGAGCTGCTGCTGGAGCCCACCACCTTCCGGGAGCGCCTCCAGCACCTGCCCGCCCTGGACCTCGCGGGCCTCCGCGCCTGCCAGATCGAGGCCATTCATGGGGCCGAGCGCAGCCTCAAGCTGAACCACCCCCGGGCCCTGCTTCAGATGGCCACGGGCAGCGGGAAGACCTACACCGCCGTCCAGCTCTGCTACCGGTTGGCGAAGTTCGCCAAGGCCCGGAAGATCCTCTTCCTGGTGGACCGCCGCAACCTGGGGCGCCAGGCCAAGAACGAGTTCGAGCAGTTCGTCGTCCCCGGCGATGGCCGCAAGTTCACGGAGCTTTACCCCGTTCAGCACCTTACCCACGGCGCTCTGGACCCGGCGGCCAAGGTGGTCATCACCACCATCCAGCGCCTCTACGCTAGTCTGCGGGGAGAGGCGGAAGGCCCGGACGACGAGGCCGAGGAACACAGCGGCTTCGAAGCCGATGTCCGCAACCAGCAGCCCCGGGATGTGGCCTTCAACCCGGCCATCCCCATTGACGCCTTCGATCTTGTGATCGTGGACGAGTGCCACCGCTCGATCTACAACCTATGGCGCCAGGTGCTCGAATACTTCGACGCCTTCCTGTTGGGACTGACCGCCACGCCCAGCGCCCACACCTTTGGCTTCTTCAACCAAAACCTCGTGAGCGAGTACCCCCACGAGCGGGCCGTGGTGGATGGCGTCAATGTGGGCTACGAAATCTACCGGATCCGCACCGCCATCACCGAGAAGGGCGCCACGGTCCAGGCCGGCACTGTGGTGGACCGCAGGGACCGCCTCACCCGCCAGAAGCGATGGGAGCAGCTCCAGGACGACCTGCCCTACGAGGCCCCCGCGCTGGACCGCTCCGTCGTGGCCAAGGATCAGATCCGCACGGTGTTGGCCACCTTCAAGGAGCGGCTCTTCACGGAGATGTTCCCAGGGCGGACCCTGGTGCCCAAGACCCTCATCTTTGCCAAGGATGACAACCACGCCGAGGACATCGTTCTCATGGCCCGGGAGGTCTTCGGGGAGGGCGATGCCTTCTGCAAGAAGATCACCTACCGCTCCAAGCTCTCCGGGGAGGATCCGGACACACTCCTCTCTGAATTCCGCAACAGCTTCTACCCCCGCATGGCCGTCACCGTGGACATGATCGCCACGGGCACCGATGTGAGGCCCCTGGAGTGCCTGCTCTTCATGCGGGATGTGCGCAGCCAGCTCTACTACGAGCAGATGAAGGGACGGGCCACCCGCGTCCTCAGCCCCGACGAACTGCACAGCGTCACCCCGGATGCCCCCGCCAAGGACCGATTCGTGCTGGTGGATGCTGTGGGCGTCACCGAGACCGACAAGACCGACACCCGGCCCCTGGAGCGGGAACCCACCGTGCCCCTGGACAAGCTGCTGCTGCGCGTGGCCCAGGGCGACCGCTCCACGGACACCCTGGCCACCCTGGCGGGCCGCCTCGCCCGGCTGGACCGGCGGGCCTCTCCCGAGCAGGCCGCCCAGGTTCCCCCCGTGAGCGCGGAGAACGGCCAGGGCCCCGGCCTGAAGGCCATGGCCAACCGCCTTCTGGACGCCTGCGACCCCGACAAGATCACCGACCGCGCCCAGCGTCAGTTCAGCCTGGCCCTGGGCGCCGAGCCCACGGAGGCCCAGTTCCAGGCCGTGCGCCAGGCCATGAGCGAGGAGGCCGCCAGGCCCTTCCTGCGCCCCGCCCTGCGGGAGCGGCTGATCACCCTCACACGGGAGACCGAGCAGGTCATCGACCATGTCACCCGAGACCAGGTCCTCTATGCCGGCTTCGACGAGGAGAAGGCCAAGGGCCTCATCCAGAGCTTCCGCACCTTCATGGAGGAGCGCCAGGACGAGCTACTGGCTCTGCAGGTGCTCTACCAGCACCGCCACCGGGACCGTCACCTCACCTTCCAGGCCGTGAAGGAGCTGGCGGAGACCATGGGCCGCGGGAACCCACCCCTGGCCCCGGACCTGCTCTGGAGCGCCTATGCCCGCCTGGAGGTCGGCCGCGTGAAGGGCGCCGGCAGCCAACGACTGATCACCGACCTCATCTCCCTCGTCCGCTTTGCCATGGGTGACAGGCCCGAGCTGGAGCCCTTCCGGGACGAGGCCGAGCGCCGCTTCCAGGCTTGGCTGGCCACCCGGCAGCAGGGCGCCCAGCCCTTCACCCCCGCCCAGATCGAGTGGCTCACCCTCTTCAAGGAGCGCATCCAGGCCGCCAGCGCCGTCAGCGTGGACGACCTGGACCAGATGCCCTTCACCCAGAAGGGCGGCCCCGCCAAGGCCGTGCAGCTCTTTGGAAAGGACCTGCGTGCCATTCTGAATGAGCTGAATGAGGTACTGGTGGCATGAAAGAAGTGATGCGCGAGGAACTACCAGGGACTTGGTCTCTTCATGAATTGGGTGAATTAGCTCAGTTCAACCCAGGGTTTTCGCCTACGCAAGGTCGCTCGGAAGATATGGCGGTGTCTTTCCTTCCTATGAAAGCCGTTGGTGCTGGAGATGGGGTGATCGACCTCAAAGAAGTTAAACATAGCGTCTTTAATAATGCCGCATAAACAGACTACACTCAAGGACAGGATCCGTGGGGGTGGCCATGCGGAAGTTGGAGATCGAGAATCCGGAAGTGATGAGCATCGCGATCCGGCAGGAGATCGAGCGGTCCGACGAATCGAGGTACGACCATCGGCTCCACGGAGTTCTGTTGGTAGCCAATGGGCAGAGCTGCCGTGAGGTGGCGCTGCTCTTTGGCGAGGATCCACGAACGGTCCAGCGCTGGGTAAAGCGGTTCGAAGACGGTGGGTTCGATGGGCTGCGAGATGGTGAGCGGCCTGGCCGCCCCAGATCCCTTGATGAACGCCAGTGGACGCGGCTTGAACGGGATCTGCGCCGCAACCCCCGGGACTTCGGGCACAACCAGAACCTATGGGATGGGAAGTTGCTGTCCGAGCATTTGAAGCACCATTACCGGGTATCCATTGGTGTCCGCCAATGCCAACGGGTGTTCAACCAGATGGGCTTCCGGCTCCGCAAGCCCCGGCCTCAGGTGGCCCAAAGCGATCCTGGCCGCGTCGCGGCCTTTAAAAAAACTCCGCCGTCTGAAAAGGCTTGAGGGCATCGAACTCTGGAGCCTTGACGAGTGCCACTTCCAGCAGCACGGGACCCGCACCCGGATGTGGGTCCCTCCTGAGGTCAAGGATCCGATTCTGGAACACGCGCCCACGCGGAAGTCGATGGCCTGCTTCGGGGCAGTAAGCCTGAACACGGGAAAGTTTGTCCATGCGATGAACGAAGTGTTCGATGCCCAGACCTTCCAGGACTTCCTTGCCAAGCTGCTCCGGCATCGGACCCATGGGAAACGGATGGTCATCATCCTGGACAATGCTCGGTACCACCACGCGAAATTGCTGGCTCCGTTTCTCGCAAAATACAGGAAAGCGCTGACTCTCGTGTTCCTTCCGCCCTACAGCCCCCAACTCGCCCCGATCGAGCGGGTCTGGAAACTGACCCGCAGGCTGGCCACCCATAACTGCCACTTCCCCACTTTGGCAATGCTCATCGAAACCGTTGAGGAATGCTTCGCTGGTTGGCACAAGCCCAACATCATCCTTCGGCGATTATGCGGCATGAATTAGGACGCTATGTTTAGATTGCTCTCCGAGGTCCGGAAGGGATACACCGCCATGCGAGATGGGGATCTCGTTTTCGCAAAAATCACCCCATGCATGGAAAACGGGAAGATCGCACGACTTCATGGGCTAAGGAATGGATTTGCATTTGGGTCTACCGAGTTCATCGTGATTCGAACTGGAGATTCGCTGGATGGAAACTACCTTGCACAATTTCTCCTCCGGCGTTCGTTGAGGCGCGAAGCTCAGGAGAAAATGACTGGTACTGCGGGGCAGTTACGTGTTCCTGTCGGCTTCTTGAAGGCGTATCGACTCCCACTCCCGCCGATGTCCGAGCAGCGCCGCATTGTGGCCAAGCTGGAGGAGCTGTTCAGCGAGCTGGATGCCGGTGTGGCCGCCCTACGCCGCGCCCAGCGCCGCCTCACCCGCTACCGCCAGGCCCTCCTCCATGCTGCAGTAACCGGCGAGCTAACGCGGGAGTGGCGGGGACAACTGGCCCAGGCTGCTGAACATGCCGAGGAACTACTTTCCAAGGTCCTTGCTGATCGCGAGGGCTTAAAAATTCGGGTGGGCAGGCAGGCTCAAGCAAATCGAGACGCGGGTTTGGAACTCCCAACAATTCCTGCAAAATGGACATGGTGCCGCTTGCCTGAGATTGGGGAGTTAGCTCGCGGTAAGTCGAGACATCGCCCTAGAGATGCCAAGCATCTGTACGGGGGACCTTACCCTTTCATCCAAACAGGGGAGATCAGGAAGTCCCTCGGGTCTATCAGGCAATTCGAACAGACATACAGTGAAGCAGGTTTCGCCCAGAGTCGCTTGTGGCCGCGAGGGACTCTCTGCATCACCATCGCAGCGAACATCGCAGAAACTGGTGTGCTTCAATTTGAAGCGTGTTTCCCTGATAGCGTTGTGGGCTTTATTCCACATTCTTCTCTGGAAGTCAGGTTCTTTGAGGCATTCATTCGAAGCGAGAAAGAACGCCTCGAAAGCTATGCCCCAGCCACTGCCCAAAAAAATATCAACCTAGAGACCTTGAGCAGCTTGGCAGTTCCGCTGCCACCGATAGAAGAACAACAGGCAATCCTCGCCGAACTCGACCGCCGTCTCTCGGCCGCAGACGCCTTGGCAGCCACCCTCCACACCAGCCTCCGCCGCGCCGAGCGCCTGCGCCAATCCATCCTCGAACGCGCCTTCCGGGGCGAGCTGGTGCCGCAGGATCCCAACGACGAGCCTGCCGAGGCCCTGCTGGCGCGGATGCGGGCCGCCGCCACCGATGTCTCTACCCCGCGTCGCCGGGGCCGTCCCCCGAAGGCCGCGACCCCCACGCCCCATCCCCGCCGCCGCCGCGGGCGGCCCAGAAAGCAGGTGAAGGCATGAACACACCCCAGAACCCCCGGGTGCTGTCTTGGCTCCCCCTTGACGAGACGAAGACCCTCGAATTCAAGCGAGTGGTCAAGGGGATGGAGTTCATGAAATGCATCCAGACCCTGACAGCCTTCGCTAATACGCAGGGCGGTGTGCTCGTGCTCGGTATGGAGGACATCAAGAAGGCCCAGGGTCAAGATCGGCTTTACGGTGTTGAAGAACATCCAGATGCCGTAGACGAGCTCCTCCGTCTCGTGCGCGCCAGGGTGCAGCCCCCCATGGCGGGCGATCTGATGCCTGAGCCCGTCTTCCATACGATCCCTTGCCTGTTGCGGAACGGGGAGCCTGGGTCATTGGTTGCCATCGAGGTCCGGCCGAGTCTCGACCTCCACTCCATTGAGGCTGACGGCACTTGGGAGCGCCTGGAACGAAGCAACCGGCGCATGACCGCCCACGAGGCGACGGAGCGCCGCTTCCGCCTGGGGGTCGTCAGCGCACTTGATCTACCCGTGGATGTTTCTGTTGAGCTGCTGGACACGATCTGGTGGCAGGACTACCGCAATCAGCGCGGCCTCACCCGCCCCATCGAGGAGGCCACCAAGCACCTCGGCCTTCTCAAACAGGTGAATGGTGCATGGAAACCCACCCGCTTGGCGGTGCTGCTCTTCGCAGAATTCCCCTCCGAACTGCTTGGGGAGAAGTGCGCGATCCGCCTGTTCCACTATCAGGGAGAGGCCATCAAGCATGTGGGGGCCACTACGAACCTGGTGAAACCCCCCCGAACCATCGGCGGTCCGGCTGTGCGTCAGATCCGGGAAGCGCTCAAAGCCGTGGAGGAGGAGTTGGCTACCGGCGTCCAGGTGAGCCCCATGGGCTTCGAGATGATCCAGCGTTATCCCCGGCGGGCCATCCAGGAAGCCATCACAAACGCCGTCATCCACCGCGATTACAGCATCCCCCTGGACATCCAGATCCGCATCTTCTCGGACCGGATCGAGGTGGAGAGCCCCGGTGGGTTGCCCCATCGCTTGAGGGTGCAGGATCTGGGACTGGTCCGCTCCATGCCTCGCAATCCGAGCCTGGTGAACCACCTCCGCGAATTCCCGGCCCCTCCGAACCAGGATGCGGGAGAGGGAATTCCCATGATGAAATCCCTCATGCGGCAGGCAGAACTTTATCCACCCCTCTTCCTGCTGCCGAAAGGCGCCGAGTGGGAATCTGTCGAGGTGGCCCTGCTGAATGAATCACGACCTTCGGTCTGGGACCAAGTCTCGGACTACCTCGACAAGCATGATGACCTCGGCAATGCGGAGGTGAGAGAGATTCTCCAGACCAAGGACACCCTCGGTGTCTCCAAGATGCTCAAAGCCTGGGTTGAGGCGAGGCTTTTGGAGGTCGTCGACCTGGCGGCAGCCAAACAGCACCGTCGGTACCGGAAGC
This sequence comes from Geothrix sp., assembly GCA_030681515.1. Lineage (GTDB taxonomy): Bacteria > Acidobacteriota > Holophagae > Holophagales > Holophagaceae > Geothrix. Next base: position 49,977 of record JAUXSE010000017.1, on the reverse strand, counting down.
CCGGTCCCCAGACAGCTTGGGACCTGTTTGCTTGGCTCTAAGGAAATGAATCCAAACCCATTCCCCAACCAGATGAACCCTAACGGTTTACCTCGACTGCTGTTTCTAGGGTGCAGTTCGCCGGAGAGGGCCTTTCATATCCAAAGCGAAAAGAAAACAAACTCTGGTTAACCAATAAGCCCAATTAAATAAATCTATACATATCTACTTCATTTCCATGCCTCCGCCGAAAGCCCCCATGAACGCCCAAGCCCTCGTCCAAAAAGTCTGGAACTTCGCCACGGTCCTTCGGGATGACGGGGTGAGCTATGGCGACTACGTGGAACAGCTGACTTACCTGCTGTTCCTGAAGATGGCCCAAGAACGAGAGGGTCTGGACGAGGCCCTGGGCCGGAAGGGGATGGAGCGGATTCCCAAGATCCTGGCCTGGCCCAGTCTTCTGCGCCTGGATGGGGACGACCTGGAGAACCATTACCGGAAGATCCTGATCGAGTTGGGGCGGAAGCCGGGCCTCCTGGGCACCATCTTCCGCAAGGCCCAGAACAAGCTGCAGGACCCGGCCAAGCTCAAGCGCCTGGTGATGCTGATCGACGCGGAGACCTGGAGCGGCCTCGACGTGGATGTGAAGGGTGAAATCTACGAGGGCCTGCTGGAGCGCAACGCCAGGGATGTGAAGAGCGGCGCCGGCCAGTACTTCACGCCGCGGCCCCTCATCAAGGCTGTCGTCGAGGTCATGAACCCCGACCGCGGGATGGTGGTGGCCGACCCGGCCTGTGGCACTGGCGGCTTCCTCATCGCAGCCCACGACCACATGGCCGCCCAGGGGCCCATGACACCGGACCAGGCGAGGCACCTGAAGGAGAAGGCGCTCAAGGGCGCGGACATCACCACGGAGGTCGCCCGGTTATGTGCCATGAACATGCACCTGCATGGCATCGGCGGCGAGGACAGCCTCATCGAGGGTGGCCGGGACTCCCTGGCCTCGCCTCCCTCCGAGCTGGTGGACATGGTCCTCACCAATCCGCCCTTCGGCAAGAAGAGCAGCATCACCGTGGTAGGCGAGGACGGCAAGGCCGGGAAGGAGAGCCAGACCTACGAGCGCAACGATTTCTGGACCACCACCAGCAACAAGCAGCTGAACTTCCTGCAGCATGTGCGGTCCATGCTCAAGCCGGGCAGCGGCCGTGCCGCCGTGGTGGTGCCGGACAACGTGCTGTTCGAGGGCGGTGCCGGGGAGACCATCCGGCGGAAGCTCCTCCACGAGTGTGATGTCCACACCCTGCTGCGCCTGCCCACCGGGATCTTCTACGCCCAGGGCGTGAAGGCGAATGTGCTGTTCTTCGACCGGAAGCCCGGCGCGGCCAAACCGTGGACCGAGAAGCTGTGGATCTACGACCTCAGGACGAATTTCCACTTCACCCTGAAAGAGAATCCCCTCGGGACGGACCACCTGAAGGACTTCATCGCCTGCTACAAGGCCAAGGATCGCCGGAAGCGCAAGGAGACCGATCGGTTCCGAGTGTTTGACCGGGACGCGCTGCTGGCTCGCGACAAGGCCAACCTGGACCTGTTCTGGATCAAGGACGAGGACCTCGAGGCCAGCGAGAACCTCCCCGCGCCTGACGTCCTGGCCCGCGAGATTGTCGAGGACCTCCAAGCCGCCCTGGATGCGTTCACCAGTGTCGAGGAGGCCTTGGCCAAGGAGTGATTCGGTCATGGCTTCAGGGCTTGCTCTCAGGGTGATTACGGCAGCCCGTACCACGCACCTCGGCCACTGCCGTGCTGCTTGAGGTGCCCCTGCTCGACCAGGGCGCGGAAGTGCTGCTTCAGTGTGTTTCGGCTGGTGCCCGTCAACCGGATGGCGTTGGCCATGGTGATCCGGCCATGCTCACGGGCGAACTCCTCAATTTGCAGCGACAGCTCAGGGAGCACCGCCAGGACCAGCTTTTCCCGCTCGACCTTCTGGTTCAGACGCCGCACCTGCTCGGCCAGCGACCGCAGGAAGAACAGCAGCCAAGGTTGCCAGTCCGGTGCTTCGGTGCGGATGGTCCCCTGGGTCTGCCGGAGGGCCAGGTAGTAGGCTTCCTTGTTCTGCTCGATCACGCTCTCAAGCGAGGCATAGGGTACATACGCGTAGCCAGCCTGGAGGAGCAGCAGGGTGGTGAGTACACGGCTGAGCCGCCCATTGCCGTCCTGAAAGGGGTGGATCTCCAGAAAGACGACCACCCACAAACCGATGAGCAGCAGCGGGTGCAGGTGTCCGTTTTGGCGCTCTTCCTGGATCCAGGTCACCAACTCGGTCATCAGGCGAGGCGTGTCGAAGGGTGTGGCTGTCTCGAACACGATGCCGACCTGAATGCGGTTCTCATCGAAGGCCACCACGCTATTGGGTGCGGTCTTGTAGTTGCCGCGATGCCGCTCATCCTTCTCGCTGTAGACCAGCAGATCGCGGTGTAGCTGCTTGATGTGGTTCTCGGTGAGACTGATCTCCGGCCAGGAGGAGAACACCAGATCCATCACCTCGGCGTAGCCAGCCACCTCCTGCTCGTCCCGGGTGGCGAAACTCTTGATCTGGAGGTTCGACAGCAGGCGCTCCACCTCGCGATCGGACAGCTTGCTGCCTTCGATCCGGGTGGAGGAGCCGATGCTTTCAATCGTTGCCACCCGTCTCAGAGCCGAGAGACGATCCGGTGCCAGCGTGCCCAACGCTCGCCAAGCCCCCTTGAATTCATCAATCTGGGTGATCAGCCCCAGGATCTCTGGGGTGATCTGGATGGAGTCGGATCGGATCATGGGTCCAATCTTACACCCAATAACACCCATTACCCCAAAATGGCACCCAATTGAGCCCAATTGCTACTCGGTAAACTGTTAAGGAGGCCATATGGAGACCAAACCCATCCTCACAGAAGCCGATCACCGCGCCACCCTGCTGGAGATCAAAACACTGATGACCGCTACGGCGGGAACGCCCGAGGGTGATCGTTTGGAGGTGTTGGTGGCCCTGGTGGAAGCCTACGAGCGTATCCATTTCTCCATGGACCCCCCTGATCCGAGAGGCGGCCACCTCGTACAATATCCTCACAAGCGAATTGGCTGATCACCTGAAACATGCGCTGCTACTATGTTCCAGCGCGTAGTCATTCTGGACTGTCAATCACTAGGTCGGGGGTTCAAATCCCTCCTCCGGAGCCAGAACGAAACCTTGGAGATCAACAGTTCCTGGGCTTTGTACGTGTTCCAAACACCAGAGACCGCGGTGAGCCGTGTTCGGGGCCATCAGGCATCCCGGAAAATTCGAAAATCAGGAGCGGCGAAAAAGTAGAATGGGTCCTGAGCCTGCCGGTGTTGTGGTCCGCGACCACGCAACCGGGTTGGATTCTCTGGAGAACGCTTGATGCTCAAACTCACCCGTAAAAGCACGCTGCTCTTCGTCCTGGCGACGGCCCTCACGGCCCAGGCACCGGTGGCGGGAGCGCCGAAACCTACCCCCAAGAAGGCCAAGAAGGCCCCCGTCAAGAAGGCACCCCCGATGATCACCACTGAATCAGGCTTGAAGTATCTGGATACGCAGCTCGGCACCGGCGCCTCGCCCTTGAAGGGCCAGAGTTGCAGGGTCCACTACACCGGTTGGCTGTCCGAGAAGGGCGAGAAGGGCAAGAAGTTCGATAGCTCCGTGGACCGCGGGCAACCCCTGGCCATCCCCATCGGCGTGGGTCGCGTCATCAAGGGGTGGGACGAGGGGCTGATGAGCATGAAAGTGGGCGGCAAGCGCACCCTGATCATCCCTGGGCATCTGGGCTACGGTGCCCGCGGGGCTGGCGCGGACATCCCGCCAAACGCAGAGCTGATCTTCGAGGTGGAGTTGATCGCCGTTCAGTAGTCCGCTGTCTCCTGCGCAGAATCCCGCCGTTGGCGGGATTCTGCGTGGAAGGGCAAGGCTCAGGCTTTCTGGTAGATTTCGGCGCCTTTCTCCTGGAACTCCTTCGACTTCTCTTCCATGCCCTTCGCCAGGGCCTCCTCCTCGTTGTACCCGTGGCTCTCGGCGTACTGCCTCACGTCATCTGAAATCCGCATCGAGCAGAAGTGGGGGCCGCACATGGAGCAGAAATGCGCGGTCTTGGCGCCCTCGGCGGGCAGGGTCTCGTCGTGGAATTCGCGGGCGGTATCGGGATCGAGGGCCAGGTTGAACTGATCCTCCCAGCGGAACTCGAACCGGGCCTTGCTCATGGCGTCGTCCCAGATCCGCGCGCCGGGGTGGCCCTTGGCCAGGTCCGCGGCGTGGGCGGCGATTTTGTAGGCGATGACGCCATCCTTCACATCCTTCTTGTTGGGCAGGCCCAGGTGTTCCTTGGGGGTGACGTAGCACAGCATCGCGCAGCCCCACCAGCCGATCATGGCCGCGCCGATGGCCGAGGTGATGTGGTCGTAGCCCGGCGCGATGTCCGTGGTGAGGGGCCCCAGGGTGTAGAAGGGGGCTTCGTCGCAGACTTCCAGCTGCCTGGTCATGTTCTCCTGGATGAGGTGCATGGGCACGTGGCCGGGGCCTTCGATCATCACCTGCACATCGTGCTTCCAGGCGATCTTCGTCAGCTCGCCGAGGGTTTCCAGTTCGCCGAACTGGGCCTCGTCGTTGGCATCGGCGATGCAACCGGGACGCAGGCCATCGCCCAGGGAGAAGGCCACGTCGTAGGCCTTCATGATCTCGCAGATGTCCTCGAAGTGCGTGTAGAGGAAGTTCTCCTGGTGGTGGGCGAGGCACCACTTGGCGAGGATGGAGCCGCCGCGGCTCACGATGCCCGTGACGCGCTTGGCCGTGAGGGGCACGTAGCGCAGCCGCACGCCGGCGTGGATGGTGAAGTAGTCCACGCCCTGCTCGGCCTGCTCGATGAGCGTGTCGCGGAAGATCTCCCAGGTGAGATCCTCGGCCTTGCCGTTCACTTTTTCCAGCGCCTGGTAGATGGGCACGGTGCCGATGGGCACGGGGCTGTTGCGCAGGATCCACTCGCGGGTCTCGTGGATGTTCCTGCCGGTGCTGAGGTCCATCACCGTGTCGGCGCCCCAGCGGATGGACCAGGCCATCTTTTCGACTTCCTCTTCGATGCTGGAGGCCACGGCGGAGTTGCCGATGTTGGCGTTGATCTTCACCAGGAAGTTCCGGCCGATGATCATGGGCTCGGTCTCGGGGTGGTTGATGTTGGCGGGGATGATGGCCCGGCCCCGGGCCACCTCGTCACGGACGAACTCGGGCGTGATGCGACTCTTGAGCCCCGCGGCTTCCCGGCCCAGGTTCTCGCGGATGGCGATGAACTCCATTTCGGGGGTGACGAGGCCCTGCTTGGCGTAGTGCATCTGGGATACATTGCGGCCAGCCTTGGCCCGCAGGGGCTTGCGGTCGGCGTGGAAGCGGATGGCGTCCAGCTCCTTGTCCCGCTCCCGCAGCTTGCGGTAGAGGCTGGTGGCGCCGGGCAGCTCCTCCACATCGCCCCGGCCCAGGATCCAGTCCTGGCGGAGGGGCCTCAGGCCCTTGGCCACGTCAATGGTGATGGCGGGATCGGTATAGGGGCCCGAGGTGTCATAGAGCACCACCGGCGCGTTCTCCGTGAGACGGTCCTGGAAGTCGCGGGTGGGGTGGAGCTGGATCTGCCGGAAAGGGACCTGGACGCCGGGAAGGGTGCCGGCCACATGGATCTTGTGGGAGGCCGGGAAGGGCTTCAGGCAGGCCGCCAGGGCCGTGCCACCCACGGGGGGGGCCACGGGAGGGGCCGCGGGGAGGGCCCCGGGCGCCGGAGCGGGATTCGACTGCATGGTCATGGAAACTCCGGACTTGAGAAAATCGGGCCAGGATTGATTCCCGAATGGGAAAGTTTATCGCGAGGGGGCGGGGGCGACGAATTCAAAGATTGCCGGCGGGTCGCCGATACAGGGTCCACGGAGCCCTCCCATGCCGGACAAGCCCCAGGAAGACCAGGCCATTCCAGACCAGCTCATGCAGATCGCCCTGGAGCAGGAGGGGGGGGCGGAACGGGTGCTCGGCCAGATCGAGGTCGTTCAGCACAGTTTCGAGGAGATCCAGAATCTCGCGAAGGAGTGCCAGGACATATTCCGGAACCTGGTGCCGCCTTCGCCCGAGTTGGAGACCCTCATCGCCAAGCTGGAGGAGATCGGGTTCCACGCGGACAACGGGGCCTACAACATCCAGGGCGCCTTCGACCTCTACCAGTACCAGGACGTGGTGCGGCAGAAGCTGGAACGCGTGGGCCGAAGCCTCATCGAGGTGTCCCACTACGTGCTCACGCGCCTGCAGCCCAGTGAGGACCAGGCCCCGAAGGTGGCACCCTCCGGACGGGACATCCTCCACCGGGAGCCGCAACTGGCCGATGTGACCAAGGCAGACGCGGATTCCGTGGTGGCGGAATTCTTCGCCAAGGCCGTGAAGGAGAAGGCGGCGAAGAAGGCCGAAGGCGGATCGCTCCAGGATGGGGGATAATCGGAGCTTCGGAGGAATCATGCCCCGTCGCGTCCTGTTCATCAGCAGCCTGGCTCTTGGCCTGGTGGCTTCAGCCCAGCCTCAGGAGGACCCGGTCCTGCGCGCCCGCGCCCAGCGGGCCTCGGCCCAGGGCATCTCCGAAGGCGACCTGCCCCCGGTGCCCCGCGGCATCATCGAGCCTCCGCCCCTGCCCCCCCCCGAGGCCCACGTGAAGGATCTTCGCAAGGCGCGCAGGGCCAAGAGCAGGATCAAGAAGCGGAAATCCGGCGCGAAGAAAAGCCAGAGCCCCGCCGCCCGATCCAGGACTCAGGCCAAGGGGAAGGGCAAATGAGGCTCGGCGTCCTCACCTCCGGCGGCGATGCCCCCGGCATGAACGCGGCCATTCGCGCGGTGGTCCGCCAGGCCGACGCCCTGGGCCATGAAGTCTGGGGCATCTATCGCGGCTACCAGGGACTGCTGGTGGGGGACATGGCGCCGCTGCCCAGCCGGGCCTGCGCCAATATCCTTCAGCGGGGCGGCACCATGCTGCACACGGCGCGTTGCGCGGAATTCTACGAGGCTGAGCCTCGGGCCCGGGCCGCGGGGAAGCTGCGGGAAGCCGGCATCGAGGCCCTGGTCGTCATCGGAGGCGATGGCAGTTTCAGGGCCGCGGAAACGTTCCAGCGCGAGCATGGCGTGGCCTGCGCGGGCATCCCCGGCACCATAGACAACGACCTTTCAGGCACGGAGCGGACCCTGGGATTCGATACCGCCCTCAACACGGCGGTGGAGGCCATTGACCGCATCCGGGACACGGCCTCCAGCCACGGACGGCTCTTCCTGGTGGAGGTCATGGGCCGCAGTTCAGGGATGCTCGCGGTCCATACGGCCCTCGCCTGCGGAGCGGAAGCGGTGCTCTATCCCGAGTCCCCGGACGACAGCTACGAGGCCCTGGTCACCCGGTTGAATGCCAACTGGCTGCGGGGCAAGCGCAGTTCCATCGTCGTGGTGGCCGAGGGCGATACTGTCGGCCGGGCCATGGCCGTGGGGGAACGCCTGAAGCGGGACCACGCGCTGGATCTGCGGGTGGTGGTGCTGGGTCACATCCAGCGCGGAGGCAGTCCCTCGGCCATGGACCGCATCTGGGGCAGCCGGTGGGGCGCGGAGGCCGTGCGCCGACTGGACTGCGGCGAAAGCGGTTTCTACCTTGGCGAGGTCGCGGGAGCCCTGGTGGCCCAGCCCTTATCGCGAATCCTCGAACCCCAGCCGGTGCCGCCGGGGGATCTGGGCCGGTTGATCGCGATTCTGGCCCGGTAGGCACCCCCTGGGTTGTGGGAATCCGCCGGAGCGTGGTTCCCTTGAAGGCGGTACGGATGGAGGCATGATGCCGGACACGGGTAGTCAGCAGTCCTTAGTCGCGGTCATTTTCTCGGTATCGCCTGCGGCGATACGCGAGACCTCTCGCCCCTGGGCATCACGGATGGAGGCATGATGTCGGATACCCGCGGTACTCGTCCCGTAGTGGCCGTCGTTTTCTCGGTATCGCCTGCGGCGATACGCGAGACCTCTCGCCCCTGGGCATCACGGATGGGGGCATGATGTCGGACACGGGCAGTCAGCAGTCCTTAGTCGCCGTCGTTATGGCCGGAGGCCGGGGCACGCGATTCTGGCCGCGGAGCCGCAACGCCCGGCCGAAACAGTTCCTGGCCATCGTCGGCACGGAGACCCTGCTCCACCAGACGGTGCGGCGTCTCGATGGGCATGTGAGCCCGGACCACATCTTCGTGGTGACCACGGAGGATCTGGCCGCCGAGACCCGGAACATGCTGCCGGAACTTCCGCCCGAGAACGTGATCGTCGAGCCCGAGGGCCGCAACACCGCGCCCTGCCTGGCCCTGGCTCTGGTCGAGATCGAGAAGAAATTCCCTCACGGCGTCATGGCCGTGCTATCGGCGGACCACTGGATCGGCGACCGGGAGATCTTCCTGGAGGATCTGGATACCGCGGTGAAGCACGCCGCCTGGGAGCGGGAGCTGGTGACCTTCGGCATCCGGCCCACCTATCCCGAGACCGGCTATGGCTACATCGAAGCCGAAGGCCACGGCCCCGTGCTCAAGGTGAAGGCCTTCCGCGAGAAACCGCCCGTGGAAGTGGCCGTGCAGTACCTGGAATCCGGGCGTCACTTCTGGAACGCCGGCATGTTCGTGTGGACCCTGGCGGATTTCCGCGAAGGCCTTCAGAACCACGCGCCCGAGGTGCTCGCGCCGCTCGACGCCTGGATGCAGGCCGGCGCGGACCCGGCCGCCCTGCACGCCGCCTATCGCCAGCTGCCCAAGGTGGCCATTGACGTGGCCCTCCTGGAGAAGGCGGAAACCGTCGCCGTGGTGCCCACGCGCTTCCGCTGGTCGGACGTGGGCTCCTGGCCCGCCGCCATCGAGTTCCAGGAGACGGATTCCGAAGGCAACGTCAGCCAGGGCGAAACCCTGCTGCTGGACACGCGGAACTGCGCCTTCTTCGGCGGCAGGCGGCTCATCGCCGCCAGCGGCGTGGACGATCTCATCGTCGTGGATGCCGACGATGCCCTGCTGATCTGCCGCCGCGACCGCGCCCAGACCGTCAAGCAGATCGTCGAGCGCCTCAAGGCCGATGGGCGCGAAGATCTGTTGTAAGACCGAAGGAGAGAGACATGGAACGACCAACGACCCTTCACGTGGAGAAGCCCTGGGGCTCCTTCGATCAGTACGCCCTGAACACGCCCTGCACGGTGAAGATCCTCACCTGCAACCCCGGCCAGAAGCTGAGCCTCCAGCGCCACAGCCACCGCGGGGAGCTGTGGGTGGCCCTGGATCCGGGGGTGGTGGTGGACCGCGATGGCGAGGAGCTCCGTCCCGCCGTGGGCGAGGAGGTCTGGCTGCCCCTGGGGAGCACCCACCGGCTGCGCTGTGATGCGGCGGCGGCGCACCCCGTGCGGGTGCTCGAAGTCAGCCTGGGCGTCTTCGACGAGGCGGACATCGAACGGTTGCAGGACGACTACGGGCGCAGCTGATGCCCAGGCTCATGCAAGGCATGGGGCCTCCCGCGATCCTGCTGTTCGCCGCCCTTCCGGCCCTGGCCCAGAGCGGCGAGGAGATCCTGGCCCGGGTGGACCGCCTGCGCCATCCCTGGCCTGCCTTCAGCGTGGAGCTCACCGTGAAGGATGCGAAGACCTCCCAGCGATGGAGGGTGTCCGCCCGGGAGGACGGCGATGCCCGGCTGGATGGCCTCGGCGACAAGGAGAAGGGCCGCGCCGTGTTGATGCTCGGCGATCAGATGTGGCTGCTGTTGCCGGGATCCAGGCGCCCCCTGAAGATCACGCCCCAGCAGCGGATGCTGGGGCCCGCCGCGGGCGGTGATGTGGCGCGCACCCGGTTCCGGAAGGACTACACGGTCCAGGAACTGAACGAGGATGCCCTCGACGGGCATCCCTGCTGGCGCCTGGAGCTGGCGGCGCGGACGCCCACGCTCAGCGCCCGGACCGTGCGGCTGTGGGTGGAGAAGGACCGGATGCTGCCCGTGAAGGCGGAGTTCCACCTCGCCTCGGGCAAGCTGGCGCGGACCGCCGTATTCGGACCGCCGGTACAGGTGCTGGGCCAACCGGTGCTCTCCTGGATGGACCTGATCGAGCCCGGCGGAGCGAAGGTGGGACTCGTCTTCAGCGGCTGGACGAAGGGTGGCGTGGACGCGGATCTCTTCGAGCTGCCCGCCACGGCCCGGTGACCTGGCTTTGGTGCTAGACTCGCAGGCGAGGTGCCCGCAAGGGCTTCCCGCCACCAATCATCCCACCCCATGACACCAGTCCCATTCTCGGGATTCCCGCTCAAACGCCCCACCACTCGAAACCCCGCCAAACTACCCTCACGAAGCGCCCGTACCTCCGGGCGCTTCTTTTATGCTGTCCGCTGGCTCCGGGGTGGCGCCGTGGGCGTTGGCGGCCTTCCCATCCGTACTGGCCTTGGGCTTAGGGGCCTTATCCTTCTCTCGCGGCGGATGGGCCTTCTGATGCTTGCTTTCGGCGGCCTCCGAGGCGGCGGATACCACCACGATGGAGATGCGGCGGTTCTGGGGATCCTTGGGTTCCTTGCCTTCGAGGGGAATGGTGTCGGCGTAGCCCGTCACCCGGCGGACTTGCCCAGGACGGAGTCCCCCGGCGGCGCTTTCCATCACCCGGCGGGCCGCGTTGGCGCGCTCGGCGCTCAGTTCCCAGTTCGTGTAGGCCTTGTTGGCGTACTGGGAGGCATCCGTGTGGCCACCGATCACCACCCGGTTCGGCAGCTTGCCCAGCTCCTTGGCGATCTCCTTGAGGATGGACAGGGTGTAGCTCTTGAGGGTGGCGCTGCCGGAATCGAAGAGCACCTGGGCGGCCTTGTCCTGGATCTGGATGCGCAGGCCCTCGTCCGTGAAGTCCATGCTGATCTGATCCTGGAAGGCCTGGAGCAGCTCATCCTCCTGGAAGGCCTTCTCGATGGCTTCCGCCGTCGCCTCCATGGCCTTCTTTTCCTCCTCGGCCGCGGCGCCCGGGTTCTCTGAGGCCGTGTCGGTGCCGCCATCGCCGTCCGGGCCGGGCGCCATGCCCCGCCCGCCGGGCAGGATTCCCTTGCCATGGTTGGTGAGGATCTCCTTGCCCCGCTCGCTGTTGAAGAAATTGGCATCCTGGAACATCCCGGCGATGCCGGCCTTGGTGTTCTTGTCGGCGCTGTTGAGGAGCCACATCAGGAGGAAGAAGGCCATCATGGCCGTCACCAGATCGGCATAGGCCACCTTCCAGGCGCCACCGTGAGCCCCGGCGTGGCCGCCCTTCTTCTTGATGAACTTGATCTTGATTTCGGGATGCTGCTGCTCGGCCATCCCGTCACCTCGGCTTGATCTGCCGCACCACTTCCTCCAGCTCGCCGGAACCCGGCCGCTCGGTGGAGGGGATGTTGCGCCGGGCGAACTCCACGGCGGTGATGGGGGCGGCGCCGTTGCCGAAGCTCGTGAGGCCGGAGCGGATGCAGCTGAAGTAGTAGGCCTCAACCGCGTTCACGGCATCAATGTTCTTGGCCAGGGGCTGGAACACGCCGTAGGCCAGCAGGATGCCGAGGAAGGTGCCCACCAGGGCCGCGCCGACCTTCCCGCCGATGATGTTGGGGGGCTGATCCAGGAAGCCCATGGTGATGACCACGCCCATGACGCAGGCCACGATGCCGAAGGCGGGGAAGGCGTCCGCCAGGTTGCCCATGGCGATGCCCGGGGCGGCGTTCTCCGCGTGGTGGACCTCCAGATCCGCGTCCATGACCATGTCAATCTCGTCCATCTTGGCGCTGCCGTTGATGAGCAGCTTCATGGAGTCGCAGAAGAAGTCCATGGCGTGATGGTTGCCCGTGACGGTGGGATACTTCTTGAAGATCGAGGAGTTGTGCGGGTCGTTGATGTCCTGCTCCAGGGCCAGCAGGCCCCCCTTCTTGATGTTCACATAGACCTCGTACTGCATCATGAGGACTTCCATGTACACGGCCTTGGTGTAGGGGCTGCCCTTGATGGGCTTGGCGAGGTCGGCCACCACCCGTTTGATGAGGTTCGGGGGATTGGCGGCCAGGAAGGCCCCGAGGCCCGCGCCGAAGATGATGAGCCCCTCCGCGGGCAGCGGATGCAGAAGTGTGGCGATGCTTCCACCCTCCATCAGGTAACCCCCGATGACCGAGACGAAGACCACCACCAATCCAACGATGAAGAACATGCTGCAGCTCCTGCCGATGTCATCGGCCAGGAAGGGCAGAGGCTGAATTCTGGACTCGGTGCCGGACGGACCCGCTGTCACAATGAAAGGATTCGGAGGATTTATGGCCCCTGCCACCCCTGTGCTCGGCCCCGTGGGCAGCTATGTGAAGCATCATTTCCGGCATTTCAACGCCGCGGCCCTGGTGGATGCCGCCGAGGGCTACCGGGTCTACCTGGAACGGGGCGGGAAGATGATGGTCACCCTGGCCGGGGCCATGAGCACCGCCGAGCTGGGCCTCTCCTTCGCCGAGATGATCCGCCAGGACAAGGTGCATCTCATCGTCTGCACCGGCGCCAATCTGGAGGAGGACATCTTCAACCTGGTGGCCCACGACTTCTACGAGCGCGTGCCCCACTACCGGGATCTCACGCCCCAGGACGAGGCGGACCTGCTCCATCGCCACATGAACCGGGTGACCGATACCTGTATCCCCGAAATGGAGGCCATGCGCCGCATGGAAAAGGCCATGCTGGATGTCTGGACCCGGGCCGACCAGGCCGGCGAGCACTACTTCCCCCACGAGTTCTTCCAGCAGGTGCTGAAGTCCGGCGCCCTGAAACCCTCGTACCAGATTGATCCCAGCCATTCCTGGATGCTGGCCGCCCTCGAAAAGAACGTGCCCATCGTGGTGCCGGGCTGGGAGGACAGCACCCTGGGCAACATGTACGCCGCCGCCGTCATCCGCGGCGAGGTGAAGAACGTCCACACCGTGCGCACCGGCATCGAGTACATGACCTGGCTGGCCCAGCACTACCAGGAGGTCACGAAGACCTCGACCCTGGGCATGTTCCAGATCGGCGGCGGCATCGCCGGCGACTTCCCCATCTGCGTGGTGCCCATGCTCCACCAGGACCTGGAACGGACCGAAGTGCCCCTCTGGGGCTACTTCTGCCAGATCAGCGACAGCACCACCAGCTACGGTTCGTACTCCGGCGCCGTGCCCAACGAAAAGATCACCTGGGGCAAGCTGGGCGTGGACACCCCCAAGTTCATCGTCGAAAGCGACGCCACCATCGTGGCCCCGTTGATCTTCGCGTATCTGCTGGGTTGGTAGGTTTGGCTATCGGCTGAGAGCTGATAGCTGATAGCCGATAGCTACAGATCCCACACCAGCAACCGCGCCCCCTCCCGTCCCTTCACGGGGACCGCGCGGTGGGGTATTTCTCCAGGCACCCCGAAGCTGTGGCTGATGAAGCGGCTGCCGGGTTTCATTTCCCGGCGGGCCTTGGCCCACAAGGCGGGCATGGGCACGGGGGACAGGAAGGCGTAGACCGCGTCGAAGCCGGCGAGATCCGTGCGCCAGAAGCTGCCCAGGCGGATGTGCGCGTTGGGCTGGGGCAGGCAGCGCAGCCAGGCCACCAGCCAGGTGAAGGGCGAGGCTTCCACCCCGACGAAGACGCCGTCAGGCCTGGCCTTGGCGAGCTGTGCCACCGGGCCGCCGAACCCGCAGCCCAGGTCCACGAAACGGAGGCCTGCCTGATCGGGCAGCAGGGCCGCCAGCTTCTCCCAGGCATCGCGGCTGGCGTGGTAGAGGGGGACGCGGGTGAACAGCCCCCCGCCGAAGACCAGGGCCAGGGCGATGAAGAGGGCCAGGTAGATCCAGGCTGGAATGGGCGCTCCCCACAGGGCCCGCACCAGGAACGGCAGGGCCGCCTGCATGAGGATCCAGCGAGGGCCCAGCGCCATCCACCGGGAGAGGAAGACCGCCAACACAGCCTGCACCAGTACCCAGACCCACGCCGGGAACCGCAGCCCCAGCCGCGCCAGCGCCACCAGCACGACGAAGGCCAGGGCCTGCGCCAGCAGGGCGAGGAGGACCGGGGGCCAGGTACGGATGGACATCCCCTTATCCTAGTCGGATGACCCTCGGCCGCTTCGCGCCTTCGCCCACCGGCGTTCTCCATCTGGGGAACCTCCGCACGGCGCTGGCATCGTGGCTATCGGCGCGCGGGGCGGGTGGGCGCTGGATCATCCGCATGGAGGATGTGGATGGCCCCCGCTGCCGCCGCGACCTGGGCGAGGCGCAACTGCGGGATCTGGCGGCCCTGGGCCTGGAATCCGACGGGCCCGTGCTGTGGCAATCGGATCGCGGCGCCCTCTACCGCGAGGCCCTGGCGGCGCTGCACGGCGCGGGTCGGCTGTATCCCTGCGCCTGCACCCGCAAGGATCTGCAGCTGCTGGCCTCGGCCCCCCACGCCGAGGATGGCCTTCGTCCCTACCCGGGCCGCTGCAGAGGCCGGGCCTGGGAGGGTTTCGACCGCGCCCTGCGGTTGCGACTGCCCGAAGGCGCCGTGGCCTGGGAGGACCGCCTGATCGGGCCGCAGCGAGACGACCCCGCGGCCCTCACGGGCGACCCCCTGCTCTTCCGAAGGGACGGCTGCTTCGCCTACCACCTGGCCGTGGTGGTGGATGATGGCGCCCAGGGCGTGACCGAAGTCGTGCGCGGCACCGATCTGCGCCCCGTGACCGCCACCCAGATCCGCCTCCAGGAAGCCCTGGGCCTTCCGCGCCCCGCCTACGCACACCTCGGCATGGTGGCGGCGCCCGATGGAAGCCGCCTGGGCAAGCGCGCCGGGGCCCTGGGCCTGGAGGCCCTGGAGGCCCGCGGAATCATTCCGGAGGACATCCTTGGCTGGCTGGGTTGGAGCCTGGGCTGTCTGCCACGGCCCGAGGCCTGTGCGGTGTCGGACCTCATCGGATCCTTCCACTGGAACCGGGTTCCGGCGGGCGAAGCAAGGGTGCCCGAGGCCTGGGCCTAGGCATAGACCATGCCGCCGCCCAACCCGATGGGGGTACCCTTCTACTGTCGAGGTAGATCCAACGACCTTTCAAACCCATCCCTGGAAGGCGCCCACCGATGAGCCCCACCCTCCTCGCATTCTCTGGACTCCTGCTCCTGCTGTTCACCCTGCTTGGGCTTTGGGTGGGCCGGACGATGGGCCGAGCCGAGGCCGCCACCGCCCTGGCGGAGGAGCGCCGGATGGCCGAGGAGGCGCAACGGGGGATTCAGACCCCGCTTGCCCTGGCCCATCGGGAGGCCCAGACGAAAGTTGAAGAGCGGGACGAGCAACTGAAAGCCCTGCACCAGGAAAGGGTCGATCTTCGCGATGAAATAGGGAAAGCTCAGGAATTGCTCAGGATTCAGGCCGGCAAGATCGGCGAGGCAGGGCAAGTGAATAAGACCTTCGAAGCGCTTCAGGAAACCCACAAGGCGCGCGAAGAAGACTTCGCAGGCCTTCAGAAGGAACTGCAGAAGGAACTGTCAGAGGCCCAAGGCCGCGTAGTCAAATTGGAAACCTCCGCCGCCAAGGATCAGCAAGCCCTTGCCAAGGAGCGGCAACAGCTTGAGGCCAGCCGCCAGGCTTTCCGCCAGGAATTCGTGAACCTGGCCAACCAGATCTTCGAGGACAAGCACCTGGCCTTCGACGCCCAAAGCAAGGAGGGGCTCACCCATCTGCTCGCGCCGTTCAAGGAGCAGCTGGACACCTTCCGCCGCCGGGTGGACCAGGTGCACATGGAGAATGTGCAGGGACACACCAGCCTCAAGGGTGAACTCGATCGCTTGCGCGAACTGAACCAGCAGATCACCAAAGAAGCCTCCAACCTCACCCGGGCCCTGAAGGGTGACAAGAAGATCCAGGGGAACTGGGGCGAGCAGAAAGTGGAGCTGCTGCTGGAGCAGGCCGGGCTCCGGAAGGGCATCGAGTACGGCCGCGAACAGAATTTCAAGGACGATGGGGGCAACAACCTGCGGCCCGACTTCGTCGTGAACCTCCCGGAAGGCAAGCACATCATCATTGATAGCAAGGTCTCCCTGGTGGACTATGCGGCCTACGTCGCCGCCGAAAGCCCGGAGGAAGGCCAGCCCTTCCTCGCGGCCCACGTGGCGGCGCTGCGGAATCACATCCGGTCCCTGAGCGGAAAGAAGTACCCGGAGCTCCTGCACATGGACTCCCCGGATTTCACCTTCCTCTTCATCGCCATCGAGCCCGCCTACCTCGCGGCGGCGGCGCATTCCCCCCTCCTCTTCCAGGAGGCCTACGATCGGCGGATCGTCCTCGTCACGGCCACCACGCTGTTCCCCGTGCTGCGGGTCGTTTCAAACCTGTGGAGCCTCCAGCGCCAGAACCAATCCACCCAGCTGCTCGCCGAACAGGCCAGCCGCGTCTATGACAAGCTGCGCGTCTTCATCGTGAAAATGGAAAAGCTGGGGGGTCAGATCGAAACCTCTCAACAGACCTACAAAGACGCCTTCGACACCCTCAAGGATGGAAAGGGCAGCCTCGTGAAGACTGTTGATAAGTTCGTGGATCTCGGCGTGCAGGTGTCCAAGAAACTGCCGACTTCCGTCACGGGCGGCGCACTGCCCGAGCTGGCCTCTGCCGAGGCCGCCGGCGAGGTGGATGCCCCGGCCGAACCGTGAGCCGGAAGGCGTGATGGAGGAACAATTGCGAGATTTTAATCAAATGGAAGGAACTGTTGGCCCTGGGCCACGGCGATTTCTTCCGGAAGACCCTCAAACCGCAATCGGCTTTCCTGGGCGTAGTCGTTTCTAAGCTCCACTGCCAACCACCTTCGCTTTAGACCCTCGGCCACGTATCCAGTAGTGTTGCTACCTGCAAATGGGTCGAGCACCAAATCCCCTGGATTCGTCAGAAACTCTATGAAGAATCTAGGTAACTCGGAAGGAAAACGAGCGGGATGAATTTTATTCCCTGCAATTTTACTGTTCTTAATATAGGCACTGTTTGATTCGTTATTACCACATTGAATAAGATTCGGCGGAATTGAACCGCCTTGATCAGTCGCAAAGCTGCCATTGATCACATGGCCACTGGGGCGGATGGCCTGCTTCACACCACGTTTGATCAGGCGTTTCATGTCATCGCTATACGGTTGCAGCACTTTCCGGTTGTCTGCCTTTGCCATGGGGTCTTTAACAAGCCAAAAGATATATTCAACACTATCTTTCACCCGTATGCGACGAACATTCACCCACTCAGCGGGCGCTGGCAATTTTGCAGGGTTGAACCAGAAGAATTCTTGGGCTAAATCGAATCCAACTTCGTCAGAAAGAGCCAGTAACACACGAAAATGATACAAGCTACGAACAGGTGATCCAGGTTGCCATGTGCCTCCAAGATTTAAAATAAAGGAACCCGATGGTTTCATGATCCGTTTTATTTCATGGGCGAAAGGAAGAAACCAAGCAAGGTAGTCCTCCTGATTGGCATTTCCATATTCTTTCTTAAAATGAAGGGCATAGGGCGGACTTGTGAGTACCAAATCAACCGAGTCATCCGCCAAGTTCTTCATGAACTTTAAGCCATCGTCGCAGAATAGCGCCCCGAATTCCGTCGAATAGATTGGTTCAGAGTGAATATGCATCAATGAGATCCTGAAAACGCGAGAACCATCGAGGTTGAGTCTCCTCCCCCTCTGGAATCGGGTGCATGATCTGAAGTTTGTTTGGGTGATTCCGATGGCTCGGAAGTGCCCGCACCAAGGCATATCGGAATTGACTCCAATCTCCAGTGGAGCGGCCAACACAAACGGCGACAACATCGAAATGGTCGCGGTCGTAGTAACGGCTACTGGGATCGCCTTTGGCTGCACGCGTCTTTTGTAGCTCAACCTGGGGCTTCATGCCGTTACGGATCGTCTTGACTTCAACTCGAATAGCCATCCCAGATAGCGTTACGACGGTGAAATCATGCATCCCATCTACGTCATGGCCTTCATAGCTGGTCAACCAGCCCTCTCTGCTTGCGATGCGAAGTTTCCTTTCAAAATGAACTTCTGCAACAGCACCTTCCAGCGCCACCTTCAGGCGGAATCGCTTGTCGATCGCATCGAGCAGTTCCTGGGCCGTCAGGCCATATTTTAATTCGAGAGCGTGAGGCACGGTTTCATTGTGGCATCAGAAATGGTGGAAAGGGAAATCAAACGCCTCACCAAAATCCGCGCCTCGCCAACATTGATCTCAGGGGAAAGATAGAGAGACTCGAATGTGCTGTCGTCGCGTCCTAGCAGGGTGGCTTGCGTGGAGCGTCCCGCCGGAATCTCGACATGAGTCAATCCGAGGGAGGCCGGGAGGGAGCGGCCATACCGCTTTGTGCCGGTGCGCCCATCGTAGCTCACGATGAACGCGATGCCCTTTCGGCGCAGACCATCGAGCGCGGCCACGAAGTCGTCAAAAGAAACACCGTGCCGATAGCGGTGGTTTTGAGTATCCACGACACCTTGGTACGGCGGGTCCATGTAGACCAGATCGCCAGGCTTGGCGGATCCCAGGACTTCGCGGTAGTCCACCGACAGAAGCGACGATTTGCCCTTGAGCAGCGCGGAGGCCCCCATGATGTGGCGCCGCATCGTGTCAGGAACGGCCCCCAGCCGCCGATTATCGGGGCTGTTGTTGAACTCGCCTCGCGTGTTGTAACGTACTGCGGCCTTCACGCATCGGGCCAAGAGATACAGGAAATCCTCGGGATGGTGGTGTGCGTTGAAGCGATCCCTCACGCGGTCATAGTAGGCCCGCTCGTCACCGAGCTGGGCTTTCCAGAGGCTCTCGTACTTGTCACTGATCTCGTCCGGGTTGCGAACGATCTCAGTCCAGAGATCCATGAGGGGGCGGTGCAGATCGTTGATCGTCCAATGCCCCACGCGCTTCATGTGGCCGGCCGCGAGCGAGACCGCTGCGGAACCCGCGAACGGTTCGACCAGGCGTTTGGTCCCTACGGGGAAAAGGCTCACGATGTAGTGGGCCAGCTGTCGCTTGCTGCCCTGGTACGGGATTGGATGCGGCACACCCGCGAGCGGCTTTGGAACGGCGATGGACATAAGCGGCGTGTAGGCGTGGTCGCTGACGAACGGGATAGTCTGGGCGCGATGCTCCGCGTACGCACCGTCCGACGGATGGCCTGTGCAAAACGGTTCTCGCATGGTCGGCCCTCGTTCGTGTCCAAGCGATTGTAGCGGATCGAGTGGATATCAACCCCCATCCCCGTGCATCACTGTTCCTCTCCAGCTTGATCTGGCAGGAGATGCCCGTTCTCTCGGATCGGTGATTCAGGTATCCCCTCCACGCTGAACCCCACTTCCCGCATCTTCACGGCGTCCTGGTAGGCGGCGAGGATGGCGGTGCGGATGCGGAGGTACGAGGTCTCGGTGACCTTGGTGTTGAAGGTGAGGGTGGCCACCAGGTAGTCGCGGCCATCGGGCATGGTCTGGGGGGCGCTGACCTGCACCTGGGGCTGCATGATGGTGCCGGAACTGCCTTCGCGCAGCCGGTTGGCCACGGCCTCGCACCAGGCCTGCAGCTGGGGCGTGAGGGCCATCCCCTGTTCCGGCGAGGCCACCATCACGCGGCCATAGAGGGTGAAGAACAGCCGCAGCTGGGGCGGGTCGAAGGAATGGTTCAGGTAGCCGGACATGCTGGCGATCTGCTGGAAATCCTTCAGCAGGGCCTGGAGCTTGGGGCTGGGGGCGGCGACGGCCATCAGCGCGCCACGCCGTAGCCGTACTTCGCCACCAGCAGGTCCAGCCGCTGGCGGGCCTCGGACGGGACGGCCTCGGGGGCGGTGAACAGCGCGGCTTTCAGGGACGTCCCGCAGGCGCAGGGGCGCGGCGCGGTGGAGAGCCTCGGCACCACGGCCCGCAGCAGGGCCTGGGCCTTGTCCACGTTGGCGTGCATGACCTCCAGCACCGATGCGGCATCCACGCCCGCCTCCTCCTCGCGCCAGGCATCGTAGTCCGTCACCAGGGCGATGCAGGCGTAGCAAAGCTCGGCTTCGCGGGCGAGGCGGGCCTCGGTCACCTGGGTCATGCCGATGAGATCCGCGCCCCAGCCCTGGTGCAGGCGGCTTTCGGCCCGGGTGGAAAAGGCGGGGCCCTCCATGCACACGTAGACGGACTCGCCTTCGATGGGCAGGGCCAGGGCGCGGCCCGAGGCCTGCAGGGTCTCCGTCACATGGGCGCAGGTGGGCTCCGCGAAGCTCACGTGGGCCACCAGCCCTTCGCCAAAATACGTGTCCTTCCGGTGCTTCGTCTTGTCAATGAACTGGCTCACCAGCCGCAGCTCGCCGGGCCGGTGGCGGGCCTGCAGGCTGCCCACGGCGGATACGCAGATCAGCCGCTCGACGCCCAGGGACTTGAGCGCCCAGACATTGGCCCGGTAGTTCACCTCGCTGGGCGTGAAGCGATGGCCTTCGCCGTGCCGGGCCAGGAAGGCCACGGGGGCGCCCTCCAGGGTGCCCAGATGCACGGGGCCCGAGGGCGTCCCGAAGGGCGTGTCCACCGCCACCGCCCGGTCGAGGGCCAGGCCCTCCATCCGGTAGAGGCCACTGCCGCCGATGATGCCGATGGGTGCTCGCATGGGGCCATTGTACTTGCACCGCTTCCCCGCGCCGTGCTTCCCTTGAGGTTCTGACATTTCGTGTTGGATGTTCGGGAAGCAGGTGAGAGTCCTGCGCTGCCCCGCAACGGTATGCACCACGCGCTCCCACCCGGGAATCCGCGTGAGACCTCAAGTCCGAGTCACTGGGAATCGTCCCGGGAAGGCTCGGAGGGCGCCGGAAGGTTCCTGTCGCGTGCGAGTCCGGAGACCGGTCCACCACTTCACCCCCCGTCGTGGGTACGGGCCGGGCCATGGTCCCCATCTTCATGGGAACACGCCCTGCCGCCGCGACGTCATGCGTGGAGGCATGATGGGTTCATCCCGAGTTCTCTTCTCCCTGGCGGCCGTGTCCGTCCTGTCCGTGGCCGCGGAGGCTGACCGCAGGCCCCCCGAGGCCACGGTCACCATCAGCGCCGAGGCCCAGCCGGTGGAGGTCACCCGCACCCCGGCCCCGGTGCGCATCGTGGAAGCCGACGAACTGGCCCGCCTGGGCAGCCGCACGCTGGCGGAGCTGCTGGAAGTCCTCCAGCCCGGCGCCGTGATGGCCAGCGGCGGCCCCGGCAAGACCGCCTCGGCCTTCCTCAACGGCACCCTGAGCCGCAATGTCGTGGTGCTGCTGGACGGTCTGCGCCTCAACGACCCCACGGCCCCCAGCCCCGATCTGGGCGCCCTCAGCCTCGTGGGCATCGCCAGGGTGGAACTGGTGCTGGGGCCCACCTCCGTGCTCTATGGCAGCGATGCCATCGGCGGCGTCATCGCGCTCACCAGCCTGGGCCGCGGCGCCGACGGCTTTCACGGACAGACCGGCCTGAAGGCCGGCACCGATGGCCTGCTCGGCGGCTCCGCCCAGGTGCAGTTGTCCAGTGCCCGGGGCTGGATCGCCGCGGGCGCCGAAGCCCAGAAGCAGGAAAGCGGTTTCCCCGATGACGCCTTCCGCCAGGCGGGCGGCTTCCTGCGCCTGGGCACCAGACTCGGCGCGGTGGAGCTCACGGGCTTCTACCGCAACAGCGGGCAGACCGCCTCCGTGCCCTTCACCACCCTGGCCTGGCCCGGGTTCGGACGCAGCTACGAACCGGGCCGTGAAACCCGCGCCCGCCAGGAAAGCTGGGGCGCCAGCCTGCGCTGGACCCTGGCCCCGACCCTGGTGCTGGAGAACACCCTGCAGGCCCTGTCCGGCAGCACCGGTGATCCCGCCGGTCCCCTGCGGCAGCAGACGGACCGCGCCTTCCGCCGGGTGGAGGATCAGCTCACCCTGCACTGGACGCCCTCGAACACGTTTCGGCTTTCGGGCCGGCTCGAAGGCCGCGAAGACACCAGCCACGCCATGAACTACTACGACCCCTCCACCTACGCCGCCGTGCGCTATCGCGGCGAGGGCCGGGATCTGGCGGCCGCGGTGGAATCCCGCTGGACGATCGCCGAGGGCCTCGACTGGGTGGCGGGCCTACGCCGCGACGCCGGCCATCGCGACCTGACCCGCTACGATTCCGGCCTCCGCAGCCGGGCCGGCAGCGCCGAAGCCACCACCTGGCGCACGGGGATCAACTGGGTGCTGGCGCCGGAAGTGCGTCTCTATGCCAGCGCCGGCCGGGGCTTCAGGATCCCCAGCACCACGGAGTTCACGCTGAACGCCCAGGCCGAAAGCCAGGATGGCAGGACCTACGGCATCCTGCCGGAGCGCAGCCGCACCTATCAGATCGGCGCCACGGGCCAGTTCGCGGGCCACTGGGAGTACCGCCTGGAAGCCCAGCGCACCCGCGTTTCCGACCTGCTGGCCTACATCTATGACACCAGCTTCGCGTGGCCGGCCCTCTTCACATCGCACTACGAGAACCAGGGCGATATTCGCGCCCAGAGCCTGGAGGGCGCCCTGGGCTGGCGCGGCGGCGCCGACGTGGCCTACGGCTGGGATCTCATCCTGCGCAGCCAGGAGACCCGCGACCTCGACCACAACACGGAGGCCGACCGCTTCGGCCAGCGGAACACGGCCATCGTGCGGCACCCCTTCTTCACGGGCTCCCTCGCGGCCTTCCTCCAGTCGAAGACCTGGCGGGCCGATGTCCGCCTCGACCGCATCGGCGCCCGCTACGACATCCACGACACCACCTACCAGGTGATCTCCACGGGCAAGCCCTACCGGAATCTGAGCGCGGGCCTCTCCCATGAGCCCATGAAGGGGCTCGTGCTGGCCCTGCGCGGCGAGCACCTGCTCCAGGGGAACCAGACCGTCCAGGACTGGCTCAGCGGCCGCTACGATCAGGACGGGGACGCCAGCCTGGTCTACGGCTTCCCCGCGCCCGGACCCCGCTGGAGCCTGGGTGTGACCTGGAGGTGGTAAAGCCCCTCGACGGTGAGAAAGATGCCTAACCTCATTTCCACCGTCTCGCCCCATCGGAGCCATCGTCCCTTGATCCGTCTTCTCGCCATTCTTTTGATGATGTCGCTTCCTTTCGCGGCGGCGCCGCCCCAGCGCGTGGTGAGCCAGGCGGTGGGGACGGACGAGCTGCTGCTGGCCCTGGCGGATCCGGGCCAGATCGCGGCGCTGAGCCACATCAGCCACGATGCGCGGTTCAGCCCGGTGGCCGTGGAGGCGAAGCGGTTCCCGGCCATCAAGGACAGCGATGCGGAAAGCGTGCTGCGCTTCCGCCCCGATCTGGTGCTGGCCGCCAGCTTCACCCGCCCCGAAACCCTGGCCCTGCTCCGGCGGGCCGGGGTCCGGCTGGTGGTGCTGGACCGCTTCGACACGCTAGAGGATGTCTACGCCAGCCTGCGGATCCTGGGCCGCGAACTGGGCCACGAGGCCCGCGCCGAAGCCCTCATCACTCAGTGCCGGAGCCGCGTCGAGGCCCTGGCCGCGAGGCTGAAGGGCGTGAAGCCCGTGCGCGTGCTCAGCGCCGGGATCTATCCCTTCACCTCCGGCGCCGACACCACCTTCCAGGATCTCTGCGACCATGCGGGGGCCCTGAACGTGGCCGCCGAAGCCGGCCTGAAGGGCCATGCGCCCACCCCCTCCGAAAAGCTGCTGGTCTGGAACGCCGAAGCCCTCATCGCCTCGGGCGACCAGGGCGTCCGGGCCCAGCTCGCCGCCATCCCCCACTACCGCCTTCTGCCCGCCTTCAAGGCCGGGCGCCTGGTGGTGATCCCCGGCCCCATGATGGCCAGCCTCTCGCACCACCGCATCGCCGCCTACGAGGCCCTGGCCCGGGCCCTGCACCCGGAGCGCTTTCGCTAAGTGGCACATCTACCCGAAAAAGAAGAAACCGCAAAAAAACCACTGACCAAAAAGAGAAATGAAATGGCCACAAAGAACACAAAGGGCACAAGGGGGTTCGCGGCCAGGGTCGAGCCTTTGGGGCCCTTTTTCTTTTTTGTGTTCTTTGTGCCCTTTGTGGCTAATTGTTCTTCCGTTCCTTTGTGGTCGAAGCCATGAGGCCTCGCGTTGCCGTTCCCATTTTGTTGGCGCTGCTGGCCCTGACCTTCCTGGCCTCGCTGGCCTTCGGGGAACTGCGGCTGAGTTTCGGCCAGGTGATCGGGGCTCTCACGGGCGGCGACGACGAGATCGCCCGCATCGTGGTGCGGGACTTCCGCCTGCCCCGGGCCCTGGTGGGCCTGGCCGTGGGCGCGGCCCTGGGCGCCAGCGGGGTGGTGATGCAGGCCTTCTTCCGCAATCCCCTGGCCAGTCCCGGCCTGCTGGGCGTGAGCAGCGGCGGCGCCCTGGGCGCCGTGGCCGTGCTGGCCCTGGCACCGGCCACGGGTTTCGCCGCAGCCACGATGTGGGCCCTGCCCGTGGCGTCCATCCTCGGCGCCTTTGCCGCCACCGGCGCGGTGCTGATGCTCGCCCAGCGCGGCGCGGGCACCGAGCGCCTGCTGCTCTCGGGCGTGGCCCTCAACGCGCTGCTGGGCGCAGGCACCAGCTTCCTGCTCACCACCACCGCGGGCCACTTCGAGGTGAACGCCCAGATCCTCTTCTGGCTCATGGGCGGCCTGGAAAGCCGCAGCTGGGAACACGTGTGGATGGGTGTCCCGGCGATCCTCGCCGCTTGCCTGCTCCTGTTGCCCCTGGGCCGCGCCATGGACCTGCTGAGCCTGGGGGAACAAAGCGCCCAGAGCCTCGGCGTGGACGTGCGGCGCCTGCGCCGCCAGCTCATCGTGCTCTCCACCATCCTCACGGCCCTGGCCACCGCCGTGGCGGGCATCGTCGGTTTCGTGGGGCTGGTGGTGCCGCACGTGCTGCGCCTGGCCTTCGGCCCCGATCACCGGCGCCTGCTGCCCTACTCCATGCTGGGCGGCGCCACCTTCCTGCTGGCCTGCGACCTCGTCACCCGGACCTTCCCCCTGGGCCTGCGCCTGGGCGTGGTCACCGCTCTCGTGGGCGGGCCCTTCTTCCTGTGGCTGCTGCGGAGGCCAAGATGACGGGGGGCTTCAGGCTTCTGGCTTCTGGCTTCAATAGAAGCCGAGAGGTCGCGCCATGAGGGCCGCCCTTCACGCTTCCGCCCTTTCGGTGCCGGGCCGCCTGGAGGCCGTGTCGCTGGAGTTGGGGCCGGGCGAACTGGTGGCGGTGGTGGGACCCAACGGGGCGGGGAAATCCACGCTGATCCAGGCCCTGGCGGGGCTGCTTCCCGCCGAGGGGATCGTCCAGTGGAATGGACAACTGCTGTCGCGGATCCCCGTCGCAGAACGGGGCCGCCGGTTGGCCTGGGTGAGCCAGGAGGCGCATTTCGAGTTCGCCTTCCCCGTCCGCGAAGTGGTGGCCCAGGGCCGGTACGCCTGGGGCGACGATCTTTCCGGCGTGGCGGAGGCCCTGGCGGAGCTGGACCTCATCCACCTCGCAGACCGGCCGGCCACGCGCCTATCCGGGGGCGAGCGCCACCGCGTCGGGCTGGCCCGGGCCCTCGCCACCCAGGCCCCCATCCAGCTCTGGGACGAGCCCGTGGCCCAACTGGATGTGCGCCACGCGCTGGAAGTCCTGCGCCTGGCCCGGCACCTGGCCGAGGCCGGCGGCACCGTGCTGGTGAGCCTCCACGATCTGCGCGCCGCCTACCGCTTCGACCGCGTGCTGGTGCTGGACCGGGGCCGCCTGGTGGGCAATGGGAAACCCCACGAAGTGCTCACCGCCGCCCTCATCCGCGCGGTGTTCCGCGTGGAAGCGACCTTCGTGGAATCGCTCGTGCCGGAGCTGCCATGCGAGTGACCTGTCCGGTCTACGGAACGAAGCTGGACCTCACCTCATCCCCCCGCCGCGTGATCAGTTTCGTATCCAGCGCCACGGAAACCCTGTTCGCGCTGGGCTGCGGCGATTCGGTGGTCGGCGTCACCCCCTACTGCGAACGGTATGTGGAGAACCTGGCCGCCCCCATCGTGGGCGACTACCTGAAGGCCGATATCACCTCTCTCCGCGCCCTGGGACCCGACCTCATCCTGGTGACCTCCGGCATCCAGGCCGCCTTCGGGAAGCGCATGGCGGCCGCGGGCCTGCCCGTCCATGCCCTGCCCCTGCCCGCCAGCCGCTTCGGCATCCTGGAGAACCAGATCATCCTCGGCGGCCTCATGCACCGCGTGGCCGAGGCGCGGGCCCTCTGTTCCCGCATGGAGGCGGGCTTCGCCCATCTGATCGCCACCCCAGCGACCCATCGCCCCAAGGTCTTCATCGAGATGTGGTGCGGCCGTCACCTGCGGGGCATCGGCGGCCTCTCCTTCATCCACGATCTGATCGAACTGGCGGGTGGCGTTCCGGTTCCAGCCGTGGCTTCAGAGGCCTATCCCGTGCCCGATCTGGATGCCGTGGCCGCGCTGGAACCCGAGGTGATCCTGTTCTTCCAGGAGCCCGAATTCCCCGTGGACGGCGCGGCCCTGATCGCCGAGCGCGGCTGGACCTGGGGCCCGCGCATCATTGCCTCCGACATCACCAAGGGACGGAACATCATCCACGATGGCCCCAGCTACCTGGATACGGCCCGTTGGCTCAGGCAGCGACTTCAGGGACTCTCCGGAGGCACCCTTGAAGCTGGGTAGCCACGGATGATCTCAACGCGGCCGGGGCCGCAACCAAAGAAGTGATTCACCGCCAGTCCGCCTTTGGCGGGCCCTCGGCTCCTGATGATGGGTCGGGCCCCCTTGGCGTCTTGGCGCCTTGGCGGTTTTCTTTTCAAGGACTTCCACGCATCCATAAGGCCACTTCTTCGCGAGAAAACAAGAAGTTGGAGGTTAGTATTGCGGATTTGAAAATGAGAACGCCAAGCTGGCTCATGTGGCTTGGCCTATCCTGCGCTTTGAGGATAGATTAGAGATCACCATGCATGAAAGGGGGATCGCATGAGGTTGTCCTTACGCTTCATCTTGCCTCTGATACTGGTCCTGGCGGGCATCGCCTATGGGATCACACCGTTCGTTGATCAATTGACCGTGCGCTGGTTCGTACGCGATCTGGACAGCCGTTCGACGCTGATCGCCAACACCATCCAGGGGCCTCTGCTGGAGCAGCTCGCTGCGGGGGAAAAGGCCAAAACCGAGGAGTTCTTCAATCGCATCACCCAGGATGAGCGTCTCTACGCACTCGGTTACTGTGCTTCCTCCACAGGCCATGTATTGGCTAGCCGCTCACTTCCAGCAGAGATCCGTTGTGCCGATCTCGACCGATGGCAACAACCTCGGGGACACTTGCTGGCGAGCGCTCATGGGCCCTTGCATGTGTCGGTACGGCCTATGGCCAGCGAGGCAATGCCTGGCGGCCGGTTGGTCCTGGTGCATGACATGAGCTTCATCACCCGGCGCACGGAGGAGACCAAGCGCTATGTGTTTTATTTCTTCCTGGCGCTTGCCGCCGTCGTTTCGCTCCTCACAGTGGTTATTGCCCAGCTTTCATGGCGCGGGTGGATGGCCGGCGTGAGTTCTCTGCTGCGGGGCGAAGGTCTGCTGCGAAAGCCGTCGGGAGGGGCGCTTGCTCCCCTCCCCGAGTTCAGGCCGATTGCCCGCGATCTGCAGCGGCTGATCCAGGATCTGCAGGCAGAGAGCCGAGCCCGGGATGAATCCCAGATCACCTGGACACCCGAAGCCCTGCGCACCATCCTTCATTCTGAATTGAGTGGCGAAGATGTGATTATCGTTTCCAACCGCGAACCTTATATCCACCAGCGTCATGGCGAGAGGATTGAGGTTTCGCGACCAGCCAGCGGATTGGTCACCGCACTCGAACCGGTCATGCGGGCCTGTTCTGGCACCTGGATCGCTCACGGCAGTGGTTCGGCCGATCGCGAGGTTGTCGACAAGAACGACTGCATCCAGGTGCCACCGGAAAGGCCGACCTATCAACTCCGGCGGGTCTGGCTGAGTTCGGAGGAGGAGGCTGGCTACTACTACGGTTTTGCCAACGAGGGAATGTGGCCGCTGTGCCATATCGCCCATGTGCGGCCGACCTTTCGATCAAGCGACTGGGCCCAATACCTGGCAGTTAATCGCAAGTTTGCCGAAGTCGTGGTGAATGAGGCCAAAACAAAGGCCCCCATCGTCCTGGTCCAGGACTATCACTTCGCCCTGCTACCGAAGATGATCCGTGAAGAGCTTCCTGATGCCACCATCATCACCTTCTGGCACATACCGTGGCCCAATCCAGAGTCCTTTGCCATCTGCCCCTGGCGGAACGAAATATTGGCGGGGATGCTGGGTAGCAGCATCATGGGCTTTCATACCCAGTTTCACTGCAATAATTTCGTCGATACCGTTGACCGTTTTATCGAGGCGCGGGTAGATCGGGAATCATTCACTGTTTCCTTCGGGGGCAAGGTTACAGCCGTAAGGCGCTACCCGATTTCCATCGCCTGGCCGCCGGAAGCCGAGCTACTGCAACGGACCGTGCCGGACTGTCGCAGCAGCATCCGCAAACTGAATGACCTCCCGCCTGAACACAAGCTCGGCGTCGGTGTTGACCGCCTGGACTATACCAAAGGCATCATGGAACGGTTCCGCGCCATTGAGCGTCTGCTGGAACTGAATCCGGACTGGGTCGGGCACTTCACTTTCGTCCAGGTCGCCGCTCCAACACGCTCAGGTATTGACGAATATCAGCATCATGAGACACAGGTACGGGCCATGGCCACGCGCATCAATGGCCGCTACGAACGCCAAGGGCCACCTCCAATCGTGCTTAGGATCGAGCACCACGAACCGCAGGCAGTGTATGAGTATTTCCGTGCTGCCGATCTTTGTTTTGTGAGCAGCTTGCACGATGGCATGAACCTGGTGGCCAAGGAGTTTGTCGCGGCTCGCGACGACGAACGCGGCGTCCTCATTTTGTCCGAGTTCACAGGTGCCGCCCGGGAATTGCCCGAGGCATTGATCGTCAACCCCTACGATGCCGACCAGTGCGCAGCCGCCATGCACCTGGCTCTCACGATGCCTTCAGCCGAACAGCGCGACCGGATGCGCCTGATGCGCGGACTGGTGGCGGAGTTTAATGTGTTCCGCTGGGCCGGTCGCATGTTGCTTGATGCCGCCGCGATGCGTCGGCGTGGTCGGCTGCTCGAAAAGGCGGAGCGCGGGGGGATGTGAGGATGCGCAGGGCTCTTCCGCCGGTAGCCTGTGTTGACTGGGCTTATTTCCTTGATGTGGACGGAACCCTGATCGACATCGCCGACATGCCGGACGCCATCCGAGTCGATACCGCATTGCTCGACCTGATCGCGCTTCTACATCGGGCGAGTGACGGGTCTGTGGCACTGGTCACTGGCCGCTCGTTATCGGACCTGGAACAACACCTTCGCCCACTGCGTCTGCCCATGGCCGGGCAGCAGGGCCTCGAACGGCGCGATGCTGCTGGGCGCCTATGGATTCACGCCGCCCCCCCTGCCGCCAAGTTCACGATCAAGGAAGCCCTGGCATCCGTGCTAGCTCGTCATCCCGGCCTTTTGCTGGAAGACAAGGGGCTGACGCTCGCATTGCACTATCGGCAGGCCCCCCAACTCGCCGCCTATGCGCATCGGCTCATGGGTGCTTTGGCTCGTTCCGCAGGCCCAGACCTGGAACTGCAGCGAGGCAAGCGCGTTGTGGAAATCAAGCCGGCTGGCATCGATAAGGGCACGGCGGTGGCCGAATACCTATCAGAGCCGCCATTTAAGGGACGGCGTCCAGTATTCATTGGTGATGACCTAAATGACGAGCATGGCTTTGCCGAGGTCAACAAGCTGGATGGGATTTCGATCAAGGTCGGCAAGGGATCCAGTTGCGCACGCTTTCGCTTGCCGGATGTGGCAGCGGTGCACCGTTGGCTGGGTAATGCCCTGAAAGGTATGCCATGAAAAACCTTGATCTGGCATTGATCGGCAATTGCACCATCGGCGCACTGATTGATGAACACGCCCGTATTACCTGGGGTTGCTTCCCCCGCTTCGATAGCGATCCGATGTTTTGCGCCCTCCTCATGGACAGCGATGACTACGGGTATTTCGGGGTTGATCTCGCAGATTGCGAACGCACCGAGCAGCACTACCTCGAAAACACAGCGATCCTGGTGACCCGTCTTTACGATCGGCAGGGCGGCGCCATTGAAGTGATGGACTTCGCGCCACGATTTCATCTGCATGGGCGAACATTCCGGCCCATGATGCTGGTGCGCCGTATCCGGCGCCTGGGTGGCAGCCCTCGTTTGATCCTGCGTCTGCGCCCTGCCTGCGATGAAGGGGCGAGCCGGCCAGGCATGACCTGGGGCAGCAACCACATCCGCTATGTGGCGCCAGCGCTCACGCTGCGCTTAACCACCGATGCCTCTCTGACAGCAATCATGCAGGAAACATCCTTTTTTATCGAGGACACCATTACGCTGCTGTTGGGCCCTGACGAAACCGTCAACGAGGCCACAGGCGAGGTTGGACGCCGCTTTCTCGAGGAAACCACGCAGTACTGGCGAGAGTGGGTTCGCAACCTTGGCATTCCCTTCGAGTGGCAAGATGCGGTGATTCGCGCCGCCATCACGCTCAAGCTGAACGCGTATGACGATACGGGGGCCATCATCGCCGCCATGACCACCTCGATTCCCGAGGCGGCGGGTAGCAGCCGCAACTGGGACTATCGCTTCTGTTGGCTGCGCGACAGCTATTTTGTGGTCAACGCACTGAACCGCCTGGGTGCAACTCGCACCATGGAGCGCTATCTCGCCTACATCATCAATCTTGCCACCGATGCCGTGGGTGGGCCCCTGCAACCCGTTTACGGAATTGATGGTCGTGCGGAGTTGCACGAACAGGAGGCCCCGGCCCTGGCAGGCTATCGCGGCATGGGGCCGGTGCGCACCGGCAACCTTGCCTACCGCCAGGTGCAGCATGATGTCTATGGTTCGGCCATCCTGGCGGCGACCCACATTTTCTTCGACCAGCGCCTGACCAGACGCGGCGACGAAGCCTTGTTTCATCGCCTGGAAGGGCTAGGCCAACAGGCCATACGCTGTCATGACCAGCCGGACGCAGGACTCTGGGAGCTTCGCGGCAGTGCACGCGTGCATACCTTCTCCGCCGTCATGTGCTGGGCGGCCTGTGATCGCCTGGCCAAGATCGCCCGTCAATTGGGACTGCCCGAACGCGCCAGCTACTGGGTGGAACAGGCACAACACGTTCACGCCACCATCAGCCGACGCGCCTGGAACCATTCGCGCGGCACTTTCGTGTCCACCTTCGAGGGCGAGACGATGGATGCCAGCCTTTTGCTTCTGGTCGAGGTGGGCTTCCTCGATCGGGGCGACCCGCGTTTTTCCGCTACCGTCAACGCCGTCGAGAAGGATCTGCGCCGCGGCGACTTCGTATTCCGCTACACAGAGAAGGACGACTTTGGCGAACCGGAGAATGCATTCATCCTATGCACCTTCTGGTACATCAATGCCTTGGCTGCGCTGGAACGCCGTGAGGAGGCGGGCGCCCTCTTCCAAAAGTTGCTCGCCCGCCGCAATCGCCACGGCTTGCTGGCGGAACACATCGATCCCGAGAGTGGCGAACTGTGGGGAAACTTCCCGCAGACCTACAGCATGGTGGGATTGATCAATGCCGCGATACGGTTATCCATACGCTGGGACCAAGCCTTCTGAGGGCCAAACCAATTAGAGGTTCTCATCCGGCACCTTATGCGCTCTTCCGCAGCACCCACCCCAGTCCCACGGGCCCGGCGATGGTGGTGAGCAGCAGGGCGCCGATGATGCCGGCCTTCACATCAGCACTCAGCAGTGGTGCGCCATTCAGGTGCAGCTGGGCGCCGGCCGCCACGAAGATGAGTCCCACTTCGCCCCGGGGCACCATGCCCCACCCCACCACGGCGGCGCGGATGCCCTTGCCGCCGCCGTAGCCGGCGACGTACTTCCCGGCCACGCCCAGCACGGCCAGCAGCGCGGCGAAGCCCAGGGTGGCGGGCTTGAAGAGGGCGGAGGGATCCACCTTGGCGCCCATGAGCACGAAAAAGAGGGGCGACAGCACCGTCACCAGGGGATGCACCAGCTCCTCCAGGGTGTGCCGCTCGCGGTGTTCCAGATCCTCGATGTGGGCGGGTTCCAGGATGAGGCCCGCGGCATAGGCCCCCACGATGGAGGCCAGGCCCGCCAGGCTCCCCAGCCAGGCCAGCAGGAAGGCGAAGCCGAGGCTCAGGGGCAGCAGCACCTGCTCGCCCCGGAACCGGCTGGCCAGCTGGAAGAGGTGGGGCGTGGCCAGGCGGCCCAGGGTGAGCGCCACGGCTAGGAAGCCGAGGGCCAGGCCCAGGGTCCTGGCCAGTTCGGGCCCCAGGGATCCGCCCGCGGCCGCGCCCACCATGCCGGACACGGCCACCAGCACCAGCAGGCCCAGCACATCGTCCACCACGGCGGCGCCCACGATGATGCGGCCCTCCAGCGAATCAGACGCGCCCTTCTCCCGCAGCACCTGGGCCGATATCCCGATGCTGGTGGCGCAGAGACAGGCGCCGATGAAGAGATCCAGCACGAAGGGCGCGTCCTTGGGCAGCAGCAGCCAAGCCCCCGCCAGTCCCGCGGCCATGGGCACCACCACGCCAATGAAGGCCACCCGCAGGGAGGCCACCCCCACCTTCAGCATCTGCGGCACCGTGGATTCCAGGCCCACGGCGAACATCAACACCACCACGCCGAGGCCCCCCAGCAGCTCCGCCCCGGGCGAGGCGGCCACATCCGGGAACAGGGGCCAGGCCTGGTGCAGGGCCGTGAGCGCGACGCCCACCGCCAGCTCGCCGGTGACGGCGGGCAGCTTCAGGCGCACCGCCAGTTCGCCGCCCAGTTTCGCCGACAGCCACAGCAGCGCCAGCAGCATCAGGGTGCCCGCCAGGGGGTCTTGCATCAGGAAGGCCAGCGGCACTCATCACCTCTTGAAGAAGAATGGTTCATCTTGGAATCCCTGGGGATAAAAAGCGGACCCGATTCTCGGCATTCCTCAGCCTGATGAGTGGCCTTCAAGATCTCCACGAAGGTCACGAATGGAGAAAAACCAAGGCCACGAAGGCCGGCCGCAGCAGCTGTCCGCGGGCCATCCGGGCCTTTGGCCCCAGGTCGCGGTGGCGCGACCTGCTTTGGCGTCGGCGGCCAGGGCAGCCCCCCGAAAGCGGCCCTGGCCGCCGACCCCAAAGGGATGACCGAGGTGGGGACAGAACCTCTTCGTGGTCTTCCTGCGCCCGCAGGGCGTATTCGCGTCCTTCGTGGTGATCCTTTCAAGCTGAGCCAAGCCGAAAATCAGGAAAGCGGAACGCAGAGGGCACATAGCGCCCAAGGGGACACAAAAAAAGCGCTGGCCACAGAAGAACTGGAAGCAATGACCCGAACGCCCCTCCTTCCACTGTGGAATGCTGACGCATGGTCTGGCTGGAAGCGGCATCCTGGGGTTCAGTGGGCGCGGTCCTCGTCGCGCTGGTCATTCTCCGCCGCCACTGGGCACGGCTTCCGGCGCTGCCGGAGGATTCCCCCTCGCCGCTGGATCCCCCATTCGTGTGCCTCTGCATCCCCGTGCGGGACGAGGCCAGGGAACTGCCCGCCGCGCTCGATTCATGGCTGGCCCAGGAGTATCCGGCCCTGCGGATCCTCGTGGTGGATGACGGCTCCACGGACGGCAGCACGGAAATCCTCCGGGCCCGGGAAGCCGCCCGCCCGGAGCGCCTGCGGGTGCTCCGCAACGACCACCTCCCGCCCGGCTGGCTGGGGAAGAACCATGCGCTGAACCTGGCCTCGCGGCAGCCCGAGGCCGTGGGCGCGGAGTGGCTGCTCTTCGCCGACGGCGACGTCCAGGCCTCGCCGGATCTGCTGCGCCGGGCCCTGGCCTTCACCGTGACCCAGCCCACGGACATCCTGGCCCTGCTGCCCGCCGTGGACGCCGTGGGCCCCGCCGAACGCGCGATCCTCCCCCTGGCGGCCTCGGCCTTCCTCCTGCTGGTGCCGCCCCACCAGGTGCCCAACCCCCGCCATCCGGCCTTCTGCGGCGTGGGCGCGTTCACGCTGGTGCGCCGGGCCGCCTACGACGCGGTGGGCGGCCACGCCGCGG
Source organism: Geothrix sp. (assembly GCA_030681515.1). Lineage (GTDB taxonomy): Bacteria > Acidobacteriota > Holophagae > Holophagales > Holophagaceae > Geothrix. Next base: position 15,811 of record JAUXSE010000017.1, on the reverse strand, counting down.
CCCCCCTGGAGGCCATTGACGACATGATGCTGGCCCGCCGCGTGAAGGCCGCGGGCTTCGTCAACCGCGTGGCGCGGGGCGGACCGGAGCTGCACCTGCGGATGTACCACGGCCTGGGCGAGCTGGTGCGGGCCATGCGGAAGAATGCCGCGGCCATGCCCATCTGGTGGGTGCTGCCGCTGGCCCTGCCCGCAGCCCTCGCGGCCGGCCTCGCGCCCCTGTGGCTGTCCTTCGCCGGCCATCCGGGGCTGGCCCTCCTGCTCTGGCTGCTGGTGCCGGCGCTGGCGGGCGACGTGCAGCAGCGCATGAGCGGCCGGCCCATGGATCTGCTCTGGGCCCTGTGGCCCCTGAACGCCCTGGTCTTCGCCACGGGCACGGCCTGGGCCCTGGGGGACCGCCTGCGCGGCGTGAACCATTGGCGCGGACGGGAGGTCCGGTTGAAGTGAGCCCCAACTCGGCATTCAAGGAATTAAAAAGCGGAACACAGAGGACACAGAGAAAAGCGCTGGTCGCGGAAGCCACAGAAGAAAGCGGGAAGGCACGGAAACAAGCAGGGGCGTCCGCTCCGATAGCACGGGGCTGCATCCCGGGGGCGCCGGAGTCGCGCTTTTTGGACGCGATCCCGGCGCCCCCGGGATCACTTCCGGCCATGCCGGAAGCCGCCTTCGGCGGGCCCGCGCGGCGAGGGCCACGGCCCCTTCCGTGTCTTCCGTGAAATTCCGTGTCTTCTGTGACCAGCAAGGATGCTGAAGATTGGCCCGCGCTTGGGGTGGGACCTCTCCGCGGCAGTTCTCTGTGTCCTCTGTGGCCCTCTGTGTCCTCTGCGTTCCTGCTTTTTTTTAATCACAGCAAGTTCCTGAATCGCGCTGTTCAGTTCCCCCCGAAGAGCCGCAGGGTGTCGTCCAGCTTCCGCAGGATGCTGAGGATCCTGAAGGGCTCCACGGCCATGTAGTCCACGGCGCCCGCGGTCATGGCGTGGTGCCGCTTCTTGGCCTCGGCCTCCTCGGTCCCCGCGAGGATCACCGGCACCGGGCACCCCTCCTGATCCACGAGCTGGCGGCAGAGTTCGAGGGGGCTCACCAGGCGGAGCTGGTTGTGGATCACGATCAGGCGCGCCCGGCCCCAGCCCTCCCCGCCTCCTTCAATCCCCTGGAGCCGCGCCTTCACGGGGCCCTTGATGTGATCGAGCATGGCCATTCCGAATTTGCGGCTGAGGGCCTCGCCCAGCCGGCGGGCGAACGCCTCGTGCTCGGTGATCAGCAGGATCATGGGATCCCGGTCCACCAGGACCTTCACCGTGGGCAGGGTGGCCGCCCGGACGATGCGCGTGGTGGCCTCCTGGAAGCCCCGCGGAGAAAAACCCTCCCTGTCCTCCTGGGCCTGGCGTTGCTGCTGATCCTGGACCCAGGCGCGGTACTGGTCCAGCAGCTGGGCATCGGCCTGCCGGGTGAAGCGCAAACCCACGAGATTCTCGCCGAAGTAGGCGACGGTGGTGGGCGCGCGCAGCCGCAGGTTGTCTTCCAGGGGGACATCCAGGAGGGACTCCTCGCCCATGCGCAGCAGTTCCCGGATGTCCTGCTTTGTGTTGCGCAGGACCAGTTCCAGGCCCTCCTCGCCGAAACTCTGCACCGTGCCGTCAATGAGGGCGTTGCGCGTGTTGGTGAAGGTGGCGGCATGGGCCTGCGCGGGGGGGCGGTCGGGGATGAAATCCGCGAGCCTTTGCATGTCCGAGCGGCGCATCACCCGGGGGATGCCCGCCAGGCAGGCCTCGACGCCCTCGATGACCTCCTGCCCCGCGTGGGCCACCACGCAGTCGTACTCCAGGCCCCGGTCCTTGAGCTTGAGGGCCAGGTTCTCGCCGGCTTTCAGCCCCCAGGCATCAATGTCGTCGAAGGGCATGCGGAAGGCCAGCTTCTCGCCGTCCTCGGTGAGGATGGGATAGGCCGAGCGCTGCGACTTGAAGGCCACCTCCAGGCGGGCCCCAACCACGCACAGCCGCTGGAGCGCCATGCGGATGCCCGTGGCATCTTCGAGAAGGGCGGCGGACCTGGCCATCTCAGGCCTCCCCGCCCAGGGGGGGCACCGCGCCGGCCGGCAGCCAGCGGGAAAGGGCCCGATGCAGATCGCCCACCCGCACGGGCTTGGGGATATGGTCGTCCATGCCGGCTTCGAGGCAGCGTTCCCGGTCCCCCACCATGGCGTTGGCCGTCATCGCCACCACGGGCAGGCGGCGGCTGCCCCGCTCCCGTTCGCGGATGCGCCGCGTGGCCTCGTACCCATCCATCTGCGGCATCTGGCAGTCCATCAGCACCAGGTCGTAGGCCACGCCCACGAGGGCATCCAGCGCCTCGATGCCGGAGACCGCCACATCCGCCTCGATGCCGAATTTCCTGAGCATGATGAGCGCCACCTTCTGGTTGATGAGGTTGTCCTCGGCCAGCAGCACGCGCACCTTCACGGGGCCGTCCACCACCGGGGCGGGGGCGGCGGATGCGAACCCGCCCACGGTGAGGCCTTCGGGCTCCAGCAGGCTCCGCAGGCGGCTGGGGCGCACGGGCAGCGGGAGGAAGGCCTGGACGCCCTTCCGGGCGGCGGCTTCGCGGAGTTCCGGGCGGTACAGCGGGCTGACGAGCACGATGGCACCCTCCCCGGCTTCCGACAGCGCGCCATCCAGCGCCTCGGGGCCCGCCAGGATCAGGGCGCCCGGGCTGCGGACCTCCCGGAGCCAGCCCGCGGCATCCGCATCCACCGGCGCGCACCGGGGCCGGATTCCCCAGGCCTCCAGTTGTTCCCCCAGCAGGCGCGCGGCGGCCGGAGGCAGGCCCGCCATCAGGACCGTCCTCGCCAGGGGACGCACCAGCGCCTGGCAGCCGCGGTGGCCGAGCCTGAGCGTGAACCAGAATGTGCTGCCTTCCCCCAGGACGCTGTGGACGCCGATGTCGCCGCCCATCAGTTCCACCAGCCGCTTGGAGATGGTGAGGCCCAGGCCGGTGCCGCCGTACTGGCGCGTGGTGGAGCTGTCCCCCTGGAAGAACGAGTTGAACAGCCGTTCCACCACCTCGGGCCGCATGCCGATGCCCGTGTCGCGGATCTCCACCCGCACCAGGACATGGCTGCCCTCCTCCGCCTCGGGGCGCACCCGGACCTCCACCGATCCTTCATGGGTGAACTTCAGCGCATTGTCCATCAGGTTGGTGAGGATTTGGCGCAGCCGGGTCGGATCGCCCGCCACCGCCAGCGGCGTGGCGGGATCCACGAAGACCCCGAGTTCCACGCCCTTGGCCTGGGCCTTCACGCCCAGGACCGCCTGGACATCCTCGATCACCGACAGCAGGTCGAAATCCAGGGTCTCGAACAGCAGCTTCCCGGCCTCGATCTTGGAAAAGTCGAGGATGTCGTTGATGAGGGTGAGCAGGGACTCGCCGCAGGAGCGCACGGTCTCCGCGTACTGGCGCTGCTCGGCCCCCAGCGGCGTGTCCAGCAGCAGGCCCGTCATGCCGATGATGCCGTTCATGGGGGTGCGGATCTCGTGGCTCATGTTGGCCAGGAATTCGCTCTTGAGGCCCGACAATTCCAGGGCCCGGTCGCGGGCCTGGGCCAGCTGCCGGGCGGCCTCCTCCAGCTTGATCTCGTCCCGGCGGCGCTCCGTGATGTCATGGAACTGCCAGAGGTGGCCCAGGTAGTCCTCGCCGACCGCGATGGGCACGAAGTCCATGGCCATGACGCGGCCGTCCCGCAGTTCGAATTCCTCGCCCTGCGAGGGCCGCTGCCCTCCCCCCAATGCCTCGACGCGGGCCAGGAAGCCCGCCCGGTCCACCAACAGGGGCAGACACTCCTTGAGCAGATCCCGGGTGTCGTTCTCCACCAGCACGTGGGCAGGCACCGGAACCTGGAACATCTGGCAGAAGGTCTCGTTCAGCAGGGCGATCTTCCGCCCTTCGGTCTCCACCAGGATGCCCGCCTGCATGTTCTCGATGAGGGCCCGCAGGCGGCTGGTGGCCACGCGGAGGACGATCTCCGCGTGCTTGCGCTCCGTGATGTCCGTGAGGGTGCCCGACACGCCCAGCACCACCCCCGCATCATCAAAGGCGATGCGCTGGTAGGACTCCACCCATTTCACGTCCCCGGCCCGGGTCGGGATCCGGAGTTCGCCCTCGAAGATGGCCTGCCCCGTGTCCACCGCGTAGGTGAGCATGTTCAGGTAGCGGGGGTGGTCCGCCGGATGCAGGAACCCCAGGAAGGGCCGCCCCAGGCACGCCTCCACGGGAAAACCCGTGAGCTCGGTCCAGGCCGGATTCAGGAAGGACCACCGCCCCTGCCGGTCCACCTGGAAGATCACCTCTTTCAGATGTTCCACCAGGGCACGGTAGTGATCGGCTTCGGCCCGGGCGGAGGCCAGTTGGGCCTCCAGCGGGGGAGAGGCCGCGCCGGAGAAGGAAGGTGGGATAGTATCGGCCGACATGCTTCCCCTCTTCGGCAGGCCAGGGGCGGAGTTTAAAAAAGATTTCTTGTTTTTTTCGCTTTTTGCCCCATCCTGGAAAGCACCCCTTCCGGAGGACCCCATGGCCGCGGCCGACCAAGACGATCGCCTCAAAGCCCTCACCCGCACCGTGGCCGACATCGAGCGCGCCTTCGGCAAGGGCTCCATCATGAAGCTGGGTGACCGCATGAGCCCCTCCGAGGGCATCGAGGTCATCAGCACCGGTTCCATCGCCCTGGATTCGGCCCTGGGCGTGGGGGGCGTGCCCAAGGGCCGCGTCGTCGAGGTCTACGGCCCCGAGGCCAGCGGCAAGACCACCCTGGCCCTGCACATGGTGGCCCAGGCCCAGAAGAAGGGCGGCCTCGCCGCCTACATTGACGCCGAGCACGCCCTGGATCCCGAGTACGCCCAGAAACTGGGCGTGGACGTGGCCAACCTCTTCATCAGCCAGCCCGACAGCGGCGAGCAGGCCCTGGAGATCTGCGACCAGCTGGTGCGCAGCGGCGCCCTGGACATCATCGTCATAGATTCCGTGGCCGCCCTGGTGCCCAAGGCCGAGATTGACGGCGAAATGGGCGACAGCCACGTGGGCCTGCAGGCCCGCCTCATGAGCCAGGCCCTGCGCAAGATGACCGGCACCATCAGCAAGACCCACACCTGCGTGGTCTTCATCAATCAGATCCGCATGAAGATCGGCGTCATGTTCGGCAGCCCCGAAACCACCACCGGCGGCAACGCGCTCAAGTTCTACGCCTCCGTGCGACTCGACGTGCGCAGCATCCAGAGCATCAAGGGCAATACCAACGATCCCCTGGTGGCCGCCAAGGACGAGGATTCCTCCGTCATCGGCAAGAAGACCAAGGTGAAGGTCGTCAAGAACAAGGTCGCGCCCCCGCTGAAGGTCGCCACCTTCGACATCATGTACGGCGAGGGCATCAGCCGCACCAGCGAGCTGGTGGAGCTGGGCACCCAGCTGGAGATCATCCAGAAGAGCGGCTCCTGGTACAGCTACAAGGACAGCCGCCTGGGCCAGGGCGCTGAGAACGTGAAGAAGCTCTTCAACGACAATCCGGAACTGGCGGACGAAGTCGAGGGCCTCATCCGCGAGCGCCTCGGCATGAAGGTGGCCGTCGAGGCCTGATCTCCACGCCGGAATCCGGCGGGCATCCCGTCCACAGCCCATCCCCCTGCGCGCCCTTGGAAGGGGTCGGCAGACGGCGGCGGTCCCCCGGGTCCGCCGCCGTTTTTTCTCCCGCCACCGGGGCATGGACGGCCGAAATACCTGTCGCGTCAGCTATCATGGCCGCTCCAGCCCGGAGTGCCCATGGCCAGTCCCGCCTTCCAGGTCCAAACCGTCCACCTGTCCCAGTTCCGCGAGGGCGGCCCCAGGGATCGCGCCGACTTCATCCGGGTGCTGGGGGACAGCTTCCGTCACACGGGCTTCGTGAAAGTGGCCGGGCACCGGGTCCGCCAGGCCGATGTGGATGGCGCCTACGAAGCGGCCAAGGCCTTCTTCGCCCTGAGCGAGGACGTCAAGCTGCGCTACCGGGTGCCGGATACCGGCGGTGCCCGGGGCTTCACGAGCTTCGGCAGCGAGCATGCCAAGGATAATCCCGTGGGGGATCTCAAGGAGTTCTGGCATGTGGGCCAGGAGCTGCCCGCGGGCCATCCCCTCCAGGCGGTCTATGGCGACAACCTCTGGCCCGAAGCCGAGGTCCCCGCCTTCAAGGCCCACACGCTCACCCTCTACCGGGCCCTGGAGGATTGCGCGGGGACCCTGCTCGAGGCCCTGGCCCTCTACCTGGGCCTGCCCGAACGCAGCCTCGCGGACATGATCCGCGATGGCAATTCCATCCTGCGCATCATCCACTACCCGGCCCTGCGCGACCGCTCTATTCCGGGCGGCGTGCGCAGCTCCGCCCACGAGGACATCAACCTCATCACCCTGCTGCCCGCCGCCACGGATTCAGGGCTCCAACTGCTGGACCGGGACGGGACCTGGCGCGCTGTGGATGGCCTGGCGGGCGAGATCGTGGCGGACGCAGGCGACATGCTGAGCCGCCATGTGAACCTGAAGATCCCCAGCACCACCCATCGCGTGGTCAACGCCGACGACCCCGAGGCCGTGCGCTACTCCATGCCCTTCTTCTGCCATCCGCGGCCGGACGTGGTCCTCGACTGCCCCGACTCCCTGCTCGAACCCGGCGAGACCAGGCGTTTCCCACCCATCACCGCCCACGCCTTCCTGATGCAGCGCCTGCGGGAGATCGGGCTGATCTAGCCGCGTCAGTCCTTGTCCTGCACGCCCAGCCCCGCGCCATGGAGGTGACGCGGCAGGGTGGGCACATCCTGGGTGCTGAACTGCCCCGGGCCGGGTGCGGGGCGCGGGCCGGGTGCGGGGCGCGGGCCGGGGGCGGGGCGCGGGCCGGGCGCGGGGCGCGGGCCGGGCACAGGGCGCGGGCCGGGGGCCCCTGGGCCTGAAGCCGGGCGGACGCCTGCCGGAGCCTGAAGCGCCTTCATCTGCTCGGCGGTGGCGAAGCGTTCGAGGCGGGAGAGCTGCTCGGCCGTGGGGAAACCCTCGTAGCGCACCCGGCGCGGTCCCCAGATGGCCACCCCCTCCCCCTTCAACTCCTGGATCCGGGGCAGGGTCTGGCGCGCATAGATGCCCAGGGCCTCGCCGTTTTCGGTGGCGAACGCGATGAGATCGGCCTCCGGCAGCAGCACCGGCGCCCCGGCGGTCCAGGCGGCCACCGTGAGCGGCTTGCCCTGGCCGGTCTTCAGCATGGTCACCCGGGCGGGGCGGCCCAGGGCGGGATCGAGATCCTGTTCCTGGTTCCGCAGGGCCTCGATGAGGTCCAGGTGTTTCAGTTCCTTCTGGGGCGCGGACATGGGGTGGGGATCCTGCATCCGGGCGGTCATCAGCTTGTCGCCGATGCGCTCCATCACGGCCAGCTGAAGCAGCGGCCCACCCGCCTGCATCACGCGGCCCACCTCGTCCATGAGCTTGGGCAGCAGGATCTGGGGCACGGCCAGCAGGGTGTCCGCGGCGGGGATGGCGAGGAAGGGATGCTGGTCCTTGAAGAGCCCGTGCCACACCTCGGGCAGCAGCAGCCGCGCGGCGTCAAAGCCATCACGCCACGGACTTCGATAGGCCCCCGAAGGCAGCCGCTCGAAGGCCCCCCCGCTGCGGTGCCGGAGGTGATCCAGGGCCAGATCCAGCACATCATCGGCGGACTGGTCCCAGAGTTTCAGCCAGGCGGCGGGCATCACCCTATCGCCCACGCGGATGCGCTGGCTCAGGCCCTCCATGAAGCTGCGGCTCCAGCGGCCTTCGCGCTCGGCCCGCCAGGCCGGCACCAATTCCGGCAACAGGTGGTCCTGGGCGTCCATCCAGGGTTCCGGCAGGGGCAGCCCCTGGCCGTGGACCTCGGCCACGGCATCAGCCCAGGTTTCCCGCTCGCCGGCCTTGCGGTGCGCCTCGAACCCCGGGGTCAACGCCCCCAGCCCCGGCAGATCCGGCGGCAGACCCCGGGCCTCCAGCAGGGCCGCCAGCCCTGGCAGGGGCGCCTCCTCGGCGCGGGAACGGAATCGGTCGAAAAAGCCCATAATGTCAGGTCCATCCAAACAATCCATTCTGACGCATGAAACGAATTTATGCTGAGAGGATATGGAGCCACTCGACACCCTCGGCCGCCCCCTCCGGGCCCTCCGCATCTCGGTCACCGACCGCTGCAATTTCCGTTGCACCTATTGCATGCCCAAGGAAGTCTTCGGACCGGACTACCCTTTCCTGCCCCGGGCGGCCCTGCTCAGCTTCGAGGAGATCACCCGCCTCGCCCGGATCTTCGCGGGGCTGGGCGTCACCAAGGTCCGCCTCACCGGGGGTGAGCCCCTCCTGCGCCGGGAGCTTCCGACCCTGGTGCGGATGCTGTCCGCCGTGCCCGGGCTGGACGACCTGGCCCTGACCACCAACGGCGTCCTGCTTCCGGATCTGGCGCCAGCGCTGCGGACCGCGGGCCTGCGCCGCCTCACCGTGAGCCTCGACACCCTGCGCCCCGACCGCTTCCAGGCGCTGAGCGACACCGATCTGCCCCTGTCCCGGGTCCTGTCGGGCCTGGACGCCGCCCGCGCCGCCGGATTCGGCCCCCTCAAGCTCAACTGCGTGCTCCAGCGCGGCGTGAACGACGACGAGATCCTCGATCTCGCCGCCTTCGCCCGGGAGCAGGGCCACACCCTGCGCTTCATCGAGTTCATGGACGTGGGCACCACCAACGGCTGGCGGCTGGCGTCCGTGATCCCCGCCGCCGACATCCACGCGGCCCTGCACGCCCGCTGGCCGCTGGAGCCCCTCGCCACCGCGGATGGCGCCGTGGCCCAGGGGTGGCGCTACCGCGATGGCAAAGGCAACGTGGGGCTCATTTCCTCCGTCACCGCGCCCTTCTGCCGCAGCTGCGACCGCGCGCGCCTCTCCGCCGAGGGCCATCTCTACACCTGCCTGTTTGCGGGCGAGGGCCTGGATCTCAAGGGTTTCCTCCGGAGCGGCCACGGCGACGCCGATATCGCCGCGCTCCTGGCCTCCCACTGGACGCGCCGGACCGACCGCTACTCCGAACTGAGGCGCGCCGACACCCCCGGCCTGCCCCGGGTCGAGATGTCCCACATCGGCGGATGATTCAAGGACACCCATGCGACGCCTCAGCCCCCTGCTCTTCGCCGCCCTGGCCACCCTCCTGGCCACCCTCCTGGCCGCGGCGCCCCCCGTCACGCGCCCTGCCACGCGCCCTGCCGCGCCCCCCGCGGTGGTCGTCCACGGCGGCGCCGGCAGCCCCCGCGCCCGCATGGACGGCACGGACCGCGCGGCGGCGAAGGCGCTGGAAACCCTCCGGGGCGGCGCCTCCGCCCTGGACGCCGCCCTGGCGGGCGTGGTGGTCCTGGAGGATGATCCCCGCTTCAACGCGGGCACCGGCGCCAACATCCGCCTGGACGGGAAGACCATCCAGATGGACGCCGCCTGCATGGACGGCGAAACGGGTGCCTTCGGCGCCGTGGCCGCCATCGAGCGCGTGAAGAACCCCGTGCGGGTGGCGCGGAAGGTCATGGACACCCCCCACCTCCTCATCGTGGGCGAAGGCGCCACCCGCTTCGCCCGGGCCATGGGCTTCCCCGACTACGATCCCGCCTGCGCCGAAAACCGCGCCCGGTTCGAGCGCGTCCACGCCATCCTCCAGGGTTCCGACCCGCGGCAGATCGAGGCCTGGAAACGCTACGACTGGAAGCAGGGCTGGAACTTCCCCACCCCGCTGAAGGAGGCCCTGGGCTCCCCCGATACCGTGGGCTGCGTCACCCGCGACGCCAAGGGCCGCTTCGCCGCCACCATCAGCACCGGCGGCACCACCATCACCTTCTACGGCCGCGTGGGCGATGTGCCCATGTTCGGCGCCGGCATCTACGCCGGGCCGAAGGGGGCCGTGGCCTGCACCGGCAACGGCGAGGACATCATCCGGCGCCTGATCGCCAAGGCCGCCTACGATCTGCTGGCCCGGGGCTACTCCGCGCAGAAGGCCGTGGACCGCATCCTGGCCACCTTCCCCGCCACCATAGACCTCGGCCTCGTGGCCATCGGTCCCACCAGCACCGGCGGCGGCTGCAACTACTCCCCCGAGCAGAAACAGTTCGTGAAGGACTACCGGAACCAGATGGCCTGGAGCGTGGGGCGGTAGCGAACCGGTGGCTCAACTGGTTCCTGGAGGGCGTCCAGGGCGCCTGCCACCGGTGTCATGCACCGTTCAGCCCCGGGAGACCAGGGCAGGGCCCAGCCCAACGCGCCCTCCAACGGGAGCCGCTGGAGGCAGGTAGGACACGATGGCTTCCGATCGGCTCGCTCTATCCCATCAAGCAAGATGCCGAGGTGGTCCCCGCAAACCGTTCCGAAGGCCGTCGAGCGCGTTCAATCCACGCGCGGGTTTCGGGGCCCGCGCGACACCGCCAGATCTTTGAATGAAGAGGGCTGCTGGAGGGGATTCGAACCCCCGAACCGACTGGCGGATGACTCCGCAAGCTGCCACACCTCTCTGCCCTAGCAGCCCCGGAAACCAGTATGGATTCCCCGGCAAAAAGCGCAAATCGCCAGTTTCAATCTACGGGCGGCTGCGCCTGGGGCTGGTCAGCCCCAGGCGCAGCCGCCCGTTAGGAAAAGATAGAACACAGAGGCCCCATCCTTGTGTGCTGTGGCCCGCCAAGAGCGCCCGCTCAAGTACACTTTCCGCGTGACCATCGAGAGGACCCGGTGCTGTGGCCCGCCAAGAGCGCCCGCTCAAGTACACTCGAGGCTGTGCTGGGCCAGATCGAAGTCGCGGTGGCCCGCCAAGAGCGCCCGCTCAAGAACACTGGTTGCCCTCAAGAACTTCCGCCGTTTCATGCTGTGGCCCGCCAAGAGCGCCCGCTCAAGTACACTTCAGCCCTCGGTGATGTTCCCCAGCCTCGGGCTGTGGCCCGCCAAGAGCGCCCGCTCAAGTACACTCGAGAGGAAAGCCGGGCACTGAATCCGACGGCTGTGGCCCGCCAAGAGCGCCCGCTCAAGTACACTGGGAGCGAACACCGATGGCGGGAAGTCACCGCTGTGGCCCGCCAAGAGCGCCCGCTCAAGTACACTGGCGTCAGAGTAGAACCGCCATCCGGCCTTGCTGTGGCCCGCCAAGAGCGCCCGCTCAAGTACACTGGACCCTCTCCCAACTTTTGAATCGGGAGAGGGTTCTCTCGCGTTGAGCCCTACATGAGTTGCAGCAATGGGGGCACTTCTTCGGCTGGAACACGGCGTTTCCCCCGGAAGACTTCCATCTTGGCGAACTGGCGATCCGTGAGGGCGAACACCCGGACCTCTCCCTCCTCGGGCACCCAGCGGCGGACCCGCTTCCTGTGGACCTCGGCAGCGTCTTCACTCTCACAGAATCGGCCGTACACCGAGTACTGCAACATCATGAAGCCGTCTTTCAGGAGGGCCTTCCTGAAGATGGCGTACCTCCGCTTCAGTTCGGGGGTTTCCACGGGCAGGTCGAACATCGCCAGCAGCCACATGGCGCGGTATCCGGATAGGTCGGTCATGGATCAGGGAACTGGAGCTTCCGGGCCTTGCCCGTGAGGGCCGCCGCGAGGCTCTGGGCGCTTTTCTGTACCGCGTGGGACAAACGCAGGCTTTCGCCACCCAGCAACACCCGGGCGTGCAGTACTCCCAGCAACTCCGCCCGGATCTCGCGGGTCATGTCGGCCTCGGCGCCGTGGTGCTCCAGCAACTTCACCGCCACCGCATCCACAAAGGGGCGGTAGGGCTCCATCAGGTCATCGGCCAGGGGGAAGGCGCTATAGCGGTTGTGATGCTGGAGGCCCAGGGCCGGGTGGAGTCCGCTGGCGCAAAGGCTGCGGGCCACCTGCGCCCGCAGCACGGCGTACCCATAGTTCAGGAAGCGGTTCTCGTCTGGCGCCTCCCGGTCCCGCTTGAATCCCGGATCCCCGAACAGGGCCTTCCAGTACCGCCGGGCGGCCTGGGCCTCCAGATTGCCGGCATCCCCGGAACGGACCTGCCGGGCCAAGATACCGAGGCCTTCATCCCTGCCCCGCACTGCCCGGAGCAGCCCCGCCTGGGCCAGCACCTTGGCCTGGATGATCTGCTGCCAGAGCCGTTTCTTCAGGGGAAGCGGCGCCGCGGCCTGCCGGGCCATGCGCTCGGCCTGGATGAAATGCCCTTGCAGCGGCAGCAGCAATCCCGCGGGCTGATGCTTGGCATCGCAGACCAGCACGGCGCCTCCCGCCATCGCGATGGCTTGCAGGGCAGCCGAGGTGATCTGGGCCTGGGGGTGGGAGAGCACCAGCACCGCCAGATCCTCCAGTGGCACCCGGACCGGCTCCCGCCCGGGTTGATCCACCTGGAGCGATTCCAGCGCCACATGGATCCGGGCGGGGGAATCGGCGACTTCCAGGACGCGGTCAGTCACGGGAGATACGGGTTTGACCTAGTGGATTTACTTGGGTTTTCTGAAGGCCCAATTCACGAGCACGAGAAGGGGCGACCATAAAATACTCCCCGTCTTTCGCTTGGTCCTTTTTCAGTCTTGCATCCAAATGTGAAACCAATCCGATCTGGAAATTGGACTGCACCGTGCGAATCCATGCAGCCTTCAGCACACCGTTTTCTGAGTACTGCACCGTGTCCCCCGAACGCAGGGACATGACGAATCCCTCCCCTCGCCGGATCACCGGTTCACTCGCCGCATGGCGGCGCAGGGCCTCGAACTGTGACACGACCTCGGCTTTCCATACGGTCCGGCCCCTGGCGTCCTGGGCCTCGTGGATGGTCATGTGGTGGTTGGCGTCGGATTCCACCTGGCGCAGGCGATGTCCCTGCCCCACGGGCATGACGGTGCCGGATACCTTGATCCGGACCCGGTGGATGGGGATCTGGCGTCCATCCTTGCTCAGCATGTAGGGGTGGTCCTTGGCCTCCTTGAAGGCCTTCTTGGGATCAGCACTGCCAAGTTCCTCCAACCGGATCTCCACTCGCCGCCGGATCTCGGGGTCCACGATCTTCACTATGTCCTTGGCGCTCAGCTCCTCCACGCGAATCCGCTGGATCAGGCTGTCGCCGTCCACCCCGTAGATCGTGTCCTTGTGGATGCGCCCCTGCAGTTTCCTGCGGACACGGCGGCTGATGGTGATGGCCTCCAGCGCCGCCGAGGCGTCCCTCGCGAAATCTGCCCAGGGGAGGGCAAAGGTGGCGAAGCGGGAGCGATGTGACTCCCACCCCGTGCGGGATGCGTCCGACAAGGCCTTGAGGGCCGCCGGGCTGGTCACGGCGATGACCAGCGCGTCCAGTGCATGATGGCGATGATCCTGGCGATTCTTCTCGCGGCCGCCGAGCAAGGGGTTGAGATCCCAAAGCCCCCGCAGCATGGCGGTCACCTGCCCTTTGGATGCGTAGATGCGGCGGGCCTCTCCATCCCATAGCCCACCGTACAGCAAGGCAAGGTACTGGCAGGCCAGACGGCTGGCGTGGGCCGTGTCGTTCAATTGGGAGGAGATGAAATCCCCGTCCAGTTCCGTCTGCCGGAACCGCTGGAGTTTCACCGTTTTCCCGGGCCCGTCTGGCCAGTTTTCGACGCGGCCCAGCATATCGGCCATGGCCTCCGGGGCGTAGGCTTCCATGGGCGCACGGTTCCGTTTCACATTCCGGTTGTGTTCCGCCCAGCAAAGGGTCTTGTTGGCAAAGGAATCGTCCAGGGACTTGCTGAAGGGGATGATGTGCTCGACATCCCACGGACTGCTTTCCTGGAACAGTTCGTGAAGCGTAATTGGCTTCCCGGTGTACGGGCACAGCGCCATGGGGCCGCCGCACTCCTCCCAGAGCAGGTACTTCTCGATATCCCGTCCTTTCGGATCTGATTTCAGAGGGCGAATGGCCTCTCGCGCCTTGTCGCGATTCTTGGTCCGGTCCGCGATCTTCTTTGAGATGCTGGCCCGGATATCGCGGCTTTTTTTGAGATCCCGGGCCAGCTCGATGCGGATGGCGACGGGCTTGCCCCACGCACGGATGACTGCATGGACCACCTTGCGGAGCTCAGTCAAGGTTCGCGCCACCATGGGATTGCGAAGCGCCGGGAAGGCTTCGATGACACGGGGAAGTTTGTCTACCGGTTTCTGCGCTGGCTCCTCGCCATAGACCTGCTTGACTGCGGTGGAATAAGGAACGCCGCGTTCCAACCAGGGCAGCAATTTCTCCACGGCCTGGCGCGAGAGGGAGAGGTAGCCTTCCTCCAGGGATGTATCTGCCAGCTTGGCGGCTTCGCCCGGGGCGAGTAACCAGTCACTTTGCAGGGACGCGGCGAACTGGACGGAGTCTTCAGCATGGCGCATGGCCCGGATCAAGGACTCCCTCCGCTCCCCATCCAGCCGATCCCAGAAACCGGGAGCCGCCTTTTCGATGCGGGCGAAGGTCCGATTTCCAGGCAACCCCTTGGCTGGGCCTTCAGCCAGATTCAGCTTCCCCCGGCGGCCAATCCCCCATTGGGCTTTCATCGCCACGAAGGACATGTCTCCCTGATCAAGTCCGTCGAGGAGCCATTGCCGCTGGGCCGCGTCTGGTTCCGCGGTCGTTCCGTCATTCCAGAGAATTTTCAGGTCGTTGACCTTCTGAAGGATGCGGAACCGCTGGGCCTTAGGATGGGCCAACGGCATGCGGCGAGGAGCCTTGTAGACCGGAACCCAGGTTGGAGTGTCAAGGGGCCGCCCATCCCTGCGGTGGGTTTTGCGGATCTTCACCCAACGGCCCTGTTCCAGGGAGCACCAACCGACCAGATCCTCCGCGCTCTTGAGGGGGCGCTGGAAGAAAATGCACTTGTGCACCCTCGCTTTCAACGCTGGCGTCAAGAGTTGGGGATGATGGTTGGCCTGTTCTGCCCAGATGGCCTCGAACTCAGCCTCGATCATGTCGCGGGAGGTGTAGCGCCCCCGGATTCTGTGATTGGGTGAAGCCGAATGATCCTCGGGGTTGTGTCTGGAGAACAACCTCCCCAGCGTGGGAGCGGATTCGCTTGCCATGCGTTGCCGCAGAGTTTCGATGCCTCCTCGCACCTTGCCTGTTTCTTCTTCGCCTTCTTTCCGGGCAGCCTTGCGATTGCTCTTGAATCCCCGGCGCTGGCCAAGGTGATAGAGGGCCCGCCCCAGCGCAAAAGGTTCGAGTTGCCCAGCCAGGGCCTTTGCCCGGAGCGCATAGGGGAGACGAATCGGATCTTCCCCCGCCGCCAGCAGGGAGGCATCCAGCGCCTTGAGGGTCTGGAAAATCCTCAAGGACAGCGGTTGCCTGAGGTCCCCTTCTTTCGGGAGCAGGCTCCCACCCACGAGTGCGAGAAACAGGTCGTGCATCCGGCCTGCCCGCCTGGCCAACCCCCTTCGCAGGCCCCGGGCCTGTCGTCGGGCTACGCCTCGGCTGACATCCTTGCCTCGCTCAATATCCGAAGCGCTGCCTTCGGTCCCCGCGTCGAAAATGCGCGAGCCCATTCCCAGGATGGCGTGAGGAACCCACCCCTTGGTGCCGGGATCCCAGGCCGCTTCGAGGACACACCATCCGACCGATGCCGTGCCCAGATCCAATCCCAGAATGGTTCCAATCTCGCCTGGACCTGGCATGGGAAACCCCTTGATGTTTGCAACGGTTGCTGGAATCATACGCTCGTGTACTTGAGCGGGCGCTTGCTTGGTGAGTCACAGTAAGGACCCAACCAGTTTGTGTCCGTAGGCGCTGCCCCGAAACGGGCATCCTCCCTACACGGGTTTTGGGGGCAC
>JAUXSE010000007.1 GCA_030681515.1 Geothrix sp. | reverse complement strand
CAGCGCGGGGCGCAGCCGGGAGCGGGACCGGCGGACGGCGCAGCCGGACGCGGGGGGTGACCCTGCCCCACCAAGCCCAACTCCCGAAGAAGCGAGTCACCGCGGAGACAGCGGACGGCGCTGCCGGGAGCGGGACCGGCGGACGGCGCAGCCGGACGCTGGGGGGGGTGGCCCCAGCCCGGACAGCCCGAAATCGGTTTCGGGATCGCATTGACAGGGTCGGCACAGGGCGTATGCTTCCAGGACTAGACCGGCCGGTCTAATTGAAATCAACCACCCCCCAAGGAGGAACGGACATGCGGGTAGCGAAAGACAACGTGGACATCAGGATGGAAATCCCAGGTGCCGTGATCCGTCAGCGAATGGATTTTGGCGATGTGGGCGGATTCGACAAGATCAGCGCCGAGTACTTCACGCTCGCGGCCGGCGTGGATACCACCCCGCTCTTCCTGGGGCTGGAGGGCAACCTCTGCCAGTGTCCCCACTGGGGCTTCGTCCTGCGCGGCCGGTTGACGGCCACCGATGCGAAGGGTGCGCGGGAGACGGTGAACGCGAACGACCTGTTCCACTGGCCCGCGGGTCACAACGTCAAGGTGGACGCCGACGCGGAGATCATCATGTTCAGTCCCCAGCACGAACACAGCCTGGTGATCAACCACATGATCGAGAAAGTGAAGGGCTAAGTCGCTGCCACAAAACAGCTGTGTCTCTTCGATTGGATGAGCGACATAAGGGGCCATAACGAAACAGTCAAAAAAATGCTGGTTGTTTCGTAACGGCCCCTAAGATGACGGAGCGCACCCGGCAGTCCGCCGGGTGCGCTCCGTGACTGGACCCCATGCAGCCAACGCATTCCACCAAGCAGCGCCTGCTCGATGCCGGGATGGCCATGCTCCTTGAGCATGGCTACCACGGCCTGGGCATCCAGGCCGTGCTCGTGGCCACGGGCACTCCCAAGGGTTCCTTCTACCACCACTTCAAGGACAAGGAGGACTTCGCGCTCCAGGTCATTGACGAGTACATGCGACACGTGCACACGGGTCTGGATGTCTGCCTCGGAGACACGGGAACTCCCCCGCTGGGACGGGTGCGCGGGTTCTTCGAGTTGACGCGGCAGAGCTACCGGAAGGAAGGCTACATGGGCTGCCTGCTGGGCGGGCTCGGGCAGGAACTATCGGGCGTGAGCGATGTGTTCCGGCACAAGATCGAGTGGTGCTTTTCTGAAATCGCCAAGCGGATCGCCCTGTGCCTGGAAGAGGCCCGGAAGAACGGCGACCTCCCCGCCGGTTCCGATGCGCAGCGCATGGCCAGCCTGCTGGTGGACTGCTGGGAAGGCGCGGCGCTTCGCAGCCGGCTGCGGGGGAATGCCGCGCCGCTGACCGCCATGCTCGACTTCTTCTTCCATTCGGCCGTCAGCCGCTGATGTGCGGTGGCGTTCCGGCGCGGGTCAGTACCCGCCACCGCCCGTGCCGCCCCCCGTGCCCCCGCCGCCGGCCGGGTTCGCCAGCTGGCCGCGGATTTCGCCGCCGGGATTGGCCGCGCTGTGGATGTTCACATAGAGGGATCCAGCCCGCCAGCTCGCGAACTGGCCGCTCGTGAACCGGGTCCCCTGCGACACCGTCCAGGCGCCGCCACCGGCGTTGCCGAGGGGGAGGATGATGGGTCCACCGGCTCCGGCGGCCGCTTCATGGATGTGGGCCCCGGTGCCCGTCAGGCCCGTGGTGGCCGCCCCGCCGCAGATTTCGAGGGTGACGGGATGGATGCCGACGCCCGCGGATCCGGTGGCGGTCGAAGGCGTCGCGGGCACTTCGTTGGCACCGGAAAGCGCGGCGGTCTGGGTGATGGGTGCGGCGATGTTCAACTGGCCGCGGATCTCGCCGCCTGGATAGGCGCTGGTGTGGACATTCACATAGAGGTTTCCGTTCTGCCAGCTGGCCAGCTGGGCGGGGGTGAGGGTGGCGCCCGCCGGCACGGTCCAGACGCCGCCGCCCGCGTCGGTGAGCGGGATGATGATCGGTCCCGCGACCCCCGTGGCCGCCTCATGGATGTGGGCCCCGGCGCCCGTGATCCCGGAGGTCAGCACCGAACCACTGACCGCGCCCGTGAGGGCATTCACCGCCAGGGATCCATAGCCCGTGGCCGTGGTGGTTGCGGCCGGCGTCTCCTGGGCCCCTGAAAGGACCGCGAAGCTCACCCGCAACTCGATCTGGCCCCGGATCTCCCCGGCGGGGAAGGCGGCGCTGTGGATATTGACGTAGTACCGGTTGGCCTGCAGCGCGGCGTACTGGGCGTCGGTCATCACGGTGTTCGCCGGAACGGTCCAGATGCCCCCGGTTCCACCACTCAGGGGGAATACCACCGGACCCGCGACGCCCGGGGCGCCATCGTGGATGTGGGCGGCCGTGGCGACGATGCCGGAAGTGGCCACGGTCCCCGTCAGGATCCTGGTGTTCGGGTCCAGCGAGAAGGTGGCCGCGCCCGTGGCTGTGGATGCATTGATGGGCGCCTCCTGGGCTCCCGATAGCCCGGCGAACCGGACATAGGCGGGGACGACCACGGGGACGACGACTGGGGCACTGTCTCCACCGCCGCCGCAGCCAGCCGCCATCAACACGAGAAGGGAAAACGTGAGGGCGCCGATGAAACGGGATCGGTGCCGGTGATCTGGGTCTGGGAATCGCATGGGCTACTCCTGCACGAGGGGAACGCCCCTCCATGCTCTGAACCTAGGGCCGTGGATGCGGTCCGGTCAGATCCGATCCCGAGATAGGAACCCATCCGGTGCCCCCGAACCCCGGCCCCGGGCGTGGATGGCCAGCGGCCTCGATCACCCGGTCCTCAGGATCCTGGCGGCCATGCCAAGGGTTGGGGCTTCACCGGACGGGTCCGTCTTTCCCAACCGGATCTGGGAGCCCGGGGGAATCCGCCAATCCTGGAGGAAATGGATCCACCCCTGTTCCAGGAGTCCCCATGCCCGCCTGGTCCCACGTCCATCCCATCGTCGTGCATTTCCCCATCGCCCTGCTGATGGTGGTTCCCCTGTTCGTGGCCCTGGGTCTCCTGTGGCCCACCCAGAGGGCGGGCCTCCATGCCGCCGCCCTTATCCTGCTGCTCCTGGGAACCACCATGGCCGTTCTGGCCGTGGCCTCGGGCCTGGCCGCGGCCGGTTCCGTGGCACGGACACCGGAACTTCTGGCGGCCCTGGAAGCGCACGAGGGTCTGGCGAAACGGACCGCCCTGATGTACGGGTACCTGTCCCTGGCCTTCATCGTGATCCAGATGCTGCCCCTGCTCCTGAGGCCAGGCATCCGCCCCCGGCGGCTCCTCCTCCTGCATCTGCTGTGGCTGGCCGTCAGCCTGGGCGCCAGCCTCCTGCTGATCCAGACCGGCCACCTCGGCGGTCGCACGGTCCATGAGCTGGGGTTCCATGCGAAGGCCGAGGTGCCCGGAAAGGGATCAGGCCAGGCGCACTGAAGTGGCCACGGTCTGGGCCGGGTTCACCACGAGCAGGCCGCCCGGGGTCGCCTCCGTCACGGAGAAATGCACCAGCGGCAGGACGGCGGGGCCCACGAGATTGGCGCCGCCCAGATCGTACTGGCTGAAGTGGCAGGGGCAGGTGATCTGGGTGCCCACGGGAAGCCCCACGGTGCAACCCTGGTGGGTGCACACCGCTGTCATGGCGTAGATGCCCGCCGCATCCTTGATCAGGAAGAACCGCCCCAGGTTCCGGTAGTCCCGGGTGGTGCCATCCGGCAGGGCGAGCAGGGCGGCCTTGGTATCGGTGGTGGTCAGGGGCCCGGCGGGGGGAGGGGGCGGAACGGGGGCGGGACTCGTCCCGCCCCCGCCACAGGCCACGACCATCCCCGCGGCCAGGGCGCTGGCACAAAAGGTCCGGCGATCCAGGCCGGTGGTCAGGCCGGCCGGGTGGGGGGGTTCACGCTCTGACATGGGGCCTCCTTGGACGGGCTCGGAGAAAAGGCGGAGCCCAGGCTGCCTTCCGATGAATCGGAGGGCTTGACGGGTGCATCCCGTGAATCGTCGGGGATCAGGGATGGTTCACCATCCATCCGGGGCCTCACCCGGGCCAGATCCGGT
>JAUXSE010000016.1 GCA_030681515.1 Geothrix sp. | reverse complement strand
GACAGCGCCCCGCGCTGTCCTCCCGCTCCTCGCTTCGCTCGCTCGCGGAGTCGGAGCCTCCCGCCTGACGGACAGCGCCCCGCGCTGTCCTCCCGCTCCTCGCTTCGCTCGCTCGCGGAGGCGGGTCCCTTAGCCCGGCCCGCCCACCATTCTCCGCCGTACGCCGCCGTTGGTTTCGGCGAAGTAGCGGCGGACGCCCAGGGTGATGGCGTCGGCGACCTTGGCGCGGAAGGCGGCGTCCTTCAGTTTCGCCTCCTCCTTGGGGTTGGAGATGAAGGCCACCTCGACCAGGACGGCGGGCATGGCGGCGCCGCGCAGGACGATGAAGGGGGCCTGCTTGACGCCCCGCTCCCGGATGCCGGCCAGGCGGTTGAGCTGGCCCTGGATGGCCACGGCCAGGCGCTCGGAATCCTGGAGGAAGGCCGTCTGCGCCAGGTCGTCCAGGATGCTGGCCACCACGCTGTCGGGGCTTCCCGGGGCCGCGCCGGCGCCGGCGTTTTCCGCGGCCACCACCTCGTCGTCATCGCCCTGGCCGAGACTCAGGAAGTAGACCTCGGAGCCCCGGGCGGCCTTGGCCCGGGCGGCGTTCAGATGGAGGCTGATGAAGAGGTCGGCGCCCTGGGCGTTGGCGGCCCGGGCCCGGTCCCAGAGCGGAATGAAGGTATCGTCCTCCCGGGTGGAGACGGCCTCGAACCCGGCGGCTGCCAGCTTCTGGGCCACGGCCTTGCCGATCTCCAGTGCGGCGGTCTTCTCCTTCAGGCCCTTGGGCCCCCTGGCGCCGCCGTCGTCGCCGCCGTGGCCCGGATCCACCATGACCTTCAGGCGCGGGGCCGGGGCCGCGGAACCGCCGGGTTTGGGGGTCTGGCCCCAAGACAGTAGGCTGAAGGTGGCGAACAGAAGGTACGGGAGTCGGATCATGGCCCAGTCGGTGAAAGGTATGCGGGATCTCTTCGGTGCGGAGCTGCGCTGGTTCCAGCATATCGAGGAAACCGCCCGCCGCGTGTTTGGACGCCACGGCTACGGCGAGATCCGCACCCCGATCCTGGAGGAGCTGGAGGTCTTCAAGCGCAGCGTGGGCGAAAGCTCCGACATCGTGAACAAGGAGATGTACGAGTTCACGGACCGGGGCGGCCGCCAGGTGGTGATGCGTCCCGAGAACACGGCCGGCGTGGTGCGGGCCGCCATCCAGCACAAGCTGCTGGCCTCCAACGATGCCGTCCTGTTCTATTACATCGGCCAGCAGTTCCGCTACGAGCGCATGCAGGCGGGCCGCTACCGCCAGTTCTGGCAGATCGGCGCCGAAAGCTTCGGCGTGGCGACGCCCGAAAGCGAAGCCGAATCCCTGCTCATGCTCCACAGCTTCCTGACCGAACTGGGCCTCAAGAGCCTGGTCTTTTCCATCAACAGCGTGGGCACCCCCGAATCCCGGCCCGCCTTCCACGCGGCCTTCCGGGCCTTCTTCTCCGAACGCGAGGAGCGTTTCTGTTCCGATTGCCATCGGCGCATTGAGTCCAATCCGCTGCGCGTACTGGACTGCAAAAATGAAACATGCCAGGCAGCGCTGGAAGGCCACCCGGTCATCACGGATCACCTGGACGAGGCCTCGGCCCGGCATCACGCCCGGCTCAAGGCCCTGCTCACGGAGCTGGCCATCCCCTTCGAGGAGAACCCCCGGCTGGTGCGGGGCCTGGACTACTACACCCGCACGGCCTTCGAAGTTCTTAGTTCCGATCTCGGTGCTCAGAGTGCGTTACTGGGCGGAGGACGCTACGACGGCCTGGTGAAGCACCTGGGCGGCCCCGAGGTGCCCGCCTTCGGCTGGGCCATCGGCCTGGACCGCCTGGTCATGATCCTGCAGCAGATCCACGGCGAGGCGCCCTTCGCCCCCCCCGCCCTGCTCATCCCCCTGGGCGAGCGCGCGGCCACCGAGGCCCTCAAGCTGGCGCGGACGCTCTGGGACGCGGGCGTGCCGCTGCAGCTGGAAACCCGTGGCGGCGCCCTCAAGAAGGCCATGGCCAGCGCCAACCGCATGGGCATCCAGACCGTGCTCATCCTCGGTGACGGCGAACTGGACGGTGGCACCGTCACGGTCAAGCACATGGCCACGGGGGAGCAGGAAAGCTGGCCCATCGGCGAGGCATGTTCACGCCTGCGACCCTGATTCAAAAGACTTGAATAGTCGAATAATCACAACCCCTGTACAGCGCCATGCCGAGTTGCCGGGCGCTCATAACTTTCCCCACACCCGGCGCGGTCCGATAGGATGCTGGACCGGGAGACGGGACGATGCGGCTCGATATTGGTCAGAGGGGAAGTCCAGCCTGGCGAGGCCCCGCCTTCCGCGCCTCGGCCTCCATCCTAGGCGGAGCGCTGCTGGTGGCCACCCTCCTGGCGGCGTTCTCCATCCTCCAGAAGGTGATCATGGGGCTTCCCGCCGATCAGATCCTGTCGGCCAAGGCCTACATCGTTCCGGTCGGCTTCGGGGGGGCCATTGGGGCGCTCCTGGGCACCTACCACGCCCGCCTGCGCCAATCCAACCTGGACCTGGCCCAGAGCCTGGGCCGCCTCCGCGCCGTCATGGATACGGTGCCCGCGGGAATCTTCCTGGTGGATCTCGCCACCCAGGAGGTCGTGGATGCCAATCGCTTCGCCCTCCATCTCCTCGGCCGGCGCCGGGAGGAATTGATGGGATCCAGGTGCCATGAATTCATCTGCCCCGAGGAGGGGGCCTGCCCCTTCGCGGCCCCGGGCATCCAACAGGACTCGGCCGAGCGGATCCTCCTTTCCGCGGCCGGAGAGCGCATCCCGGTCCTCAAGACCGCGACCATCCTCGATCTGGACGGGCGCCGGCTGCTGCTTGAATCCTTCCTGGACCTGCGGGAGCGGGTGTCGCTGGAAGAGCAGCTGCGGCATGCCCAGCGGATGGAGATCCTCGGGAAGACCGCGGCGGGGATCGTCCACGACTTCAACAACCTGCTCGCCGCCATCGAGGCCTCCGTGAACCTGGCCGTCATCCAGGAGGAGGATCGCGAGATCGCCCACAGCCATCTGGATTGCGCCCTGGCGGCCTGCCAGCGCGGATCCCGCCTGCTCCGGGGCCTTCAGGCCTTCAACCGGAAGACCCCCCTGGAACCGCGCCCCATGGACCTGAACCAGACCCTCCTCGAGGTCCAGGATCTGCTGGGCCGGCTGCTTCCCCAGGAGATCGAGGTGCAACTGGACCTGTGGCCGGAGCCCCTGGAGGTCTGGGGAGACAGCGGACAACTGGGGCAGGTGCTCCTGAACCTGGCGGTCAATGCCCGGGATGCGATGAAGGAGGGCGGACGCCTGCGCATCGCGACCTCCCGGCAGGGGGGCCCTGCCCGGGCCGACGCGCCGGCAGCGATCCTCGAGGTCCACGATACCGGCGTGGGAATTCCCGCCGACCATCTGGCGCACATCTTCGAAGCCTTCTACACCACCAAGGCCCCCGATCAGGGATCGGGGCTCGGCCTGTCCATCGTCAAGGGCATCGTCGAGCAGCATCAGGGCAACATCCAGGTCGAGAGCGCGCCTGGAAAGGGAACCCTGATCCGGATCAGGCTGCCCATCCACATCCAGGCCGCGACCCCGTGAGGTGACCCCATTCCCGTTCTCCGTGTCCAGGACGCTGCCCCCTTGCCAAGGCCTCCCTCCCCACCCCAGGCTGGAGGGCGAGGAGGCTTCCCTTGCCGCGTCGCCCCTGTTCCAAGCGGGTCGAGAGTCTCCCGGGGGTGCGCTATTTCAAGCCCCGGGCCATTCCCCTCTCGCGACTGAAGGAAGTGACCCTGACCGTCGAGGAACTGGAAGCCCTGCGCCTGGCGGATGTCGAGGGCCTGTACCACCGGGATGCGGCGATCTGCATGGCGATCTCCAGACCCACCTTCTCCCGCCTGCTGGGGGCCGCCCACGCCAAAGTCGCCCTGGCCCTGGTCCAAGGTCACGCCCTTCGGATTGAGGGCGGCACCTTCTGGGTGGATGCACCCGGTGCCCCGCCCCCCTCCTTGATGGTTGATCAAGATAGAATTGATTTCTAATAAACATAGGTTCATAATTCCTCCTGGGCCCGAGCCTCCCTCGGGAGCCCGACCACCGACCCTGGAGGTACCCCATGCGCATCGCCTTCCCGACAACGGACGGGGCGCGGATTTCCGCCCACTTTGGCCGCTGCCAGAGCTTCCTGATCCTCGATGTGGACGCCGGGACCGTGAAGTCCAGGGACATCCGGGCCAATGACCAGGAACCCGGGACGGGTCACGGCCACGACCATGGCCACGCCCATGACCACAACGCCTTCGTGCGCCTGCTCGGGGACTGCGAGGCGGTGATGTGCGGGGGCATCGGACCCGGCGCCCGCCATGCGCTGGAATCGGCCGGGCTCAAGGTCCACCTGGTGCCCCTTCAGAGTTCCCCCGAGGAAGCGGCCATCGCGCTGGCGACCGGAACCTTCACCGCGCGCACCGGCCCCTCCTGCGGCCCCGGGACCGCCTGAAGGGTTCCGCCGCGCCGCGGGCATCCACCCTGGCGGGTGGCGTGACAGGTGGAGACGGGTGCGGGAAGATCAGATCGGGATGCGGGCGGCCCCTTCCGAAATGAACCGGCCGCTTCCCTTTCCTTTCAACATCCACCCCTGGTAGACGCCGGGGGTCTGCACCCCAGGAGATCGCCTTGGACACCCGGAACAGCGGATTCGATACCAAGCTCGTGCATGCCGGCATTCCGGAGGATCCCTACGGAAGCGTGGTCACGCCCATCTACCAGACCAGCACCTTCGCCTTCAAGAACGCCCAGGAGGGCGCGGACCGGTTCGCGGGCCGGGAAGCGGGCTACATCTACACCCGCATCGGCAACCCGACGACGAACGCCCTGGAACAGAACGTGGCGGCCCTGGAGAATGGATTCGGCGCCACGGCCATGTCCAGTGGCATGGGCGCCGTCAGCACCGTGTATCTCGCCCTGTTGTCCTCCGGCGATCACATCGTCAGCACGGGATCGGTCTACGGGCCGAGCCGCGGCCTCATGGAGAAGCACCTGAGCCGCTTCGGGGTGGCCTCCAGCTATGTGGACACCACCGACCTGGACCTGGTGCGCCGGTCCATCCGTCCCAACACCCGCCTCATCTATGTCGAGTCCCCCTCCAATCCCGCCATGCACGTGACGGACCTGAAGGCCGTGGCGGAACTGGCCCACGCCCAGGGTGCCCTGCTGGTGGTGGACAACACCTTCGCGAGCCCCTACCTCCAGAAGCCCCTGGACCTGGGCGCGGACCTGGTGCTCCATTCCGTGACCAAGTTCATCAACGGCCACGCCGACATCATCGGCGGCGTGGTCATCGCCGGGACCGCCGAGCTGCACGCGAAGATCCGGAACATGATGGTGAACCTCGGCTGCAACATGGATCCCCACCAGGCCTACCTGGTGAGCCGCGGCCTCAAGACGCTGTCCCTCCGGGTCCAGCGGTCCCAGGAAAGCGCCCAGAAGGTGGCCGAATGGCTGGAGGCCCACCCCAAGGTCGCGTGGGTCCGCTACATCGGCCTGCCCAGCCACCCCCAGCACGAGCTGGCCCGCCGCCAGATGACGGGTTTCGGGGCCATGATCGCCTTCGAGCTCAAGGGTGGGCTGGAGGCGGGGCGGACCGTGATGGACCATGTCCACCTGGCCGGGCTGGCCGTATCCCTGGGCGGGGTGGAGACCCTCATCAGCCATCCGGCCTCCATGACCCACGCGGGCATGGCCGGGGAGGACCGGGTCGCCGCGGGCATCAGCGATGGGCTCGTCCGCCTGTCCATCGGCATCGAGACTCTGGAGGACATCCTCCAGGACCTCTCGCAGGCCATTGACCACGTCGCCTAGGAGACGCCATGGCGTCCATCGTCCCCATCCTCATCGCGGCCCTCCTGGTGGGCCCCGGCAGCATCGCCCTGGGCAGCCTCGTCCTGAGGCTGCCCGAAGCGCGCCTGCAGAAACTGGCGCCGCGGGTGCTCAGCTTCGCCACGGGCGCCCTCCTGGGCATGGTCTTCCTCCGGATGCTGCCGAAGGCGCTGGAGGGCCCGGCCGGGCAGCCCATCCTGGGGACGGTCCTGGCCGTGATCCTGGGGCTGTTCGTCATGGAACGCCTCCGCATCATGCGCCATTGCCATGAGCCCGGTTGCCCCGAGCATTCCGATATGACCGTGAAGGTCTTCCTGGGCAACGCCGTCCACAACCTCGTGGATGGACTGGCCCTGGCGCTCGCTTTCCAGGCCTCCACCCCCATGGGCTGGATCATGGCCCTGGCCCTGTTGGGCCATGAGATTCCCAAGGGCCTGGTCAACCTGCTGATGCTCAAGGAAACCGACAACGCGGCGGTCTCCATCCTCTGGAACGGCCTCGCGAGCACCTTCACGGTCCTGGGGGCCCTCGCCGCCGCCGTGGCCTTCCCCCTGGTGGCCGGAAGCGTTCCCTATGCCCTGGCTATCGGCTCCGCCGTCTTCCTCTACATGGCCCTGGCGGATCTCGTTCCCCGGCACCGCCGCCGGATGCCCCTCAGCGAGGCGGCCCTGCAGTCCGTCCTGGTCCTGGCGGGCGCGGGCCTGCTGCTGCTGTTCTCGCACCACCAGGGCTGAACCCGGAACCCCTTCACATGGAACCCGACATGGAACCCACCCAGTCCCCCCTTCCCGCCGGCCGGCTGGAGCATTTCCCCATCTCCTTCTTCTCCATCGTCATGGGGTTGGCGGGCCTGACCATCGCCTTCAAGAAGGTGGAGCATCTGTGGCACTGGAGCCTCCCGGTCAGTCCGGTGCTGTTCTACCTTTCCGCCGCCATCTACCTGGCGGTGGGCGCGACCTACCTGGTGAAGCTGGCGCGGCACCGCTCCCATGTGGTCGCGGAGTTCAACCATCCCGTGCGCCTGAGTTTCTTCCCCACCATCCCCATCGGCCTGCTCCTGCTGGTGGTCGCCGCCGAGGGACTCCTGCCCCGCGCGGCCCTGCTGACGATGTGGGCCCTCGGAACGGCCGCGCAGCTCCTGCTGGCCCTGAGCATCCTGTCGGCCTGGATGCACCACGAGAAGTTCCAGATCCAGCACAGCAACCCCGCCTGGTTCATCCCCATCGTGGGCAACATCCTCGTCCCCGTGAGCGGAATCCCCCTCGGGTTCATCGAGATCTCCTGGTTCTTTTTCAGCGTGGGCTTCCTGTTCTGGATCGTGATGCTCGCCATCCTGATGAACCGGTTCTTCTTCCACAGCCCCATGGCCTCGAAGCTGCTGCCGACCCTGTTCATCCTGATCGCCCCCCCGGCGGTCGGATTCATCGCCTGGACCCGGCTGCACAAGGGGGCCCTGGATGACACGGGCAGGATGCTGTACTACGTGGCCCTGTTCACGACCCTCCTGCTGTTCTTCCAGATCCGGCAGTTCATGAAGGTGGAGTTCGCCCTCCCCTGGTGGGCCTATTCCTTTCCCACCGCCTCCATCACCATCGCCTCCACCCTGATGCTGGAGAAGGTGGGCGGGACCTTCTTCGCGGTGCTGACGCCCCTGCTGCTCGTCTTCCTGAGCGTCATGGTGCTGGTGCTGGTCATCGGCACCCTGAGGGCCATGGCCCAGAGAGGGATCTGCCTCCCGGAGGCCTGAATCGGCGGGGGGGATTCTGCGCTCGCCAAATCCTGACCATTCCGATAAACTACTGTCTTCGTGATCGCAGGCGACCCCCGGTCTCCGCCTCTTTTCAGTCCGAACACCCCATTTTTCGCCCTGACCGGGCCCCCGAATCATGTGTTTCGCGGGCGGGCCCCTTCAGGAGCGACCATGTCCTTCGATTCCCTCGGGCTGATGCCCGAGCTTCTGCGCGCCGTACGCGAGCAGGGCTACGAAATCCCCACCCCCATCCAGATCCAGGCGATCCCCCTGGTGCTGGAAGGCCGCGACCTCATGGGCCGCGCCCAGACGGGCACCGGCAAGACCGCCGGTTTCACCCTCCCGATGCTGCAGCTGCTGGCGCCCCACGCCAACACCTCGGCCTCACCCGCGCGCCACCCCATCCGCGCCCTCATCCTCACGCCCACCCGGGAGCTGGCCATGCAGGTGGAGGAGAGCGTCCGCACCTATGGCCGCCACATCCCCCTGCGCTCCACCACCATCTTCGGCGGCGTGAACATCAATCCCCAGACCAAGGCGCTGCGCGCCGGCGTCGAGATCGTCGTCGCCACGCCGGGCCGCCTGCTGGACCACCAGGGGCAAGGGAACCTGAACTTCAGCCAGCTCGAGATCCTGGTGCTGGACGAAGCCGACCGCATGCTCGACATGGGCTTCATCCGCGATATCCAGAAGATCCTCGGCCTGCTGCCCGCGAAGCGGCAGACCCTGCTCTTTTCGGCCACCTTCACGGACGAGATCAAGCAGCTGGCCTCGAAATTCCTCAGGACTCCCGCCACGGTGCAGATCACGCCCCAGAACACCGCCGCCGAGCTCGTCCGCCAGGTCGTCCATCCCGTGGACCGGGAGCGCAAGCGCGCCCTGCTGTCCCACATCATCCAGACCCGGAAACTCGAGCAGGTGCTGGTGTTCACCCGCACCAAGCACGGCGCGAACCGCCTTTCCGAGCAGCTGGACAAGGACGGCATCAGTTCCCTCGCCATCCACGGCAACAAGAGCCAGCCCCAGCGCATCAAGGCGCTGGAGGATTTCAAGCGCGGCGCGGTACGGGTGCTCGTGGCCACGGATATCGCGGCGCGGGGCCTCGACATTGACACCCTGCCCCACGTGGTGAACTACGAGCTGCCCCAGGTGCCGGAGGACTACATCCACCGCATCGGCCGCACGGGGCGCGCGGGCAGCGAGGGCGAGGCCCTGTCGCTGGTCTGCGTGGACGAGCACAGCCTGCTCAAGGACATCGAGAAGCTGCTGCGGAAGGAATTGACGAAGGATGTGATCCACGGCTACGCCCCGGATCCCAGCATCCCCGCCGAGCCCATCCAGACCGGGCGCCAGGGCGGCGGCAGCCGCGGGCGTGGCCCCGCCCGGGGACCGCGGCCGGCCTCCGGCCTGGCCCCCCGGGGCGAGCGCGGGCGCCATCCCTCCCGCCCGGGAGCGCGAGGGAAGTAGCCCGGCCCCTTATACCCATTGACACGAGGCTTGTCGGGCCACAGGATTCTTGCTTATGCAAGAACCCATGCCCGACAGCCTCACCCAGGCCGGCCTCGGCACCCTGACCGCCGCCGTCCGCCGCCGTCTGAAACACGTGGTGGGGGCCCGCCTCACGCCCCATCAGCTCACGATCCAGCAGTTCTGGGTCATGCTGGTGCTCCTGGAGCAGGGGCCATCCTCCCTGCATCCGCTGGCCCAGCAGGTGTGGATGGACGATCCCACCGCCAGCCGCGTGGTCAAGGCCATGGTGGCCCGGGGCCTGCTGCGCACCCAGCCGGATCCCAGGCACGGCCGCCGCATCCTCATCAGCCTGGCACCCAGTGCCCTCCCCCTGTCCCGGGAGCTTCAGGATCTGGCCGTCGAGATCAAGGCTGACATCGTCCAGGGCCTCAGCCTCGACGAACAGGCGGCCATGCGCCACGGCCTGCTCACCATGATCGCGAACCTGGATGGCATGCTGGCCCGGATCCCTTCTTCCCCGCATTTCTCGAACAGCGACGGGTAGACCCCTTCCCATGGAATCCAGACAAAAGGCCCCACCGCATATGAACACCCCTGAGCCCCTCTCCTCTGATCCTGGTTCCGTCCCTCCGGCCTTCCTGCATGGATGGCGCCTGTGGGCCATCGTCGGCGGCGCCTCGCTGCTGGGGCTGTTCCTCTTCGTCCGGAGCGGGAAGAAGGACCCCGCCGCGAATCCGGGCGCACGCCCGGTGCCCGTGGCCGTGGCCGTGGCCCGGAAGGGGGACATGGCGGTCCATCTCACGGGGCTCGGCACCGTCACGGCCCTGAACAGCGTGACCGTGAAGAGCCGCGTGGACGGCCAGCTGCTGCGCGTGGCCTTCACCGAGGGCCAGATGGTGCGGGCGGGCGACCTCCTGGCCGAGATTGATCCCCGCCCCTTCCAGGTCCAGCTCATGCAGGCCGAAGGCCAGCTGGCCAAGGACCAGGCCGCGTACCAGAATGCGGCGGCGGATCTGAAACGCCTGGAGGGCCTGGTGCAACAGGGCATCATCTCCCGCCAGCAGCTGGACACCCAGATCTCCTCTGTGGCCCAGTTCCAGGCGGCCCTCAGATCCGACCAGGCCCAGGTGGAAAGCGCGAAGCTGAACCTCGCCTACAGCCGCATCACCGCGCCCATTTCGGGCCGCGTCGGACTCCGCCTGGTGGATGCCGGCAACATGGTCCGCGCCACCGATGCCAGCGGCCTCGCCACCCTCGCGCCGATCCAGCCGATCAATGTGCTGTTCGCGGTGCCCGCCGACGACATCCAGAAGGTCATGAACCAGAATGCCAAGGGCGGGAAACTCCCGGTGGAAGCCTGGGACCGGGATCTCAAAAACCGCCTCGGCGCCGGCGCCCTGGCGGCCATTGACAACCAGGTGGATCCCGCCACCGGCACCGTGCGCATGAAGGCCCTGTTCGCCAACGATGACCGCGCCCTCTTCCCCAACCAGTTCGTGAACGCGCGGCTGCTGGTGGATACCCTGCGCGGCGTCGTGATCATCCCGACGGCGGCCATCCAGCGCGGCCCCCAGGGCGCCTTCGTCTACGTGGTGAAGCCGGACAGCACCGTGGAACTCCGCACCATCGAAGTCCAGGGCACCGATGGCGACGATACGGCCGTGAACAAGGGCCTCGCCGGCGGCGAAACCATCGTCACCGACGGCCTGGAGAAGCTGCGCCCCGGCAGCAAAGTCGTCCTGCCCAAGGCCGCAGGCGCGAAGGGTTGAGCGGATGCAAACAGAAGAATTTGCCACAAAGCACTCCAAAGAATGGCTGGTCACGGAAGACACGGAATTCCACGGAAGACACGGAAGGCGCCGTGGCCCTCGCCGCACGTTTTTCTCTGTGTCCTCTGCGGCACTCTGTGTCCTCTGTGTCCCGCTTTTTGACCTCGAGAATCTCGGATGAATCCCTCCAAGCCCTTCATCCTCCGGCCCATCGCGACCTCGCTGCTCATGGTGGGGCTGCTGCTGGCGGGCATCCTGGCCTTCCGCCAGCTGCCGGTGTCGGCCCTGCCCCAGGTGGACTACCCCACCATCCAGGTGGTCACCTTCTACCCCGGTGCCAGCCCCGACGTGATGGCCTCGGCCATCACCGCGCCCCTGGAGCGCCAGTTCGGCCAGCTGCCGGGCTTGAACCGCATGTCCTCGACCAGTTCGGGGGGCAGCTCGGTCGTCACGCTCCAGTTCGTGCTGGACCTCAATATTGACGTGGCCGAGCAGCAGGTGCAGGCGGCGGTGAACGCGGCGGGGACCTACCTCCCCCGCGACCTCCCCAATCCGCCCATCTACAGCAAGATCAATCCTGCCGACGCGCCCATCCTCACCCTGGCCCTCACCTCGAAGACCCTGCCCCTTTCCAAGGTGCAGGATTTCGCGGATACGCGGCTGGCCCAGAAGATCTCCCAGCTCCCGGGCGTGGGGCTCGTGAGCATCAGCGGGGGCCAGAAGCCCGCCGTGCGCATCCAGGCCAATCCCGCGGCCCTGGCCGCCAAGGGCCTCACCCTGGGCGACGTGCGCACCGCCGTGGCCCAGAGCAACGTGAACCAGGCCAAGGGCAGTTTCGACGGCCTGCGCCAGGCCTACGCCATCGGCGCCAATGACCAGCTGCTGTCCAGCGAGGAATACCGCCCCCTCGTGGTGGCGTTCAGGAACGGATCTCCGGTGCTGCTCTCCGAGGTCGCCACCGTCACCGATGATGTTGAAAATGTACGCCTCGCGGCCTGGAAGGGTCAATCCCGTCAGGGGGGGGCACTCGGTGCCAGGGAGCCCGGTCCGGATCTCGCCCCCGCCGTCATCCTCAACATCCAGCGGCAGCCCGGCGCCAACATCATCGCCGTGGTGGACCGGGTGAAGGCGCTGATGCCCCAGCTGCGGGCCTCCCTGCCCGCGGCCGTGGAACTCACCGTCCTCACGGACCGCACCATCACCATCCGCGCCTCGGTCCATGACGTGGAGTTCGAGCTGATGCTCACCATCGCCCTCGTGGTCATGGTGATCTTCCTCTTCCTGCGCACCCTGGCCGCCACGATCATCCCCAGCGTGGCCGTGCCCCTCTCGCTGGTGGGCACCTTCGGGGTGATGCACCTGCTGGGCTACAGCCTGAACAACCTCACGCTCATGGCCCTGACGATCTCCACGGGCTTCGTGGTGGATGACGCCATCGTGATGATCGAGAACATCATGCGCTACATCGAGGAGGGCGAATCGCCCCTCCAGGCGGCGCTGAAGGGCTCGGAGCAGATCGCCTTCACCATCCTGTCGCTGACGGTCTCGCTGATCGCGGTGCTCATCCCCCTGCTGTTCATGGGCGATATCGTGGGCCGCCTCTTCCGTGAGTTCGCCGTCACCCTCAGCGTCACCATCCTGGTGTCCGCCGTGGTGTCCCTCACGCTCACGCCGATGATGTGCGCCAAGCTGCTGAAGCACACCCCGCCCGAAGAACAGGGCCGCTTCTACCAATCCTCCGAGCGCGTCTTCCAGCGCATCATCGCCTTCTACGGCCGGACGCTCACCTGGGTGCTCCAGCACCAGACCGGCACCCTGATCGTCGCCGTGGCCACCCTCGCCTCCACCGTGCTGCTCTATCTCGCGGTCCCCAAGGGCTTCTTCCCCGTGCAGGATACCGGCGTGATCCTGGGCATCTCCGAGGCCCCGCAGACCGTTTCGTTCCCCGCCATGGCCGAGCGGCAGCAGGCGCTGTCCGCCGAGATCCTCAAGGATCCGGCCGTGGCAAGCCTCTCCTCCTTCATCGGCATAGATGGCACCAACACCACGCTCAATAGCGGCCGCATCCAGATCAACCTGAAGCCCCTTGAAGAGCGCCGCCTCAGCGCCAGCGGGATCATCCACCGGCTCCAGCCCCGGCTGGCCAAGGTGGAGGGCATCCACCTCTACCTCCAGCCCGTGCAGGATCTCACGGTGGAGGACCGGGTCAGCCGCACCCAGTACCAGTACACGCTGGAGGACGCCGATCCGAAGGAACTGGCCGAATGGGTGCCCCGTTTCGTGGACCGCTTCTCGGCCCTCCCCGAGCTGCGGGACGTGGCCAGCGATCTGCAGAACGCGGGCCTCCAGATCCGCATCACCCTCGACCGGACCACGGCGTCGCGCCTGGGCATCACCCCCCAGATGCTGGATGACGCCCTCTATGACGCCTTCGGCCAGCGGCAGATCTCCACCATGTTCACCCAGCTGAACCAGTACCGCGTGGTGCTGGAAGCATCGCCCGGCCAGTACCAGCGGCCCGGGGATCTCCAGAGCATCTACGTCCGCTCGGCCTCCGGCGGCTCCGTGCCCCTCAGCGCCTTCACCCGCACGGATATCATCGCCGCCCCCCTGGCCATCAACCACCAGGGCCAGTTCCCCACGGCCACCGTGTCCTTCAACCTGGCCCCGGGCGCGTCTCTCGGGGATGCCGTGAAGGCCATCCAGGCGGCCCGGCTGGACATGGACCTGCCGCCCAGTCTCAAGGCCGGCTTCCAGGGCACCGCCCAGGCCTTCGGGGCCTCGCTCACCAACACGCCCCTGCTCATCCTGGCCGCGGTCCTGACGGTCTACATCCTGCTGGGCGTGCTGTACGAAAGCTACATCCACCCCATCACGATCCTTTCGACGCTGCCCTCGGCGGGCGTCGGGGCCCTGCTCGCGCTCCTGCTCACTCGCACGGATTTCAGCGTCATCGCGCTCATCGGCATCATCCTGCTCATCGGCATCGTCGAGAAGAACGCCATCATGATGATTGACTTCGCGCTGGAGGCCGAACGCAAGGAGGGCCGGCCCCCGGAGGAGGCCATCTACCAGGCCTCCCTGCTGCGCTTCCGGCCCATCATCATGACCACCATGGCGGCCCTGCTGGCCGGCGTGCCCCTGGCCCTGGGCTCCGGCGTGGGCTCCGAGCTGCGGCGCCCCCTCGGCATCGTCATCGTGGGCGGCCTCATCTTCAGCCAGGTCTTGACCCTCTATACGACGCCCGTGATTTATCTCGCGTTCGACCGTCTTGCCCGGCGCGCACGCCGCTGGCGCGGCGTGCGAGAGGCTGCGCCTGCGGCGCAGGAACCATGATCCGCATTCATATCTCTTCCCATTTGCGCTGCGCCAGCAGCGCCTCACTCCAGGCGGCACGCCTGGAGCCAGCCCGGCCTGACCAGCGATGAGCATTTCGACCCCATTCATCCGCCGCCCCGTGGCCACCACGCTGCTGACGGTGGCCCTGGCCCTGCTCGGCGCCATCGCCTACCAGTTCCTGCCGGTGTCGCCCCTGCCCCAGGTGGAGTTCCCCACCATCCAGGTGTCCGCGGGCCTGCCCGGCGCCAGCCCCGAGACCATGGCCTCCTCGGTGGCCACGCCCCTGGAGCGGCAGTTCGGGCGCATCGCGGGCATCACCGAAATGACTTCGGCCTCCCGCCTGGGCGGCACGGACATCACCCTCCAGTTCGACCTGGGACGCAACATTGACGCCGCCGGGCGCGATGTGCAGGCGGCCATCAACGCCGCGCGGGGGGATCTGCCCGCGACCCTTCCCAACAACCCTTCGTACCGCAAGGTGAATCCCGCCGATTCGCCCATCCTCCTCCTGGCCCTCACCTCGAAGCTCATCCCCCGGGAGCGCATGTACGACATCGCCTCCTCGGTGCTCCAGCAGAAGCTGTCGCAGGTCCAGGGCGTGGGGCAGGTGTTCGTGTGGGGCGGCGCCCTGCCCGCCGTGCGCGTGGATGTGAACCCCGCCCTGCTGAACGCCCAGGGCCTGGCCCTGGAGGATGTCCGCATCGCCATCGCCGCCGCCAACCTGAACCGGCCCAAGGGCGATCTGGCCCACGGCAGCGCCACCTGGTCCATCGCCACCACGGACCAGATGATGACTGCGGCGGACTACCAGCCCCTCATCCTCCGCTACCGGAACGGCAACGCCCTGCGCCTCTCCGATGTGGCCCGGGTCACCGATTCGGTGGAGAACGTCCGCAACGGCGGCCTGTCCAACGGCGTGCCGGCCATCATCGTGCCCATCTTCCGCCAGCCGGACGCCAACATCATCGAGACCGTGGACCGGGTCCAGGCCATCCTCCCCCAGCTCCAGGCTTCCCTTCCCCCCGCCATGGAACTGAAGGTGCTCATTGACGCCACCCGCACGGTCCGGGCCTCGGTGAAGGATGTGCAGCTGGCCATGGCCATCTCCATCGTCCTGGTGATCCTCGTCGTCTTCGTGTTCCTGCGCAGCGTGCGCTCCACCCTCATCCCCAGCGTGGCCGTGCCCATCTCGCTGATCGGAACCTTCGGCGCCATGTACCTGCTGGGCTACACCATTGACAACCTGTCGCTGATGGCACTCACCGTGGCCACGGGCTTCGTGGTGGACGACGCCATCGTGGTGGTGGAGAACATCACCCGGCACCTCGAGAACGGCATGACCCCCATGGAGGCCTCGCTCCATGGCGCCAAGGAGATCGGCTTCACCGTGGTCTCCATCAGCCTCTCGCTCATCGCCGTCTTCATCCCCATCCTGATGATGGGCGGCATCGTGGGCAGGCTCTTCCGGGAATTCGCCGTCACCCTGTCCGTGGCCATCGTGATCTCGATGTTCGTGTCGCTCACCACCACCCCCATGATGTGTTCGCTGATCCTGCGGCCCCAGTCGGAGCAGAAGCACGGCCGGGCCTTCCAGGCCAGCGAGCGGGTCTTCCAGTGGATCATGGGCCACTACGAGACCTCGCTGGCCTGGGTGCTGCGCCACCAGCGGTCCACCCTGGCCGTGGCCCTTGGCACCATGATCGCCACCGTGGGCCTCTACATCGTCATCCCCAAAGGATTCTTCCCCCAGCAGGACACGGGCCGCATCACCGGCTCGATCCAGGCGGCCCAGGACATCTCCTTCGCCGGCATGGAGAAGCTGATGACGGAGTACGTGGCCATCGTGCAGGCCGATCCCGCCATCGAGAACGTCACGGCCTTCGTGGGCGGGGGCAACACGGGGCGCCTGTTCACCTCGCTCAAGCCCAACAACCAGCGCAAGGAAAACGCCGACCAGATCATCGCCCGGCTGCGCGGCAGGACCGCCCACATCCCCGGGGGCACCCTCTTCATGCAGCCGGTCCAGGATCTGCGGCTCGGCGGCCGGCCCTCCAGCTCCCAGTACCAGTACACCCTCCAGGGCGACGATGCCCGCGAGCTGTTCGACTGGGCCCCGAAGGTGCTTCAGAAACTCAGGACCGTGCCCCAGCTGACGGATGTCAACTCGGATCTCCAGAACAAGGGACTGGAGGCCTCCCTGGTCATAGACCGCGCCACGGCCTCGCGCCTGGGGATCACCCCCATGGCCATTGACAGCACCCTGTACGACGCCTTTGGCCAGCGCTTCGTATCCACCATCTACACCGCCCTGAACCAGTACCACGTGGTCATGGAGGTGGATTCGCCCTTCATGCAGACGCCCGACGGACTGCGCCACACCTACGTCCGCTCCACCACCGGGAACCTGGTGCCCCTCAGCGCCTTCACCACCCTGGAGCGGCGGAACACGGCGCTCTCCGTGAACCACCAGGGCCAGCTGCCCTCGGTGACCCTCTCCTTCAACCTGCCGGTGGGCGTGGCCCTGGGCGATGCCGTGGCCGCCATTGACAAGGCGGAGCAGGAGATCCGCCTTCCCGGCACGCTGCGGGGCAGCTACATGGGCACGGCCCAGGCCTTCAAGGCCTCGCTGGCCAACCAGCCCCTGCTGGTGGCCGCGGCCCTGCTGGCGGTCTACATCGTGCTGGGGATGCTCTACGAAAGCCTCATCCACCCCCTGACCATCCTGTCCACGCTGCCATCCGCGGGGGTGGGCGCCCTGCTGGCCCTGCTGGCCTTCCGCACCGAACTGAGCGTCATCGCCTTCATCGGCATCATCCTGCTCATCGGCATCGTGAAGAAGAACGCCATCCTCATGATTGACTTCGCCATCGAGGTCGAGCGCCGGGAGGGCCTCACCCCCGAACAGGCCATCTTCCAGGCCTGTCTCCTGCGCTTCCGCCCCATCACCATGACCACCATGGCGGCCCTGCTGGGCGGCCTGCCCCTGGCCATCGGCATGGGCACCGGCTCGGAACTGCGCCAGCCCCTGGGCATCGCCATCGTGGGCGGCCTCCTCTTCAGCCAGCTCCTGACCCTCTACACCACGCCCGTGATCTACCTCTACATGGACCGGGCGAGGCTGCGGTGGGAGCGGTTCCGCGCCGGCCGGAAACCCGTCCCATCCATGGGAAAAGCCCTCCACGAATGACGCGAAGGCGCCCCGGGGGCACCAACAGGCTTACACTGGTGGGAAGGAACAGGAGACGGACCTTGAGCCTGCCCCGACTGAAGCACCCTGGCTACACCATCGAAGACTGGAAGCTCTGGGATGGGCGATGGGAGATCATCAACGGGGTAGCCTACGACATGACGCCCGCCCCAAGCCCAGATCACCAACGCATTGCATCCAGGCTGCATGTCGCCCTCGTGAACGCCCTGGAAGAGGCCAGGCTCAAGCCGGGCGGAGGTGAATGCGAGACTTTCTTCGCCCCTATAGATGTGTTCCTGGATTCGGGCATCGTGCAGCCTGATCTCCTGGTGGTGTGCGACCCTGCCAAAATCTCGACCCGAGGCATCGAAGGCGCTCCCGATCTGGTGGTGGAAATCCTGAGCCCCTCCACCGCTGGCAAGGATGTCACTCGCAAGCGCTGGACCTATGAAGCCGCTGGCGTGCCGGAGTACCTGATCGTGGATCCGGACGAGCGGGTGGGGTTGCTGCTGAACCTGGCCGGCGGGCGCTATGAGGAAGCGGCCCGCGTGGAATGGGGAGCTGTCGTGGCGCTGCTGGGCGGAAAGGTGACGGTGACGCTGGGTTGAATCGTCCGGCTTGAGCCCAGGCCCGCTGGATGCGATCCTGTAGGGCTATGAAACTCGATCGGCTCGGCGACTTCCAACGCACCCACCGCAACGGCGATCTGCGCCTCGACCACGCGGGCCAGACCGTGCGCCTGCTCGGCTGGTGCCGCCGGGTGCGCAACCTCGGTTCCCTCGTGTTCCTGGACCTCCGCGACCGCTGGGGCCTGGTGCAGCTGGTGGCCAACGAGGAGACCGCCGATCCCGAGCTGCTGGCCAAGCTCAAGGCCGTGCGCAGCGAATTCGTGCTGGCCGCCGAGGGTATGGTCACCGAGCGCGAAAACAAGAACCCGAACATGGCCACCGGCGATGTCGAGATCCACCTGACCGGCCTGCGCATCCTCAACACCGCCGCCCCCCTGCCCTTCCCCCTGGAGGACGAGGGCGTGGGCGAGGACCTGCGCCTCACCTACCGCTTCCTGGATCTGCGCCGCGAGCAGCTCCAGCGGAACATGATCCTGCGCAGCGAAGTGGCGAACCTCACCCGGAATCATTTCCGCGAACTGGATTTCATCGAATTCGAAACGCCCATCCTCACCAAGTCCACGCCCGAAGGCGCCCGCGACTACCTGGTGCCCAGCCGCGTCCACCCCGGCCAGTTCTTCGCCCTGCCCCAGAGCCCCCAGCTCTTCAAGCAGCTGCTCCAGGTGAGCGGCTTCGAGCGCTACATCCAGATCTGCCGCTGCTTCCGCGACGAGGACCTGCGCGCCGACCGCCAGCCCGAGTTCACCCAGATTGATATCGAGATGAGCTTCGTGCGCCAGGAGGACATCCAGGGCGTCATCGAGCCGCTCATGGTCAAGCTGGCCAAGGTCGTCGGCAAGGACATCACCACGCCCTTCCCCCGCCTGCCCCACCGCGATGCCATGGAGTGGTACGGCTCGGACAAGCCCGACCTCCGCTGCGGCATCAAGCTCCAGGACATGACGGATGTTTTCGCCACCAGTGGCTTCAACCTCTTCCGCGCCGCCGCCGAAAGCCAGGGCCAGCGCCGGGTGCGGGCCCTCTTCTTCCCCGGCGAAGCCGCCGGATCCATCAGCCGCAAGCAGCTGGATGGCTACCAGGAACAGGCCAGGCACATGGGCGCCGGGGGCCTGCCCTACGCCAAGTGGGGCAAGGATGGGCTATCGAGCAGCTTCAAGAAGTTCCTGGACGAGGGCGCGGAAGCGGCCCTGAAGGGCCTCTTCCGCGCCAACGCCGAAGGCGCAAGCGCCGGCGGCGAAGGTCTGGCGGTCTTCGCCGTGGGAACGGATGCCCAGACGTCCAAAGTCCTGGGTGATCTCCGTACCAAAATCGCGACGGACCTCTCAACCATCGAGAAAGACCCAGCCCTTGCCAATCTTTTCCATGACAAGAACGCGTACGCGTTCTTGTGGGTGGTGGACTTCCCCCTGCTGGAGTGGAGCGAGGAAGCGCAACGCTTCGTGGCCTGCCACCACCCCTTCACCAGCCCCCATCCCGACGACATGGACCTGCTGGAAACGGATCCCGGCCAGTGCCGCGCCGTGGCCTACGACCTGGTGCTCAATGGCTTCGAGGTGGGCGGCGGCAGCATCCGCATCCATGACGCCGAAACCCAGAACCGCATGTTCCGGGCCATCGGCATCGGCGAAGCCGAGGCCCGGACCAAGTTCGGCTTCCTGCTGGATGCCCTGGCCTTCGGCGCCCCGCCCCACGGCGGCGTGGCCCTGGGCCTGGACCGGCTCGTCATGCTGCTGGCCGGCGTGGACAACATCCGCGAGGTCATCGCCTTCCCCAAGACCGCCCAGGCCCGCTGCCTCATGACGGATGCCCCCAGTCCCGTGGACGAGCGGCAGCTCCGCGAACTGCACCTCATCCCCGAGGCCAGGCAGACCTACCGCGTGGGCGCGGTGTTCTTCGAAAGCGCCGAAGGTGGGGTTGATGCCGCCAAGAGGGGGGAGTTGCGCGGCCAGGCCCTCCAGCAGATCGGCCAAATGACCCCCCGCCAGGCCCAGGGCCTCGTCACCCTCGATGGCCAAGGGCAGATCCTCGATGCCCAGACGCTGAGCGGACCGACCTTCGAGTTCTGATCCCAGAGAAAAGGAACCCCATGACTGAAACACCCGGAAAAGCGCCCAAGAAGGTGAAAGAAAAGAAGCAGACGCCCGAGGAACGCCTTGAGGCCATGCGCTACAACCACATGATGTATGGCCCGACGGCGGGAGAGATGAGGCCCGCCACCAAGAAAATAAACTATGGGGCCTCATATCTCAGTCACCCCAAGTTCCAGAGCCTGATGACAGCCTTCAAAAAAGGCACAGCTTTTAAGTTTGATGTTACAGATAAAGGTAAAACTTATACCATTTCCACCGAGGAATCTCACATTTCCTTTGATGGTAAGGTTATTTATTATTCCCGCCTATTGAATAAACATGAGAATAATCTACTTTTAGACAGAACTTCAATGACTCAGCACCAGACGACCGATGCCTTGGTCCATCTGGCTTTTGCCATCCTTCGCAGTTTTCCCGAACTCGCCACACATCAATTGTTCTACATGAATCACCAATTCTACTACGGCAGTGAAACGCTGGAATCCGGAATTGCCGAACAAGGTACCAATCTTTTGATCGGCTCGTTCAAGCACAATAAAGCTCAAGAAAAGACCAAAAAGTAAGCGGTGGGTGGATCCCTTCGAAGGCGGCCTCACAGGACGAACCGCGCCTTCAGGGAGCCTCCTCCGAATCGGGCTCCGCCCACGGTCTGGGACAGAAGCAACTCGATGGACATGCGCGGGGAAAAGGACCAGATCGCCCGCCCGTGAACCTTGTCCGCATAGCCGGATTCATCCCGGTCCGGCCACGGCAGCTCTGCGCCGTCCCGGGGGGAGGCCCGCCGTTCCATGCGGATCCCGTTTCCGAGGTAGCCAAAGCGAAGCTCCAGACCGTCCCGGGGCCACCATCCGGCCTCCATGCCGAAGAGCTTCGTCCCCATGCGGTAGGAGCCGTTCTGGATGG
Source organism: Geothrix sp. (assembly GCA_030681515.1). GTDB lineage: Bacteria > Acidobacteriota > Holophagae > Holophagales > Holophagaceae > Geothrix. Next base: position 191,821 of record JAUXSE010000016.1, on the reverse strand, counting down.
CGGGGGAGGCGAAGGTGTCCCGCTGCCAGGCCCACCCCAGGAGCCCGTATCCCATCAGGTTCCCGAACCGGGCGCGGCCGTAGGTCAGGATGCGCCCGTAGCTCCGATCCAGCTTGTAGGCGGGCGCTCCGTCCTGGGTCTGGTCCCGGAGCAGGCCCGCCCAGGTGGCGCGGGCCCCGGCCGCCCATGACCCGGGTTGGTACTCGCCTCCCACGTCGCCGAACCGCTGGTACCCCCGGACGGATCGGATCGGCACCCCCCGGTCATCGGCCTGGTACGGGAGCCCGAAATCCACCGTGCCGTGAAAGCGCCACGCCCCGGAGCCCGCGTGGCCGTCCAGCAGGACGCGGCGCGGGGCCTTCGTGAAGGTGACGCTTCCATCGGTCTTCTCGTTCCAGAAGGGGCGGTCCTCCATCAGCAGCAGGGTCAGCCCGCTCGCCCCCCCGGGGGGCCCCATCCGGACGCCCGCCCCGAAGGTGCCCTGCTCCTTCTGGGGCAAGGGCCATCCCGAGGCCACGAGGGCCCAGGAGGCCCTCGGGTACCAAAGGAAGTCGAAGCGTTCGTCCCGGAGATCGAAGCGGCGGTCCTGGTAGAGGCGGCGATCGTAGCGGAACTGGAGGTTCCCGGCCGGGAAGAGGTTGAGGGCCACCTGGGCGTTGACGAACAGGTGCGAGGAGCTGGTGGAGCCGTACTCCGCGAAGAACCCGCTCCGGGCATAGCGGGAGGCCGCCCAGTCCAGGGTCCAGCGGGGGTCGGCCGAGTACTGGACCAGGTGCAGTTCCAGGTGGGGGTCGAACGCGCCCTCGTCCACCTGTCGCAGGAACGCGGCTTCGGACTCGTGGAAGAGCGGTGGAGGCGGGTCGCTCGCTTCGGCGGGAAGGAACACCGCGGCGAAGGCCAGGAGGGCCCGTGGCCCCTTCCGCCCGTGCCTGGACTCCCCTCTGCCGCCCGCTCGATGCATCACCATCCCCTGGGACCCCGCCCCAGATTAGGATCCGTTTCGAAATAACCAGCACCTTTCTGGTTGTTTCGTTACGGATCCTTATGCCGTTTCTGCCGTCGTAACGAAAAGATCGTTCCATGACAACGGCTTAGGCCCATCCGGGGCAAACTGGGGCCATGACCCTCACCCTCCGCCACAAGGCCCAGGCCATCCTCCGCGCGGCGGGCTGGGAGCTCGCGCCACCTCCGGTGCTCTGGTCGCCGCGCATGGCGCGCTGCGCGGGACTGTTCGTCATCGAGAAGGATTCCCGGGGCAAGTGGCATCCCGAGATCCGCCTCAGCATCCCCCTGCTGCGCCGCCGCGACTGGCCCTGGCCCCAGCAGGTGTGCGGGATGCACTGCCACGCGCCGGAGGAGATCCAGCGGCGCATCCTGGAACACGAGCTCATCCACTACAAGCTCTGGATGGACCGGGAGAAGGACTGGGGCCACGGTGAGCGCTTCCGGCAACTGGCCTGGGAGGCCTTTGGGCATCAGAGCATTACCCACGGCATCGGCTCGGAGCCGGATTAGTCCTGCGCGCGAGTTCAGCCTGATTCGCTCCTTGTGGGGCCCCGCTCCGCAGGCTCCCCCGGAGCCTGCTCCACGACCCACATGGTCGCGACCCACGGCATCGGGCACGAAGGGTAGACTCCTCGCATGAACGCCTGGGATCCCGCCCTGCTTGCCGCGCCGCCCCTGACGGAGGCGGAGGACCGGTTGCCCCCCGGGCACAAGCTCTACGCGCTGCGCACGCTGCCCATGGGTGAGATCCGGGCCATCGGCTTCGACATGGATCACACCCTGGCCCGGTACCGCGCCCCGGAGACGGACGAGCTGGCCCACAGGAAATCCGCGCGGCTGCTGGTGCGGGATCATCAGTACTCCCCCTGGCTGCTGGAACAGGACTACGATCCGGCCTTCGCGGTGCGGGGACTGGTGCTGGACGGGCTGCGGGGGAACCTGCTCAAGCTCAACCGGGAACGGCAGGTCGTCCGGGCCTGCCACGGCAGCCGCGCCCTTTCGCGGGAGGAGATGGAGCTGGTCTACGGCCGCCGCCGCCTGTCCACGGCCGCCAAGGGCTTCCGCAACATTGACACCCTCTTCGAGCTCCCCGAAAGCCACCTCTACGCCCGGATGGTGGACGGTCTGGATCGGGGCCTGCTGAAGGCCGAGAACTACCTCCAGCTCTTCCACGATGTGCGCTGGGCCATTGACACCGTGCACCGGAACGGCGAGATGAAGGCGGAGATCCTTGAACACAGGGATTTCTTCATCCCGCGGGATCCGCAGCTGGCCCTGACCCTGGACCGGCTCAAGCGGGAGGGCAAGAAGCTCTTCCTCCTCACCAACAGCGAGTGGTCCTTCACCGATGGCGTGATGGGCCACCTGCTCAACGGCCAGGACGAGGCCCGCCCCCACTGGATGGACTACTTCGACCTGGTGGTGGTCAGCAGCCGCAAGCCCCTCTTCTTCACGGACACACCGGAGGCCGTGCCCATCGGGGGCCATCCCCGCGCCTTCAGTGGCGGGCACACGGCCTGGCTGGAGGCCCGGCTCCAGGCGGAAGGGGAGCAGATCCTCTACGTGGGGGACCACATCTACGGCGATGTGCTCCGGTCCAAGAAGAACGCTTCCTGGCGCACCCTGCTGCTGGTCCCCGAGCTGGAGCGGGAATTGAAGCTGCTGGAGGCCAAGAGCCCCGACCTGCGCGAGCTGTTCCGCCTGGAAACCACCCGCCGCCGCGCCCAGCGGCGGACCTCCGTGATCCAGGACCAGTGGAAACGGAACCGCGCCCGCCGCCATGTGCTGGGCCCCCGCCTCAGCACCGAGGCCATGGCGGCCCTGGACCATGAAGCCACCCATCTGGCCGCCAGCGCCGAAGCCCTGCAGAAGCGGGTGGACCTCCTGTCTCTGGAGATCAAAGGCCTGCAGAGCGCCGTGGAAGCCGCCTTCAACCCCATGTGGGGGCCCATCTTCCGGGACCGGGACGAGCAGACCCGCTTCGCGGACCAGATCCAGCAGTTCGCCTGCGCCTACACGGGCCGGGTGGAGAACCTCTACATGGTGGATCCCCAGTCCACGGTCTATGCCCCGGTCCCGGCGCTCCCCCACGAGCGGCGGGAGATGGTCCGGAGCTGACCCGCTACCGTGCCTGGGCGGTGGCGATGACCTGCCGGATGGCCGCGACGACCTGATCCTGGTCCGCCTCGGTGAGCCCCGGCCAGAGAGGCAGGCTCAGGAGCCGCTCCCCGCTCCATTCGCTGTGGGGCAGGCCGTCCTTGGGTAGGTGTCGCGGATTCGCCGCGTAGAAATCCCGGTACCAGGGATGGACATGGGCCGGGCGGTAGTGGATGCCCGTGCCGATGTTCTCCTCCTTCAGCGCCGCCACGAAGGCATCCCGGTCCAGGCCCAGCTTTTCGGGGTGGACCCGCAGCACGAAGAGGTGGAAGCAGTGGCCATGGTCGGCATCGCCGGGCCAGGGCAGCCTCACCTCGTCCATGTCCTTCATCAGATCCAGGTAGCGGTGGAACAGCACGCCGCGGCGGGCGTTGAAACCGTCCAGCTTGGCGATCTGATGCAGGCCCATGGCGGCCTGGAGGTCCATGAAGTTGGCCTTGCGGGCGGGCTCGAAGACCTCCGTGTGCGGGCTGCCTTCCTTGGCGAAACGCTTCCAGGCATCGCGATCAATGCCGTGGAAGCGCAGGCGCTTGATGCGGCTTTCGTACTCGTCCTTGAAGAAGGCGATGGCGCCGCCTTCGCCCGTGGTCATGTTCTTGTTCGGGTGGAAGCTGTAGACGCTCATGATCGAGCGCGGATCGCCGCCGATCCTCGTGCCCTTGTAGCGGGCGCCCATGGCCTGGGCCGCGTCCTCGATGACCCAGAGGCCGTGCTTTTCCGCGATGCGCCAGATCGCGTCCATGGGACAGGGCAGGCCCGTGAGGTGGACGGGGATGATGCCTTTCGTGCGGGGCGTGATGGCGGCTTCGAGCTTCGCGGGATCGAGGTTGAGGGTGACGGGATCAATGTCCACCAGCACCGGCACGCCCCCCTGCAACACCACGGTGCTGAGGGTGCTCACCCAGGTCAGCGAGGTCGTGATCACCTCGTCGCCGGGCTGGAGCCCCAGCACCTGCATCGTGATCTCCTGGGCGGTGGTGGCGCTGTTCATGGCCAGGCAGTGAGGCACGCCGTTGTAGGCCTGCAGCGCCTCTTCGAACTTGGCGGATTTAGGCCCCGTGGTGAGCCACCCGCTGTGGATCGTGTCAATGATCTCCGCGATCTCCTCCTCCCCCACCATGGGCCGGGTGAAGGGCAGGAAGTCGGGGCGGCGGGTGTAGGGCATGAAGGCTCCGTGGCTGATAGCTATCAGCTATCAGCTATCAGCTATCAGCTATCAGCTGTCAGCTAGGGCCAGACGGGATCCAGCCCCCGTTCCAGGATAGACTAAGTGCTACCCCAGGGCCGATGATGCAGGACTTCCGGAATCTCTCCGTCTGGCGAAATGCCCACGAGCTCGCTCTCGCGATTTACAAAGAAACCTCGCGCTTCCCGGCGACCGAACAATTCGGCCTGACCAATCAGATGCGGCGGGCGGCGACCTCCATACCTACCAACATCGCAGAAGGTTGCGGACGAGGATCGGATGCGGACTTCGCCCGTTTCCTCCAGATGGCCCTAGGCTCCGCCTCCGAGCTGGAGTATCAACTGCTCCTGGCATCCGATCTCGGCCACCTCCCATCGGCCTCGGCGAAATCACTAGTGGAGCAGGTCCAGACCATCAAGAAAATGACCTCCTCCTTGGTGGGTAAGTTATCAACCAAACCAACCGCCCGCGCCCGAAATTCCAAACCAGAGCGACCACCCACCGATAGCTGATAGCTGATAGCCGATAGCTACTAGGCGATCGGCATCGTGATCCGCAGGGTGCTGCCCTTCCCGAGCCCTTCGCTGGTGAGGCTGATGGTGCCGCCCATCATCTCCATCATGTGTTTGGAAATGACGAGACCGAGGCCCGTGCCGCCGAACTCGCGGCTGTGGCCGCCTTCGGCCTGGGCGAACTTCTGGAAGAGCCGCGTCTGGGCCTCGTGGCTCACGCCGATGCCCGTGTCCACGACGAGCAGGGTGATGCTGCCGGGATGCCGCTCCACCTGGACGGCGACGGTGCCCTCCTTGGTGAACTTGAGGGCGTTGGATAGCAGGTTGAGAAGCACCTGTTTCAGACGGCTGGGGTCCACCACCACCTCGGGGATGCCCTCCATGTCCGGCCAGAACAGTTCCACGTCCGCCCGGCGGGGATAGGCTTCGGCGATGGGTTTCACTTCCTCCAGAAGGATGGCGAGGCTGAAGGGCTCCGGATGGACTTCCAGCTTTCCGGATTCGATCTTGGCCAGGTCGAGGATATCGTTCAGCAGGCCCAGCAGGTGCTGCCCGGAGGTGTAGCTGTCCTGGAGCATGGACCGCATCTCTTCCGCGTCATCGTAGAGCCCATCCATGACCAGGCGCGTGAATCCGAGGATGCCCGTCAGCGGCGTGCGCAACTCATGGCTGGTGAGGGCCAGGAATTCGCTCTTCAGCTGATCGGCCTCCCGCAGGGCATCGTTGACGCGCTCCAGTTCCAGGGCCTGGCGCTGAAGGGCGTCGCGCTGCTCGGAAAGATCCCGGAACAGCCAGGCGTTGTACAGGGAGATGGCGGTCTGCCGCTGGAGGATGCCGATGGAATCGAGATCCTCCTCCTCCAGGCGGCGATCACCCGGCATGGCCAGGATGGCGAAACCCAGGAGCAGCAGCTGATGCTCGAAGGGGACGAAATAGAGCTGCTGGCCCTCCCCGTCCCGCAGGGCCTGGAGGGTTTCGCCGCCGCAGGCCGGATCCAGCCATTGGCTCTGGAAGAGCACCAGGGGCGTCTCCGGAAAGGGATTCGGGGCCGGCAGCCGAAGGGCGGACCACTCGGCGCGGGGGAGCCCGGTCCCCTCCCGGGGCACATAGCCCGAGCCGCCGTCCTCCAGCGCCCACACCACGGCCCGCTGGCAATGGAATTCCTGGGCCAGGACGTCCAACACCACGCTGACCACCTGTCCACCCTTGGAGGTGGCGGCCAGGATCTCGGATACGTGCTGGAGCACCTGCATCTGGTGGGAACGCCGTCCCAGCTTGGCGCGCAGATCCCGGGTTTCGTGCATGGCCTGGGTGAGCTGGCGCTGGGTCTGCATCAGCTCCGCCAGCAGCTCCGCGCCCTGGGGCCGGGGCGATGGCACCGCAGGCACCTGCTTGGGGCCGGAGCTGGCCTTGATGGGCGGGGGGATCGGCTTGGGACCCGAGGACTGGTTCGAGCTGGTCATGGATGTCCAGGATGCCGCCCCGGAGGGGTGCTGCCAAGGGGCGCGGTTTGCCCCAAGATGGGGACATGGCGAACCGCCCCCCCACCTTCCCGCTCCAGCGGGTCGTCTTCCTGGCCGTCTCCCTGGTGCTGTGCGTCCAGGTCGGGTGGTGGATCAATGTCCAGATCCGCGAATCGGGGCGCCTCCTCGAGGCCCGCGCCCAGGCCCTCAACGCCAGCCGCGCCGAGGCCTGGCAGATGGACAGCCTCAGCGTCCTCGCCCACATCCACGCCCGTCCGGACCCCTCCTCCCGCACCGGCAGCGGCTCCGTGGAGGGCCGTTTCGCCGCCCTGCCCAGCCTGGAACAGCGCCGCCAGGCCATCCACCGGGTATTCCCCCACGTGGCCGTGGTATCCCTGCCGCTCACCCACGGCGATCCCGCGCTGCTGGACGGCGCCGCCTTCCTCACCCTCCGGCCCGAGCCCATGATCGAGCTGCAGAACCAGCGCTGGCATGCGGTCTTCCGGGCGGCCTCCGAAGGCGCCTTCATGGTGGTGGCGGTGCTATCGGGCTTCGTGCTCCTCTACCGGAAGCTGGCGGAGGAGCTGGACCTCAAGCTCCGGCAGCGCAACTTCGCTTCGGCCGTCACCCATGAATTGAAGACGCCCATCGCCTCGCTGCGGGTCTGGACCGAGACCCTGTTCACCCGCACCCTCCCGGAGGAGCAGAAGCTCCGGATCCGCGGCCTCATGGAGCAGGATCTCGACCGGCTCAACGAACTGGTGGGCAACCTCCTCGACGTGGCCCGGGCGGAATCCGGCAGCCTGGTGCTGCACCTGGCCCCGCTCGAACTCGCGCCCTGGCTCCGCGGCATCTGCGAAGCCATGGACCAGCGGCTGGGCTCCGGCACCCTCGGCCTCAGGCTGGAATTCGCTTCCGAACCCCTCTGGACCCACGCCGACCCCAAGGCCCTGGGCACCGTCGTCGAGAACCTGCTGTCCAACGCCTCCAAGTACGCCGCGGAACCCCGGCAGACCACGGTGACCCTGGACGGCGATGGCGACGATGTCCTGATCGTGGTCAGCGATCTGGGTCATGGCCTATCGGCCAAGGATCTCCAGCGGGTCTTCCACCGCTTCTTCCGGGTGGGGGACGAGATGACCCGCCAGGTGGCCGGCACGGGCCTGGGGCTCTTCCTCGCGAAGGAGATCGTGACCCGCCATGGAGGCGATGTGCGGGCCGCCAGCCGCGGCACCGGCCTCGGCTCCGCCTTCACCATCCGGCTGCCTCGCCTCCCCAGGCCTGCGGATGCCTGAGCCGACCCTTCCGAACCGCCCTGAAGCCGCGCTGGTGCAGGCGGCTGCCGGGGGAGACCCCGCGGCTTTCGAGGCCCTGGTGCGCCCCCACCTCGGCATGCTGTTCCGGGTCATCGAGCGGATCCTGGGGAACGAGGCCGAAAGCCAGGATGCCCTCCAGGACGCGCTGCTCACCCTCCACCGGGAGCTCCCGGGCTTCCACGGCGCCAGCAAGTTCAGCACCTGGGCCTACCGCATCTGCGTGAACCAGGCCCTCATGGCCCGCCGGAAGCGGGTCCGCCGCCGGGAGGACGCCATCGAGGACCTGATGCCACGTTTCGGGGACGACGGGCATCACATGAACGAGGACACCAGTCTCGACTGGAGCGAGGATGCGGAGGCGCTGATGAAGGTTGAGCATGACGAGCTGAAGGCCAGGGTCCGGGCGGGCCTCGACCGGCTGTCCGACGATCAGCGGGCCGTCTTCGTCCTGCGCGACCTGGAAGGCTGGAACACCGAGGAGATCGCCCGCCACCTGGGCCTCACCCGGGAGCTGGTCCGCCAGCGCGTGCACCGGGCCCGGCTGGCCCTCCGGGCCCTGCTGCCGGAATTCACCCCTCGCGTCCCGGAGGGCCGATGACGCTCCTCATCCCCACCTGCGAACGCGTCACGACCCTGCTGACCGCCTACGAGGAGGGCGCCCTGGGGCTCCTCGATTGGCTCGGCCTGAAACTCCACCTGGCCCTGTGCCCCCCTTGCCAGACCTTCCTGGGCGCCTTCGAGCGCACCCCCGCCCGGCTGCGCCAGGTCCTGGACGATGCACCCACCGCCCTGGCCGAGCTGGCCCTGGCCAGCGCCCTGGCCGCCCTGCGGGAGGGCCGCGCCCCCCGCGGCCCCCAGCATCACCCCGAACCCGAGGCCTGGCACGCGCTGGCCCCCGGCGGCGATCCGCTCACCGCCCTCCTTCTGCGCATCCACCTCGGCCACTGTCCCGCCTGCCGCGAGATCCAGGGCTCGGACCAGGCCCTGGATCTCGCGGCAGGCCCGCTGCCCGATTCCCTGAAGGCCATGCTTCCTCCCGAAGCCCAATGGCGCTGGAGCCGCAAGGGCCCGGGGGGGGGGCGGGTGGCGAAGCTCGTCGAGGATGCCGCCACCGGCGCCAGCCTGAGTCTGGCCTGCCTCCCCGGGGGCCGCAGCACCCCCTTCCACGATCACGAAGGCCGCGAATGCGCGCTGATCCTCAGCGGCGCCCTCCAGGACGGGCCCGCCCACCTGCGCGCCGGCGACTGGATCACCCACGGTCCCGGCCACCAGCACGGCCCCACCGCCGATCCCGGCGCCGAATGCTGGGCCCTGGTCGCCCTGGAAAAACCGGTCCGGTTCACGGGCTGGCGCGCCCTATTCTGAGCCCAGGTCCCACCGCAGCGACAGGACCCAGTTCCGGCTCACGCCCTTGTGGATCATCCGCATCAGCAGATCCTCGGCAACTGCTCGCCGCTGAGGAGATCCAGCAGGCGCGAGGTGCCGAGGGGGGTCCTCAGGGTGACGCGCCCGGCGGGGCCCTTCGTCACGCGGCCGATCCGCGCGGCGCCGGCCCCTTCGGGAATGGCCCGGAGCACCGCCAGGGCGCGCTCCGCCTGGACCTCCGGCAGGAAGGCCACCAGGCGCCCCTCGCAGGCCACGTAGAGCGGATCCAGGCCCAGGATCTCGCAGGCCGCGGCCACGGCCTCGTCCACGGGCACCGCAGCCTCCTCGGCCTCGATGGCCACGCCGGCCGCGGTGGCGATCTCGTTGAGCACCGAGGCCAGCCCGCCGCGGGTGGGGTCCCTGAGACAGTGGATGTCCAGTCCAGCATCCAGCAGGGCCGCGGCGAGGTGATGGACCGGACCGCAGTCGCTGATGACCGGCGACTCGAAGGCCAGGCCCTCGCGCACCGACATCACCGCGATGCCGTGGCGGCCCAGATCCCCGGAAACGATCACCGCATCGCCCGGCCGCACCCGGCGGGGATGGATCTCCACGCCCGCCGGAACCAGTCCGATGCCCGCGGTCGTGATGAAGACGCCATCGGCCTTGCCCCGATCCACCACCTTGGTATCGCCCGTGACGAGCCGCACGCCGCAGCGGTCCGCCGCGGATTTCATGGAGGCCACCAGCGCGGCCAGCTCCTCGAAAGGCAGACCCTCCTCCAGGATGAAGGCCGTGGACAGGGCCAGGGGCGCGGCCCCCGCCATGGCCAGATCGTTCACCGTGCCGTAGACCGCCAGTTCGCCCAGATCGCCCCCCGGAAAGACCCGGGGATGCACGACGAAACCATCCGTGGTGAAGGCCAGGCGAGCCCCGCCCGCCTCGATCACCGCGCTGTCGTGCTGGTTTGCGGGATCCGCGCCCAGGGCCGGCAGGAAGAGGCCCTCGATGAGATCCTTCATGAGCCGCCCGCCGCCGCCGTGGGCCATCTGGACGGTGCCGTGGCGCAGGGGGCGCGGGCAGGCGAGGGTGAGGGGATCGGCGCTCAAGGGGCCTCCGCGGGTTCGAAGCGCCGGTAGCGGTAGTAGGCCGCGCAGGCGCCCTCCGACGAGACCATGGTCGCGCCCAGGGGCTGGTCCGGCGTGCAGGTGGTGCCGAAGGCCGGACATTCCCGGGGCTTCAGCAGGCCCTGGAGCACCAACCCGCTCTGGCAGTCCGGCGACTCGCGGCCCCCGATCTCCCGCACGCCGAAGCGGCGCCCGGCGTCGAAGCCCGCGTAGGCCTCCCGCAGGCCGAAGCCACTGGAGGGGATGGCCCCGATGCCGCGCCAGTCTCGGTCCTCCACCTGGAAGACCCGCGTGATCAGGGCCTGGGCGGGACGGTTGCCGCCCGCCTTCACCAGCCGCGCATACTGGTTCTCCACCTCGGCGCGGCCCTCCTCCAGCTGGCGCACGGCCATGAGGATCCCTTGAAGCAGGTCCAGGGGCTCGAAGCCCGTCACCACGATGGGGACGTGGTGCTTCGCCGCCAGGGGGAGGTACTCCTGCGTGCCCATCACCGCGCAGACATGGCCGGCGGCCAGGAAGGCGTCCACCCGCCGCCGGGGCGAGGCCAGGATCGCCTCCAGGGCCGGCGGCACCCGCACGTGGGAGACCAGGATCGAGAAGTTCCGCAGGCCTTCCCGCTCCGCCTGGGCCACGGCCAGGGCGTTGGCCGGGGCGGTGGTCTCGAAACCCACGGCGAAGAAGACCACCTCGCGATCAGGCCGCTGCCGCGCCAGGGCCAGGGCATCCAGGGGCGAATACACCACGCGCACATCGGCGCCCCGGCTCTTCACGGAGAGGAGATCCTCGGCGCTGCCGGGCACCCGCAGCATGTCGCCGAAGGAGCAGAAGATCACCCCGGGCCGGGCGGCGATGGCCAGGGCCTGATCAATGAGGGCCACGGGCGTGACGCACACCGGGCAGCCGGGACCGTGGATGAGGCTGATCTCCGGCGGCAGCAGCTCGTCCAGGCCGAAGCGCACGATGGCGTGGGTCTGGCCGCCGCAGACCTCCATGAGGGCCCAGGGCCGGGTCACCGTGCGCCGGATCGCCCCGGCCAGGGAGCGGGCCGCCATCCCATCGCGGAACTCGTCCACGAACCTCATGCACCCTCTCCGTCGGCATCCAGCTCAGCGAGGCTTTGGATCATGGCCTGGGCCTCGGCCTCATCCAGCTCATCGAGGGCCAGCCCCGCATGGACCACCACCCAGGCGCCGGGACCGGCCTCGGGCACGCAGGCCAGGCTCACCTCTTTGATCGCGGAGCCGAAGGCCACGCGCCCCATGCGAAGGGGCGAATCATCCACATCGAGGATCTGGCCGGGCACGCCGAGGCACATGGGGACTCCAGGTCAACCATGCCCAGGGTAGGCCGGAAGGGGCGGCCCGGAATCACAAGTGCCTTTAGAGGGTGTGGCCGAATTATACGACCACGCCCTCTTAGGCTACCGGAACGCCGCCACGACGGCCTGGCCGAGGGAGATGCACCCATCGTTGGGGGGGAAGTGCCGGTGGCGGTGGACGCGGAAACCCGCGCGCGCCAGCCTTTCCTGCACGAGGCCCGTGAGCCGTGCGTTCTGGAAGCAGCCGCCGGACAGCACCACGTCCGCCAGCCCGCCGAGCCGCGCCCAGGCCAGGGCCAGATCCGCCAGGGCCGCGTGGAAGCGGGCCGCGACGAAGGTGGCATCCCGCCCCGCGGCGAGATCCGACAGGACCGCCTCCACCAGGGGCGCCGGATCGGCGGCACCCTCCTTCAGATCCCAGGGATAGGGCGGTTCCGCGCGGTCCCCCGCGGCGAACTCCAGGGCCATGGCCGCCTGGCCTTCGAAACCCCGCCGCGCAGGGAGGCCCGCCAGGGCGGCCACCGCGTCGAAGAGACGGCCGATGCTGGACGTGACCGGGCTGTGGAGATCCTTGGCGAGCATGGTCTGGAGCAGCTCCCAGTCGGGCCCGTCGAAGGCGCCCGCCAGTCCCGGAGGCGGGGCCGAGGCCCCCCGCGTGGCCCACAGCAGGCCACAGGCGCTGCGGCGTGGTTCTCGCGCCGCGGCTTCGCCCCCAGGCAACGGGAAGGGCCTGAGGTGGCCGACCCGGACAAAGGCCGGTCCCTCGATGCGCAGGGCTTCGCCGCCCCACAGGGTGCCGTCGCTGCCCAGCCCCGTGCCATCCCAGGTCAGGGCCGTCACCGGGCCCTTCAGTCCATGCTCGGCGGCACAGGCCGCGCCGTGGGCGTGGTGATGCTGGACGCGCACCAGCGGCGTGTCCCACTCGGCCGCCAGCCGCTCGGCGAGGCGCGTGCTGGCGTAGTCGGGATGCAGATCGCACGCGAGAAGCTCCGGCCGGGCGCCGAAGAAGGCCCGCAGATCCGCCACGGTGCGCGCCAGGAGGTCGGCCCCTTCCGGGCTCGTGAGATCGCCCAGGTGCTGGCTCATGATCAGTTCGCCCCCTTTCAGCAGGGCGATGGTGTTCTTCTGGTGCGCCCCGAAAGCCAGCACACATGGGCCTTTCATGGCCAGCGGCACCGCCAGGGGCGCGAAGCCCCGGGCCCGGCGGAGCAGGGTCGGACCATCCCCGTCCACCCGCAGCACGGAATCGTCCACGGGCCGCAGGATGGGCCGGTCGTGGGTGAGGAAAAGATCCGCGAGTCCGCCCAGGCGTCGCAGGGCCTCGTCATCCTCGAAGGCCATGGGCTCGTCGCCGAGGTTGCCCGAGGTGCAGACCAGGGGCCGGTCCACGGCCGCCAGCAGGAGGCGGTGCAGCGGCGTGTAGGGCAGAAAGGCGCCGAGTCTCGGATTCCCGGGCGCGACGGCTTCCACCACCGGCCCTGCCCCGCTCCGGCGCAGCAGCAGGATCGGCGCTTCGGGGGCGGTGAGCCAGGCGGTTTCCTCTTCGCCCGCCTCGCACGCCTGAAGCAGCCGGGCCAGATCCGGGAACATCACGGCAAAGGGCTTTTCCTCTCGCCGCTTGCGGTCCCGCAGGCGGCGCACCGCCTCGGCGGAGGTCGCATCCACCAGCAGCTGATAGCCGCCCAGGCCCTTGAGGGCGAGTATCTCGCCCGCGCGCAGGGCTGTGGAAGCGGCCTGGAGCGCGGCTTCGCCTTCCGCCATGGCCGAGGCGCCGGGGCGCCGCAGGGTGAGCCGGGGGCCGCAGGCCGGGCAGGCCACGGGCTGGGCGTGGAAGCGGCGGTCCATGGGGTCGCGGTATTCGCGCCCGCAATCCGGGCAGAGCGGGAAGGCCTTCATGGCGGTCCGGGGCCGGTCGTAGGGCAGGCTTTCGATGATGGTGTAGCGGGGTCCGCAGCGGGTGCAGTTGGTGAAGGGGTAGCGATGGCGCCGCTCGCCGGGAGTGTCCATCTCCGCCGCACAGGCCCCGCACACCGCCAGATCCGGCGGGACGACGGGGCGGATCTCTGAACCGGCGCCGCTGGCCCGGATCCGGAAACCGGATTCGCCCGGAATCTCGGCCACGGATTCGGATGCGAGGGAACGCACCCGGGCCGGAGGCGGGATCTCGTCCCGCAGAGCCCGCTCGAAGTCCGACAGCCCCTCCGCGCCTCCCTGCACCTCGATGGTCACGCCTTCCGCGTGGTTCCATACGGTCCCGCTCAGGCCCCGGGCCAGGGCCAGGCGGTAGACCGCGGGGCGGAAGCCCACGCCCTGGACGACGCCCCGGACCTGGATGCGGAGCCGCGGCATCAGGGCTTCGGGGGGCCCGGCCGGCGGGCCTCGATCCAGTGGATCCACCCATCCAGCCCTTCGCCGCTCTGGGCGGAGACGCGCAGCACCTCGATATCCGGGTTCACGCGGCGGGCGTACCCGATGCAGCGCTCCACGTCGAAGCGCACATGGGGCAGCAGGTCCACCTTGTTCAGCACCATCAGATCCGCGGCGGCGAACATGTCGGGATACTTCAGCGGCTTGTCCTCGCCCTCGGTGACGGAAAGGATCACCACCTTGTGGGCCTCGCCCAGGTCAAAGGCCGCGGGGCAGACGAGGTTCCCCACGTTCTCGATCATCAGGACGCCGCCCTCGGGGGGCGCGAGGGCCGCGAAGGCGTGGCCGATCATGTGGGCGTCCAGGTGGCAGCCCTTCCCCGTGTTGATCTGGACCGCGGGCGCTCCGGCGGCCCGGATGCGATCCGCGTCCGCGCTGGTCTGCTGATCGCCCTCGATGACGGCCAGGGGCACCCGGTCCCGAAGGCGGAGGATGGTCTGTTCGAGCAGGGTGGTCTTGCCTGAGCCGGGGCTGCTCACGAGGTTCAGGGCCAGGATGCCGCGCTGGGCGAAGGCCCGCCGGTTCCCGGCCGCCAGGGCATCGTTCTTGGCGAGCAGGCTTTGTTCGAGGCTGATGCGCCTCCGGCCGGGACGCGCCGGGGGATGGACATGCGCCTGGCCTTCCAGGGTGGCCCCGCTTCCGCCGCAGCCGCAGGTGGTGCACATGATCAGGGCCCTCCTTCCACGTCAATGTCCAGGATCCGGAGACTGGCGCCGCCGGTCACGTCCACGAAGCCCTCCCCACAGGCAGGACAGGGGTCGAAGCGCGCCTCGATCTCCACCTCCCGCCCGCAGGTCCGGCAGATTCCCACGCCCGGAATCTCGATGATCTCCAGCGTCGCGCCATCCGCCAGCGTGTCCTGGGTGGCGGGCCCGAAGGCGAAGCGCAGGGCCTCCACCTCGGCGCCCGCGAGCCGCCCTACTTCGAGGCGGATCTGCGCCACGCGGCTGAATCCCCGCTCCCGGGCCTCCTCCTCAAGGCCCTGGATCATCCCTTCAAGCAAGGAAAGCTCGTGCATGGGGGTCAGGTTACCCGCCCGGCCCAGCTTTCGGGGCGGGGATCCGCCATCAGCTCCTGGAGCAGGCCCCAGGCCGCCTCCGCGTGGACCTCGGCTTCAGGACTGAGGGGCGCGCCCAGCTCGAAGCATTCGCCCCGCACGCTGAGCACGAAGGCCGGGGGCGGCGCCTGACCCGAGATGGTGCTGAAGACATGGAGGACGGATTCGGGGCTGAGCTCGTGGGTGGTGTAGCTTTCATCCCTGGCGGGAGCGATGCGGCGGAACCGGAAGGGCGGGGGGCAGGAGGCATCCGCATCCAGGAAGAGCGCCACGCCCCGCCCGTGGAGATCCACCGCGTGCTCGATCTGGAGCTGGAAGTCGGCCACCAGCCCGAGATCCGCCCCGGGATGCGCCTTCGCCCAGATCTCCGCGCGGTCGAGCAGGAGGGGCCCCAGGGCATCGTCCCCCCGGCTGGGATTGCCGTAGCCGAAGAGCACGGGGCCCGGGGCGATGCCGTTCACAGGGCCCCGCAGGCCAGCGATCCGTCGGCGTGCTTCACGAGGCGGTCCACCAGCTGGCCTTCGGCGTCCAGCAGCTCCACCTGGAGCGGCATCCTCCCCAGGGCGTGGGTGGCGCAGGACAGGCAGGGATCGTAGGCGCGGATGGCCACCTCGATGTGGTTGAGCAGGCCCTCGGTGAGCTTCTTCCCGTCCAGGTAGCGGGCCGCCACCTGGCGCACGGCGCTGTTCATGGCCGTGTTGTTGTGGGTGGTGGACACGATGAGGTTGGCCTTCACGATGGTGTCCTGGTCATCAATCTTGTAGTGGTGGATGAGCGTTCCGCGGGGCGCCTCGATGACGCCCACGCCCTCCGTGGCCCGTTCGCCCCGGGTCAGCAGATCGGTGCCGAGGAGGTCGGGATCGCCCAGCAGCGCCTGGATGGCCTCGGCGGAATAGAGCAGCTCGATCATGCGCGCCCAGTGGTAGGCGAGGGTGGCATGGACCGGTTCGCCCTTGCCCATGGACATGAAATCCCTGCGCGCCTCCTCGGCCATCGGCATGCCCATGGCCCGGGCGTTGTTGACGCGCGCCAGCGGCCCCACCCGGTACCAGCCCTCATCGTTGCCCAGGGAGACGATGAAGGGGAATTTCATGTACGACCAGGATTTCACCTCCTCGTGGAGGTAGCGCAGGTAGTGGGCGCAGTCCACGTGGTCGAAGATGTCCTGGCCCTTGTCATCGCGGGCGCGGAGGCCGCCGTCATAGAGTTCGAAGTCGCCGCCCGGCGTGGTGAGGGACAGGAAGTTGGAGCGGAAGGATCCGAAAGCCTGATGCTCCTCGAGATTGTCGAGGTAGACCCGGCGGGCGATGGCCACGGCCTCCCTTGACCAGGCCACGATCTGGTCAATGTCCTTTCGCAGGTAGTCGCGATCCTGGACGCTCAGCGCCTTGTTCACCCCGCCCGGAATGGCGAACACCCCGTGCACGCGCTTCCCCGAAAGCACCCGGATGACCTCCTGCCCGTACTTCCGCAGCTTCACGCCCTGCAGGGCGATCGCCGGGTGCGCCTGGATCACGCCGATGATGTTGCGGGTCGCCACGTCGGCACCGAAGCCGAAGAGCAGGTCCGGACTGGCCAGATGGAAAAAATGGAGGGCGTGGCTCTGGAGGGTCTGGCCGTAGTGCATCAGGCGCCGCAGTTTCTCGGCGGTGGGCGTGAGCTGGCGCGCGCCCACGAACATGTCAATGGCCTTGGCCGCCGCCAGATGGTGGCTCACGGGACAGATGCCGCAGAGCCGCTGCACCATGACCGGCGCCTCCCAGTAGGGCCGGCCCTGGATGAACTTCTCGAAGCCGCGGAATTCCACGATGTGGAGGCGGGCCTGTTGCACGCGGTCCTGGTCATCCATGAGAAGGGTGACCTTTCCATGGCCTTCCACCCGGGTGATGGGCTCGATCACGGTGCGGGTGAGCCCTTCCGGGTGGGCGGCGGATTCGAGCTGAAGGTTGGCGGTGGGGCTCATGGCGGTTCCTCTGATGCGGGGCGTTCAATCGAAGCGGATGAGGGCCGGAGGAAGGCTGGGGTCGCGGCCGGCGATCAGCTCGGTGAGGAAATGCCAGAAGGCATCGGCCGACGGCGGGCATCCCGGAAGGAAGTAGTCAATCTTCACGATGTGATGCAGAGGCCGCACCTTGTCGAGCAGCAGAGGCAGTTCCGGATCATCCGGCACCTGGGCGAACTCCACGCCGGCGCCGCGGATGTACGACTCCTCCAGGCACTGCTTCAGGGTGAAGCTGTTGCGCATGGAAGGGATGCCGCCGGTGATGCCGCACTCGCCCACGGCGACCAGCACCTTGCACATGCTGCGGAACTCGTGGAGGACGTGGACGTTCTCCGCGTTGCAGACGCCGCCTTCGATCAGGCCGAGGTCCACGGGCTGGCTGATGTGCTTGATGTCGTCAATGGGGCTCCGGTCGAATTCCACCACTTCCAGGAGGTCGAGGAAACGCTCGTCTATGTCCAGCAGGGACATGTGGCAGCCGAAGCAGCCGGCCAGCGAACAGGTGGCGACTTTGAGTTTCTCAGCCACGGAGGGCCTCCTGTGCCTGGAATTCCCTCAGGGCCACGGCACTGATGGATTCCTTGTCGTAGACGCGCTCGCCGATGGGCACCTTGAATCCCACCCCCTTCACGGTCAGGCACCCGGTGGGGCAGAGCGCCACGGCCTGGTCCCCGGCGGCCAGGTCCGTGTCCTTCAGCAACCCCGAGGGCGCGTTCACGGCCAGCTTCGACTTGATGCCCCGGCCGTGGATGCCGAAGATGTTCTTCCGGTCCAGATCCCGGCTGGCCCGCACGCAGGTTTCGCAGCGGATGCAGCGGTCCCGGTCCATGTTCACCTCCGGATGGCTGCTGTCCCGCTCGCGGATGGGGAACTGCTGCGGGAAATGGTTATCCTGGAGGCCCAGGTGGTAGGCGGTGGCCTGCAGGCGGCAATGGCCGCTCTCCTCGCAGGATGGGCAGTAGTGGTTGCCCTCCACGAAGATCATCTGGATCACGGCCCGGCGCAGGGCCAGCAGCTCGGGCGTGTCGCACGCCACCTCCTGATCCTTCATGGCGGGCTGGGTGCAGGAGGAGAAGGGCCGGCCCTTGATGATGACCGTGCAGAGGCGGCAGGAGCTGTGGGGCTCCAGCTGCGGCCGCCAGCACAGGTGGGGGATGAAATGCCCGGCGGACAGCGCGGCCTGCAGGACCGTCTGGCCCTCGCGGAAGGGGATCTCCTTGCCGTCCAGAAGGAATGTGTCGGTCATGGCTCAGGCCTCCTCGCGGGTCAGATGGGCGGCGGGATCCTTGCGTCCGGTCAGGCTCCGGGCCTCTGCCAGCGCGTCGTCGAGGTCGAACGCGGGGATGAACTCCCGGGTCTGCATCCGGCCATTCCACAGGTCCGGGAATTTCCGGATGCTGTCGGTGATGTGCAGGCTGGCGGACTGGCCCAGCCCGCAGTGGGCCATGGTCTTCATGACCTGGGCGATGTGCTCGATCTCGGCGATATCCAGCGGGGAGCCCCACCCGCGGTCGAACTTCCTGACATAGTTGGCCAGGAGCGTGGTGCCCACGCGGCAGGGGGCGCACAGTCCGCAGCTTTCATGCTGGAAGAAGCCCGCGAAATTCTTCACGGCGTCGAACATGTCCCGGCCGGGGCCGAAGATCATGAGGGTGCCCGTGCTGCCCAGGTCCTCGAAGCAGATGCGGCGGTCGAACTCGCCCTGGTTCACCATGGTCCCGCTGGGCCCACCCACCTGCGCGCCCTGGGCCTCCTCCCCGCCGCAATCGCGGAGCACCTCGCGAAGGGTCACGCCGAAGGGATATTCATAGACGCCGGGCCTCGCGCAATCCCCGGACACGCAGAAGAGCTTGGTGCCGCTGGACTGGGACGTGCCGTTGTAGGCGAACCACGCGCCGCCTCGGGCGCTGATGAGCGCGGCCGCGGCGAAGGTCTCCACGTTGTTCACCACCGTGGGCTTCTTCATGTAGCCCATGTGCACGGGCAGCGGCCATCGGCGCCGTGGAATGCCCCGGCGGCCCTCGATGCTCTTGATCATGGCGCTTTCCATGCCGCAGATGTAGGCGCCGGCGCCCCAGTGGATCTGGATGTCGAATTCCAGGCCCGTGCCCAGGATGCCGCGGCCCAGGAGGCCAGCCTCGCGGCGCCGGTTCAGCACGCCTTCCAGGTGCTCCTTGAGATACCAGTATTCCTGCCGGATATAGAGGATCCCCTTCTTGGATCCCACCACCTGGCCGCAGATGGTCATGCCCTCGAAGACCGTGTCCGCATGATCCGTGAGCAGCGCGCGATCCTTGAAGGTGCCCGGTTCGCCCTCGTCCGCGTTGCAGAGCACGTAGCGCCCGCCCATCTTGCCGTTGCGCACGGATTCCCACTTGATGGCGGTCTTGAAACCGGCCCCGCCCCGGCCCCGCAGCTCGGAGCGGTAGATCTCCTTGAGGGTCTCGGCGCCGCCCCGTTCCAGGTGGTGGCGGGTGGCATCGCCGGGCGCCATGTCCTCGGCCCAGGCTGGCAGGATCTCGCCTCCGCGCTCCAGGCTGGCCCGCAGCCCGGCCCCCGGTTCGAGGGGCGTCCGGAAGACCACGTCGGACCTTCGGATCTGGGTCTCCACCGTGAAGAAATCCCTGGGCCAGCCCGATACCGGGACGCCCGCGTTCACCAGGTCGGCGATCTGGCGGATGCGCGCGGTATCCAGCCGGGTCAGGGGCAGGTAGTCCACCAGGGCCGCGGGGCCCTGGTCCGACATGCCCGTGCATGAGGTCATGTGCACGCTCACCCGGCCATCCCGGCGGGTTTCCCCGAGGGCCACCCCCAGCCGCTCGCACAGAAGGGACGCCAGCTCGGCATTGCCCCCCATGCGGTCGGTGATGTTGTCACTGAAGTGGATCACCACCTCGCCCTGGGGCACCGGGCTGAGGAAACTGTAGAAGGACACCACGCCCCTCACGCGCACGAGCGGCACCCCCAGCCGCTCCGACAGCAGGGCCATCACCTCCTCGGGGATGTGATGGAAGGCGTGCTGCACCTCCACGAGGATCTGCAGCAGCTCCCCCGGATCCCGGCCATGCCGCTGCAGGATCCGGGAAACCGCTTCCTGGGGGTCGGCCGTATGGGCGAGGGACATGGGCATCTCCCTGGGTCTGGCCGGGAGCCTGTTCCCGGCCCGTGTCCACCGAGTGGATCTGGCGCACCCGGTGTTTCACATTAAAGACGACTCGAACATCATGAATCTACGCCGGGGCTCCAGCCGATACAACGGGAGTACGCTCCTGTTGTGACCGATGCCCACAAATCATCCCGACGAGGTTCAATCAGAGGACGGAGGCCAGCCGGTACAGTTCCGAGGCGGACACCCCCAGGTGCTTGGCCAGGGGCTTCACGGCCTCGCGGAGGGTCATGCCGCCCTCCCGCGCGGCGGCGAGGTAGGTCCGGGCCCACTCCGGCAGATCCTTGCCATCGAATTCCGCGGCCGCCTCCGTGACCAGGCGCTTGGCGGATGCCCCCGCCAGTACCAGCACCATCTCGCCCCGGTCCTCGCCGCCGAGTTGGGCCTTCACCTGAGCGGGGGTGCCGCGGTACCAGGTTTCGTGCAGCTTCGTCAGCTCCCGGCCCAGGGCGATCTCGCGGTCCGGCAGCAATTCCTCCAGATCCGCCAGCGTGTCGTGGATGCGGTGGGGCGTTTCGAAAACGACCACCGTTTCCGCCTCGGTGCCGAGCTTCTGGAGCATGGCCCGACGGGGTTCGCCGCGGCTCGGCAGGTAGCCCCGGAAACTGAAGGCGTGGCTGGGCAGGCCCGAGGCCACCACCGCCAGCAGCACGGCCGAGGCCCCGGGCAGCACGGTGACCTTCGCGCCGGCGGCCCGGGCGGCCCGGGCGATTTCGAAGCCGGGATCGTTGATGCCGGGCATCCCCGCATCGCTGCAGTAGGCCACCGTGCGGCCCGAAGCCAGTTCCAGGCCCAGCCGCTCGAAGGCCGCGGCGCCCGCGTGATCGTCGAAGCGGAGCAGGGGTTTATCAATCCCGAGGTGCTTGAGCAGGCCCCCGGTGCGGCGGGTGTCCTCGCAGGCCACCAGATCGGCCTGGGCCAACGCCTCCTTCGCGCGGTCCGTGAGGTCGCCGAGGTTTCCAATGGGGGTGGGGACGAGGATGAGGTGGCCGGTCATGATCCGTCCAGTCTGGCAGCCATCAGGTGACCCGTTCGAGCTGCCGTTCGCTCCGGATCAACCGGCTGTACGACATTCCGGTGTGGTACCAGTGCAGCAGGAAGGCCTCCAGGGCCGCCCGTCGCCACCAGGCGAGGGTGCCGGGGCTCGGCGGAGCATCCGGCGCCGGGCTGCACCGCGCCTCCAGATCCAGGCCCCGGGCCGTGGCCATGGCCCGGGCGAGATGCAGGGGATCCGAAACCACCAGCAGGGTCCGCCAGCCTTCGGCGCGCATGTGGACCCGCACGTTGAAGAGGTTCTCCAGGGTGTGCTGGCTGCGGTCCTCCAGCAGGATGGCCGCATCGGGGACGCCCCGGGCCAGCAGCCAGTCCCGCCCCGCCTCGGCCTCGCTGCGCGCCGCCGTCCCCGTGGTGCCCCCGGCCACGAAGATGCGCGGCGCGAACCCCTGCCGCCACAGCGCCTCCGCATGGGCCAGGCGGGCCTCGAAGACCGGCGTCAGCCAGTCCCCCTCCAGCCGCCGGCCCAGCACGAGAATCGCGTCCACGGATCCGGATTCATCCCCGTGGACGCCCCGGAGGACCTGCCGGAACCGGAACACCCACGGAAGTCCCAGCAACCCCAGGACCGTCACGACCGCCAGGCTCAAGGAAGCCGCCCCGCCCGGGCCGAGCTTCTGATGGAAGCCAGCACGGGGCGGGGCGTGGTAGGGCTGGGGCATGGGATCAGGGTAGGCGAATGGACCGGGCTTGGGGGGACAGGCTTCAGGCTTCAGGCTTCAGGCTTCAGGCTTCAGGCTTCAGGCTTCAGGAAATGATCTTTGATGCGGGCCTGCGGCCCACGCCAGTGTATTTTTCTGGGCCGCTCAATTGGGCCGGCGCCAAACTGAACCATCATCGCGCCGCGCAGCGGCGCATCAGGAAGCTGTTACTGAAGCCTGAGGCCTGGAGCCTAGAATCAGGCGTCCGAACGCTTTTCGGACTTCTTGCGCTCGTTGGAGTCCAGCACCCGCTTGCGCATGCGGATGAAGTTGGGGGTCACTTCCACCAGTTCATCGGTCTCGATGTACTCCAGGGCCTGCTCCAGGGTGTGCTCCCGGGGCGGCGTGATGCGGGTGGCATCGTCGCTGCCGCTGGAGCGCATGTTCGACAGCTTCTTGGCCTTGGCCACGTTCACCACCAGGTCGTTCTCGCGGGCGTGCTCGCCCACGATCATGCCCTCGTAGCACTTGGTGCCGGGCTGGATGAAGATGACGCCGCGCTCCTCCAGGTTCATGAGGGCGAAGCCCACGGACTCGCAGGTCTCCATGCTGATGAGCACGCCGTTCTTGCGGCTGGTCAACTCGCCCTTGTGGGGGCCGTAGTGGCTGAAGAGGCTGTGGATGAGGCCTTCGCCGCGGGTATCGGTCATGAACTCGTTGCGGAAGCCGATGAGGCCGCGGCTGGGGATCTTGAAGTGCAGGCGCATGCGGCCGGATTCGTTGCCCATGTCCTGCATCTCGGCCTTGCGGTTGCCCATGTGTTCCATGGTCACGCCCATGTAGGCCTCGGGGATGTCAATGGTCACATCCTCATAGGGTTCGAGCTTCTCGCCCTGCTCATTGATGTGGAGGATGACTTCGGGACGGCTCACGCACAGTTCGAAGCCCTCGCGGCGCATGGACTCGATGAGCACGGAGAGGTGCAGCTCGCCGCGGCCGCTCACCTTGAAGGAATCGGGGCTGTCGGTGTCTTCCACCCGCAGGGCCACGTTGTGCTGAAGCTCCTTCTGGAGGCGCTCGCGGATGCGCCGGCTCTGGATGTACTTGCCGTCCTGGCCGGCGAAGGGCCCGGCGTTCACCATGAACATCATGGAGATGGTCGGCTCGTCAATGTCCACGTACTCCAGGGCCATGGGATTGGATGCGTCCGCGATGGTCTCGCCCACGCGGATGTCCTCGATGCCGGCGATGGCGACGATCTCGCCGGCGCTGCCCTCCTGGAGCTGGATGCGGGTGAGGCCCTCGAATCCGTAGAGCTGGGTGATCTTCTGCGGCTGCACGGTGCCATCGCGCTTGATGAGGCTCACGCTGTCGCCGACATGAATGCGGCCATTCACGATGCGGCCGATGCCGATCTGGCCGACGAAGTCGCTCCAGTCCATGAGGGTGACGAGCATCTGCAGGGGCGCATCGGGACTGCCAGTGGGGTGGGGGCAGTGCTTGACGATGGTGTCGAAGAGCGGATCCAGTGTCTCGCTGGCATCGTTCATGTCCAGCATGGCGTAGCCCAGCTTGGCGCTGGCGAAGACGCAGGGGAAGTCCAGCTGCTCCTCGGTGGCGCCCAGCTCGATGAGCAGATCGAAGACCTGATCCTGGGTCCATACGGGGCGGGCGCCGGGGCGGTCCACCTTGTTGATGACCACGATGGGCCTCAGGCCCAGGGCCAGGGCCTTGCGGGTGACGAACTTGGTCTGGGGCATGGGGCCGTCGAAGGCGTCCACCACCAGCAGCACGGAATCCACCATGCTCAGCACGCGCTCCACCTCGCCGCCGAAATCGGCGTGGCCCGGGGTGTCCACGATGTTGAAGCGGTACCCCCCCCAGTGCAGGGAGGTCGTCTTGGCCAGGATGGTGATGCCGCGCTCGCGCTCCTGGTCGTTGCTGTCCATGGCGCGTTCCTGCACGCGCTGGTTGTCCCGGAACATGTGGGCGCCCTTGAACAGGGCGTCCACGAGGGTGGTCTTCCCGTGATCAACGTGGGCGATGATGGCAAGATTGCGGATCTTTTCGAGGGGGGTCATCAGGCTTCCTGGATAGGCCCATGCAAACGCCGGGCAGAACCCTCGATTTTACCAGAGACCACGGCCATTCCCGAGATCTAATCGCACCCCCTTCCATTGTCGCGGCAGGGGTCTAAGATGAAGCACCCACCTCGGGAGAACCTCATGCACATCAACGAACTGCTCACGGTCGTGTGCGAGCAGGGTGCCAGCGACCTCCACCTCAAGGTCGGCAACCACCCCATCGCCCGCATCCGGGGCAAGCTCACCCCCATGACCCAGTTCAAGCGGCTGGTGCAGGAGGACACCATCGCCATGGCCTACGCGATCATGGCCAGCGACAAGCAGAAGGGGAAGTTCAAGGAGAACTTCGACATTGACATCGCCTACTCGGTGCCGAGCCTGGGCCGCTTCCGCTGCAACATCTTCAATCAGCGCGGCACCGTGGGCCTGGTGCTCCGCGTGATCCCGCGGAAGATCTACACCATTGACGACCTGATGCTGCCGAAAGTGCTCAAGACCATCTGCCAGGAACAGCGCGGCCTGGTGCTGGTGACGGGCACCACCGGCTCGGGGAAATCCACCACCTTGGCGGCGATGATTGATCTCATCAACGCCACCCGCACCGAGCACATCCTCACCATCGAGGATCCCATCGAGTACCTGCACCGGGACAACCTCAGCATCGTGAACCAGCGCGAGGTGGAGGCCGACTGCCGGAGCTTCTCCTCGGCCCTCCGGGCCGCCCTCCGCCAGGATCCCGACGTGATCCTCGTGGGCGAGATGCGCGACCTGGAGACCATCGAGACCGCCCTTCACGCGGCCGAGACCGGCCACCTGGTCTTCAGCACCCTGCACACCCTGGACGCCACGGAGACCATCAACCGCGTGATCTCCGTCTTCCCGCCCCACCACCAGAAGCAGATCCGCCTCCAGATCGCCTCCGTACTCAAGGGCGTCATCTCCCAGCGCCTGGTGCCCCGGGCCGATGGCCATGGCCGCGTGCCCGCCGTGGAGGTCATGGTGGCCACAGAGACCGTGCGCAGCTGCATCGAGGACAAGGACAAGACCAAGATGCTGAAGGATGTCATCGCCTCGGGCACGGCCCAGTACGGCATGCAGACCTTCGACCAGAGCCTCTACTTCCTGCTGCGCCAGAATCTCATCACCGAAGAGGAGGCCCTCCTCCGGGCCACCAACGTGGGCGAATTCAAGCTCCGCCTCGAAGGCGTCATGGCCACGGCCGACATGGCCAAGGCCAACATGGAGCGCGGCATGTCCATCGCCCAGGGCGGCGGCGGCCGGGAGTCCGCCGGGCAGGCCCCCCCGCCCATCCTGCCCCAGGCCCCCGGCATGCCCATGGCCATGCCCCCGGCCACGGATGTGAAAATCACCCTGGCACGCTGAACCCCCTTCCCCTATTCTGGCTCTCCCACCCCATGGCCCGAGGTCGCCGATGATCAAGATAGACATCGCCAATTCGTTGATGAAAGTGCATCCCTGCTCCCGGGCCACCGCCCTCCAGGTGGTGGATCTGCTCACGGAGCGGCTGAAGGATGCCCTCCTCAATGGCCACCGCATCGAGATCCGCGGCTTCGGCGTCTTCGAGCCCCGCCCCCGCAAGCGCGGCATGGGCCGGAACATCAAGACCGGCGCCAGCGTCCAGATCCCCAAGGGCAAGAGCATCCGCTTCAAGCCGGGGAAGGATCTGCGGGAGATCGAGGTCAAGTAGCTCTCAATGCTGGCGCATTGAGCGATAGGGAAAAGCAAGGGACAATGGCGTCATGGAAGAAGCCTGCCGTCGGCCCGAGATCACCTATCCCACCCGCGTCCCCATGAAGATCATCGGGCGCCAGGAGGAACTGCGCCCCGATATGGTGATGGAACTGATCCTCGCCCACCTGGGACCCCAACCCGAAGGCGACGAGCGGCACCAGTCCAACTGCAAAGGCAGCTTCATCAGCTACACCTTCTGGATCACCCTGCCCCACGCCCAGGCCGAGACCCCGCTGCGGGAGGCCATCCAGAAGCTGCCGGGCGTGGTCATGCAGTTGTGAGGGCGAAAATCGCTGCGCGATTTTCGTTGGCGCGGGCGCCGCCCGCGCGGAACGTTATGGAAGGATGCAGAGGAGAAGGAATCAGAGCTAAGATGCCAACCTGTCCCTGAATGAATCACGTTGCCCCCAGAGTAGGGGCTCGATTTCATAACTCCTCAAGGTATCGAGGAATGCGCTAGGAACAGAATGGTCGAGATCATTCACGACGGCGAAGGCTTTGGCCTCTTGGGCCCTTGCTTCCCGGGTATCGATCCAGGCAAAGGCAAATGATTCCGCACTGCTTCTATCGGGCGCATTGATTGCTCGGATAATACGCTCCGGTTGTTGCCTTGATTTATTGATCAGAAAATGGAAGGAGTGTGATAACCCACTCTTTCCGAGGAGTTGCACATTCGGTGAATACCGAACATCATTCTGGTCCATCCAAGCCTGAACATCTTCAAGGAAAAGACCACGGATACTCGCTTTGCTGAGATAGAAAAGATCATTCACACCCAGCATTGCCTGAATCAGATTGTGTTTTCTTTGGGCGAAGTTCTCAGGTCTCGCTCGGATCTCAAGGCGATCTTCGGCAAGCTGAACACCGAACCCCCGGAGGGTGAGTTGAATGAGAGCTTGCCGACGGGGTAAATCGAGTTTGCATCCACTGGCCTCAAGGTCGCGGAGAATGTACCCATCATCCGTCATGAGTAGGTCATCGCCCTCATGCCGGGCATAGATTTGAAGTCCGTCGTTGTGCCGATCGAGAAATGGGGTATTGATCTCAATCCACTCTCCATCGAGTTGACGGAGAGAAGTCTGATCTCGAAGCCAAACCCAATAACGATCCAGCAGGGCTTGCATTTCTTGCATCATGAGAAGAGTCCCATAGATACAGGTGGCAACGGAGTCACGTTGCAAAAGGCGAAAAATTTGTTGAGGTGAGTGATCAGATCATCACCAGGGTCAAAACCAGCGAATGGTAACGTGGTGGCCCACTTCAGTTCGTAGCCTTCACGGTATTCATGCAAGTGAGGGCCAATAATCCAAACGTCATCAGGGTTCTTGTGTTTGGCTGTCACACCAATATCTAGCCTCAGTAGAGGCACGATCTGGCGGCCGACAAGTTGGTGATTCACTTTGGCCATGTCTATCCGCCCTCTGGTGATCTCGACTAGGAATGCCTCTTTCCGGTTCATGGAATGAAGGATCACCCGTAGGCTGTCCCCTCCGCTGGGATACATCTCAGCCCTCGAGTTGGCTGGGATCTTGGAGAGCTGGATCAGGCCATCGGCCTCAATTTGAGTGAGTGGGGAGGACATGCAGAAAGAATGCTCCCAGTTCTGACCATTTCCAAGAGGAGGCTAGCGTTCGCAGAGAAAAACGAGGCGATGATCGCGATTTTCGCTATCGCGCGGGCGCAGCTCGCGCGCATTGGAACCAGGCTGGTCAGGGCCGTAATGTCCCCATCATCCGCGGATACGGGATGGTCTCCCGTACATGCGGCAGCCTGCAGATCCACGCCACGGCTCGCTCTAGGCCCATGCCGAAGCCGGCGTGGGGGACGCTGCCGTACTTGCGGACGTCCAGGTACCACTCGTAGTCGGCGCGGGTGAGCTGGTGGTGCTGGATCTGGTCGAGGAGGTACTGCAGGTCGCTGGCGCGCTCGCCGCCGCCGATGACTTCGCCGTAGCCTTCGGGGGCCAGCAGGTCGGCGCCCAGGGCCAGGCGTGAATCCACGGGGTCCGGTTCCATGTAGAAGGCCTTGAAGGCCTTGGGGAAGCGGTGCACCCAGAGGGGGCGGTCCGTGGCGTTCATGAGGATGGTTTCGTCATCGTTGCCGAAGTCCTCGCCCCACTGGATGTCGCTGCCCAGGGTCTTCAGCTTCTCCACGGCCTCGGTGTAGGTCATGCGGTCGAAGGTGGTGTTCAGGGCGGTTTCCAGGGGCGCGGTATCGCGCTCGAGGATCTTCAGCTCCTCCTGGCGGCCTTCGAGCACCCGCTGGATGAGGAACTTGGTCATGCGTTCGCCCAGGATCATCACATCGTCCAGGTGGGCGAAGGCCACTTCCGGCTCCACCATCCAGAACTCCGTGAGGTGGCGGCGGGTCTTGCTCTTCTCGGCGCGGAAGGTGGGACCGAAGCAGTAGACCTTGCCGAAGGCCGCGATGCCCGGCTCCTGGTAGAGCTGGCCGGATTGGCTGAGGAAGGCCGTGCCTTCGTGGAAGTAGTCCGTGCTGAACAGCGTGCTGGTGCCTTCGCAGGCGCTAGGGGTGAGGATGGGGGCATCCAGCAGGGTGAAGCCGTCCTCGTCGAAGAAGTCGCGGATGCCCTTCACCAGGGTGTGGCGGATGCGCAGGATGGCCCACTGGCGCTTGCTGCGCAGCCACAGATGGCGGTTCTCCATGAGAAACTCGGTGCCGTGCTCCTTGGGCGTGATGGGGAAGTCCGTACTACCGCCGATGAGCTCCAGGGACTTCACCAGCAGTTCCGGCTCGCCGGTCTTGGGGTGCTGCTGCACGATCCCCAGCACCGAGATGGCGGCTTCCTGAGTAAGCTTCCCGGCCAGCTCATAGCTCGCAGGATCGGCCTCGGCGGCGCCCACCACGCACTGGACGAAGCCCGAGCCGTCCCGCAGCTCGATGAAGCGGGTCTTGCTGGTGCGCGCATTGCGGACCCAGCCCCGCAGCCGGACGGTCCCGCCGACCTGGCCGGCGAGGAATCGGACTTCGGTGAATGGCTGGCTGATCACGGGGGCTCCTGGGCCGAATCCCCCATTGTGCCCGCTGATCGAGGTCGGCTCCAGGGGCTAGTCGGTCTTCCGCTCCGTCCGCAGCTTGCCGCTGATGGCCACTTGCATGCCCCGGAGATGGGCCAGCACCCGCTCCAGCTTCTGCCTGGCGATGTCCTGGAACTGCATCTGCTGGATGAGGGCGAAGACCGTGTCCTGCATCTCCTGGTTCATGCGCTCCAGATCCGCGATATCGCGCTCGTGGCCCTTGAGCTTGCCGAGCCCGGCCTCCTGCTTGAGGTACCCGAGGCCCTGGAAGGCCCTGTCGGCACTCGCCAGCATGGCTTCCACCCGCTCCAGCACCTTGCCCATCTCCCGCTCGGTATACGAAATGGAGGATTCGATCTGGGGCATCACCCGGTGTTCCCCCTGCCGCTTGGGGGGCGCCATGTCTATGAGCCGGCGCAGGCCGTCGTCGAGGCGCTCCTCCAGGCTGAGGTTCGCCAGGATGGCCTTGCCCTGGGTGCGCCGTCCCCCGGGACTGGCCACCAGGGCGGCGTCCAGCAGGGTGATCACCCGCTCGCCCTGGACGATGAAGCCTTCGACCCAGGCGCCATCCAGGCCCGCCAGCAAGGGGCTGGCGGGGACCAGGTTCTCCTCTGGAACGCTCAGGACCGCGTCCACCGCGTCCACCAGGAGACCCGTGGCCGTCCCCGCCAGATCCAGGACCAGGATGGTGCCCTTCACGGCCCCCTCCAGGGGAGGCAGGGACATGCGCGCCCGCAGGTTCACCACGGGGACCACGCGGCCCCGGAGATCCAGGACGCCCTCCACCGCCCGGGGCATGTGGGGCAGCCGGTTCAGTTCCCGGAGCGGCGTGATTTCCGCCACATGGCGGAGCGGAAGCCCATAGGGCCGTCCGTCCAGGAAGAAGGTCATGAACCGGTGCTGGACGGACTCCCGGCCCGCGGCGCGGTCCCGCGCCTGGGTTGAGGGCGTGGGCGCGGTCCCAAGGCTCACACGGCCTCCTGGACGGCGAGCTGCAGCAGCTCGGCGGGATCCAGGATCAACACGACGCCGCCGTCTCCCATGATGGATGCGCCGCTGATGCCGGGCAGGCTGGCGAGGTAGGGCGCCAGGGGCTTGATGACCACTTCCTGGCGGCGGACGAAGGCGTCCACGATGATGCCCATGCGCCGTCCGGCGGCGGACACCACCACCACGGAAAGGCCATCCACCTCATCGGCCGCGTTCACGGGGGCCGCCGATTTCAGGAGGTGCTTGAGCCGGCACACGCCCAGGACTTCCCCCCGCAGATTGATGGCCTGGCGGCTGGTGAGGTGGGAGACGCTCTCCGGCGGCACGATCAGGGTCTCCTCCACGGCCGTGCCGGGGAGGGCGAAGACCTGCCCGCCGCTCTTCACCAGCAGGGCGTCAATGATGGCCAGCGTCAGCGGCAGCTTGATGGTGAAGATGGAGCCCTTGCCCACGGTGGATCGTACGCCCACGCGGCCGTTGAGCTTGCGCACGTTGGAGCGCACCACGTCCATGCCCACGCCCCGGCCGGAGATGTCTGTCACCACCGCGGCGGTACTGAACCCGGGCGCGAAGATGAGCTCGATCACCTCATCGTCCGGCATGGCATCGGCCCGCTCCTGGGAGAGCACCCCCTTCTCCACGGCCTTGGCGCGGATGATGGCTGGATCAATGCCCTTGCCGTCATCCTCGATCTCCACGATCACGCTATCGCCCTCGTGACGGGCCCGCAGGATCACGGTCCCCACCTCGGACTTGCCCGACCTCACGCGGACGTCGGGCAGCTCGATGCCGTGGTCCGCGCTGTTCCGGATGAGGTGGACCATGGGGTCGCCCAGTTCCTCGATGATGCTCTTGTCAATCTCGGTGTCCTCGCCCATCACCTGGAGATCTATCTTCTTGCCGCTGGCCTTCGCCAGGTCCCGCAACATGCGCGGGAACTTGGAGAAGACGGTCTTCACGGGCACCATGCGGATGCCCAGCACCGAAGCCTGGATTTCCTTGCTCACGTGATCGAGATGCACCGACGCGTGGGCCAGCTCCTTCGCCACGGCCG
Organism: Geothrix sp.; assembly: GCA_030681515.1. Classification (GTDB taxonomy): domain Bacteria; phylum Acidobacteriota; class Holophagae; order Holophagales; family Holophagaceae; genus Geothrix. Next base: position 161,108 of record JAUXSE010000016.1, on the reverse strand, counting down.
CCGCGGGATGGCCCTGGACCTGGGGCGCGAGCCGCTCGACGAGATGGCTGATCATGGTCTTGCTGATGATCAGCTCCGCCACGATGTTCATGAACTGCTCAAGCTTGGCCTGGCTCACGCGGATGGTGTCGGAGGCGGCCTTGTCGTCGGAATTCCTGCGTCCGCTTTTCCGGCGGTCTTCGGGCGCGGGGGCGCCCTCGCCCGCAGGGGGCCCGAGGGTCAGCGGATGGAAGGAGATGCTGGCGCCCGATACGGCCCCGAAGACCTTCCGGATCTCCTCCATGGGCTCAGTGGCCTCGATGAGCATCACCAGATCCAGGTGGAAGGCCCGGGGATCGAAGCTGTCGAGTTCCACGAGGGGCTCGCGCGGAACCATCTGCCGGTGCAGCATCCGGCCCACCAGTTCCACCACCTGGAACAGGGAGAAGGGATTGAAGGCCGTGCCGTAGATGGCGCCGGCCAGCTCGACCCGGATGCCGAGCACGGTCTTCCCCTGGGCCAGGGCCGCCTCGGCGGCCTTCCGTCCCGCCTCATCCACGCCGGCCAGGGCGGCCGGCAGGGAAAGTTTCCCCGTGGAAGCCATGGCCTGGAGGGCCGTTGGCGCGGCAACGCCCTTCTTGAGGGATTCGAGGTTCCGGATCAGTTCGCTGGGATCGGGATCCTCGGCTTCGCCCTGCTTCCTCACCTGGACGCGCACGTCCTCGACCAGGACCTTCAGCATGTCCACGGTCTCGAAGAGCAGTTCCATGACCCGGTCGCTGAGCTCCATGCGGGATTTGCGGAGATCATCCAGCACGTTCTCGCCCATGTGGGCCACCGCCAGGACTTTCTGGAGACCGAGGAATCCGGCCGCGCCCTTGATGGTGTGGACGCTCCGGAAGATCGCGTTCAGCAGATCCAGATCGCCGGGGGCTTCCTCGAGGGCCAGGAAGTTGGTCTCGATCTGCTCGAAATGCTCCTGCGCCTCGATGAGGAAGTCCTCGTAGAAGCTGGGATCGTCGAGGGCGAAATCGCTCATGGCTCACCCGTCCTGTTGGCCGCGCCCCGCCGCCCCTGGAGGCCCTGGAGCTGCCCGGTCTCCGCCTCGGTCAGAAGCTGCTTGAGTTCGAGCAGGAAGATCATGCCGTCGTCGAGGCGGGCCACCTTCTCGATGTAGCGGTTGGCGCCCACGGCGGTGACGGCGGGCGGGGGTCCGAAGCGGTGCGCATCCACCGGGCGGACCTCCTCCACGGCGTCCACCACGAGCCCCGTGAACACCCCACCGATGCTCGTGATGAGGATGCGCGAGATGGAGGTCGCCTCGACGCGCTCCAGGCCGAACCGGGTGCGGAGGTCCACGACGGGCATCACCTCGCCCCGCAGGTTCAGCACGCCGTCCACGAAGTGGGGCGCCCGGGGCACCGGCGTGATCTGGCCCACCATGATGATCTCGCGGACCTCGCGCAGGCGCAGCCCGTAGCTTTCGGGGCCGAGGCGGAACACGACCAGTTCGATGCTGGGCACCATCTCCTGGGCCCGGTCCTCCGGCAGGCCAAGGCCCCGGCCCATGGCGGCGATCTTCTCCTGGTCGTCGCCGGTGATGATCTTCAGCACGTTGATGAGGCTGACCATGCGGCCCGGCAGAAGGAGGATGCCCTCCAGGTGTTCGCGCTCGGACTCGGACAGGGTCTGGGGCGGCGGCAGGACCTGGCCCTCCCCCACCCGCAGGATCTCCTCGATCTCGTCCACCACCACGCCGATCCTGGCGGCGCCGAAGGAAAGCAGCACCACCATGCCGCGCTTGCGCTCGGCCTGGCCCTGCCGGATGGACAGGATCTCCGACAGGTCAATGAGGGGCATGACCTGGTCCCGCAGGCAGATGACCCCCAGCACGTAGTCCGGGGCGTCCGGCACCTTGGTCACGGGAGGCAGCTCGACGATCTCCTCCACCTCGTGAAGGGCGATGCCGAAGGATTCGACCCCGATCCGGAAGGTGACGAAGGGGCGGCCGTCCTCCTCGGGTTCCCCTTCGGTATCCCCGGATCCGCCGAGGATCCGGGCCAGGCCGAGATCCTCGAGCTCGGCGCGGCGGGTCAGTTCGGAGCTGTCCAGCAGCTTCTCCAGGTGGATCAGGGTGATCAGGCGGGTGCCCACCGTGACCATGCCGGCCAGGTACTCGGCGCGGACTCCCGCCACCAGCGGGGGGGTCTCCCGGACGGCGTGATTCTCCAGACGCACCACTTCGGCCACGGAATCCACCTGGAGCCCCGTGGGGCCCCCGGCCAGGCGCAGCACGATGATGCGGGTCTTCGAGGTGGGCTCCTGGGGCGCCAGGTGGAACCGGACCCGGCTGTCCATGACGGGGATGATGAGGCCGCGGAGGTTGATGACGCCCAGGATGAAGCTGGGGCTGCCGGGCACGGGCGTGACCTCGCTCCGGCGGGTGATCTCCTGCACCCGGTCAATGTCCAGGCCGAACTCCACGCCATCCAGGGTGAAGGTCACCAGCTGGCCCGAGGGCACCAGCTCCGTGGCGGGAAGGGCCTGGGTGGACTCGGCGGCCATGGTTCACCCCTTCTTCTGGGACTTGTAGGCCTCGATCACGGCGTCCGCGTGGGCCTTGTTCTCATCGGGGGTGGTGCCGGTCTGGGCAATGGTGTGGCTGATGGAGGGGCGTTCGGCGTCGCTCTTCAGGCCGGTGCCCAGGAGATCCACGATGTAGTCGTGGATCTGGCGCAGGTGGTGGACGATGCGCTCCAGCTTCTGGCGGGTGATGTCCTGGAACTGCATGAGGTCCATGGCCTCGAAGACCTTGTCCTGGATCTCCTTGCCGGCGCTCATGACCTCGTGGATGGCCTTCTGGACCCCAGGCGACTGGGCGCCTTCATGGCGCATGATCCCGGTGATCAGCTCCTGCTGGCGCGACACCAGACGGCTGATCTGGTCCAGCTGATCCATGACCTTGTTGGATTCCCGCTCCGTCACGGCGGTGACGGTGTCCAGCTCGGAGATGACATGGCCGCTGCCGTCTTTGTGGGGTTCACCCTGCGGCGCGGGTACCGGGGGCGCCGCCGGGACAGCCGCCTTGGGCTTCCTGGGGGACTTGCCGCCGCCAGCGAGGAGGGCGTCTATTTCGGTCTGATCCATGGTCTGCTCCCTACCCGAGGAGGGATTCGATCTTTTCCTTGAGGGTCTCCGGGGTGAACGGCTTCACCACGTAGTTGTTCACGCCGGCCTGGAGGGCTTCCACGATGTCCTCCTTGGCGGCGTTGGTGGTCACCATGAGGATCGGGATGGCCGGATTCTGGCCCCGCACGGTCTTCACGAACTCGAGGCCATCCATCTCCGGCATGTTCCAGTCGGTGATGATCATTTCCACCCCGCCCTGGCCGAGCTTCTCGAGCCCGCTCTTGCCGTTCTCACCCTCGACCACGTCGGCGTATCCGATGCGGGACAGGGTGTTGATGATGATGCGCCGCATCGTCGAGGAATCGTCCACGATGAGGATCTTCACGGGGGCCTCCTGGAAAGGTGGGGAAATCGGGGTCAGAGAGAGGGCGGAGGCGCGGCGGCCTCCAGGAACTTCCCGAGGGCTTCAAGGTCATCGGGGTAGACGTTCTGGAACTTGACGCCCAGCTCATACCCACTCCCGTCCAATTGCTCGACGCGGACGACCATGCCCAGGGCCACCAGGGGACGGACATCGGCGTCCTGCACCGGGCCGAAATGGTTCTGGAAACGGCCCCAGCCCGGAACGCGCAGCTCCAGCTTGAGCAGGGTGCCCAGGGGATAGGCCCGGGGGGAATCCACCAGGAGGCCGCCGGCGGACACGTCCCGGTAGCTGCTCGTGGCCGGGGCCTCCCCTTTGTGGAAGCTGAGCTCCTGGAAGCTCAGCGTGGCTTCCAGCGGGATCCGTTGGTACTGTCGCCGTTCCTGACTCATGGGCTTCCTCACAGGGGGCATCGGAGGTGGAGGATCCGGACTTGAATCCTGCGAATCCTGCCGCGGGCTCCCAGCCTGGACCCGGCCTCGGCTAGACTTGAATCCGCGCGCGCGCCCCGCCGGGGCGCACCCCGGAGGTTCCATGCCCGCTGCCCCAGGCCCCTGCCCCGTGGACCCCTGCCCCATGGACCCCGGCCAGATGGAGGCCACCCTCCGGCGCCTGGCCGCCGAACTGGTGGCCCGGGTGAAGCCCGAGGAGGAGGTCGTCCTCCTGGGCATCCGATCCCGGGGCCTCCCCCTGGCCGAGCGTCTGGCCACCCTCCTGCGGACCACCACCGGGGCCCAGGTTCCCGTGGGCGCCCTGGACATCACCCTCTACCGGGACGATCTCACCGAGATGGTGGGCAGCCCCATCGTCCGGCCCACCGAGATCCCCTTCACCCTGAAAGAGCGCACCGTGGTCCTGGTGGATGATGTCCTCTATACCGGCCGGACCGTCCGCGCGGCCCTGGACGCCCTGCTGGACCACGGGCGACCCCGCCGGGTGATGCTCCTGGTGCTGGCCGACCGCAGCGGACGGGAACTGCCCATCCAGGCCGACCTGGCGGGCCTGCGGGTGGAGATCCCCCCCGGCCACCGGGTGGCCGTCCGGGTGAAGGAGATTGACGGCGAAGACGGCGTCACCGTGGAGGCCTGTTGATGGTCTCCGAGCGCTACGTCTTCCCCCACAAGCACCTGCTGGGCATCCAGCCGCTCAGCGCCCGGGATATCACCGCCCTCCTGGACCAGGCCCAGGCGTTCGAGGAGGTCTGCGAGCGCCCCAACATCAAGATCGTCCCGGCCCTGCGCAAGAAGCTGGTGGTGAACCTCTTCTTCGAGAACAGCACCCGCACCCGCAACAGCTTCGAGATCGCCGAGAAGCGGCTCTCCGCCGAGATCATCAATTTCGACGCCGACACCAGCAGCCTGAACAAGGGCGAGACGCTCATTGACACGGCCATGAACCTGCAGGCCATGCACCCGGACCTGATCGTCATGCGCCACAGCGCCCCCGGGGCCCACGCCCTCCTGGCCCGCCACATGAAGGCCAGCATCGTGAACGCCGGGGATGGTTCCCATGAGCACCCCACCCAGGCCCTGCTGGACGCCTACACGCTGCGCAAGAAGTTCGGCCGCCTGGAGGGTCTGCGGGTCGCCATCGTGGGCGATATCCGCAACAGCCGCGTGGTGCGCTCCAACCTCTGGCTGCTCACCCGCATGGGCGCCAGGGTCACGCTGGTGGGCCCCCCGACCCTCGTCCCCCAGGAGATGCAGGCCACCTGGCCCGGCATCAGGATCAGCCACGACTTCGATGCCGTGATCCCCGATCAGGACGCCATCATGATGCTGCGCGCCCAGTTCGAGCGCGGCACCGGCGCCTACATCCCCGGCCAGGGCGAGTACAGCCGCTTCTTCCAGCTCAATCCGGCCCGCATGAAGCTCGCGAAGAAGGACGCGGTGGTGCTGCACCCCGGCCCCATCAACCGCGGCCTGGAGATCACCAGCGACGTGGCCGACGGTCCCCGCAGCCTGATCCTCGATCAGGTCACCAATGGCGTCCCCGTGCGCATGGCTGTCCTGTATCTCCTGTCGCATCCGCATGGGGAGCAGGTGCCGTGATGGCCTTCCCAGCTGAGCGCATTCTCCATTCCATCCATGTCCTGAGGGGCGAGCGGGTGTTGTTGGATGCCGACTTGGCCGCCCTTTATGAGGTCGAGACGCGGGTACTGGTCCAGGCCGTGAAGCGGAACCTTGATCGTTTTCCAGAAGATTTCATGTTCCAGCTCTCGGATCAGGAGTGGACCGGCTTGAAATCACAATCTGTGATCTCAAGTTCCTGGGGCGGCCGCCGGACCGCACCTTACGCCTTCACCGAACTGGGCGTGGCCATGCTCTCGAGCGTCCTCAACAGCGAACGGGGCCATCCAAGCGAACATCTCAATAATGAGAGCCTTCACCCAGCTCAGAGGGATGCTGGCTGCCCACGCAGACCTCGCCCGCAAGGTGGAATCCCTGGAACGCAAATATGATGGCCAGTTCCGAGTGGTCTTCGAGGCGATCCGGGATCTGATGACACCCCCAGCCCCAGCCAAGAAGCCCATCGGCTTCCATCCGAAGAAGTAACCATGGCCGCCCCCGTCGAGATTCTCTCCCGCCTGCTTTGGATCCGCGATGCCGCGGCCCTGCCGGATGCGGTCGTGGCCGATCAGCTGGGGCTCGAACCCAAGGCTCTGGCCGCCCTCGTGGAATTCCACCCGGAACGCTTTTCCGAGGCGCTGGTGTTCCACCTGACGGCGGAGGAGCGCCAGAAGATCCCTGGGGCACCCATCATGGCCTTCACGGAAGCCGGCACCGCCCTGCTGACGGGCCTCCTGGCGGAGAAGGAGGCCGCCCTGCTCGCCCTGCTCCCGGCCTTCGCCGAGGCCCGCCACGTCCTCGCGGCCCACGCCAATCTGGCGGCCCGGGTACAGGACCTGGAGCAGAAGCTGGATCTGGCCCTCAGGACGCTCCAGGGTGAGGTGGAGGGGGGCCCCCTGCCCGACCGGCCCATCGGATTCATCCCTGCGGAAGACCTGCCCAAGGGGCTGAAGGCCAACCAGCGCAGCGCGAAAAAGGGATTACCCCGCCCATGATCCAAGGTCCCATAACCCTCCTCATCCTCGACGGTTTCGGCGACGGCCCGAGGAATGCCTTCGACGCGACCTTCGTGGCGTCCATGCCGCGCTTCAACGCGCTGCGGAAGGCCTACGCCACGACGCAGCTGCTCACCAGCGGCGAGGCCGTGGGGTTGCCGGAGGGCCAGTTCGGCAATTCCGAAGTGGGCCACATGAACCTCGGCGCCGGGCGCGTGGTCTGGCAGGAGCTCACCCGCATTGACGCGGCCATCCGGCGGGGCACCTTCCGCGAGAACGGCCCCATCGGCGCCCTCCTGGCCGGCCTCAAGACCTCGGGACAACGCCTGCACCTGCTGGGACTGGTGGGCGACGGCGGCGTCCACAGCCATCAGAACCACCTGGCCGCCCTGGCCCAGTGGGCCCAGGTGGAAGGCATCCCCACCACCATCCATGCCATCACCGATGGCCGGGACACGGGCCAGAAGAGCGCCGACGGCTACCTCCAGTGGCTCACCTTCCAGCTGCGGACCTGCCCGCTGGTGACCATCGGATCCGTCTGTGGCCGCTACACGGCCATGGACCGGGACAAGCGCTGGGAACGCACGGAGCAGGCCTGGAGGCTCTATGTGGACGGCGAGGCCCCCCAGCAGGCGCCGGACGCCCTGGCCGCCATCGCCGCCGCCTATGGTCGCGGCGAAACGGATGAGTTCGTGGCCCCCACCCGGCTCGACGCCTTCCATCCCATCGCGGATGGCGACGGGGTGTTGTTCTTCAATTTCCGGGCGGACCGGGCCCGCCAGCTGTCCCACGCCCTGGTGAATCCGGCCTTCGCTGGCTTCATCCAGAAAGACAAACCCAGAGTGAAACTGCTCACTTTCACGGCCTACGACGCGGAACTGGATCCCTACCTGTCCGTGGCCTACCCACCCCAGAGCCTCGACCACATCCTGGGCGAGCTCATCAGCGCGAAGGGCTGGAAGCAGTTCCGCACCGCCGAAACCGAAAAGTACGCCCATGTCACCTACTTCTTCAACGGCGGGCGGGAGGTTCCCTTCGAAGGCGAAGTCCGCCGCCTGGTGCCCTCGCCCAAGGTGGCCACCTATGATCTGCAACCCGAGATGAGCCTGGCGGACGTGAGCCATGGCCTGGAGGCGGCCATCGGGTCGGGCCACTACCGCCTGCTGGTCTGCAACCTGGCCAACCCCGACATGCTCGGCCACACGGGCGACCTGGCCGCCGCCGTCACCGCCTGCGAGGCCGTGGATGCCGCCGTGGGCCGCATCGCGGACGCCACGCTGGAGAAGGGCGGCGCCCTCTTCATCACCGCCGATCACGGCAACTGCGAGTGCATGCGGGACGAAGACGGCAACCCCCACACCGCCCACACCCTGAACCTCGTCCCCGCCGTGCTGGTGGCCGCAGGCTTCGAAGCCCGCCAGCTCCACGGCGGCGGTGCCCTCAGCGACGTGGCGCCCACCCTCCTGAAACTGTTCGGCCTGCCCCAGCCCGGCTCCATGGACGGCCGCAGCCTCCTCTGATCGGGGCAACCATGAGCACGAAGCAGAAGCAGAGGCCTAGTCTCTGCAAGCACCCGCGAGCACGAGGGCGCACTGCGTGCGTTAGACCTCACCAAGAGACGCGTTGTCCCTTCGCCTGGGGTTACCACCAATTCTGTTAACATTTGATCGCATTCATTTTCAGGCGTAAACCATGATTGCGACCTTTTTTTTGGCCATTGGAATACTGCTCTTCTGGATGGTTCTCAACGCATTTTCCTCGCAAGAAATCAAGGGCCGTGGATGGGGATTCAGTGTACGAATCTACCATCGAGACCACGAGCCCGTCTGGTACTGGGTGACTTTTTTGTCTTACCTTGTCTGCGCTATTTGGGCCTCCTCGTTTGGCGTTCTGGCAGCTTTCAAAATGCTCTCCAATTCAAAGTAGATCGCTGTGCCTAACCTCCCGCTCACCTCGGACCCCGCCTGCATTGCCTTCCGCTCGCTCTCACCTTCCTGCTTCCCCGTCTCCGCTCAGCGCCTCGGTGCAAGCGGGGCCGGTTGGCTGCTTTCGATAGGTGGAGGCGCCGAGTGAGCCCGCAGCAGGAGCGGAGGCTCCATGTCCGCGAGCCCCTGCGAGCGGGAGGACAGCGCAGTGCGCTGTCCGATACATGGAGGGCCACCGCGCAAAGCGCGGCCCCGCAGGGGTGGGGCGCAGGGAGGCTCCGCCTCGGCAAGCGCAGCGCGCCGGAGCACGCACCGCGTGCGTCAGGTGGAGGTGCCGAGTGAGCCCGAAGCAGGAGCGGAGGCTCCATCTCTGCGAGCATCCGCGAGCAGGAGGGCGCACCGCGCCCGATAGATGGAGGGCCACTTTGCCGAAGGCGAAGCCCGCAGGGCGAGGCACAGGAGGTGCCGAATGAGCCCGAAGCAGGAGCGAAGGGCCACTTTGCCGAAGGCGAAGCCCGCAGGGCGAGGCACAGGAGGTGCCGAGTGAAGATCGCCTTCATCGGCACCCACGGGGTGGGCAAGACGACCCTCTGCTACGAGCTGGCCGCGGCCCTCAAGCGGGAGGGCATCCATGTGGACATCGTGAAGGAGGTGGCGCGGTTGTCGCCGCTGCCCATCAATCAGAAGACCTCGCTGGAAGCCCAGACCTGGATCTTCCTGACCCAGATGGCCGAGGAGATCCGCTCCGGCAGCCAGCACGATGTGGTGGTCTGCGACCGCAGCGTGCTGGACAACTACGCCTACATGATGCTGGCCTTCGGCCGCCAGCTGCCCATCGAGCGGTTCATGCGGCACTGGATGAAGAGCTATGACCTGCTCTTCAAGGTGCCCTTCAGTGGCCAGCTCGCCGCCGATGGCGTGCGGGACACCGATGCCTGCTTCGCCGAGGCCGTGGACAAGCTGGTGGACCAGCTGCTGGAGGAACGCGCCCTGCCCCATGAGCGTCTGGAACCCGGCGCCCGGAACACCTGGATCGAGCGGGTCAAGCAGGTGGTGCTGAACCACCCCAAGGGCCAGAAGCGGCTCTGGTGACTGCCCGGGGGGCTCCAGAATTGAAGGTTCCGCCTTCCCTGCCGATGGTGATTCCAGACACCGTTCGCCCGTCCCTGGGGGAGACCATGCTCAAGAACGCCCGCTCCATCGGAACCCGCCTGTTCATCGCCACGGGTCTATCCGGGCTCCTTTTCGCCGGGGCGCTGGTGGTGGCCCTCCTCGGCCTCCGGACCGGCCGGGAGACCTACCTTTCCTATGCCGATCACCAGGCCCCGGAACTGCTGGCGTACACCCAGCTCTACGCCCACGGCCTCCAGACCGGCCAGGCCGTGCGCAACATCATCCTCGATCCTTCCAATCCCAAGGCCTACCAGAACTACGACGACGCGGTGAAGGAGTTCACTGAAACCATCAAGGCCACCCCGAGGATCGTGGGGGACCGCCCCGCCGCCCTCAAGGCCCTGGCCGAGATCCAGGACAAGTGGGACCGGCTCCAGGCCCTCCAGTCCCCCATCAAGGCGGGAACCATGGACGCGGCCACCGCAGCCGCCCTCATGAAGAAGGATGTCACCCCCCTGTGGCGGGAACTGCGGACCCAGCTCCTCGACCTCATGAAACAGCAGGAAAAGACCATGGCCGAGGCCAAGGCCGAATCCGTCCGGAACCTCAACCGGGCCATGAACCTCGCCATCGCCGTGGGCATCCTGGCGGGGGTCACCGGCATGGCCCTGCTCCTGCTGGCCATCCGGAACCTCCAGCGGCGCCTGGGCGACCTGGGGCGCGCCATGGGCTACCTGGCCAGCGGCAAGGGCGACCTCACCCGCCGGCTTCCCATCGAGGGCCACGACGAAATCTGCGACATCGCGGCCAAGGCCAACCAGCTCACCGAGTTCTACCAGCGCTTCTTCCAGCGCCTGGGACTCCACTCCCAGGGTGTGGCGAGCGGCTCCACGGAATTGTCCGCCACCGCCGAATCGCTTTCCGACACCGCCTCCCAGCTGGACCGCCACACCCAATCCACCCAGGGCAATGCCCAGACCATGGCCGAGGCCATGAAGACCCTGTCGTCCTCGCTATCCGAAGTCATGGCCCTGGCCGAGCGGTCCCGGTCCCATTCCGCCGCCTCCGAGCAGGCCATCCAGCACGGCATCACCACGGGCCAGGACACCGCCCGGGCCATGGAGGACATCAGCCAGGCCACGTCCCAGATGATCAAGGCCGTGTCCGTCATCCAGGACATCGCCCGGCAGACCAACCTGCTTTCGCTGAACGCCGCCATCGAGGCCGCCAAGGCGGGCCAGATGGGCAAGGGCTTCGCCGTGGTGGCCGAGGAGGTCCGGAAGCTGGCCGAGCGCAGCGCCCAGGCCACCCACCAGATCAACCAGCTCATCGCCGCCACGGACGAGGCTCTGGGCAAGGGCACCATCACGGTCGAGGCCACCACCAGGGCCCTCCAGCAGATCCATACCCATATGGGTGAAACGGTCCAGACGGCCACGCGGATCGGGAACGCCGCCGGCGAGCAGGTGAGGATCACCCATGAAGTAGACACCCTGGTGGAGCGGGTCTCCGGGGACGTGGCCCGCAACGCCTCCGCCAGCCACCAGCTTTCGGCCACCGTTTCCGAGGTGGCCAGCACGGCCACGGAGCTATCCCACATCGCCGAAAGCATCCGCGCCGAGGTGGCGATGTTCCGGGTCTGAGCGGGCTTCGGCCCCGCCCCGCCATCTTTTGTGACCCAGTGCTCCTCAAAAGGACTGGAGGAGTCCTTACTCCGGGTAGATGATGCTGGGAATGGAGGCTTCCATGGCCCTGGACGAGACTCAGCTGGTACGGGGTGGCAGTTTCATGTTCCACCCCGCGGGCACGCTGCCCCAGTTCACGCCCGAGGAGAGCGGCGAGGAGGCCCTGGCCATCGCCGAGGCCGCCCGCGATTTCGTGAATGGCGAGATCCTGCCCCGGGACGAGGCCATTGACCACCTCGATCTGGAGCTCACCCGCGACCTGCTGGCCAAGGCCGGCGAGCTGGGCATCCTGGGCATCGAGATTCCCGAGGCCTACGGGGGCCTGGATCTCGACAAGAAGACGGCCCTGCTGGTGCTGGAGGAGATGGCGAAGCAGGCCAGCTTCTCCACCAGCTACACCGCGCACACCAGCATCGGCACCCTGCCCATCGTCTACTTCGGAAACCACGAGCAGAAGACCAAGTATCTGCCCAAGCTGGCTTCCGGGGAATGGTGCGCGGCCTACGCGCTGACTGAAGCGGGCAGCGGTTCCGATGCCCTGGGGGCCAAGGCCAGCGCCGTGCTGGAGGATGGCCACTGGGTGCTGAACGGCACCAAGGCCTGGATCACCAACGCCGGTTTCGCCGATGTCTTCGTGATCTTCGCGAAGATCAACGGCAGCCACCTCAGCGCCTTCATCGTCGAGAAGACGGATCCCGGCATCAGCACCGGGTCCGAGGAAAAAAAGATGGGCATCAAGGGCAGCTCCACCCGCGCCGTGATCCTGGAGAACTGCCGCATTCCCGAAAACCGGTTGCTGGGCGGCAAGGGCAAGGGCGCCCGCATCGCCCTGGGCATCCTCAACGTGGGCCGCTTCAAGCTGGGCGCCAGCTCGGTGGGGGCCGGCAAGCGGGTGCTGGAGTACACCCTGAAGTACGCCGGAGAGCGCACCCAGTTCGGCAAGCCCCTCACCGCCTTCGGCCTCGTCCAGCAGAAACTGGCGAACATGGCTGTGCGGATCTTCGTGGGCGAAAGCATGAGCTTCCGCACCATCGGCTACCTGGACGAGGCCCTGGCCCGCACCAGCTGGGACAGCGACACCGGCGGCGCCGACAAGATGAAGGCCATTGATGAGTACGCGGTGGAGGCCTCCATGTCCAAGGTCTGGGGCAGCGAGGCCCTCTTCGCCACCGCCGATGACGCCGTGCAGACCTTCGGCGGCGCGGGGTTCAGCGCCGAGTACCCGGCGGAAAAGATCTACCGCGACTGCCGCATCAACCGCATCTTCGAGGGCACCAACGAGATCAACCGCCTGCTCATCGCCGGCACCTTCCTGAAGCGCTGTGGCGGAACGGACGGGCTTCCGCTGGCCGCAGCCGTGGCCGCGCCGCTGAATCTTCCCGAGGACGACCTGCTGCGCCTGGTCGCACTGGCCAAGGCCCGGGCTCTCAGGGTGATCGCCCTGGCCCAGTCCGATCGCGGGCCGAGGATCCTCGACAACCAGGAGGCCGCCGCGCGCATCAGCAACCTCCTGATCGAGCTGTACGCCATGGAGTCCGCGGTGGTCCGGGCCCGGAAGATGACCGCTGCAGGGCATCGCTGGGCGGGCCTGGCCCGGGACCTGGCCGAAGTCCATGCCCAGGAGGCCTGGAACCGGGTTCAAGCCGATGCGCGGATGCTGGCGGCGGAACTGGCCTCCGATGGGGTGCTCGACACCCTGGTGGCCGAACTGCTCGCCATGCACGCCCCGGCCCCCGCGGCCCTGTCCACCCTGCGCCAGCGCATCGCCCAGACCCTGGTGGACCAGGGGCGGTACCCCATATCCGCCCTGTAGGTGGCGGGTAACCCACAAAACTCAGCTCCTGGGGCCGGTTGGACCGATACCAGTCGGGTGGAGATCCCGCCCATGAGCATCCGTCCCATACCCACACAGCACGAAAAGGTCCTGGGAGAAGACGACTTCATCGTCTCGAAGACGGACCTGAAGGGCATCATCACCTACGGGAACCGGATCTTCATCGAGATCTCGGGCTACACCGAGCCGGAGCTGCTGGGCGCCCCGCACAGCATTCTCCGGCACCCGGACATGCCCCGGGCCGTGTTCAAGCTGCTGTGGGATTCCATCCAGGCCCGCAAGGAGATCAACGCCTACGTGAAGAACCTGGCCAAGGACGGCAGCTTCTACTGGGTCTTCGCCAACGTCACCCCCTCCCTGGACGCGGCGGGAAATCCCATCGGCTACTACTCGGTGCGGAGGAAACCCCGGCCCGAAGCCATCCAGGCCGTGGGTTCCCTCTATCAGGCCATGCTCGCGGCCGAGCGCAAAGCCGGCGACGGCCAGGCGGGCATGAAGGCCTCCACGGCGATCCTCCACCAGGCACTCGAACAGAAGGGCGTGAGCTATGAAGAATTTGTCTTTGGGCTCTAGGGTCCACCACCTGGTCGCCGCCACCCTGGGTCTGTTCCTGGTCTTCGGCTACCTGGCCGCCGGGACGGGCCGGCTTTCCACCCTGGCCTGGGTGGCCTTCAGCTTGACGGCCATCCTCCTCGGGCTCTGCCTCTCCACCGTCCACCGCATCCTGGGGGCGCTGGCGACACTGACCGGGCACCTCCATGAAGCAGCCCAGGGCAACCTCGACCAGCGCATTACCCGCATCAAGAAGGGGTGCGCCACCGGAAACCTGGCCTGGGCGCTCAACGACCTGCTCGATCAACAGGAAGCTTATTTCCGCGAGGTCCTCGCCGCCTTCGACCACGCCACCCGTGGCCAGACTTTCCGCCCCGCCATGGACCAGGGGCTGCACGGCGCATTCAAGGAGGCGATGCAGCGCGTCAACATCTCCGTGGAAAGCCTCGGCCAGGTCCAGCAGATGGCCCTGAAGGAAAAACTGATCTCCCGGATCACGGATCTCAACTCCGGCCGGCTCATCGGGAATCTGAAGTCCATCCAGGAATTCCAGATGAACATCACCCAGGAGCTCGACATCGTGGGACAGCTCTCGGAGGAGACGGCCCAGGATGCGGAGGGAAGCCGGGCCACCATCGAGGACCTGGTGGCCAATCTGAACCAGGTGGCCCGCATGGTGGCCGAGACGAATGCGCAGATCACGCTCCTCCATGAGAAGAGCGATGAGATCCATCAGATCGTCCAGGTCATCACGGATGTGGCGGACCGCACGAACCTGCTGGCCCTGAACGCGGCCATCGAGGCGGCCCATGCCGGGGAAGTGGGCAAGGGTTTCGCTGTGGTGGCCGAGGAGGTGCGGACCTTGTCGGAAAACACCAAGGACGCCGCCGCCAGCATCGCGGCCACCATCGAAGCCTTCGGCCAGGCCACCACCCGGATGATCGGGGACTCCGAGCTGGTGAAGGCGCTCGCAGAGGGCAGCCGGAACGCCGTCACGGAGTTCCGATCCCGGATCCTGAAGTTCGCCGACTCCGCCAAGACCTCGCGCACCCAGATCAACAAGATGCAGGACTTCAGCTTCACCGCCCTGGTGAAGGTGGATCACTTCCTGTACATGCAGAACAGCTACCGGGTCCTACACCAGGGGACCGCCTCCCAGGAGGCCCTGGCGGCGAGGACCGGCCATCGAGCCTGTCGCCTGGGCCACTGGTACTACACCGGCCAGGGCGCATCGTTGTACTCCCAGGCGCCCTCCTTCAATCGCCTGGAAGAGCCGCACGCGGGGGTCCACCAGAACATCCACGAGGCCGTGGACCTGCTGAGCGGCCACTGGGAGAAGGACCCGGAGACCCAGAACCGCATCTATGGCCATTTCGAGGCGGCCGAACGGGCCAGCGAAGAAGTGATCCAGGTCCTCGACCGCATGGTGGAGGAACGGCATCGAGCGCTCTGATACCAGCTACTTCACCCCGACGTGTAGGGCCACGATGCCCCCCGTGAGGTTCGTCCACCGGACCTCGCGGAAGCCCGCGGCTTCCAGTTCCGCCGCCAGGGACCGCTGATCCGGAAAGGATCGGATGCTCTCCGGCAGGTAGGTGTAGGCGGATGCATCCCCACTGATCCAGGCCCCGATGCGGGGCAGCACCCGCAGGCTGTACCAGTCGTAGAAGGCCTTCAGGCCCGGCAGCACGGGCGTGCTGAATTCCAGGATGGTGAGCTGGCCGCCGGGCTTGAGCACCCGCAGGAACTCGGCGTAGGCCATGGCGCGGTCCTCCACGTTGCGGATGCCGTAACAGATGGTGAGGCCATTGAAACTGGCGTTGCGGAAGGGCAGCCGCTGGGCGTCCGCATCGCTGGAGGCCCAGATCCGGCCGGAGTACCCCTTCCGCGCGAACTTGGGCGGTCCCAGGCGCAGCATGGCGTGGGTGAAGTCCGTGCTGATCACTTCAGCGCCGCGTCGCGCCAGTGCCAGGCTGGAATCCCCGGTGCCCGCCGCCACATCCAGGAAGCGCTTCCCGGGGGCGGCACCGCTCGCCCGGGCCATGCGCCACCACCACCAGAAGTCCGCGCCGCCTGAAAGCACATGGTTCAAGACATCGTACTTCCCGGCGATGGCCGAAAACATCTGCTGCACTTGCCTGCCTTCCGGCATCCAACCTCCTGGGATCTTCCATTGAAACAGACCCCATGCCCCTTTTTGGGCACCACAGCGGTCTCCAAGAAAAAGCGCTGGTCACGGAAGACACGGAAAAAAGCAGGAAGACACGGAAAACGGCATGGTCGTCCGCTCGAAGCTCGGGCTCGATCCCGGCTATGGCGGGCCCGTGCGGCGAGGACCACGGCCCCTTCCGTGTCCTCTGTGAGCTTCCGTGTCTTCCGTGACCAGCAAAGCCTTTCAGGCCAGGAGGCGTTGACCGAAGGTAGAGGCTAGGCAAGAGTCGCGGCGGCGCCCATCTTGATCCCTACCCAATCTGGAGGCCAGAGATGAACACCACCACCGTCGAGCAGGTCAAGGGGGGCAGTTTCCTGATGACCCCCATCGGGGTCATGCCCCAGTTCACCCCTGAGGAGTTCGGCGATGACGCCAAGGAATTCGCCCGGGCCGCCAAGGACTTCATCCAGGGCGAGGTGCTGCCCCGGGACGAGGAGATTGACAAGCTGAACATCCCCCTCACCGTGGAGCTCATGAAGAAGGCTGGAGAGTTGGGCCTGCTGGGCCTGGAGATTCCCGAAGCCTACGACGGCATGGACGTGGACAAGCGCACCGCCATGCTCGTGCTGGAGGAGATGAGCAAGCAGGGCAGCTTCGCCGTGAGCTACAGCGCCAATACCGGCATCGGCACCCTGCCCATCGTCTACTTCGGCACCGAGGCCCAGAAGCAGGCCTACCTGCCCAAGCTGGCCACCGGCGAATGGCTGGCCGCCTACGCCCTCACCGAGGCCGGCAGCGGCTCGGACGCCCTCAGTGCCAAGGCCACCGCCGTGCTCGATGGCGACACCTGGGTGCTGAACGGCACCAAGATGTGGATCACCAACGCGGGTTTCGCCGATGTCTTCATCATCTTCGCCAAGGTGGATGGCCAGCACTTCAGCACCTTCATCGTCGAGAAGACCGATCCCGGCATCAGCACCGGCCTGGAGGAGAAGAAGCTCGGCATCAAGGGCAGCTCCACCCGCACGGTGATCCTGGAGAACTGCCGCATCCCCAAGGACCGTCTCCTGGGCGAGATGGGCAAGGGCCACAAGATCGCCTTCGGCATCCTCAACATCGGCCGGTTCAAGCTGGGCCTGGGCAGCCAGGGCGGCATGAAGCGGATCCTCGAATACGCCATCCGCTACACCTCGGAGCGCCAGCAGTTCGGGAAGCCCATCAACGCCTTCGGCCTCATCCAGCAGAAGCTCGCGGACATGGCCACCAAGATCTTCGTCTGCGAAGCCCTGAACTTCCGGACCATCGGCTACATTGACGAATCCCTTCACGCGACCAGCTGGGACAGCCCCACCGCCGGGGCCGACAAGATGGCCGCCATTGACGAGTTCGCCATCGAGTGCAGCATCTCCAAGGTCTGGGGAAGCGAGGCCCTCTTCTTCGTGGCGGACGAGGCCGTGCAGGCCTTTGGCGGCTACGGCTACAGCGCCGAGTACCCGCCCGAAAAGGCCCTGCGCGACTGCCGCATCAACCGCATCTTCGAAGGCACCAACGAAATCAACCGCCTGCTCATCGCCGGCACCCTGCTCAAGCGCGCCATGAAGGGCGAACTCCCCCTCATGCAGTTCGGCCAGCAGGTGGCCAAGGAGATCTCGAACCCGATCAAGGCTGAAAGCTTCACCGGCCCCCTCGCCCGCCTGAAGCACGGCGTGGAGTTGAGCAAGCGCCAGTGCATGCTCGCGGCCGGCCTGGCCGTCCAGGTGCTGGGCCAGAAGCTGGTGGACAACCAGGAGGTCATGGCCCGCATGAGCAACATGCTCATGGAGATCTACGCCATGGAAAGCGCCGTGGTGCGCGCCGAGCGCATGGTGGAGTCCGGTCACCGCTGGGCCCAGATCGCCCGGGACATGACCGAACTCTATGTCAACGAAAGCTGGCACAAGGTCCACGGCGACGCGAGGATGCTGTGCGCCGATGTGGTCGAAGGCGAGGCCCTGCGTCACGCCCTGGCCGGCGTGAAGGCCTTCACCGAGTTCCACCCCACCAGCAGCGGCCGCCTGCGGGGACGCATCGCGTCGGAACTGATCCAGAAGGGCATCTATCCGATCGAAGTGGCGTAGCTCCAGCGCCACCGCTCGGCAGGAATAACGAGAGGGCCCCGGTTGGGGCCCTCTCGCCTATCTGGACGGTTCAGCGGCGGATCTCGCGGCTGCCACCCCGGGATTCACCGCCGGAGGGACGGGAGGGTGCGGGTGCCGATTCGCGGCGCTCTTCCCGGGGGGCCTCGACCCGCGGCGCAGGACGCGATTCCCGCTCGACGGCCCGGGGCGGAGGCTCCGGACGCCGTTCTTCCCGTTCGACCCGGGGTCGGGATTCCATCTGGCGCTCCCGGGGAGCAGGGGCTTCGATCCGCCGCTCAGGCCGGGGCTCGAACCCGCGTTCCCGGGGGGCGGGATCCACCCTGCGCTCTTCCACGCGGGGCCGGGGTTCCACGGTCCGTTCGCGGGGCGCCGGATCCGGGCGGCGTTCCTCGATCCTTTGCCGGGGTTCCGGCATGCGCTCCCGGGGGGCGGGATCCACCCTGCGGTCCGGCACGGCCTCCCGGCCCCGATCCACGGGGCGGTTCTCCATGACCCGCTCCCGCGGTTGGATGCGCTCGGCGGGCTGGAGGCGGCTGCGGTCCTCGAAGGGAACGCGGGATGGGCCGGTCGCGGGCGATCCGGGCCGCGCATCGGCGGGGCCCGCGGGGCGGATCTCCCGGCGGAGGATGGTGCGGCCCGTGGTGGCCTGGGCCTGGCGCTCGTAGGCGCCCAGCCGGTCCCGGTTCACATCCCGCTGGAAGGCGGTCCGGATCTGTCCGGGATCGCGGAACTCGGTGTGGGACACGATCAGCGGAGATCGCTGCCAGGGGGCCCGGAGATCACGGCCGCCACCGGTCCAGGTGGTGCTGCCGGTGCCGCCGCCGAAGCTGCGGAGCACGTTGGCGTCCGAGTAGATCCGGGTATTCACGTTCCTCACGTTGATGAAATTGATGGACACCACGTTCCAGGCGTAGCCGCCGCCCCAGGCGCCGTAGCCCCAGTGGGCGGGCGTATTGTAGTAGCCGAGCGGGGCCCACCCGTAGTATCCGGGCGTGTGGTTCCAAGCCACCCAGGCGGGGCTGTAGTTGATGCCGGGGATCCAGAACCAGCCCACGCCCAGGCTCCAGTGCCAGCGGCCGTGGTGGTAGGCGACGTAGGCCCAGGGCTCGTCGGAAACCCAGGTCATGCCACTCGAATAGGGGGCCCAGCGCCCGCGGTAGTAGGGGCGCCAGTCCTCGGCGACGCCACTGGGCTGCCATACCCATCCGTACTCGCCGGAGTTGACCCAGCGGCCGTGATCGTCGAGCTCATCGGCGTAGTAGCGGATCTCGGACGGCACGCGGTCCCAGCTTTCGCCCCGCTTGATCACCACGGCGCGCTCGCTCCAGCGGTCGAAGTCATCGCCGTCGTAGGTGTTGAAACCGCGGATGCGGTCGAGACCATCCTGGGGGCTGTACACCGTCAGGCGATCACCGGCGGGAATGCGGGCCTCGTCCCGCTCGTTGGCGAAGGCCACGCGTCCGCTGTGGACCTTCAGGCGGACCACCTTGTCGCGCTCCGCTTCCACGGTGAAGGAACCCTTGTCGAAGCAGGTGGCCGTGCCCGAGGGGGTATCCACCCGGAGGCGGGCGTCGGACTGCCCGCCCATCAGCACGCGCAGACGGCCGTAGTCCAGGCGGAGGAGCACCTGCTTCTCGCCCTTGCGATCCGTGAAAAGGGCGGCGACGGTGAACCGGGTGGCGCCGCCGAAGGCGATGCGGGTGCCATCTCCCAGTTGCAGAACGCCACGGCCGCGGCTTTCCACGACATCGCCTTCGGCGATGGGTGTCCCGCGCGTGAGGGGCTCATCCAGATCGCCCTTGCGGACGCGGACATCGCCTTCCAGGGCCCGGACCATGGCGTATCGCTCGGCTGCCTCTCCCTGGTAGGTCTCATCGTCGGAGGGGGCCTGCGTCTGCGGAGCAGCCGCCAGGATGGCCGCGGGAAGCAGCAGCGCGGCGATCCGGTATGGGGTGAAGGTCGCGTTCATGAGCCCTCC
Source organism: Geothrix sp. (assembly GCA_030681515.1). Taxonomy (GTDB): domain Bacteria; phylum Acidobacteriota; class Holophagae; order Holophagales; family Holophagaceae; genus Geothrix. The sequence continues at coordinate 141,138 of JAUXSE010000016.1, read as the reverse complement.
GTTGAGTTGGATGCCGATCCCCTAAGGGTCGGTTCCCGATGATCAGGCTGCCAGGGTCGTGCCAATAGTGCAGTCTTCGGTCTTCAGTCCTTGGGAAAGGGGGCGAGGGCCGTGCCCACCTTGGCGGGCTCGGGATGCGGTCCCAGGGCGGCCAAACGAGGCAGGAGCCCCATCCAGGGAATGGACCATCGCCGGGGCGCCCCCTTGTCCACCTCCCCGGCAGCCACCTCCAGGCGATCCGCCAGGAAGCGCAGTTGGAAGTCCCGGCCCGGAGGCAGGGGCAGATGGATCACCCGCGCCGTGGCGGGATGCACCACGGAAAGGAATCCTTCTCCATCCTCGAGGATCCAGAGCAGGCCCCTCAGAAAGGGCCGGAAGTCCTCCGCGCACCACCGGAGCCCCCCCAGGCCCAGGCTCATGGGCGCGTCCACGGGAAACATCCAAGTGCCGGCGGCCACCGGAAGGGGCAGACCGCCATCCCGCCAGGCCTTGAGCGGCCGCCCCGGGAGTCCCGTCTGAAGACGGATGATTCCCCGCGCATCCCGGATCTGCAGGGTGCCGTCCCCGGTGATCCAGGCCGCCACCGGCCCCGTGGAAGGTTCAGGGGTCCAGTGGGTTCCGCCTAGGGCCGCTTCGGCTCCCGCCTGCCAATCCAGGGGCGACATCCGCTCCCAGGGGAGGAACGGGCGGCCCTGGGCCACGAGGCTCGGCGCGGTCAGCGCCGCGCCGGTCAGGAGGAGGGCGCCCAGCCGCACAGGGCCTCCAGGTTCCGCGTGGTCAGTTCCGCGAGTTTCAGCGAGGGGATGCCCCGCAATTCAGCCACGGCTTCGGCCGTGAACCGCACGAAGCCGGGCTCGTTGGTCTTTCCACGGTAGGGGACCGGCGCGAGGAACGGGGCGTCGGTCTCCACCAGGATGCGGTCCGCGGGGGCCCAGGCCGCCACATCCCGGACGGCCTCGGCCTTCTTGAAGGTGGCGATGCCGGAGAAGCTCAGATAGAACCCCAGGTCCAGCGCGCGGATGGCGAAGGCGCGATCCTCGCTGAAGCAGTGGATGATGCCGCGCACCGCATCGGCGCCCTCCTCTTCCAGGATCTGGAGGGTGGCTTCCGGCGCCGACCGCGTGTGGATCATCAGCGGCTTCCCCAGGGCCTTCGCCAGCCGGATCTGGGCGCGGAAGGCCCTTTCCTGCGCGTCCCTCGGGCTCAGGCCGTAGTGCCAGTCCAGGCCTGTTTCGCCCACGAAGCGCACCGAGGGATCGGATAGCATTCCGCCCAGCTCCGCCGCCACCTCCGGCGACCAGGTCTTCGCCTCGTGGGGATGCACCCCCAGGCTGGCCTGGACGCCCGGAATCCGGGTGGCGAGGTCCAGCACCGCCCGGGAATCGTCCAGATCCGTGCCCACGGCGATGAAGCCCGTCACACCCTGGGCCCGGGCCCGGGCGAGCGTGGTTTCCACCTGGTCCGCGGCCAGATGGGAACCGGTGAGATGGCAGTGCGCGTCCACAAGCATGGTTCCATGATCCCATGAACCCCGGCGCACGCCGAGAACCTGGCCCCGGCCGTTTGCGGAGACACCTCGGCAGCTCTCGCTGTGACCCCGGGCACGATCCCCGGCCGGGATCTGGCCTTGCCTGCATCCTTGAGCGTCTGGAGCCGCCGTGTCCTCCCTCTTCCCCCTTCCGCCTGAGAGCCAGCAGCCCGGCATGCTGCTGCTGAGCGGCGGCGCCGGCAGCCGCATGGGGGCGCCGAAGCACGCGCTGGACCACCCCGCGGGCGGGTCCTGGGGCGGCCACCTGGTGCGCGTGTTCGGGTCCGTGTTCCCCGGCGCGCCGGTCCTGGTGCTGGGCGATCCCCTGCCCGACCATCCCGAACTCCCCCGGCTCGACGATCCCCGCGAAGGGCCGGCGGTGGCCCTGCGGACCTGGGCCATGGCCGCCGCGCCGCCAGCCGGCCGCTGGTGGGTCGTGGCCTGCGATCAGGTGCGCTGGACCCCCGGGCGTCTCGCCCGCTGGGCCGCGATCTCCGAGGCAGCGGATCCTGCCGCCGCGCGATGGGTCATGGCCCTCCACGGCGGCCATCTGCAGCCCCTGGGGGGATGGATTCCGGAGGCCCTGCGCCCGGCCCTGGCCGCGTCCTCGGCGCGCTCCCTGATGGCCCTGGCGGCCTCCCTGCCCCACCTGGCCCTGCCCCGCGAGGGCCCCGAATGGGCGGACGTGGATACGCCGGAGGAGCGTGATGCGTTCGAGAACCAAGGTCCGTCCGGAATCTGAGAGAAGAAAGTTTCACCGCAGAGGACACAGAGAGCGCAGAGGAAAGGCAGAACTGATTTCAGCCGGTGAGGAACGGTGATTCACGGTGATTGGGCCGTTCGGTACGCGGCATGGGCTCTGCCCAGGGGCGCCGCCACCGCGCCTTCAGGGGAACGCGGTGGTGGTGCCCCTGGGTGACTTCCGGCCCAGCCGGAAGCCGCCGAAGGCGGGCCCATGCGGGAAGCAACCCTGCCTTACCACCGTCCATCACTGTTCATCACCGGCAAAAAGCTCTTCCAGGAATCCAGGAGCGTACCGGGATCAGCCCAGCCGCTTCCGGACCAGCCGCTCCACGGGCATGCCCCCCTTCAGGTGGCTTTCGATGATCTCGGGCACGTCCGCCGGCGTGACATGGGCGTACCAGATGCCTTCGGGATACACGAGCACGGCTGGGCCGATGGCGCAGAAGCCCACCGAACCACAGTTGATGCACTGCACCTCCCCGGCCTGGTTGCCCTTGTAGAACAGCAGCTTCTCCTCGATCAGGCGGGCCCTGAAGGCCTCCAGTACCGCCTCGGAGCCGTTCGCCGCACAGCTTTTCGAGGTGCAGACCAGCACCTGCCGCACCAGCTCGTGGCCGATCACCGGCGCCAGGGCGGCGTCCTGCTCGGGACTGGGGGTCGTACGGGGGGCATCCATGGACCGGCTCCTGGAAACTCCTAAGATACCAGGGGCTTCCAACCCTCGCACCCGAAGGGGAACTCGCCCCGAATGGGCCGGTTGGAACAATATTACTTGGTAGTTATTTAATCAATGGTGATGACGATCACGAACGACTTGACCCCGTTTCACACCCTTTCATCCTCTATTTAGCGGCGCTGGATTCAAGGCCGCGATCAGCAGTCCGATTCACCCCTCAGCAGGGCCGTCCGCACCTGCATCACCGCGGCGCCCAAGTCCCTCAACCCCCAAGAAAGGAAGTGCTCCATGCGGAACACCCTGAAGCTCCTCGCCGTCGTCGCCGCGCTCGCGGTGCCTCTCTCCGCCCAGGGCGGCAGTGATACCAAGGGCAAGTTCTTCTTCAAAAAGACCTGCAAGTCCTGCCACGCGACGGGTGGATCGGCCAAGGAAGTCACCCCGCTCTCCAAGACCCAGGCCCAGTGGAAGGCCTACTTCGCCGCCGGCAAGCACAACAAGGGCAAGGAGGCGATCACCACCGTCCTGAAGCCCGAGCAGGTCAAGGACGTGCAGACCTTCCTGGTCAACCACGCCTCGGATTCCCCGCAGCCCGAAACCTGCGGCGGCTGATCGTTCGTCCCCTTACCCCCACCCCCTACCCCTGAACCCACCCCTGAACCCCACCCCGGAGAACACCCCATGAACTCCCGCATCACGCTCGCCCTCGTCGCCATGCTGGCACCCGCGGCCCTGAGTGCCCAATCCAACGAGGATCTGCAGAAGCAGATCGAACAGCTGAAGGTCCAGCTGAAGGCCGTCGAAGAAAAGGCCACCGCGGCGCAGGAAGTTGACACGCGCCTCGTCAAGGTCGAGACCAAGATCGCCGGCGACAACATCCAGTGGGGCGGCGATCTCCGCACCCGCTTCGAAAGCAGCGAGTGGGGCTTCAAGCCCTACACGCAGTTCATGGGCTTCGCCCAGAGCGCCGGCGCCCCCGCCGGCTCGCTGCCCCCGGGCTACCCGTACCCCTTCATGGCCCTCACCCAGCCCGTGGCGGCCCAGGACTGGAGCAACTCCGTCCAGTGGTCCACCCGCCTGCGCCTCAAGATGGGCATCACCATCAACGAGAACGCCAAGATCATGGGCCGCCTGACGATGTACAAGGTCCACGGCGGCGCCGATGTCCCGACCTTCAACGGCTCGCCCAACACCGTGTCGAACTCCTTCAACTCCGGCAAGATCCCCGGCACCGATGTCCTCCACGTGGACCGGGCCAGCCTAGTCTACCACCTCCCCGTGGGCATCCTGTCCATCGGCCGCCAGAACACCACGGACGGCCCTCCCTTCGAGGTCCGCGAGGGCGGCGAGCGCCAGGCGACCCCCCAGGCCCTGGCCGTGAACGCCAGCATTGACGGCATCGGCTTGAAGTTCGAGCTCGAAAAGATCGGGATGCCCGAAGGCACCCTGTTCGGCATCTGCTACGGCGTGGGCTACGAGTCCGGCTTCGGCGGCGGCGGCAGCGTCAAGTCCAGCGCGGCACCCGTGGGCTTCAACTTCACCAACGTGAACTGGACGCCCCAGGGCCCCAACGCCGCGGCGGCCACCCTGCAGGTGAACCCCATCGGCCCCCTCAAAGACACCACGGTCCTCGGCGCCATGTTCGACCTGCCCCTGCTCTTCCAGGTCGGCGAAAGCGTCCAGAGCGCGAACTTCTACCTGGGCTACAACCGCTTCGGGAACATGACGGACATCCCCTTCGGCAGCACGAACAACTTCCCCGTGCCCGCCATGCCCGGCATGGGCGGCATGCCTTCCATCCAGTACGTGACCGCCACAAACAACCTGGGCGACATGGATCAGTGGACCGCCACCTGGAAGCACAAGATCGGCGACACCTTCACCTACTTCGCCAGCTATGGCTACATCAAGAGCAACCCCAACGGCAAGATGAGCCAGTACGGGGCCTACTGGACCATGAATCCGGCGGATCCCTCCACCACGGTCCAGCTCGCCGGCTTCGGCGGTCTGCTGGGTGACGCCGTCAAGAGCCAGACCGCCAGCGCCTACTACGTGGGCATGCGCTGGGATGCCACCGAGAAGCTCGGCTTCGGCGCCGAGTTCAACCATGGTTCCCCCCGCTGGTTCACCTACAGCCCCGCCACCGGCGAGGCCACGGAAAAGCTCGGCACCCGCGGCGACGTCTGGGAGGGCTACATCCACTGGCAGTTCGCCAAGAACGCCGCCTTCCGCATCGGCGTCCTGGACTACAAGTACAGCCACGCCTTCAGCGGCTGGCACATCTCCCCTGGCCCCGCGATGCCCGGCCAGAGCTGGGAAGACGCCTACGACCTGAGCAAGAACCCGATGCTGCAGTACGGCTTCCCCGCCACGGTGAAGACCACCTACGCCTCGATCGAAGTGAAGTTTTAACCACGACGCGAAAAATGCCGGAGGATTTCCCTCCGGCATTTTCCGCGCTGGCAAGGAGATCAGAATGGGAACCAAGCTCATGGATCGCCGCCTGTTCCTCCAGGCCGCGGGCGTCACCGCCGGAGCCGTCGCCACCGTTCAGGTGGGATGCCTCAGTTATTTCAAGAAGGGCCGGAGCGCCGCCGCCGACAACCGGGAAGTCCCCACGACCTGCGAGTTGTGCCCCAACAAGTGCTCCGCCATCGCCGTGGTCGAGGGCGGTTTCGTCAAGAAGCTGAACCCCAATCCCGAGAATCCGAAATCCCGTGACATGCTCTGCGCGCGCGGTAACGCGGCCATCAAGCAGGTCTACGATCCCGACCGCCTCAAGCAGCCCATGATCCGCGTGGGGGCCCGGGGCGAAGGCAAGTGGAAACCCGTCAGCTGGGACGAGGCCTTCGACTTCGCCGCCACGAAGCTCGCCGAGGTGAAGGCGAAGCATGGCCCCGAGGCCTCGCTCTGGTCCTCCACCGAGGGCTTCCAGGAGGTCTTCTTCAAGAACCTCGGCCTCGCCTTCGGTTCGCCCAACCTCGTGCGGCATCCGACGCTGTGCCTGGCCTCGGTGAACCTGGCCTACAGCGCGACGTTCGGAACGGTCCCGAGTTTCGACCTGCTCAACAGCAAGTTCGTCATCATGTCCGGCGCGAACCGCTTCGAAAGCATCATCACGCCCGACACCATGGACCTCATCGGCAGCGTGATGGAGCGCAAGGCCAAGCTCGTCTACCTCGATCCCCGGTTCACGGTCACCGCCGCCAAGGCCGACGAGTGGTACCCCGTCAAGCCCGGCACCGACCTGGCGTTCATCCTCGCCATGATCCACGTGATCATCAAGGAGAACCGCCACAGCAAGGACTTCGTCGCCGCCTACACCACCGGCTTCGATCAGCTGGCCGAGCATGTGAAGCAGTACACCCCCGAGTGGGCCGAGAAGGAGACGGAGATTCCGGCGGCCGACATCATCCGCATCGCCCGCGAATTCTCCGATGCCGCGCCCCGCGCCCTGTACTACGCCGGCCGCCGCTCCTCCTGGTACCAGAACGATTTCCAGATGCGCCGCGCCCAGGCCATCCTCAACGCCATCATCGGCAACTGGGACCAGCCCGGCGGCATGGTGCCCAACGCCAAGCTGCCCAAGGGCGAGTTCCTCTTCATGCCCTGGGACGAGCCCAAGGCCGCCCGCGTGGACGAGATCGAGAAGCACTTCCCGCTCGCCGCCAAGGGCGATGGCGTCTACCTGAAGCTGCGCGAGAACGTGCTCAGCGGAAAGCCCTACCCGGTCAAGGCCTGGATGGTCTACAAGCAGGATCCCATGAACGCCATGCCCGACCAGGCCAAGACGCTGAAGATGATCGAGCAGATGGATTTCATCGCCGTGATTGATGTCCACATGAGCGACATGGCCTGGTATGCCGACGTGGTCTTCCCGGAGAGCACCTACCTGGAGCGCACGGATCCCGTCGAAGTGATGCCGGGCATCTGGCCCGCCGTGGTCTACCGCCAGCAGGTGGTGAAGCCCATACACGATACGAAACCGAACCTGGAGATCGTGCAGGGGCTGGCCAAGCGCCTTGGCTTGTCCGACTACTTCGACTTCACCATCGAGCAGTGGGTGGAGGCCGAATTCAAGGAACTGCCGATCCCCATGGCCGCCGAGCACATGAAGAAGCACGGCGTATGGGCCGCCAGCGGCCAGCCCAGCTTCGGCAAGACCCTGAACCCCGACCATCGCTTCGTCACCAAGTCCGGCAAGATCGAGCTGTTCTCCGAGCGCCTCCAGGAGGCCGGGTACGACGGGCTGCCGGTCTACACCGCGCCCGTCCCGCCGCCCAGCGACCGCTTCCGGCTGATTCTCGGCCGGGTGGGCTACTTCACCCACGCCAACCAGTCGAACAACATCTGGCTGAACGAGTTCATGAAGGAGAACGACCTCTGGATCAACCCGAAGCCCGCGGAACGGCTGGGCATCAAGAACGGGACCTATGTGACCGTCACCAGCAGCGTGGGCAGCGTGAAGCTCAAGGTCCGCGTCACCGAGGAGATCCGTCCCGACTGCGTGTTCATGCTCCACGGTTTCGGCAAGAAATCCAAGATGCAGAGCCTGGTCTACAACGTGGGCGCCAGCGACGCGGTGATCCTCGAGACCGCCTGGGACAAGGTCTCCGGCAACGCGGCCTTCCACGAAACCTTCGTCAAAGTCGCGAACGCATAGGGGGGGTGAACCATGGCCATGAAGAAGAGGCGCTACGCCCTCGTCATAGACTCCAGGAAATGCATCAACTGCAAGGCCTGTGTCGTCGCCTGCAAGGCTGAGAACGGCGTGGCCGTCGGCAACTTCCGCGACTGGATCAACGAGGACCGCCAGGGCGAGTACCCCAAGCTCCGCATGGACTTCGAGCCGGAGCAGTGCCACCACTGCGAAAGCCCCTCCTGCGTCCGCGTGTGCCCCACCGGGGCCTCCTGGCAGCGCAAGGACGGCATCGTGCTGGTCAACTACGACGAGTGCATCGGCTGCCGCTACTGCATGATCGCCTGCCCCTACGACGCCCGCTACTTTGTCGAGGAGACGGGCGTGGTGGACAAGTGCACCCTGTGCAGCCACCGCGTGGATCGCGGCGATGTGCCGGCCTGCGTGGAGACCTGCCCCTCCAAGGTGCGGATCTTCGGCGACCTGGAGGATCCCGCCAGCCGGATCCACGAACTGCTCGCCACGCGCCGCTACCGCGTGAAAGAACCCCAAACGGGCAACGGCCCTCAACTCTATTACCTGCTCTAGGAGGAAGCCATGCATGAGCTCAACTGGGGTCTCCTCATCGTCGTCTACCTGTTCCTGGGCGGCCTGTCCGCCGGACTCTTCTTCGCCGCGGGCCTCGCCAACTACCTGGAAGTGGACGGCCAGCCCGCCTACCCGCGCATCGCCCGCATGGGTGCCCTGCTGGCGCCCTGGCCCGTGGCCATCGGCTCCGCCCTGCTCATCCTCGACCTGGGCAACATGCTGCGCTTCTACAAGCTCTTCACCCATTTCCGGTGGGAAAGCCCCATGTCCATCGGGACCTACCTGCTGACGGTGTTCACGCTCATCGCCTTCGTCTATGCCTTCTCCTGGCTGCCCGAGGACTGGCGGCGGTCGCTGTTCGGCAAGGTGCCGGCCACCTGGAAGCTGGTCCACCGCCTGAACGTGGACATCTCCGCCCACCGCAAGACCATCGCCATGGTGGGCTTCCCCTTCTCCATCGGCGTGGGCATCTACACCGGCGTGCTGCTGGGCGCCGTATCCGCCCGCCCCTTCTGGAACACCAACCTGGTGGCCCAGATGTTCCTGTTCTCGGCCCTCTCCAGCGGCGCGGCCGCGCTGCTGCTGGCCATGGTGCTCAACAAGCGCGAACCCATCGAGACCCACGAGACCAAGTTCCTCATCACCCTGGACATCGTGTTCATCGTGCTGGAGCTCTTCATCATCCTGCCCTACCTCATCCACGGGACGCTGTCCGTCCTGGCGGTGAAGCAGGCCCTCTGGCTCATCCTGGGCGGCCCCTACACCCTGGTGTTCTGGGTCTTCTTCATGGGCCTCGGGCTCCTGGTGCCCCTGGCCATCGAGGTCTACGAACTGGCCCCCAGCCTGCTCAAGGGCAAGCCCTTCCACGGCGACCGCAACCTGGCCCTGGCCGCCACGAGCCTGGTCCTCTTCGGCGGGTTCCTGCTGCGCTACATCTTCGTCTACGCTGGCCAGGCCAGCAGCTTCCACAAGATGGGATTGCTCCACTGATCCGGGTCCAGGGAGCGAAGGTCAACTGATCACCACGAAGTCCACGAAGACGCCCTACGGGCGCGAGAAGTCCACGAAGGGGCCCGTTCAAAGTTGGGTGCTGCGTGATCTTCAGGAGGAACCCCAGATGACGCTCGCGCTCAAGGCGGACCTCGCCCAGATCCTCGCCGAAGTCTTCCTCGAACCCGGCGCCGACCTGCGGGAGGATCTGGGGCAGCTGCTGGACAGCGGCCCCGGTCCCTCCCTGGAAGATCCCCTGGGCCGGATGGCGCGGAACGCCCTCGAACCCACGGCCCAGTCCGTGGAGTACACCCGCCTGTTCCTGCACGCCAAGGACACGGATGCCATCCATCTGTTCGAATCCGTCCAGGCCCGGGGGCATCACATGGCGCCGATGGTCATCGCCCCCCTCCAGGCCATCTACGATGCCGCCGACATCCACCTTCAGGAAGACCTGGGCATCCCCCCGGATCACCTGGGTCTGGAATTCGCCTGCCTGAGCTACCTCCTGGGCCAGGTGATCGAAGGCGGACTGGCCGAACGGCCCCGGTTCGTGGAACTGGCCCAGCGCCTGCTCCGGGAGCATCTCCGGCCCCTCGCGAGCGCCGTGGCCGGACAGCTGCCCCAGGTATCAGCCCACCCCTACTACCAGGCGGCCTCGGACCTGGCCTCGGCCCTGCTGCCGGAAACCGAGAAGGCGCTCGCAGAATTGTAGGCAATCGTCTGCTGGACAAAGGCTTGCCTCGCGTCCAGCATGGGGTCATGCGCGCCCCCACGACCATCCTCCTGGTGGATGACGAGCCAGGCATCCGGCGGTCCCTCGGCGAAGCCCTGAAGGATGAGGGCTACCACGTGGTGAAGGCCGAGCGGGGCGAGCAGGCCATTGACCTGCTGCACAACCCGGACGGCGAGGGCATCCAGCTCGTGCTGCTGGACGTCTGGCTGCCGGGGCAGGACGGCCTGGAGACCCTGAAGCAGGCCAAGCAGATCCGGCCCGACCTGCCCGTGGTGATGATCTCGGGCCACGCCAGCATAGACACCGCGCTGCAGGCCACCAAGCTCGGCGCCTTCGACTTCCTTGAGAAGCCCATTGACCTGGACCGCCTGCTCCTGGTGACCGGCAACGCCCTGCGCCAGTCCAGGCTGGAGCAGGAGAATCAGCGGCTCCTGGCCAAGGTGGAAAGCGGCCGCTTCTTCCTGGCGGATAGCCCCGCCATGCGGCGGCTCATGGCCGATGTGGCGCTGGTGGCGCCCACGGAAGGCCGGGTGCTGCTCACGGGCGAGAACGGCAGCGGCAAGGAGGAGGTGGCCCGGCTCATCCACCTGCAGAGCTCCCGCAAGGACGCCCCCTTCGTCGAGGTGAACTGCGCGGCCATCCCCGAGGAGCTCATCGAAAGCGAGCTGTTCGGCCACCAGAAGGGCGCCTTCACCGGTGCCGTCCGCGACCAGAAGGGCAAGTTCCGCGAGGCCGACGGCGGCACCCTCTTCCTGGACGAGGTGGGCGACATGTCCATCAAGACCCAGGCCAAGGTGCTGCGGGCCCTCCAGGAAGGCCGCGTGGAACCCGTGGGCGGGGGCGGCGCCGTGGGCGTGGATGTCCGCGTGATCGCCGCCACCAACAAGGATCTGGCCGGCGAGATCACCCGCGGCCGCTTCCGCGAGGATCTCTATTTCCGCCTGGCCGTGGTGCCCCTCCGCATTCCCTCCCTGCGGGAACGCCCCGAGGACATCCTGCCCCTGGCCGAGGCCTTCATCTCCCGCATCGGCCGGCAGTACGGCCGCCCGCCCCGGCACCTGGGCCCCGAGGCCAAGGACACGCTGCTGCGCCACGACTGGCCCGGCAATGTGCGCGAGCTGAAGAACCTCATGGAGCGCGCCGTCATCCTGGGCCGCGGCAGCGAGATCGGCCCCCGCGATCTGGGCCCCCTGGCCGCCCGCCACCTCGCCGGACAGGATCCCTTCTCCTTCCCCGAGTTCGCCAGCGTCAAGGAAGCCAAGGACTGGTTCGAGGCCCAGTACCTCCAGCGCGAGATGCGCCTCCAGAACGGCAACATGACCCGCGTCGCCGAGCGCGTGGGCATGGACCGATCCAATCTGTACAAACGCCTCAAGGCCCTGGGCATCGAGCCCCGGGAGAGCCAGCCGTGAGCGACAAGAAGTGGTTCAAGATTGGTGAAGCCGCCGCCCTCATCGGCGTCGGCCCCAAGGATCTGCGCTACTGGGAAGACGTCATCCCCGACATCAAGCCCCGGCGGAGCAAGGGCAATCTCCGCTACTACCATGTGGACGAACTGCCGCGCCTGAGGCGCATCAAGGCCTGGCTGGCCGAGGGCCTCACCGTGGCCGACTGCGCCGAGCTGCTCGCCCACGGCCACTTGGTGCAACGCCTCGATCTGGGTCTCGATGCCGACGAACTCCCCGCCGCCCCGGCCCAGAAACCCAAGGCCGCCTTCCCCCGGCTCCTCCGCACCAGCACGGATCTCCAGCCCGTCCTCAAGTCCGTGCGGGCCCTCTACGAACGGCTCTGTTCCGAACCCAAACCTTGACCCCGGGCCCCACCCGTTCTAGAGTCAAAGGTTCACGGCGCGTGGCGCAGCCTGGTAGCGCACTACCTTGGGGTGGTAGGGGTCGGAGGTTCGAATCCTCTCGCGCCGACCAAACAACAACAAGAAATACAAGCACTTGGCAACAACCCCACAGAGCGGGGACACAAAAAAGACACACTCTGGGCCAAGTTCAAAGAAAAGCCACTCCGAGGAGTGGCTTTTCTTTGCCCGCCGGGCCCCTCGGAGGCAATCGGCCAGAGTTCAAGGGCAATAGGTAAAAAACTGCGGGCCAGGATAACCGGTGTCAGACTCGGAATCGCCATGCAATCCCCCAGCGAAGTGATGAAGCCCTACCTGAAGGCCGAGGAGGCTGAACCCAAGCCGAAACGGCGGTCAAAGGCCGCTTGATCCAACGATTTCTTGAAGAGGACGCCCGGCACCAAGCCGGGCGTCAGCATTTCAGTTGAAAGAGGCGGTTGGCCTATCAGGGCACGAATTCGCGATAGTCGTAGAACGGGCTGGACCAAATTACGATATGCACGATAATCGTCCCATGAGCAACCGCCCCCGTTTCTACGGCACCTTGCTGGAGGACCACTTCCGGCGAAACCGACAGATGGCCCTGGTCAGCGGGCCGCGACAGGTGGGGAAAACGACAGCCTGCCGAGCCGTAGGTAGCGTCTACCTCAACTGGGACAACCAGGACGACCGGCGCATGTTGCTGAAGGGCCCCGGGGCGCTGGCGGAACGCCTTGAACTGGATCGACTGCGGGCCGAGCCGGTTCGGGTGGTGTTGGATGAGCTTCACAAGTACGCCAAGTGGAAGGGGTTTTTGAAGGGGTTCTTCGACACCTACAACGACCAGGCCCATGTGCTGGTGACGGGAAGTTCCCGCCTGGATGTGTTCCGACGCGGGGGCGACAGCCTCATGGGCCGCTACCTGCTCTACCGCATGCATCCCTGGTCGGTGGCCGAGTGCAGCCGGGTGGACCTCCCGGAGCAGGAGGTCCGGCTCCCAGTGGCCATCCAGGCGGAGGACTGGGAGGCGCTCTGGACGCATGGAGGCTTCCCCGAGCCCTTCATCCGCCGGGACATCCGCTTCACACGCCGGTGGCACTCCCTGCGCATGGATCAGCTTGCCCGGGAAGACCTGCGTGAAGTCACCCGTGTCCAGGAACTGGGGACCATGGAAACGCTGATGCGCATCCTGGCCGAGCGCAGCGGACAGCAACTCATCTACGCCAATCTGGCCACGGAATTGGGCGTGGCCGTGGACACGGTGCGGCGCTGGGTGGACCTCCTGGGCCGCCTTCACTACGGCTTCCTGGTTCGCCCTTGGTTCACCAATGTTGCCAAGTCCCTGCGCAAGGAACCCAAATGGTTCCTCCGCGACTGGAGTGGCATCACCGACGAAGGGGCCCGGGCCGAGACGCTGGTGGCGTGCCATCTGCTGAAGGCCGTGGAAGGCTGGACCGACCTGGGCTTCGGCGAATTCGAGCTTCGCTACCTTCGTGACAAGCAGAAGCGTGAGGTGGACTTCCTAGTGGTCAAGAACCAGAAGCCCTGGTTCCTGGTGGAGGTCAAGAAGAGCGATACGCACCTGTCCTCGTCTCTGGCTTATTTTCAGGATCAGACTTCGGCCCCCCACGCATTCCAGGCTGTCCTTGGCCTGCCCTTCGAGGATGTCGACTGCTTCATCGCCAAGAAGCCCGTGGTGGTTCCGGCTCTGACGCTGTTGAGCCAGTTGCTCTGATTCGGTGTCCAGGTACGCTCCTGGCCCTCGTTTCCCTGCATCTTGCCCGTGCCGAGTGGGAGGGGGTCACGGGGCAGGACCCTGCGGCCAGCCTCACCCTGGGGGGCGCCTTCCTTGAACGCATCCTGGAGGTCCGCCCTCGATGTGGGGAAGCCCTCGCCCTGCGGGGCGCTCTAAGCCTCGCGGGAGCCCAGGGCCTTTCTCCGAACCTGAAAGGCCCGAAGGCCATGGAAGCCCTTCAGGCCTTGAATGAAGCCTTCCGCCTCAACCGCAATCTGATCGGGGCGTGGAAAGCTCGGGCCGATCAGGCCCAGCGATGGGGAACGGCGGCGCCTTGAGGGCCTCCCATCGCTGGGCCCGGCGGGCTCAGCCGTTGACCTTGATGCTTCCGGTGCCCGTCACGCTTTGCGTGGCGCCGGGGGCCTTGGTGGCGGCTTTTCCGGTCGTGAGTGAGGTGTCACCCGTGGCCTCGCCGATGGGCTGATCCAAGGCTTCCAGCAACAGGTCTTCGGATTGTGGGTTGACCGGCTTGATGGACATGGCGTCCTCCTGAAGGAAACGGGAAGGGGGTGGCCAGGATTTCCAGTCAGGGGAACCAGGCCGGGGGGAGCAGTGCCCCAGCCTGGACCCATCACGCCAAGAAAAGAAGTGAATTGATGAACAATATTAGGTAAATAACGATACAAAAACTTATTTAACACTCAATGAAACCCGCTGTTCCGCGTCAGAACAGGAACTTCACCCCCAGCTGGACCCGGCGCGGGAGGTAGAAGGACTGGGGGACGCCCATGAGCGTGGAATGCACGCTGGTGATGGGGTTGTAGCCGGTCTGCCGGTCGAAGAGGTTGTAGATGTCCACCATGCCATCCAGCCGCATGGCCTTCCGCTTCCAGAAGGCCTGGGTGTAGTTGAGGTCCAGCTGCCAGTGGGAGGAGCCGACCCGGGAGCCGGCCGGTTCCGCATAGCGGTTGACATCGCTGGTGCTGGTCGAGCCGATGGCGGTGAGGATGGGAATGTAGGGCTCGTAGGAGGTGCGCTGCCAGGGCTGGCCGGACTGGAAGATGAAGTAGGCGCCGATCCGGCCCTCCCAGGGCAGTTCGTAGTAGCCGAAGACCTTCACCTGGTGGCGGCGGTCGCCCGTCAGGTTGCCGTACTTGTTGTCCCAGACCTGACGGCCCGGATCGTCCGCGAGGTTGGACGAGCCAACGAAGATATTGAAATCATTGGCCGCGGCGGTGGTGCTGTTGTCCTGGTCGAAGTTGCCGTAGTAGTGGCTCCACACGTAGGAGGCGCGGAGATAGGCGTTCGTTCCCCGCCATTCGGATTCGAGGCCCACTTCATAGTACTTGGTGAAGGCGTTGTCCAGCTGGGCGATGACAAATGCGCCATCGTTGGCGCCACTAGCACTCGCCGCGGGGTACAGCGGCAACAGCATGTTGCCCAGGTTCGGGATGTACAGGGTCCGGGGGATCCCCGCGGGGGGCTGGTACAGAAGCCGGGCGTTGTTATTGGTGTCTTCCCAGAAATTGACGCTTTTTCGGTACCGGGAATAGAGCCGCCCGTTCCAGCCATGGCCGAGATCCCGGGTGGTGCCGATGAGCACCTCGTCCGTATGGCGGGGATCCATGCCCGGCGTGAAGAGCTTGCCCGTGGAGGAGGCCTCCACCTGCGAAGCCAGCATATTGCCGGCGGCGTCGAAGTAGACATTGACGGTCGCGGCCTTGTTGCGGGCCCAGGAGGCGGCCCGGGGCAGCGAGGAAACGGCCGGCACGTAGCGGGCGTAGTTGGCATACACCGTATCCTCGGCGTGGTAGTTCCAGGTGACGCCCAGACGGGGCTGGAGGGTCTCCGAGAACTTGATCTCCTTCTCCAGGTACTTGTTCCCGGGGGCCAGCTCGTAGCCGGAGAGGGTGCCCGGATTCTCCCGCAGCCCCTGGCCATAGAGCTTGTCGTTGCTGATCATCACGCCCACGTTGAAGGTGAAGTTCCGCCACTTGATCTTGTCGTTGACCTCGATGGTCTGCGAAACATATTCGGAGCGGAGGGTGGGCACCCCCAGGATGCCCTGCTGCTGCACGGCGGCCTGGAAGATGATCGGCGCGCCGGCGTTGGGAAGACCCACCGGAACCGGGACGTTGTAGGGGGCCGTGATCGAGCCCCAGCCGTTGGAGGTCCGCAGCAGATCCTCCCATTCCTTGGACCACTGGTAGCCCACATGCACTTCGTGGGTCACGCTGGACCCGAAGGTGGCGTCGTAGGCGAGCTGGTAGCTCTGGCGGTAGAAATCCTGGTTGTTGAACTGGGAGGCGCCGCCCACGGTGCCGCCCCCCGTCGGGAGGCCAGTCGTGGGGCCGATGTAGCCGTACTGGTTGATGAGCGGTTGGATGAACGCGTTATAGGCGAGAATGGGAGCCGTGGTGCCCACCCTGGGGGCCGGAACGAAGAAGAGTCCCTGGGTGGCCAGGGCGCCCACGTTGAGCGTGGCGGTGCCATCCAGCGCCGGGACGGCGCTGGAGATGTAGTCGGGGCGGTCCTGGGTCTTGAGGGTGAAATCGGTGGCCTTGAAGTTCAGGAAGCTGGAGGGCGTGATGGCCCAGGAGGCCTCCAGGGTGGCGATATCCATCTTGATTTTGCTGCCAGCCAGAGTGGTGGGGGCCACCGTGGCCAGAGGGATGGTGGATGCGGTCTCTGTTTTATCCGAGGTGCGGTAGCTCCCGTGGATCAGGAGGTTGGTCGTGGGGGCGTAGGTGAGCTTGCCGAAGAACTCGTCGCGGGTGCTCTTGTAGTCGGGGGCGGCCCCGTAGAGGTTGGTGCCGTTCTTCCGGCTGGCCGTCGGCCGGTAGTAGGACGCGAAGAAGAACAACCTCTCCTTCACGATGGGGCCGCCCACATTGGCGACCGTGTAGTCCTGCTCCTGCTCGTACTTCGCGGCGGTGGGCGAAACACGCCGTTCAAACAGGCTGGTGGGCAGCCATTGATAGGAGAGCTCGCCCGTGAAGGCATTGGTGCCGGACTTGCTGATGGAGTTGATGGAGTAGCCCGCGGAGCGGTTGAAGCCCGTGGCATCGGCACCGCCCTTGGAGATGGCGATCTGATCCACATCGTGGGATGAGGGTTCGGCCGACATGGTGCCGAACAGCGGCAGGTTCACGTTCACGCCGTCGAACATGTGGACATTGTCCTGGCCGCTGCCGCCTGCGCTCGGACTGCGCGTCGTGTCCTGGGAGTACTGGACGCCCGGGATGAGCTTCACCAGATCACGGTAACTCTGGCCGGTCGGCAGGCTGTTGATGACATCGGAGGTGATGGAGGTCTTGAGCTCCGCCGAGGCGGGATCCATCATGCTGGCCTGGGCCACGACCTCGACCTGAGCGCCCGCGATGGCCGCGTCAGCCATGGCCACATTGACGCTGGTGTTCTGCTGCAGCGCCACGGAGACGCCGCGTTTCTCGGTGGCCTTGGAAGGATGGGTGAAGGTCAACACGTAGTCGCCGGGCGGCAGGAAGGGCATCCTGAAGTCGCCCGTCTCGCCCGAGACCACCCGCCGGGGCTGGGGCAGCACGTTGGAGGTCGCCTCGATGCGGACACCCGCCAGTCCTTTGCCATCTTTCATCGCCACCTTGCCGACGATGGCTCCGGCCTGCTGAGCCGCCGCCGGCAGGGCGATCAGCACCAGTGCCACAGAACCCAGCTGCCGCATGTTCATGTGTTCTCCTAAGTGGAAAAGGGGGAACAAAAGTTCCCGCGTGGATTGGCTGTTTTTGAAGGCTGGTCAGAAGTCTACAACGGTTTCTAGCAAGTGGTTGACGAGGCCTGGAAAAAATTCAATCACGCATGTCATTTTTTTCTCCCTCGCCATACTGTTGACCCTGAACGACTTTCAGGCGCCCCGGAGGTGGGTTTTACGGGGGACCCATCCGCTCGCGCAGGAAGCAGCTCGCATTCCCCACGAGGACCGTCACCCCGCTGCCGATGAGCGTGTGCCAGGTGAAGTCCACCTTCGTGAAGGTCAGGATCGCGAGCATGGCGAGCAATCCGCACGCGAAGCCGATGGTCGCATCCACCTGGATCGTCCTCTTGAAAAACAACCCGAGAAAAAAGGTTCCAAGCAGCCCGCCATAGGTGAGGGAGGCGATCTTCAGTCCGAGTTCGACCACCGGGTGCTTCGTGTCCGTGAAGAGCATGGCGCCGCCGATGAGGAGGACGCCCCAGATGAGCGTGAAGATGCGCGACCAGCGGATCTCGCCCCGTTCATCCAGCGAGCGCCCGCGCGCCGTGAACTTGAAAAGGTCGAGGTAGGTCGAGGAGGCCAGCGAGCTGATCGAGGAGGAAAGGGTGCCCATGGCCGAGGCGAGCACACCGGCCACCACCAGCCCCGCAAGCCCGGTGGGGAGGTTTTCCACGATGAATTTCGGGAAGACCTCGTCCGAGGTCGAGAGCCCCAGCTCCTGGAAGGACGCACCGCCATAGAAGGCATAGAGGCACAGCCCCAGCACCAGGAAGAAGCCGAACTGAAGCAGGATGAAGGTCGCGTCAAGCATCAGGGCGCGCTGGCTATCCCAGCGGGTCCGGCAGGCCAGCAGCCGCTGGACGAGCATCTGGTCGGTGCCGTGGGAGGCCATGGTCAGGAAGGTTCCCCCGAGCAGTCCGCCCAGCAGCGTGTAGGGCGCCATCAGGAAGGACGCGAGGCTGGTCCCCGTGTGGCCATTGATGAAGGCGAACTTGTCCTGGCCATTCGACGTGGCGAAGGCCACCACGTCCGACCAGCCGTTCGGCAATCGGTGCAGGATGAGGGCCATCGCGGCCACGGCGCCGCCCAGGTAGATGAACAGCTGGACCACGTCCATCGCGACCACCGCCTTCAACCCGCCCAGATAGGTGTACACCAGCGTGAACCCGCCGATGAGCAGGATGCAGGCGGGGTAGCCGAAGCCCGTGATGAGATGCACGGGGATCGCCGTGGCGAACAGCCGCACGCCAGAGGCCAGCACACGCGTGATGATGAACACCGTGGACGTGTACTTGCGGAGCGGCAGGCCGAACCGCTTGCCGATGAAGTCGTAGGCCGTCTCCAGATCACCGCGGTAGTACGCCGGGATGAACACCAGGCTCACGATCAGGCGGCCGATGAAATACCCGGCCACCAGCTGCATGAAGAACAGATTCCCCTTGAAGGCCAGGCCGGGAATGCTGATGAACGTCAGCGTGCTCGTTTCGCTGGCGACGATGGAAAATCCGACCGACCACCAGGACATCTCCTTCCCGCCAAGGAAGTAGTCGCGCGAGGATCGCTGGCGGCCGGAGATCAGGATGCCGGCGACCGTCACGCCGATGAGGTACACGCTGACGATCACATAATCCAGTGGCGCGAAACCCACGGGGGACATCCTTGTGGCAGTCGGGTGTTGGGGGGGCACGGCGCGCCGGGCCGGGATCAAGGGCTCTGGAGCGGCGCATGTACAGGCTGATTGCTTTCCGCAGCGTACAAGGATCGAACCCGAGCCTCAACGCAGGCACCTCCTGGAGGCCGCGGCAGGAGCGTGATTGGAAGGCCTCAAACGCCGCTCGCCTATGGTTTGGAACGCCTGTAGTATTTTTTTATGCCCCTTGACCCTGCCCCGTTCAGATCCGTGATCGCCGGGGCCGTCCTCCCCGGCCCATGGCTTCCGGGCCCCCTGCCAGCGCCCGCGCGGCACGGGAAAGGTTCATCGCGGCCCCTGAGCCGGGAATGAGGCGCATCGAGGGCCAGGTGCTCACCCCGGGAGGATTCCTTTCGGGGACCATGGATATCGCCGGGGATGGCCGGATCGCCCAGGTGACCGGATCCCCGGTGGCGGAAGGCGATGTGCGGAAGGCGGATGCCCGGATCATCCTGCCGGGCTTCATGGACCTGCACGTGCATGGCGGCGCAGGCCACGACATCATGGATGGGGGGGATGCGGCCGCCCATGTGGCGCGGTTCCACGCCCTCCACGGCACCACCTCCCTCGCCGCGACGACCATGACGGCTCCGGCCGAGGATCTGGAAGCCGCCTTCAGGGGCTTGTCCCCTTTCATCCGCCACCGCCCCACGGGAGGCGCGAGGATCCTGGGCGTCCATCTGGAAGGGCCCTACATCAGCCGCGAACGCCTGGGGGCGCAACCGGATCACACCCGTCCCATGGCCCTCGATGAGCTTCGCCTCCTGCACGCCATCGCCCCCATCCGGCTCCTCACGCTGGCGCCGGAGATCCCCGCCAACCGGTTGGCCATCCGCGAGTTGCTGGAGGCAGGCATCCGCGTGCAGCTGGGCCACACCCAGGGATCCTACGAGGATGCGGTGGAGGCGCTCAGCCTCGGCGCCAGTGGCTTCACGCACCTCTTCAACGCCATGTCCGGGCTGCACCACCGCGCCCCCGGGATCGTGGGAGCGGCGCTGGCCAAGGCGGAGTATGCCGAGATCATCCCGGATCTGCTGCACGTGCACCCCGGCGCGATTCTCGCGGCGCTGCGCGCGATTCCGCGGCTGTACTGCGTGACGGATTCGACCTCCGCCGCGGGCATGCCCGATGGCGACTACCGGCTGGGACGCCACACGGTCACGAAATGCCTCGGGGGCGTGCGCCTGCCCGATGGGACCTTGGCGGGTTCCGCGCTGACGATGGACCAGGCGCTGCGCAACCTCGTGGATGTGCTGGGCCTGGGGCTGGCCGAGGCCTCCCGGTGCCTCTCTGCGAACGCCGCGGATCACCTGGGCCTGCAGGAACGGGGCCGCCTGATCCCGGGCGCCTGGGCCGATGCCGTGGTCCTGGATCGCGACCTCGCGCTTCTCGGAGTCATCCTGGAAGGAGAATGGCTTGACCCGCATGCTTGATGAAGCCCGGGAGGCGTCGGCCGCCGTCGCCCGGTTGCTGGACCCCGGCGACCGCAGCTACGACGAGCTCGGCGCCTTCCTGCGGGCGGATCCCCCCACGGGGATCCTCACGCTGGCGCGCGGCAGCTCGGACCATGCGGCCCAGCACACGGCCTATCTCATCATGGCGCGCCTGGGCCGGCTCGTGACCTCGCTGCCCATGTCCCTCGTGACGCTCTACCACGCGAACCTGGCCCAGCCGGGCCTGCTCGTGATGGCCTTCTCCCAGTCCGGGCAGAGCCCGGACCTCGTGGATCCCATGCGCTATTTCACGGCAAACGGCGCCACCACCGTGGCCCTCGTGAACGATGCCGAATCGCCCCTGGCCCGCGAGGCCTCGCGGATCTTCCCGCTCCGCTCTGGCGAGGAGCGCAGCGTCGCCGCCACCAAGTCGTTCATCGGGCAACTCGCCGCGGGGGCCAGGATCGTTTCCGCCTGGGAGCAGGACCCGGCCTTCGAGGCGGGCCTCGCCCTGCTGCCTGGCGCCCTGGAATCCGCGGCCCGCGCCGACTGGTCCGCCGGCGTCCAGGCTCTGGCCGGAGTGGAGCGGCTGTTCATCCTGGGAAGGGGCACTGGGCTCGCGATCGCCATGGAGGCGGCGCTCAAGCTGAAGGAGACCTGCGGGATCCAGGCGGAGGCCTTTTCGGGAGCGGAAGTCCGGCATGGCCCCATGGCGATCGTGGATGAGGGTTTCCCGCTCATCGTCTTCGCCCCGCGCGGCCCGGCCCAGGCCGGCCTGATCTCCGTGGCCCAGGATCTCCAGGCGCGGGGCGCGCGGGTGCTGCTCGCCGCTCCCCCGGACATTCCGGGCGCGAATCTCCCGTTGATCCCAGCCCCCCATCCGGAACTGGATACCGTGACCGCGATCCAGAGCTTCTACCCCATGGTCGAGGCCCTTTCCCGGGCCAGAGGCCATGACCCGGACCATCCGCCCCACCTCTCCAAAGTGACCAGGACCCGGTGAATGCCATGATCCCGCCCCGCACGGAACAACCCCACCCCGGACACGGGCATCTCGATGAGTACGGGACCCGCGAGCTTGTGGACGCATTCATTGACGACCAGGCCTGCGCGGCCGGCGCGGTGCGAACGGCATCGGCGCAGATCGCCCTGGCGGTCGAGGCCGCCGTTCCCCGCCTCGAAAACGGAGGCCGGATCATCTACGTGGGCGCCGGGACCTCGGGGCGGCTCGGCCTGCTCGACAGCGTCGAACTTCATCCGACCTTCTCCTGGCCCCGGGATCGCTCGGTGGCGCTCCTCGCCGGAGGTCCTGCCGCGATCCATGAAGCCGTCGAAGGCGCGGAGGATGACCATGCAAGGGGCGCCCAGGATCTCGCCGGGCTCCGGCCCGGCCCCCACGACGTGGTACTGCTGCTCGCAGCCTCCGGTGCCACGCCCTACACGCTGGGCGCGCTCGCGGCCGCGCGGGCCGCGGGGGCCCTCACCATCGGCATCGCCAACAATCCAGGCGCCCCTCTCGCGGAAGGCGCCGAGGTGGGAATCATCCTCGACACCGGTCCGGAGGTCATTTCCGGAAGCACGCGCCTCAAGGCCGGCACTTCCCAGAAAATCGCGCTGAACACCTTCTCTTCGGCCGTGATGGTGAGGCTCAACAAAGTGTTCGGAAACCTCATGGTGGATCTGCGGCCCACCAATTCGAAGCTGGTCCTGCGCGCGATCCGGCTCATCGCCCTGGCCGCGGGCACGGACGAAGCCCGGGCCCGGGAAGCCTTCGAGGCCTGCGATTCCCAGATCAAGCCGGCGATCGTCTCCCTCCTGAAGGCCATCGGACCCGGCCAGGCGCGGGAGCGGCTCTCGGCGGCACGGGGCAGCGTGCGCGCCGCGCTCAGGGATTGACCGTGGACGGAGAACCCCGAACGCGCGCCACGAGCTGGTCCTCGTCCCCCTGGGCATGGGTACCCTCCCTGTACTTCGGGCAGGGCCTGCCCTACGTCACGGTGATGGTCCTGTCGGTGGTGTTCTACAAGAACCTCGGTGTGCCCAACACGGACATCGCGCTCTACACGAGCTGGCTGTACCTGCCGTGGGTGATCAAGCCCCTCTGGTCACCCGTCGTGGACCTCCTGGCCACCAAGCGGATCTGGATCACCCTCGCCCAGGGCGCGGTGGGCGCGGCCTTCGCCCTGCTGGCGCTCACGGTGCCGGCCCCTGCCTTCTTCAGGCTCACCCTTGCCATGTTCTGGATCCTGGCCTTCGCGTCGGCCACGCACGACATCGCCGCGGACGGTTTCTACTTGCTGGCGCTCACCGAGCGACAGCAGGCTGCCTTCGTCGGCCTGCGGAGCGTCTTCTACCGCGCGGCCATGATCGCTGGCCAGGGCGGGCTCGTCCTGGTGGCCGGGACGTTGACCGAACGGACCGGGGATCCGCGGCACGCATGGATGGCCGTTTTCGGCGCGCTCGCATTGTTCTTCTTCGGCCTCTTTTCGTGGCATCGCGTCGTCCTGCCGCGTCCAGAGGCGGATGGACCCACCGAAGCAGGGGCCGGCCTCTCCGCAGGGTTCCTGGCCACCTTCAAGAGCTTCTTCGGGCGCCGGGACATCGCCCTCGTCCTGGGTTTCCTGCTCACCTTCCGTCTGGGCGAGGCCCAGGCGATCAAGATGGTGACGCCGTTCCTGCTGGATCCGGCCGCGAAGGGCGGACTCGGAATGACCACCGCCCAGGTGGGGCTCGCCTACGGCACCGTCGGGACGATCTTTCTCACGGCCGGCGGACTCCTGGGCGGCTACACCATCTCGCGCATGGGCCTCAAACGCTGGCTGTGGCCCATGACCGTGGCCGTACACGTCCCGAACCTGGCGTTCGTGTATCTCGCCGCCTTCCGCCCAGGCGACCTTGCGACCGTCGCCACCGCCATCGCCATCGAGCAGTTCGGCTACGGCTTCGGGTTCACCGCGTACATCATGTTCATGGTCATGATCTCGGATGGACCCCACAAGACGGCCCACTATGCGATCGCCACCGGATTCATGGCGATGGGAATGATGCTTCCGGGCATGGCGAGCGGCTGGATCCAGGAGAAGCTGGGGTACCTGAATTTCTTCATCTGGGTGTGCTGCGCGACGCTGCCATCCATCCTCCTCACGGCGTTCCTGCGCATCCACCCCGCCTTCGGCCAGAGGGAACAGGCATGATGGGCTCCCAGCGACTCACCTTTGCGACGCTTTTCAACCTGGCGAGGTTTGCCGTGGCCTGGGTGATGGGGAGGAAGAAGTGGTTCGTCACAGTCTGAAGGACCTCCGTGACCTCGCCTTCCTCGCCGGGCTGGCCTTGGCCGGCCTCCTGGGCTGCGTGAAGCCTCCGTCGTCGACTCTCTTCCAGGCCGGAGGGAACCCGGCGTCCTCGGCCCTGCCGCCCGCCGCGCCCCGAGAGTTCCGGGCCGCCTGGGTCGCGACGGTGGCCAACATAGACTGGCCCAGCGCCCGTGGGCTTTCTGCCGACATCCAGAAAACCGAGGCCCGAAACATCATCTCCCAGGCGCGCGCCCTGGGGCTCAATGCCCTGATTCTGCAGGTCCGGCCCGCGGCCGACGCCCTGTACCCCTCGCGGCTGGAACCCTGGTCCGAATACCTCACGGGCACCCAGGGCCAGCCCCCCGAACCTCTCTATGACCCGCTCGCCTTCTGGATCGAGGAGGCCCATCGCGCGGGCCTCGAACTGCACGCATGGTTCAACCCCTACCGGGCGCGGCAGACCTCCTCGCCAGCTCCCCTGGCGCCCGGTCATGTGGCGAACACCCGGCCGGATCTGGTGAGGGCCTATGGCGACCAGCTCTGGCTGGACCCCGGGGCTCCTGGAGCCGTCGAGCACGTGCTCGCCGTCATCCTGGACGTCGTGCGCCGCTACGATGTGGACGGCGTGCACTTCGACGACTATTTCTATCCGTATCCCATCCTGGATGCCGCCGGTCAGCAAGTGGATTTCCCGGACGAACCCTCCTGGCGGATCTTCCTGGCCGGGGGCGGCACCCTCTCCCGCGCGGACTGGCGGCGACGCCAGGTGGACCGGTTCGTCGAACGGGTCTACCGGGAGGTCCACCGCGAGAAACCCCACGTGCGCGTGGGCGTGAGTCCCTTCGGCATCGGACGGCCGGACCGGCGTCCGCCGGGCATCACGGGGTTCAGCCAGTACGATGGACTCTATGCCGATGTCGAGCTGTGGCTTGAACAGGGCTGGATGGATTACCTGGCGCCCCAGCTCTACTGGAAAAGGGATTCCGCAGGCCAGTCCTTCAGCACCCTGCTCGACTACTGGCTCACTCAGAATCCTGAAGGCCGGCATGTATGGCCCGGGTTGTTCACGAGCCGCACCGGCTCCTCCGATCCCTGGCCGGCCGAAGAGATCACGGGACAGATCCAGCTCACGCGCACCCACGGCGGGAGTACGGGTCACGCCCACTTCAGCATGATCGCGCTGAAGCAGAACCACGGCGGCATCACTGCCCGTCTCGCCGATATCTATGACGGCCCAGCCCTCGTGCCCGCCACCACATGGCTTGGCGGCACGGCGCCACCCGCGCCCTCGGTGCGCCTTCTGAAGGTGGCCGCCGATCCCACGGCCGTGAGGGTGGAGCTGACCACCGGCGACGGATCCTGCCTTCTGGCCCTATGGGGCCGCTATGGCCCTGTGTGGCGTTTCTTCACCCTGCCGGGGGGGACGGGCACCCTTCCCGCCCAGTCCGGAGGGAAGCCTCTCGATCTCGCCTTCGCCTCGTCGGTGGGTCGCACGGGGCTCGAAAGCCCGCGCGTGGCCGCCAGGGATGAGCGAAACTGAATGTTCGGGGGCGGTATGCAGCAGGATGTTCCAGGACCGGAGGGCCTCCTCGCCCTGGGCATTGATGCCGGGGGCACGGAAACCCGCTGGGCGCTCGCGAAACCTCCGGGGGAAATCGTGGCCGAAGGTCACGTGCGAGGGTTCAGCGCGCTCGATCTCGACGGGCCCGGCACGGCCCAGGTCGCCGCCATCCTGGAGGACCTCGCCCGCGCCGTCCGGTCCGCCGGCCGCCCGGTGCGCGTCCATGCCGGCCTGACGGGCTTCGGGAAGGCGAGCGGGGATCTCATCCAGCTCATCGCCGATCCGCTGGGGCTTCCTGCCCAGATGGTCACGCTGGGAAGCGATATCGAAATGGCCTACCTCGATCTCTTCGCTCCGGGCCAGGGCTACCTGGTCTACGCGGGCACCGGCTCGGTCGCGGCCTTCATGGACGGAGATGGAACGCTGCACCGGGCCGGCGGACGCGGCGGCCTCATTGACGATGGTGGAGGCGGCTACTGGATCGCCCGCGAGGCGCTTCGCCAGGTCTGGCGCGCCGAGGACGAGCGGCCGGGGTGCTGGCGCGATTCGCCGATGGCCCAGGAAATCTTCGATCTCGTCGGT
Organism: Geothrix sp.; assembly: GCA_030681515.1. Classification (GTDB taxonomy): domain Bacteria; phylum Acidobacteriota; class Holophagae; order Holophagales; family Holophagaceae; genus Geothrix. The sequence goes on along the minus strand of JAUXSE010000016.1, from coordinate 115,388 downwards.
GGCGCGGACTGGGCCCACACGAGGCAGTACGTGTACGGCGGCAGCCGCGGCGACATCGGCCGGCTCGCCCTCGCGGTGGCCCGGGCCGCCGATCGCGATCCGGCCGCCAGAGCCATCCTCGGCGCGGCGGGGAGCGAATTGGCCCGCCTCGCCCGCGCCATGATCGGCCGCCACGGCCCGCGCCCCGTGGCGCTCAGTGGCCGCGCTGCCACCTTGCATCCGCTCATTCCGGAAACGATGCGCGAGGCGCTGCCCTCCGGCACGCCCTTCGCGTCGCGTCCCTGCCACGGCGACCACGCTGCCGCGCGCCTCGCCCTTCGCGCCGCGACCGGCACGCCTCACCCCGCCCTTCAGGAGCGTGAACCATGAGACGAAACCTTTGGGGCCTGCTGCTGCTCCTTGCCGCCACCGGCTGCGTCCACCGCCCATCCATCAACCATTCCTACCGGGCCAAGAGCCAGGACAGCCGCGCCCAGTTCCTCATCCTGCATTTCACCGGGGGCACCTGGGAGACCTCGCTCAACATCCTCACCGAGGGCCCCGTGAGCAGCCACTACCTCGTGCGCGACAACCCGGTGCAGGTGTACCAGCTCGTGGACGAGAACCAGCGCGCCTACCACGCCGGGCAGAGCTCGTGGAAGGGGCAGACGCAGCTCAATGCCGCCTCCATCGGCATCGAGATCCAGAACCCCGGCGATACGGAGGGCCCGGACGGGATCGAGTACCACGCCTACCCGAAGGAGCAGATGGACGCCGTGATTCACCTCGTGAAGGGGATCGTCGCGCGCCACGGGATCCTTCCCGAGCGGATCCTCGGCCACAGCGACATCGCGCCGATGCGCAAGGTGGATCCCGGCCCGACGTTCCCATGGAAGCGCCTCGCCGAGGAGGGGCTCATCCCCTGGCCCGACGCGGCGGCCGTGGCCGAGCGGCACGGCCGCTACGAGACTGCCCTTCCCGATGCCGCCTGGTTCCAGTCCAGGCTCGCCCAGCACGGCTTCGCCATCCAGGAGACCGGCGAACTCGACGCTGCGACGCAGCAGATCCTCGCCGCCTTCCAGATGAAGTACCGCCCCTCGCGCTACGACGGCATTCCCGATGCGGAGACGGCGGCGCTCCTGGACGTCATGACCACGCCGCCGGCCAAGGCGCCCTAGCGCTGCCGTTGCATCGAGGTTTCCAGCGGAGAGGCTGAATCAGGGAGGGGCATATGCGATGGATGGAACAAGCGCGAGTATCAGGCGGGGGATCCCTTTTGAAATTCCGGCGCAGGGCCCTTGCCGGGGCAGTGCCGGCGTCCTGAAGGCCTTCGCGCAGGGGGCGGATATGGTCTTCATCGCCTGCAACACGGCCTCGACCCAGTACGAGCGCATCCGCCACGCCGTTGACCAGGCCTATCCGGGCCAAAGCAGACCGGTCGTATCCATCATTGATGCCTCCACGGACGAGGCCAGGCGACTGCTGGACCTATCCCTGTCACGGAAAGCATCCGCGACCTTCGCCATCCTGGCGACCCCGGCCACCGTCAGGAGCATGGTGTACCCGAGGCAGCTCGCCTCCCGCTACGGCGCCCCGATCACGGAGGAGGCGCCTCGGCCCCACACCCAGCCGCGCTGGTACAAGACCGGCAGTGCCACGGTGGCCGTCTCACCGCCCAGGTGAGGCTTGGAGCTTTTCGCCGAACCACTTCCAGATCGCCTTGTTGAATTCCAGGCTGGGCGGCGTTCCCGCGAGGATGGCGTGGTAGCTGGTGGGTAGGTCTTCCGGCTTCTGCCGGAAGCGAGGTTCGACATCCCATAGGAGCTGGTGCTCGGGATGGAACTGGACGCCGAGGACATGGGGGAAGCGCGTGTGCTCGATGGCCTCCACCACCTTCCCGTCCCGGGAGGTGGCGCTGATGGCCCATCCGCTGCCCAGCCTTCCGAGGGCCTGGTGATGGGAACTGAGCACCCGCGGATGATCCGCGGCCTTGAAGCCCATGTCTTTCGTGAACTTGCCTCGGCCCTTCAGCTGGAGGGAATGGAAGTTGTAGCCCATGAGCTTGTCCAGGGGGAACAGGCGCCGGTACGGATTGTTGTGCCACTGTTCGGGGCCCAGGGCGATCACGTCCTCCACATTGAATTTCCGGTAGATCCCGGTCCAGATGTCCTGGATGAGCGTGCCACCGGTTCCCACGTTCAGGCTCTGGAAGCCGAGGCAGATCCCCAGCACTGGAAACCCCGGGCGTGACGCGAGGAGCGCCTGGCTGGCAGCGTCCTGGGATCCCCCCAGCAGATGGAAGATCGCGGAGAGCTCGAGGTAGTTCCGGAAAGGATCCTCGACCTCCGAAAGGAGATCCGTCTTCTGGCCGAAGATGGACGGTGGAATATCCGAGCCACCGAAGAAAATGACGCCGTCAGCCTTTCCGACGATGGCCTCGAATTCGGGCGTGCAGGCGTTCTTCTTGAAAAGGACGGGCTCGCTGATCTCGGCGGAGACGGCGTGCAGCTTGAACCAGCCGAGGCTGTTGTCGCCGATGAATTTTCGGGAAGCCTCGAAGTTCTCCGTCTGCTTGACATGGTAGACGCCGACGACCGTCAGTCCGGGGACATCAAGGATCCCCTTGCTCCGCAACGTCGCCAGGCACCGGATGTTGTAGACCGTGGGGTTGAAGACGACGAGGCGGATTCCGTCCGGGGCCGGTCGCGGCGGGTCCAGGTACCGTTCCAGTGGCTGGGCCGGAAGCGCAAGGCCCATGGCCAGGCAGATGCCCATGGTTTTCAGGCCATTCAGGATCGTTTTCAGGATCATGCGCACTCCCCTGCCGTTGTGGAGGTTCCCGGGATCAGCCCTTCGCGCCAGGCGCAGGGCGGATCCCAAGGCCTGGGGCGTCCGAAAGCATGAGCTTGCCCTTCTCGACGGTCACGCCCATGAAGGGATCGTTGGCGATCAGCAGGTGGCCGTCCAGATCGGCGTAATCCACCAGGGGCGACAGGTGCGCGGCGGCCGTGATGGTGCAGGAGCTGGACACCATGCATCCGATCATGGTCTTCATGCCCAGGGCCTTGGCCACGGTGATCTGGCGGTACGCTTCAATCAGGCCGCCCGCCTTGTCCAGCTTGATGACGATGCCGTCGAAGGCTTCGCGCAGCTTCGGAATCTCATCGGCGGAATGGCAGGCCTCGTCGGCAAAGATGGGGATGTGAACGCGGCTGCGGACCCAACGCGCTTCCTCGATCAGGTGGGCCGGCAGGGGTTGCTCGATGAGCTGCACTCCCTGCGATTCCAGCCAGTTGATCTTCCGGACGGCCTCTTCCTTGCTGGTCCAGCCTTCATTGGCGTCCACCCGCAGCGGTTTCTTCGTGACGCTGCGCACCGCATCAAGGGTGGCCTCGTCCGAAGCCAGACCGACTTTGATCTTGAGGAAAGGGAAGGCCTCGGCCTCCCGCACCTTCTGGCGCGTCACTTCCGGCGTATCCATGCCGATGGACATGGTGGTGATGGGGGTATCCGCGGGATCCAGGCCGAAATGGCGGTAGATGGGCACACCGAGCCGCTTGCCCATCCAGTCCATGAGGGCCAGGTCCACGGCCGCCAGGGCGGCCCGCTGGCCCGGAAGACGGCGGTCCAGTCCGGCCAGCAGCTTCTCGAAGCACCAGGGATCGGCGGAGGTGATCAGCGACTGCACCGCCTCCAGGGCCTTCTGCCCGCCCAGGGCGCTCTGCTGATAGCGGACGATGCCCGCGCCCTCGCCGTATCCCGTGATCCCGTCCCGGCGGTACTGCGCGTGCAGCGTGTCCCGGTAGGCACTGGAGGACATGGTGGTGGTCCAGGTATGCCGCAGTTCCAGCCGCCGGACCTGGGTCGAGAAGGTGGTGCCTGCCCCTCGTCTTCCAGCCCCGGGGTCCGGCTGGTCGAATGCGTCCCGGCCGAGGAGCGTGGCCCCTGCCGTGGCCGCGGCCAGTGCCTGGAAGAGCTCCCGTCGCTTCATTTCAGCCTCCGCATCGCCACCAGGAGCTTGGACCAGTAGGGATCTCCCAGATCTGAAACCTGGACGCCAGGGCGGTCCCTGGGTGTGTCGTGGATGAAGGAGCCCTTGCCGAGATACATCCCCGTGTGGGTGATGTGATCCGTGTCCTTGCCGAAGAACAGCAGATCGCCGGGTTGGAGATCCGCGCCATCCCCCACGGTGGCCAGTCCAGGCCAGGCCGCCTGGATATTGGCATCTCTGGGCATGACCGCCCCCCGGCTCCGGAGGATCGTCTGGGTGAACCCGGAGCAATCGAATCCGAAGGTGGAGTTGCCGCCCCAGGTGTAGGTGATCCCCAGGAACCGCCTGGCCAGGCCGAGCGAGGCCTCGATGCCGAGCGGCTTGAGGTCCGTGCGCACATCGCCACTCTGGATCCACGCCACGCGCCGGTCGGGAAGCCTCACTTCGATCCAGCGCGGGGTATCCTTCCCGCCGTTGACCCGTTCGAGGCGCACGCCATGGGGAATGGTCATCACCGGGGCGCGCCTGGTCACATCGGGTTCGAAGTAGAGGTTCGCGCCGAGGGCGTCCGCTTCCACCACCTTGCCGGGTTCCAGGGAGGCCGGATAGATCTCTGGATGGTTCAGTGTCCGGAGGGTGGAAATCCGGGCCCAGCCGGGATAGCCGTCATCCCCCTTCACCCGGACCCAGCCATCCTTGCGATCCACTTCCACCAGCCTGGCGCCAAGCACGGCCTGGGAAACCACGTCGCTGTCCTCCCGGGGACCCGAATGGAAGTTGATGACGGGCTTGATGACCACGTGAGCCACCGGATCCTTGGCCCATCCCGGCGAACAGGAGAGTGCCATCAGCAGGCTGGCCAGCAGGCCACGGACGCGAGCAGCGCTCATGGGGAAACCTCACGCATGGATCCGGGTGGAGATCCATTTCATCTTCGCAGATCCGAATTGCCGAATCGCCCCCAGAAAGATTCCGCTACCCTTGCGTCATGTCCCCCGACAACGCCACTGAGGCCGCGACAGCCTGTTCCCTCCAGGAAGGGCGCACCCTGACGGCCCATGTGGATCTCGGGCAGCTGGCCCGGAATCTCGCCGGCCTGAGGCGCGTTTCCCGCGAGCTGGGCCTGCTCGCGGTCGTGAAGGCGGATGCCTACGGCCACGGCGCGGTTCCTGTCGCGCGGGCCCTGGAGTCGGCGGGCATCGAGGGTTTCTGCGTGGCCACCCTGCCGGAGGCCCTCGACCTCCGGCGCGGGGGCATCCTTTCCCCCATCCTCGTGCTCGGAAGCATCCGTCCCGAGTCGCTCCCCGTGGCTTCGGCGAACCACCTCGACCTCACGGTGGTCTCCGCGGATCACCTCCTCGAATTGGCCCCGCTGGTGCCGGAACATCCCGTCGGCCTGCACCTCAAGCTGGATACGGGCATGGGCAGGTCGGGCATTCTGCTCGACGATTTGGGGGCCTGCCTCGATGGGATCCGCGCCCTCCAGCCCCGGATCCGCGGCGTCATGGGCCACTTCTCGGCCTCGGAAGCGCCCGATGCCCGGTGCGCCCACCTCCAGCGGAAGAGGTTCCAGGGCGCCCTCGCCCAGCTCCGGGATGCGGGCATCGCGGTTCCCATGGCGCACCACGCCAACAGCGCCGGCTGCCTCCGCGGCTTCGTGGAAGGCGATACCCACGCCCGTTGTGGCATCGCCCTCTACGGCCTGTCAGAAGTCGAAGAGGCCCGGGAGGCCGGCCTGAAACCGATCCTCGAACTCACGGCCGAGGTCATGCGGGCCGTGCGCATCCCCGCCGGCAGCACCGTGGGGTACGGAAGCACCTATGTCGCGCCCCACCCGGTGAAGCTCGTGACGCTGAACTGTGGATACGCCGATGGCTACCCCCGCGCCCTTTCCAATCGCGCCCAGGCGGGCTTCAAGGGCCGCACCTACCCCGTGGTGGGCCAGGTCTCCATGGACATGCTGACGGTGGTTCTTCCGGAGGCCATCAGCATCCGCCCCGGCGACCGCATGACCCTGCTGAGCCGGAATCCAGAGGATCCTCATTCCGTCCAGGCTACCGCCCGGCTGCTTTCCACGATTCCCTACGAAGTGACCTGCGCCCTGAACCGGCGGGTTCTCCGCGACCCCACCTGATGGGACTGATCTCCATGCCGAACCCTGTCCTCAAGCTCATCTTCCTGTTGGTTGCGACGGCCTTGGCCTCCCAGGCCCCTAGCGCCCCCGCGCAGAGTAGTCCGGATCGCCCCCTGGAGCAGTTGATCGCCGAGGCTCAGGTGGCCGTCCCGCCCGTTTTCCCCAGGACCCGCCGCGCGCCGGACCTGGTGGAAGTCCCCACGCTCGATCCGACGATCCGGCTCGACCTCCGCTATGCGACCAGGGACAACTTCCTTCACACCCCGGTCTATGGGGAGGCCAAGGCCTTCCTTCAGCGTCCCGTGGCCGAAGCTCTGGCGCGGGTGAACCGCGCCCTCCAGCGGTCGGGCTATGCGCTGCGCATCCTCGATGCCTACCGGCCCTGGTGGGTCACCAAGGTCTTCTGGGAGGCCACGGCCCCCGTGAACCGGGACTATGTCGCGGATCCCGCCAAGGGCTCCGTGCACAACCGGGGCTGTGCCGTGGATCTGGATCTGATCCACCTCGCGAATGGGGCTCCGGCCACCATGCCCAGCGAGTACGACGAGATGTCCACTCGATCCCACGCCGGCTACACGGGCGGTGACGCGGAGGCGCGGCGGCACCGGGATCTGCTCCGGTCCGCCATGGAAGCCGAAGGCTTCAAGGTGCTGAAGGAGGAGTGGTGGCACTTCGACCATGCCTCCAGCCCCGATTACGCGATCATGAACCTGCCCTTCGAATCCATCCGCGACAGATCCGCCGATCTGGCCCGATCCGGACAGATCCTGCTGGTCACCACGCCCGGCTGGAACGGATCGCAGGGACACCTGCAGCGGTTCGAACGGCGCGCGGGAACCCTCGTGCCCGTGGGCACCCCCCTTTCCGTATGGGTCGGACAGGCCGGCATGGCCTGGCGGAATGATGATGGGGCCCCCTTCCCGCCGGCGCCCGGCCCCATGAAACGCGAGGGGGACGGCCGTTCTCCCGCGGGCATCCTGACCTTCGGGGATATGTGGGGCTACGCGCCCGCCGCTCCGGAAGGCGTGCGGTTCCCCTACCGCATGTCCACGGAGCTTGATCGCTGCGTGGATGATCCCGGCCACGCCGATTACGGGCGCATCCTCAGGCTGGATTCCCCGAAGGCGCCCGTGACCTGGCGTTCCGCCGAGCATCTGCGCCTCGACACGGACCACTACCGCTACCTCGTCGTGATCCACTACAACGATCTGCGCCCCCGCAAGGCCGCGGGAAGCTGCATCTTCCTCCACGTGGCCCCGCCGCCCGGAAGGGGCACCGCGGGCTGCACCGCCCTGGCCACCGAGGATCTGCTCACCCTTCTGCGATGGATGGATCCCGCCCAGAATCCCGTGCTCGTCCAGGTTCCCGAGCCCCTGCTCGACGCGGCCCGAGGGGCCTGGAAGCTGCCCGCCGAGATCCGTCCACTGGGCCGCTGAACCGTTGCGGGACAGCCCCCCCGTCCCACCCTATCCTGGATGCATTCCCCATCCCGACCGGAGCTCCCTGTGCCCATCCGCCGCCTCAGTTTCGCCCTGCTTCTGCTGGCCCCGATCCTCCAGGCCCAGGCCGCCAAACCCACGCTCCACGAAGCGCTGATGGCCGCCCGCGCGGATCGCGCGGGGGAGCCTGGCGTGGCCGCGGCCTTCCAGCGCCTGGCCGACGCCCATGGGACGCCACTCTACGTCTATGATCAGGCCCACATCCGAGGCCAGGTGGCCGCCCTCCGGTCCGCCTTCGCGCCGCGCTTCCCCAAGCTGCGGATCCTGTACGCCCTGAAGGCCAACACCAACCCCGCCGTCATTGGACTGCTCAAAGCCGAAGGGCTGGGAGCCGAGGTCGTGTCCCGAGGGGAGATCGAAACGGCGCTGAGGGTGGGGTACACAGGCCCCGAGATCATGTTCACTTCGTCCTCCAAGGGCCCGGAAGAGATCCGGCGATCCATCGAACTGGGCACCATGCTGAACGTGGATTCCCTCGACGAACTGGATCAGATCCAGGCCGAGGCCCGCCGGCAGAAGAAGCTGGCGCACATTTCCTTCCGCATCAATCCCGGCGTGGATCCCCACACCATCCACCAGATCAATACCGGCATCGCCGAATCGAAGTTCGGCCTCCATCTCCAGGGGGGAATCGCGTTCAGGGCCTACGAAAGAGCCCTGGCCATGCCCGAGGTCCGCGTCGAGGGCGCCCACTGCCACATCGGATCCCAGATCACCGAGACCGAGGGCTACCTGCTGACGGCCCGCAAGATGATGGGGCTCGTCAAAGATCTCAAGGAAAAGCTTGGGCTCCGGCTGGACTTCCTGGATCTGGGCGGCGGGCTGGGCATCCCCTACCAGGATGGACAGATCGTCATGTCGCCCGAGGATCTCGCCAGGGCCCTTGAACCGGTCTGGAAGGAAGGGGTCGCGGCGGCAGGCTATGAGCCGGCCCTCTGGCTGGAGCCGGGGCGTTTCTTCGTGGGCGGCGCAGGCTTCCTCGTGGTTCGCGTGAATACGGTCAAGGAGACCCCGCTGAAGACCTTCGTGAACGTGGACGCCGGGTTCAATACCCTCATGCGCCCCGCCATGTACCAGGCCTACCACCGCGTGCGCGTGCTCGGCAGAACCAAGGATCCGCTCAAGGTGGATATCGCCGGCGACGTCTGCGAAACCGGGGACATCCTGGCCGAGGGGCGCCTGCTGCCCAGGGCCCAGGCCGGCGATCTGCTGGTGATCCTCGATGCCGGCGCCTACGGATTCTCCATGTCCAGCGAGTACAACGCCCGCCCCCTCCCCGCTGAACTGATGGTGGACGGCGATGCCGCCCGCGTCATCCGCCGCCGCGGCAGCCTCCCGGATCTCTTCCGGAGCGCCGGACCGGCTCCTGCCCCAGGCCGGTAGCCATGGCCCCGGAACCCCGCCACCCCCGGCCGGTCCTGAGCCGATGGGCCCTGGGCATCGCCCTGCTGCTGGCGGCCACGGCCTGCCATCCCCCACGGAACGGCCTCGCGGAATGGATGCCGTCACCCAACTACAATGCCCGCCGTCCCCAGATGGTGATCATCCACCATACGGCCGAGGCGTCCTTCGAGGCGGCCCTCAGGATCCTGCAGACCCAGAACAGCGGTGGGCCGGTGAGCTCCCACTACCTGATCGGCCGGGATGGCCGTCTCGCCCAGCTGGTATCGGACGATCATCGCGCCTACCACGCGGGCGGTGGCGCCTGGGGGCCCTATCGGGACATCAACGCCATCTCCATCGGCATCGAGCTCGACAACAACGGGTTCGAACCCTTCGCCCAGGCCCAGATTGACGCGCTGCTCATGCTCCTCGAAGACCTGACCCGGCGGTTCAACATTTCCCCCACCCAGATCCTTGGGCATGCCGATGTGGATCCGACCCGCAAACAGGATCCCAGTGGCCACTTCCCCTGGAAGCTGCTGGCGGAGCGTGGATTCGGCCTCTGGCCCGAGGACACCCTGGCGGACCCGCCCACGGGGTTCGATCCCTGGATGGCCATGAAGACCCTCGGCTATCCACTGAAGGATCCTGCCGCCGCCCTGCGGGCCTTCCACCTGCACTACCACCCTACGGAATCCGTCGAGATGGATGACCAGGATCGCCGGATCCTGTTCAGTCTCCAGACGAAATACCTGGGCCTTCACTTCCCCTTAGGGGCCGTAACCATCGGCACGAACCGCACCGGCAGCACCGCCTGCCTTTCCAGGCCCCCGGGCGTCTTCCGCAGCAGGTAGAGCTCCTGGGCGCCCCAGGTGCTGCCCACGGGCACGATCATCCGGCCCCCCGCCTTGAGCTGGTCCACCAGGGCCGGGGGCACCTGTTCTGGAGCGCAGGTGACGATGATGGCGTCGAAGGGCGCCGCCTCGGGCCAGCCGAGGTGGCCATCGCCCGCGCGGACCCTCACGTTGCCGTAGCCCAGCCGCTGGAGGTCGGCCTCGGCGCGCCGGGCCAGGGGCGCCACGATCTCGATGCTGAAGACCTCCGCCACCAGGCCCGAGAGCACCGCGGCCTGGTAGCCCGAACCCGTGCCGATCTCCAGTACGCGGTCCCCGGGTTCCGGATCCAGCGCGGCGGTCATGAAGGCCACGATGTAGGGCTGGGAGATGGTCTGCCCGTGGCCGATGGGCAGGGGCCAGTCCTCGTAGGCCTGCGCCCGGGCTGCCTTCGGGATGAATTCATGGCGGGGCACCTGGGCCATGGCCGAGAGCACGCGGGCCTTCGTGATGCCCCGGGCCGCGATCTGCTCCTTCACCATGCGCGCCCGGGCGGCGGCGAAGGCCGCTTCCTCCGCGCCGGGGGCCAGGCGGGCGGGTTCCGGATCACAGCCCCCGAAGGTGAGCATCAAGGTCACTCCCAGATGCCTGAGCATGGCTATGAAGGTACTCCCATCCCAGCCAGACGCCAGCGCGCCTCCCGGGTGGGAGGCGCGGGATGCAAGCAGAAGGGCGCTGTCCTTCATCCAAGCCTGAGTTCGAGGAATCCCGACATCCCGCCGGTCCAGTTCCGCAGGCGCCAGGCTTCGATGAGGGCCTTGGCCCTGGCCGATCCGGGGAAGGCCTGGCTGAAGGTCGCCGATACCACCTGCCCGGATGGGTTCACCTTCAGCTCCAGCACCGTGCCGGAGGGAAGGGCCGCCAAGGCCGCCACCAGGGCGGGATCCATCCACCGCGCGTCCAGTTCGCGGCGGAGGGAGGGCAGGTCCGAGGTGCCCGTGATGCCGGAGAAGGCCAGGATGCGGAGGCCTGAGTGGACTTTCGCCTTCTCCCCTCGCAGGGACCCATCCTGGGCCACCGCTTCGGCGGCCGCGGAGGCCGGGGCCATGCGCTTCACCATCGGCGAAGCTGCATGGGCCATGACCTGGCCGTTCATGCCGCCCACGGCCGCATCGGACACGCCTTCGGGCATGGGCAGGGGCTGGGTGACGGTGGTGGAGCCACCGGTGTTCCGCACCTGGGTGTCCACGGCCACGAAGGAGGTGTAGGCCGTGAGCAGGTGGTAGGCAAGGCCCAGCCGCGTGACTTCGGCCTTGCGGTCCGAGTCCTGGCCGAACTGGTCGTAGTCCGACAGCATCTGGATGCGCTGGCGGGCCCAGAGCTGGCGCAGGGCGCCGTGGTCGCGGTCCTTCACCTTCCCCACCTCGAAGGTCTGGCTCCAGGGGCCGCTGCCGCTCATGCCGGACAAAGTGACCGTGCCCCGGGTCTCGCCGGTCCACTTGCCAAGGCAGATCACCGGCCGGTCCGCCAGCACGTCGGGCAGCTGCCTGGGTTCGAGATCCTGGATCTGGAATCCATTCGTGGTGAGCTTGAGGTTCGTGAGCACCGGCGAGGACACATAGGCGCGGAAGCGCTCGGCTTCAGCGGCGGCCTGTTCGGGCCTGGTGATGACAAAGGCCTCGCCCTGCCCCGCGTGGGCCATGCCTTCGATGAGGTGGCGGTTCACGGAGGAGCCGATGCCGAAGGTGAAGAGATTCGCGGAGCCCAGGTTCTTCCGGATGAGGTCGAAGATCTGGCCGTCGGCGCTGATGTAGCCATCCGTGGACACCACGAAGGTGCGGGAGATGCCGGGCACCCGGGGCAGGCCCAGGGCCCGCCGCATGGCGCTGCCCAGTTCCGTGCCGCCGCCGCCATTCTGCGCTCGCACGAAGGCCAGGGCCGCCTGGGCGTTCTCGGGCGTGGCGTGCTGGGATCCCGAGGGCGACCAGAGGGCCGAGCTGCCTTCGAAGACCATCACGTTGAAGAGATCCTGGGGCCGCAGGCCCTGGATCATCTCCTTCATGAGCACCTTGGAGACCTCGATGGGGAAGCCCATCTGGCTGCCGGAGACGTCCATGATGAACACGAATTCCCGAGGCGGCAGATCCTTCGGCGTCACGCGCTTGGGGGGCTGGGCCATGAGCAGGAAGGTGTTCTCACCCTGGCCCTGATCCAGCAGCAGGCCCGATTGCACGGCGTTTCCGGCCAGCTGGTACTTCACGATGAGGTCGCGGTTGCCGCCCTGGGACTCACTGGGATCCAGGCGCAGCGTGGCCTCCGCCTTGCCGTCGAAGGCGATGGCGGTCTTGTGCGTGTCGCAGGCCATGCGCTGGATGGGCAGGCCCGCCGACAACTTCACCTCCAGATCGAAGGTGGTGGCGGGCTTCTCCCCCGCATGGGTGTAGGGATTGGCCACCCAGGGTTCGCCGGTGGACGATTCCGTCCCGGCCTTCCCCGCGTAGCGCGGTCCCACCACCGTGGGATAGACGAAGGCGTAGGTGCCGTCGGTGGGCACCAGCAGTTCCGTATAGGACAGCTCCACGCGGATCTCGTCGCCGGGCAGGATGTTCGCCACGTTCATCTGGAACACGTTGGGCCGGTGCTGTTCCAGCAGCGAGGCGCTGCGGCCCTGCTGCCTGGCCCGCTCGTAGTCGGCCCGGGCCTGGCCGCGCTCCTTGATCTGGGCCTTCAGCACCCGCTGGCCAATGGTCATGGTCATGCCGTAGACCGCCGAGCGCGTGGAGCCTGGGAAGACGTAGATGGCCTCGATGGCCTTGGTGCCGGTGTTCTTGTAGACCTGCACCACCTTCACATCGGCGATGACGCCCGCGATGGCCACCCTGGCGGAGGTGGATTTCAGTGGCAGCTGGTCCAGGGCGCTATCGCCACCCTTCACGAAGAAGTACGGCGAGAGCGTGGCGTCCGCAGACTCGCCCCCTGGCGGTGGATCCAGGCGGACCGGCAGGGGACGGCTGCGGGAGGCGGACTGACCGAGGGCCAGGGGAGCGAGCCCCGCACAGCAGGCGAACAGGATGGTGGTGGACCGGCGCAGCGACATGGGTTCCTCCCGGATGGGCCGCGCCGGAAGGGCGCGGTTCAGGAGGGAATGCCGCAGGGATGAGGTTCCTTTCATTCGGGCACGACTTTTTTGGGTTCTGCCGGTGATGAACAGTGATTCGCAGTGATGGGGCCGTTTGCCATGCAGCATGGGCTCCACCCGGGGGCACCGCCACTGCGCCTTTAGGGGGGCACAGCGGCGGTGCCCCCGGGTGACTTCCGGCCAAGCCGGAAGCCGCCAAAGGCGGGCCCTTGCGGAAATGATCCCCGCCTTATCACCGTCCATCGCCGTTCATCACCGGCAAAAACAACTTCCATCCGTCTCTCGGAAAAACAACTGCGGCGCCTACAAAAAAACTACTTCGCGGCCGGATGGATCCGGGCCCGGAACCCGTCCACGGGGCCCGTCTCCGGCAACCGCGCCGGATCCGCCACGGGACCGTTCATCAGGTACAGGTCCAGCACATCCCCGGCGGCCAGGCGGACCCGGCCGCGCCACTGGACGGAGGCGCCCGGGCGGTCCTCGATGGCCTGGAGCCGCAACACCTCGATGCCGGAGGCCCCGCGCTTCAAAAGAATGGCCTGCGGTCCCCGGGGGGCAGCCACCCTCACGCGGGTGCTTCCATCGGGCTGGAGATCCAGGCTCCAGACCGGAACCAGATCACTCAGCCCGGCCCCGCCGAGGGCCTTCGCCTTCGGTTCCGGTGGCGGGGAGATCGCCCCGATCACCTCCATCACAGCGGCAGGAACGGGACGGGGGGCCTCGGCCTTCTTGGCCATGCTGTCCTGGACATCCGCCCTGCGGTACTCCGCCTGGTTCCGTTCCCGGGCTGCATCCGCCAGGACGGGGATGGGGGCTCCGGCCGCGGCGCTCTGCGGCGCTGGTGCTGCGGGGGCCTCCGTCGCCATGATCCGGAGCGGCGCGGCTGCCACTTTCGCCGGAGCGGGTGGGGCCACCTTCCGCGCTGGAACCGGTGCCCCGGGCGGCGCTTCCACGGCCTTCGCCGCCGGGACCTTCGCGGCCTCCTCTTGCACCGGGGGAGGCATCGGGCCGGGGCTGCGCCAATAGGCCAAACCCGCGGTGGCCGCCACGATCAGGCTGGCCGCGGCGCCGAGGACACCCGTGCGGCGCCAGAAGGGCACCACCTTCGGCGCCGCGGGTGCGAGCGCCACGAGCAGCTGGGCCCTCGCCTCGGGATCCGTCAGCAGGTCCCGCAGGGCTTCTTCATCCACCAGGGCATCGAAGAGGTCCTGGTGTTCCAGGGCCGCTGCGAACAGAATCTGCCGCTCGCCTTCGGTGAGCGTCCCCGTGGCGTGGCCCCCCAGCAGCTGCTCGGCGTCAACGCGTTTCATGGCGCCCCCCTTCCGGCTGACCCTTCCCAGCGTCCGCCCAAGGATTCGAGCAGCTGCTTCCGGCAGCGGTGGTCCCAGGTGTAGACGGTGTTGAGGCTGGCGGCGCCCATGAGCCCCTGGATTTCGGCGAAGCCGCGCCCCTGCAGCTTGAGGCGGAACAGCTCGCGGCAGCGGTCCCCCAGGCGGGCGATGCCGCCCATGAGCCGCGCCAGCAGTTCCTTCCGCTCCAGCACCGTGGCGGGATCCGGCGCGTCCGAGGGCGGCGGGAAGGCATCCACGTCCACGGCGTCGTACTCCCCCCGGCGGGCGGCCTTGCGGCGGTGGGCCGCCAGCTTGAAGCGCAGGATCTGGAAGGCCAGGGGAACCAGATCCTCCATCCGGTCGAGATGCCCGTACTTTTCGTGGAGCAGCACCAGCACCTCCTGCGCCAGATCTTCCGCATGGGCGCCTGCATACCGGGATGCCGCGAAGGCGACGATCCTTTCACGGAGGCGGGCCAGGTCCCCGGCATGGCGGTCTGAAACCGCCGCGGCCCCGGCCTCCCCATCGGGGATCGGCAGGGCGGAGGTCATCGAAAGGTCGGGATCCATGGGGCGGGCTTTGGGTGGATTCCATCCTGGCAGGAATGCGGCTCAGGCCTCCAGGAAGGCCTGGGCCGGAAACGCCGTTGAGTCATCATGGAGGACCTCCAGCCTCGGCCCAGAAACCCAAGGTCGCGGGCTTCCTGGCCGAAAGGAGGGTTTGAGGTTTCCCATGTCCCTGACCGCTCATCCCGATCTGACGCTCCTGGCCATCCTCGTGGCTGGTTTGGCGGTGGGCACGGTCCTGGGGCGCTGGACGGTCCGGCGGCCCCGCGCCGCGGCCCCGCCGGACCCCGACTGTCACGACCAGTTGGAAACCCTGGCCCGCGCCCGGGAAGCCAGCGAGCAAGCCAATGGGGAACTCAAGCAGGCGCTGGACCAGATGGAGCAGGCCGCCGGCACGGACCGGCTCACCGGGGCCTGGAACCGCCGCCGCTTCGAGGATGGGGCCATCCAGCTCATGGCCCTGTCCAGCCGCCGGGGGGACGCCCTCAGCCTCATCCTCCTCGATCTGGACCGGTTCAAGCGGGTCAACGACACCTTCGGCCATGGTGTGGGGGACGCGGTGCTGAAGTCGGTCGCCGGCACCGTCCGCGATCAGCTCCGGGCCTCGGATGCCTTCGTGCGCTGGGGTGGCGAGGAGTTCATCGTGCTCTGTCCCGCCACCACCCTGGCCGGGGCCACCATCCTGGCCGAGAAGATCCGCCGGGCCGTGGAGGCCCAATCCATCCCCCAGGTGGGCATGGTGACCATCAGCCTCGGAGTGGCGCAGCACCAGAACGCGGAGGCCCTCGATGCCTGGGTCACCCGGGCGGACGGGGCCCTCTACCGGGCCAAGGTTCGGGGGCGGAACCGCACCGAAGCCTCCCTGGAGATGGTGGAGACCCATGGGGACGAATCACCCTCCATCCTCGCCCTCATCTGGGATCCGGCCCTGGAATGCGGCAACCCGGAGATTGATCACCAGCACCAGCAGCTCTACCACCTGTCCAACAGCCTGCTGGCCTCCATCACCAGCGGCCGCTACCCCGAGGACGCGAAACTCCAGATGCAGCTGCTCATCGCCCACGTGGCCCAGCATTTCCACGACGAGGAGGCCATCCTCGCCCGCACGGGCTACCCGGCGCTGGCGGTCCACGCGAAGGAACACAACCGGCTCATCGCCCAGGCCAAGCTCCTTCAAAAGGATATGGGCGGCGTGAGCACCGACCTCCCCGCCCTGCTCAACTTCCTCGCCCTCGATCTGGTGAAAGGGCACCTCATGGCCTGGGATCGCCGTTTCTTCAAGCATCTGGCGGAATCCTGATTCCGGGGCCGGGCCAGGTACACTGGTCCCATGTCCGAACGCCTGATCCTGCTCACCAACGATGACGGCCTCTGGGCCCCGGGCCTCGCCGCCCTGGCCCGGGCCGCCTCCCGGTTCGGCGACCTGGTCACCGTGGCCCCCGACCGCAACCGCTCGGCCATTTCCTCGGCCCTGAGCCTGCACAACATCCTGCGGCTGAACGAGGTGGGACCGGGCCGGTTCGCCTGCGATGGAACCCCCGTGGACTGCGTGCTGCTGGGCGTCTGCGAGGTGCTGGGGCGCCGGCCGGACTGGGTGCTTTCGGGCATCAACCACGGCTTCAACCTGGGCGAGGACGTGTTCTACTCCGGCACCGTGGGGGCGGCCTTCGAGGGCCGGATCCAGGGCGCCCGGGCGGCGGCCTTCTCCATCCATCCGTCGGGATCGCTGGACCAGGCCGAGCCCTGGATCGCCCGCTTTCTGGAGCGCTGGGAGGCCATGGACCTGCCCGCCAACCGCATCTGGAACGTGAACCTGCCCCAGGGCGAGCCGAAGGGCTTCCGCCTCACCAGCCAGGACACCCGCGACTACCACGATCTGGTGGAACGACGCAGCGATCCCCGCAACACGCCCTATTTCTGGATCGGCGGCGATGCGGGCCCCACCTATGCCAAGGCCCCGGGCAGCGATGCCGAGGCCGTGTTCGACGGCTTCGCCAGCGTCACCCCCCTGCGTCTGGATCTGGGCTGTCCCGAGACCCTGGCGCGGCAGGCCGATTTCGATTCGGCCTTCAACGGATAGGCCCCCGGCTGGACTCGAACGGCCTGGATATGCGATCCTCGCCTCCCCATCCACCCGAGATCCGCAGGTAGCCATGCCCCTTTCCGCCCCCCTCACCTTCTTCGTCCGCGATGTGCCGGATTTCCCGAAAGCGGGCATCCTCTTCCGCGATATCACACCCCTGCTGGCCAACGCCGAGGCCTTCAGCGAGGCCGTGGAGGCCATGGCCCAGCCCGTGCTCGCCCTGCAGCCCACCCACGTGCTGGGCCTGGAATCCCGCGGGTTCATCTTCGGCAGCGCCCTGGCCCAGAAGCTGGGCGTGGGCTTCGTGCCCGCCCGCAAGCCCGGCAAGCTGCCCCTGCCGACCCATTCGGAGAGCTACGGCCTCGAATACGGCACCGATGCCCTGGAGATCCACCGGGATGCCTTCAAGCCCGGCGACCGGGTGCTCATCGTGGACGACGTCATGGCCACCGGCGGCACCGCCGCGGCCGCCCAGCGCCTCATCCAGCGCACCGGCGCCCAGCCCGTGGCCCTCACGGTCTTCATCGAGCTGACCTCCCTGCCCGGCCGCGAAAAAGTCGAGGGCCTGCCCGTGTTCAGCGTGCTCAGGTACTAGTGAGCCCGCTGGTCAAGGTGGTGCTGCTGGCCTGGCTGGTGCTGGGACCGGTGGGGCTGTGGCTGAGGCGGCGTCGGCGTCGGCCCACCTAGCACCCATGACAAGAAAGAATGGCGACAAGAAAGAGCGGCCCAGACGGGCCGCTCTTTCTTGTCATGCCCTGGCGGATCAGTAGCCGATGATCTGGAAGTCATCCAGGTTGAAGCGGGTGGTGGTGCCACCGACCTTCCGGAACTCGAAGCGGATCGGTCCCACCAGGTTCAGGTTGAACGTGGCCGGCGTCAGCGTGGTGGTGGTGCTGGTGACGGCAGGTCCCGCGAGGGTCCAGGTGCTGCCGCTGTCCGTGGAGTAGTACAGCGCCCAAGTGGAGGCAGCGTCCGTCCCATACTTCGCATGGTTCACCGTGACCGTCTGGGCCCCCTTCGACCAGTCGAAGGCCATGGTCACGATGCCATTCCGCACACGCAGGCTCTTGAGGCCGGTCTTGGGATCGCTGGTGCTGGTTCCCACCAGGGCATCGTTCAGGGTCCAGGTGCCCGAAGCGAAGGCCACGTTTGCGATGGCATAGGCGGTCTTGCTCCCGGCTTCGAAGCCTTCGGCCAGAACCGTGGTGGCCGCCGCGGTGACGCTGAGGAGGAAGCTGCGGGTCGCCACCGCCCCGTCCCCATCCGTGAGGGTCACGGTGATGGTGGCCGTGCCGTCCAGGCCTGCCACCGGGGCCATCACGAGCGTGACGGCTCCGGCCGCATTGGTGGTCTGGATCCCGCTGTCCGGAAGCAGGGCGGCATTGTCGGACGTGGCGGCCACCTTGATCAAGCTGGCCAGGGTGCGGTCATCGGCCACCGTGAACGTCACGGTGACACTCTGTCCCGCCGTGCTGGTCTGGTTTCCCAGCACGGATGGATTGGTGGTGGGAGCCACGTTGCTGGCGACCGGCGGAATGACGCGGATCACCCGGGTGATCGTGTTGCTCGTCCCCAGGCTGTCCTGGGCGGTAAAGGTCGCGTTGAAGGAACCCGCGCTCGGGTACTGGTGGGCCGTCGAGAACCCGGTGCTGGTGGGACTTCCGTCCCCGAAAGTCCAGGTCGCCGAGGCGATGGTGGTACCGGCATCCGCCGCCGAATGGGGCGTGGCGGCACCATCGAAGGCCACCGAAGTGCCCAGGTCGATGGTGGTGTCATAGCTGGGCTGGATCATGTGGACATTGGGGCCGATCGCCTGCTCAAAAGGCGCCCGCCAGCCGCGCACGTCCACGGTGGCCTTCCAGGTGGGGATGTCCAGGCCAGGGGCGACCGTGGCCAGGTTGGGGAAGAACTCCAACCCTGTCAGGGCCTCGATCCGGGCCAGGGAGGTCACATACCAGGTCAGCGTGGAGGTGCTGTTGGTCAGTCCCCAGACATTGGGCATGAGCATGGCTAGCACTTCGGGGTGCCCCGGGACCGTCTCGTGGACGACGATCTTGTAGCAGGCCTCGGGAATCGCGATCCGGAGCCCGGGCGTGATTCTGGAGTCCCACCAGGCCGGGGAGGCGGGGAACACGGAACCGGTATAGACCCAGATCCGGCCCTTGAAGGAGGTCAAACCGTTCGTGGTGCCGCCCTGGGTGCCGCCGATGGCTTCCTCCAGCTTCTGCCAGGTCTGCTGGTTGAACTGGGAAATCTGCGGAACCAGGTTGCTCATGATCGTGGCGTCGTCACCGGCCACCGGGGTGTAGCGGTAGGACACGTCAGCCCGGGGGACCTGATGCCCACGGTCATAGCTGTCGGGGTAGCTGGCGCCCCCCGTGTAGATGCCGGTGTAGTCGTTCTTGCCGACCTGGGGCACTTCCAGCCTGGGATCCGCCTGGTAGTCCGCCGTGGAGTTCGGATAAGGGGCGTTCACCGGGAAATTCACATAGGCCGTCCACACCGGGTTCTTGAGGGTCTCGTCGTAGCCGAGCCGGAAGGCGCCATTGGGAAAAGTCACGGCGTCCACATGGAAGGAAGGCAGCACCGTCAGGGGACGGCTCGGCACGGGGACGGGGTCGCCGGCATAGGAGGGAGAAGGAACGGAAGCCGTGGCGTAGACCGTGGCGGTGTCGGTGCTCAGGCTGCCTTCGCTCACGGTGGCCCAGTAGGCGTCCGGGTTGGTGGCGAATTCGGTGGAAGGCACCGAGTACGACGAGGCCGTGGCGCCGGGGATATCCGTGCCGTTCTTCTTCCAGACGTAGGTCAGCGACCCGCCGTTGTTCGCCTGCGCCGACACGGTGAACGTCACCGCGTCCGGTGGCTGGACGGTCTGGCTCTGGGGCTGGATCAGGATGGTCGGGGGCGTGTGGACGTCCAGCACCACGGAGAGTGAAGTGGTCGCCGTGGTCGTGCCGTTCAAGGTGTGGGTGATCACCACATCGTAGCTTCCGGCATCAGCCGCAGTGACGCTCGGGATGCTGAAGGTGTCCTGCGTGGCGCCCAGGATGGAAGCGCCATCCTTCCGCCACTGGTAGCTCAGGGTTCCCCCCCCTTCCGCCGAGGCCACGACGCTGAAGGTCACGCCACTTCCCTGATCAACGGTCTGCGCCAGGGGCTGGACGCTGATGACGGGAGGGAAGTTGATCGCCAGGAACGCCGACGCGGAAACCGTGGTGGTGACCGTTCCATTCAGGGTGTTGGTGACCAGGACGTCATAGGTGCCGGCATCCGCCCCCGAAAGGCTGGTGATCGCGTACGTGGCGGAGACGGCTCCCGGGATCGCGAGGCCCTCCTTGCGCCACTGGTACCCAAGCGTCCCGTCGCTCAGCAGGTTGGCCATGACCGAGAAGGACACCGAACTCCCCAGGGCCCGGGTTTGGCTCATGGGCTGCTGGCTGATGACCGGGGGCACGTTCACCAGCAGCAGGGCCGCGTGGGAGGTGGTGGTGGTGAGGGTTCCATTCAGGGTGTTGGTCACCACCACGTCGTAGCTGCCCGCATCGGCACCGACCACAGAGGGCAAGCTCAGGGTCGCGTCGTTGGCACCCGTGATCGGGGCACCCGCCTTGCGCCACTGGTAGCTCAAGGTCCCAGAGCCGGACGCCACCACCGAGAAGCTGACCGGTCCGCCCTCGACCACGGTCTGTCCCACCGGTTGGGTCAGGATCCTGGGTGGAAGATTGACCGTCAGGCGGGCAGGCTCGCTGACCACACTGTCCACGACGTTGCTCACCACCACGGTGTAGATCCCGGCATGCCAGGCCTGGGTCGCAGGGATCGTGTAGCTCGGGGCATCCCAGCCGACCCGGCGGCCATCCTGCCGCCATTGGTAATGAAGGTGAGGGGGTTTGCCCGTGGCCGCCACACTGAAGGTGGTGGGCTGCCCGACCACGACCGTCTGGCTGACGGGCTGAGAGAGGATGGTGATGTGGGCGGGTCGGTGGTTCTGCGGCTCACCGTGAGAGGCGGCCTTGCGCTCGTGGGTTTGCCCATGCCCAGCAGGGTTGCTGTCAACCGCAGCGACGCGCGCGTGGGCCAGTGGTGAGAGGGCCAGGCCGCCGAGCAGCGCCAGGCAAAGGCTCCACTTGAAGGAGGGTCTGAGATTTCGCATGGGAACTCCTGAATAGGGGAAGGGTTGGAATTTAAAAATTACCCTAAGGTTATTTTTAATAAAGATATTGTTTTTTAACACTTAAGACGAAATTTAATCGAACAAGCGAGGCTTAGACTCGCCCCAGAACTCCCCTGCCACACCCAGAAAAAGGCGATGGATGAAGCCATATTCCCGAGCGGAAGTGACGCCCGGATGCCCTTGATGTGAACCTTTGCCGCCAACGTGGGACAGCGGGTGCCAGAGGGTTCAGCCCTTCACAGCCTTCGGCAGCACCAGGCTGAACCGGCTGCCGGGGTCCAGGGGCTCGTAGCGGGCGTCGCCACCTGGCGCAGCAGATCCGCCGGATCGCAGGGCGAGAACTGCGGAACGGGCAGGCGCGCGAAACGGCTGAAGCTGTCCACCAGGCGCGACAGGCTGGAGACCTCCGCCAGGATGGTTTCCGCGCCCTCCTTGACGGCCTCCAGATCCAGGCGGCCTTCGCGGGTCCGGCGCAGCAGCCGCCGGGCCGTGAGCTGGATGGGCGTGAGGGGGTTCTTCACTTCGTGGGCCATGCGGCGGGCCACCTCCTGCCAGGCGGCGCGTTTCTCGGCCTGGGCCAGCAGAGACAGATCCTCCAGCACCGCCAGCACGCCCCCGCCCTGGATGGGTTCGAACAGGGCGCGCACGGGGCGGCCTTCGCCTTCGCCACCCAGGCGCAGTTCCTCCTGGGCGCCCCGCTTCGATTCGCGCACGGCGGCCAGCCCGTGGCCCTCACGGTCTTCATTGAGCTGACCTCCCTGCCCGGCCGCGAAAAAGTCGAGGGCCTGCCGGTGTTCAGCGTCCTGCGGTACTAGTGAGCCCACTGTTCAAGCTCGTGCTGCTGGCCTGGCTGGTGCTGGGGCCGGTGGGGATCTGGTTGAGGCGGCGACGGGGCTCCGCCGCCAAAGGGCCCTGGCCCTCCTGAACGGCCCGGTGGCCCCCGGGGCGGAGGGCGATCCTGGATCGGCCTGGCCGTATACTTCTGGCTGAATTCCAGCCCCCCAACCCACGAGCAGCGGCCCCGGGGTGTCCCGTCTCCCCTTTCCATGTCCACGGCGGCCCCCATGACCCACGATCGACGCTCGTTCCTCCAGTCCACCCTGCTGGCCACCCTCGCCACCCAGGCCGGGCCGTGGCTCTGGGCCGGCCAGGCCTCCGGGAGCGTGGTGAAACCCCGCCGGCTCACCCCCGGCGCCACGGTGGGACTCGTGAGTCCCGCGAGCGCCACTTGGCAGACCGATGAAATCACCCTCATCAAGGAGCTCCTCGCGGCCCTCAGCCTGAAGGTCAAAGTGGGCCAGCACGTGCTGGACCGCTACGGCTACCTGGCCGGACCGGACGCGAACCGGGCCGCCGACATCAACGCGATGTTCGCCGACGGCTCGGTGGACGCCATCCTGTGCGTGCGCGGCGGCTGGGGCTCGAACCGCATCCTCTCCCGCCTCGACTACAAGGCCATCGCCGCCCATCCGAAGATCCTCCTGGGCTACAGCGACATCACCGCGCTGCTGAACGCCATCCATGCCAGGACCGGGCTCGTGACCTTCCACGGCCCTGTGGGGGTCTCCACCTGGACCCCCTTCTCCCTGGATGCCATGCGCCGGATCCTGTTCAACGGGGAAGCCCTGACCATGGAGAATCCCAGGATGATGGACGACGGCCTGGTGGTGACCCGGGACCGCATCCAAACCCTCACCCCCGGCAAGGCCCGAGGACGCCTGCTGGGCGGCAACCTCACGGTCCTCTCCGCCATGCTCGGGTCGGACTATCTGCCGGACTGGACGGGCGCCATCCTGTTCCTGGAGGACACCAACGAGAACGTCTACCGCATAGACCGGATGCTCACCCAGCTGAAGCTCGCAGGCGTGCTGGACAAGATCTCGGGCCTGGTGTGGGGCAAATGCACCAAGTGCGCCCCGGGCGAAGGCCACGGATCTCTCACCCTTGATGAGGTGCTGAACGACCACATCAAGCCTCTCAGGATCCCCGCCTGGCAGGGCGCGATGATCGGGCACATTGACAGCCAGTTCACCGTGCCGGTGGGGATCCGCGCGGAAATAGACGCGGACCTGGGAACCATCACCCTGCTGGAACCGGCCGTCAGGTAGCCCCCCACCGCATCCCAGGACGGCCATGGAATGGGTCCGTCCCGCCCAGGAAGGAATGTGCCGTGACCCTTCGCCTGCCCCTCTGCCTCCTCGTCCTTTGCGCTTCCCTCCCCGCGTCCGCCCCGGCCCCCGGCGCACCCTGGGGGGCCCAGTCGCTCTGGGACGCCTGGCCCCAGGCCCGGGTGGCGCCAGCCGATCCCTGGTCCCTCAAGCACGCGGGGCTCCGCCAAACCCTGGACGGCCTGCAGGCCCGTCATCCGGGCCTGCTCACCCTCGTGGAGGAAGGCCTGTCCGCCGAGGGCCGGAAGATTCCCCTCCTCCGCGTCGGGACGGGGCCCACGGGAATCCTGCTCTGGTCGCAGATGCACGGGGACGAGCCCACCGCCACCGCCGCGCTCCTCGATGCCCTGAACTGGCTCGGAACGCACCGGCAGGACGCGGCCGTGAAGCAGTTCCTGTCCCGGGTGACGCTCTGGATCATTCCCATGCTGAACCCCGATGGCGCCGAGCGCACCCAGCGCTGGAACGCTCAGGGCATTGACATCAACCGGGATGCGCTGAGGCTGTCCACTCCGGAGGGGCGCTACCTGAAGGCCGTCCGGGACCGGCTGCGGCCCGCCCTGGGCTACAACCTCCACAACCAGAACCCCCTGCTCCGGGCGGGCAGGGCGGGAAGCCAGGCGGCCATCTCGGTGCTGTCGGTGCCCGGTGACGAAGCCGACTCCGGGGCGCTGGGGACCCGGAAGACCAGGCAGCTCGCCTTGGAGGTGCAGCGCCTCGTCCAGGCCCTGGCCCCCGGCCGCGTTGCCCGCTACGACACCGACTACACGGCCCGGGCCTTCGGCGATTCCATGACCCGCTGGGGAACCCCCACCCTGCTGATCGAAACCGGCGGCTGGGGCGGGCCCGGCGAAGCCGGGCGCCTCGTGCGGCTGAACTTCGTGGCCCTGCTGGGTTCCCTGGCCGCCGTGGCCGATGGATCCTTCGAAGCCATGGATCCCGCCGACTACGGCCGGATCCCCCTGAACCAGCGGGACGCGCTCGGCACCCTCGTGGTCCGGAACACCCGCCTCGCCAGCGGACGGGGGTTCCCTCCGTTCGTGGCGGACCTGTCCTTCGTCATTCCCGGCGCCTTCGCCGGGGAGGCGATCCGCCGCCTGGAACCCGGCCTCGTGGAACTCGGCGATCTCGCCGACTTCAAGGGCGTGGACGAATTCGACGCCGCCGGGATGCTCGCCGTGCCCTGGCCCACCCAGCCCGAAACCGGCTGGGCCTCCCTGCGGGAGGCGCTCCAGGCCCGGGGCCTGGTGGAAACGGACGAAGCCACCCTCCTCGCGGCCGCCCGGGCCCTGGGTGAAGCCGCGGTCGCCCGGTCCGGCTTCACCGGGGCCGTGCTGCTCTACCGGACCCTGGCCACCGGCAGGCTGAAGCTTGAAGGCGCGGTCCTCCGGGGCCAGCTGGCCGGGCTCCCGACCCCGCGCCAGGGCGTGTCCAAGCCGTCGCTGGGGCTGAACGGTGGCAACCAGCCTGACGTCAACCCGGTGAAGTGCGGGACGCCTTCGGCAGCACCAGGCTGAACCGGCTGCCGGGGTCCAGGGGCTCGTAGCGGGCGTCGCCGCCGTGATCCTGGGCGATGCGGCGGACGATGGCGAGGCCCAGGCCGGTGCCCTTCCGCTTGGTGGAGAAGTAGGGTTCGAAGAGGCGGGGACGATCCGCTTCCGGTACGCCCACGCCCCCGTCCACCACATCAAAGCGCAGGACCTCGCCCTCCGCGGACAGCGACAGGTGGATGGCGCCCCGGCCGTCCACCACGGCTTCGGCGCTCCGGCCTTCCATGGCTGCCAGCGCGTTGTCCACGAAGTTGATGAGGGCCCGCTTCACCATGTCGCCGTCCCACAGCGCCGCGACCGGCGCCTCCGGCAGGCGCAGCTCCCACTGGATCTCCGGATGATTCGGCCCGTAGAGCGCCGCCACCTGGCGCAGCAGATCCGCCGGATCGCAGGGTGAGAACTGCGGGACGGGCAGGCGCGCGAAGCGGCTGAAGCTGTCCACCAGCCGCGACAGGCTGGAGACCTCCGCCAGGATGGTCTCCGCGCCCTCCTGCACTGTCTCCGGGTCCAGGCGGCCTTCGCGGGTCCGGCGCAGCAGCCGCTGGGCCGTGAGCTGGATGGGCGTGAGTGGGTTCTTCACTTCGTGGGCCATGCGGCGGGCCACCTCCTGCCAGGCGGCGCGTTTCTCGGCCTGGGCCAGCAGAGACAGATCCTCCAGCACCGCCAGCACGCCCCCGCCCTGGATCGGTTCGAGCATGGCGCGCACGGGGCGCCCTTCGCCTTCCCCACCCAGGCGCAGTTCCTCCTGGGCGCCCCGCTTCGATTCGCGCACGGCGGCCAGCAGCTCCGGCAGGCGCCCCAGGCGCGGCAGGGCTTCCACCGTCGCCCAGCGGGCCTCGGTGGGATCAAAGGATTCCAGCCCCAGCCAGCTGCGGGCGGCGGCGTTGAAGGTGCGCAGTTCGCCATCGGCCCGCCAGCTCATGACCCCCACGGGCAGCGCGGCCAGCAGTTGATCCAGGTAGGCCCGCTGCTGCTCCAGGCGGCTGGCCTGGGCCTCGATGGCCGCCCGGTTGGTTTTCAGATCGCGGGTCATGGCGTTGAAGGTGCGGGCCAGGAAGGCCAGTTCGTCTTCGCCCAGCTCCGGCAGCTGCACCTCCAGATCGCCGCTGCCCACCCGCTGGGCGGCCTTGGCCAGGGCCCGGATGGGCTCACTCAGGGACTTGGCCAGGGCCAGGCCCGACCACACGGCGAAGAAGAGGGTCAGCAGGGTGAGGAAGAGGAAGGTGCTCTGGGGCAGGGTCTGGAGCGTATCCTTGGCCGCGCGGATCTGCTGGCTTTCCCGGAACCGCTGCTCCAGCGCCAGCATCCGGTCGAGGCTTTCCCGGGGCAGAAAGACACCCACGACCCAGAGGCCGTCCCCCCGGGGCACGGCCCGCAGCATCCAGAGGCCCGCCTTCGATTCCTGCGAGGCCTCGACCCCCAGGGACGACAGATCCGGGGGTTCCAGGCCCGCCCCCAGGTCCAGGGCCTTCACGCCTTCGCCGGCCCGGGCCCCCAGGAAGGCCACCAGATCCAGGCCCGAAGCGGCGCGGATCTCGGGCGCTTCGGCGGAGGCGGACACCCGCAGGCGGCCCGCGCCGAACTCCAGGCGGGCCCTGGAGGCGGCCCGCAGATCCTCCGCGGCCTTCTGGCCGTCCCGGATCGCGACCTCGGTCTCGGGGCTGAACCAGCGTTCCACGTTCTTGTTGATGAAGTTCCGGCCCACCCCGAAGAGGATCAGGCTCGGCACGATGCCCACCACGAACAGCGTCAGCACCAGGCGGGTGCGCAGCCGGGCCCCCAGGATGCCGCTGCGGCGCTCGAAGTAGAGCTTGGCCACGCTGCGGGCCACGATGAAGAGCAGCGTCCCGATGGCCAGCGCATTGAGCACGCCCACCGCCAGCAGCGCCCAGCGGGAGGGCGCATCCAGCCCGCCCACCGCCACCCGGTTGCCCACGGCCTTGTAGACCAGGATGATCATGAGGATCATCACGACCAGCCCCACCGCCACATAGAGGCGCGTCAGCTCGGGATGGCGCTTGGGCGTTGGATTCATCCTCAGCAGGCTATCCTGGATGTTTCCGGAAGGGCAGCCTGGATGGTGGTAGAAGGCTCAGCCGGATTGCTTTTCTCACCGTTCATCACCGTTTATCACCGGTTCCTTTTCTCCGTTTTTTCTCTGTGGTGCCTCATCCAAAAAAGAAAGCTCAACCGGTGATGAACAGTGAGAAACGGTGAAAAAGACAACAGCCTTAATGCAGAGGCGATGCGGCGGAGCTTCCTCATGGGCTTCGTCCCCGGCAGCGGCCTCCCCATGCTCGATCCGCCCCCGCCTGAGGTGGCCTGGGACACGGTGGCGGCGGAGGGCGGAACCTACCCGCGCCTGGCGCTGGAATTCTGGACCTCGAAGCAGCGCCAGGCCGCCAACCTCCACGAGATCTCCTACCGCGCCTGCTACAAGCCGCAGCTGCCGCGCCATTTCATCGAGCGACTGACCGAGCCCGGCGATCGGGTCTACGACCCCTTCAGCGGGCGGGGCACCACGGCTCTGGAAGCGGCCCTCCTGGGACGGCGCGTCGCGGCCAACGATGTGAACCCGCTCTCCCGGATGCTGGCGGAACCGCGCCTGACGCCCCCGGAGCCCGCGGCGGTGGCCGCGCGCCTGAAGGAGATCCCGCGGCAGGGCAGGCCGGATGGCCTGGACCTGGGCATGTTCTTCCATCCCGAGACCGAGGCTGAGATCCGGGGCCTCCGCGACTGGTGCCTGGCCCGCGCGTCCAGTGGCGAACTGGACGGCCTCGACGCCTGGATCCGCATGGTGGCCACCAACCGGCTCACGGGGCACAGCCCTGGCTTCTTCTCGGTCTACTCCCTGCCCCCCAATCAGGCCCTCACGGCGGAAAAGCAGCGCCAGATCAATGCCCAGCGGGACCAGGTCCCCACCTACCGGGATACCCACGCCCTGATCCTGAAGAAGACGAAGCAGCTGCTGTCGGGACTGGCACCCACCCAGCTTCGGAACCTGGCGGTCGCGGCCTTTGATGCCCGGTTTCTCACCGCCGATGCCCGGGAAACCCGTACGCTGCTGGATGGATGCATGGCCCTCACGGTCACTTCGCCGCCCTTCCTGGACGTGGTGGATTACACCGCCGACAACTGGCTGCGCTGCTGGTTCACCGGCCTGGACGCCGAAGCCATCGGCCGGGGCATCAGCACACCCCGCACGGTGGGGGCCTGGTCCGAGACCATGGGCGCGGTCTTCGCGGAACTGCACCGCGTCACGCGGCGCGGCGGCTTCGTGGCCTTCGAAGTGGGCGAGATCCGGCGCGGGAAGATCAAGCTCGATGAAGTGGTGCTACCCCTGGGCCTGAAGGCCGGTTTCAAGGCCCACGGCGTCCTCGTGAACAGCCAGACCTTCACCAAGACCGCCCACATCTGGGGCGTGGGCAACAACGACAAGGGCACCAACAGCAACCGCGTGGTGCTGTTCGAACGGGCCTAGCTCATCCGCTGGTACAGCGCCGCGTCCTCGCCATCGGGGTAGTAGCCGGGCCGCAGGCCGCAGCGTTCCCACCCGCAGGCGCCATAGAGGCGGATGGCCGCGGCGTTGGAGGCACGGACCTCCAGGTAGAGACGGAGCATTCCCTCCTCCGCCAGCTCCCGCTGGCAGGCCTCCAGCAGGATCCGTCCCAGGCCCCCGCCCCGGTGGGCCGGATCCACCGCGATGCGCAGCAGCTCCGCCTCGCCCGCGGCGGGAATGCAGGCCCAGCGGGCGAAGGCCACCTCGGGAAGGAGCCACAGCGCCTCGTGTTCCGCCGGATGTTTCCACGCTGCGCCGAAGGCCGTGCGATCCAGCCGTGTCACCCAGTCCGGAACCAACGCCCCCGCCTCCAGTCTTTTCACTCCCTCGGGAAACGCCTGCGTTTCCCGAGCCCCGGGACTGGGGTTGGAGTCGGGAGTCTCCATCACCTTGCCACGCCCTTCCGCAGGGCCTCGGACAGGTGGGCGGCGGCGAGGGGGAAGTTCACTTCGGCGTCCGTCTCCCGCAGGTAGAAGGGCACCAGGGGGGCTTCCGGCGGCCCCTGGGACACGCGCCGCGCCAGGGCCACCAGGCCCGCCAGGGTGGCCTCGCCCTCGTCCGCCAGGGGGATCCGGTGCGCGGGCAGGACGGTCTCCACCCTGGGCACGAAGGCCTCCGGTGCCCACCAGGCCTCGCCGCCCACCCGCTCCGGCAGGGTAGCCAGGGGCTGCTTGGCGGCGGCCGAACTGGGGCCAACATCCCAGCGCTGATGGAAGGCTTCGCTGCGCTGGCCATCCAGCAGGATCCAGAACGGCCCGGTCACGCCCGCCTGGCGCAGGGCCTCGGCCCGCAACTCGAAGGCGGAGAAGCCCCAGGTGGGCAGGCCCGTGAGACCCAGACCCTCCGCCGTGGCCACGCCGATGCGCAGGCTGGTGAAGCCGCCGGGCCCCAGGCAGGCCGCCACCCCGGACAGGTCCATCGGCACGGCCCCGGCCTCCGTCATCAAGGCGTCCAGCGTGGGGATCAGCCGCTCGCTGTGCCCCCGCCCCACGCCCGACAGCACCCGCCGCGCCCACACGCGGTCGCCCTGGAGCAGCGCCAGATGCAGGATTTCCGTGGTGGTGTCGAGGGCGAGCAGCATTCAAGCAGTCTAGCGGGGCTAAGCCTGGTCCCCTTGCTAACGCAGAACGGCGGCCCCACCGGGCCGCCGTTCTGCGCAGGGAACTGCTGCCTAGCAGGCCTTGAGGACCTTGCCGGCCTGGATGCAGGAGGTGCAGACGCGCATGCGCTTCGCGGCGCCGTTCACCAGGGCGCGGACGCGCTGGATATTGGGATTCCACCGGCGCTTGGTGATGTTGTTGGAGTGGGAGACGTTGTTCCCGAACTGAGGCTTCTTGCCGCAAATTTCGCACTGACGGGACATGGGAACCTCACGAACCAAAGATGAAAACAGCCAAGAGAACCAGTGTAGCTAGGCGTATGCATAACGCAAGGGGAAAGCCCTTGCACAGCGCCAGGCGACTTGCCCAGGATAGCCTCACTCCCCCGGGAACCCCCATGGACCTTCGCCTCTGGGCCCTCGCCTTCACCGTACTGGACTGGCCCGAGCGCCAGAAGGCCGAAGCCTGGGCCGCCCTCCAGGCGGGGGCGCGGCCGGCCCTTTCACCCGGACAGTCCCAGGCCCTGGCCCGGCTCGAAGCCGATCTGCCCCGCCGCCACCGGGAGGCCCAGGACCGCGGCGCCCGCCTGCTGCTGCCGGGTGATCCCGGGGTGGATGCCCTGCTGGCGCCCCTGCCCTACCCCGTGGCCCTGTGGGTGCGGGGGACGCTGCCGCCCGAGGGCCGTCGCATCGCCATCGTGGGCAGCCGCCAGGCCAGCTCCCGGGGGAAGGCCCGCACCCGGGCCTGGGCGAAGGCGTTCACGGAAGCGGGCGTGGCGGTCCTTTCCGGCCTGGCCCGCGGCATTGATGGCGCCGCCCACCTGGGGGCCCTGGACGCTGATCCGGGTGCCTCTGGCGTGGCCGCCACCTGGGGCATCCTGGGCTCGGGGCTGGATCATCCCTACCCGCCCGAACACCGGCCCCTCATGGACCGCATCGTCGCCGCCGGGGGCGGCGTCATCACCCCCTTTCCGCCCGAGGCCCCGCCCCTGAAATGGCACTTCCCCCGGCGCAACTGGCTGCTGGCGGCCTGGACCGACGGCGTGCTCGTCACCGAGGCCCGGCTGAAGTCCGGCTCCCTGGTCACCGCCCGCCTCGCCCTGGACCTGGGCAAGGAGCTGTGGGTCTGCCCCGGATCCCCCGAAGATCCTTCCGCTGAGGGCCCCAATTCCTTGCTAAGAGAGGGCGCGGCACGGATTTGTCTATCCCCGGCCGACCTTTTAGAGGACCTTGGGTCGAACCCGGGGACTTGACAACCCGACCGGTCCAGGTTCCATCCTTAGGGGCCGTTCAGGGCAGACAGCACTTTTCTGGCGGCCCTGTTACGGCCCCTTATGCCGCTCTTACCCTCGAGACGAAATAGTTGTTTTGCAATGGCGGCTTAGGCCCAAGGGAGATGATCTGGTGACCAGGAAGCCAAACGAAAGCGATTCGAGCGTGGCGGAACGTTCTGAGCCTGCGAAGCAGGGTCAGAAGCTCGTGATCGTCGAAAGTCCCTCCAAGGCGAAGACCATCACCAAGTACCTCGGCAAGGGGTACAAGGTCATGGCCTCCGTGGGCCACATCCGGGATCTGCCCAAGAAGCTGGGCGTGGATATCGAGAACGGGTTCCAGGAGGAATACGAAATCAGCCCGGCCAAGGAGAAGGTGGTGCGGGAACTGCGCGCCGCCGCCAAGACCGCCACCGAGCTTGTGCTGGCCACGGACCCTGACCGCGAGGGGGAGGCCATCAGCTGGCACCTGCTGGAGGCCATCAAGCCCCCCAAGGGCCTGCCCGTGAGCCGGGTGCTGTTCAACGAGATCACCCCGGCGGGCATCGCCAAGGCCATGGCCGCGCCCACGGTCATCAACAAGAAGCTGGTGGATGCCCAGCGGGCCCGCCGCGTGCTGGACCGGCTGGTGGGCTACAAGGTCAGCCAGGTGCTCTGGGACAAGGTGCGGCGCGGCCTCAGCGCGGGCCGGGTGCAGAGCGTGGCCGTGCGCATCATCGTGGACCGCGAACTGGAGATCCAGGCTTTCAATCCCGTCGAATACTGGGTGCTGAAGGGCAGGTTCGCCGCCAAGCTGCCCCCCTCTTTCTGGATGAAGCTCGTCAAGCTGGGGGGCCAGCCCCTGCAGCTGGGCAACAAGGAAACCAAGCGCCGCGTCTCCGACGCCAAGCAGGCGGCCGACCTGAAGGCCAAGCTGGAGAAGGCCGACTACAAGGTGACCGGCCTGGAAACCAAGGAAAAGAAGCGCAACCCCGCCGCGCCCTTCACCACCGCCAAGCTGCAGCAGGAATCGGCCCAGAAGCTCAAGATGAGCGTCAGCCGCACCATGCAGAACGCCCAGCGGCTCTACGAGGGCGCCGATTTCGGCGAAGGCCCCGTGGGCCTCATCACCTACATGCGCACGGATTCGCCCCGCATGGCCCCCGAGGCCGTGGAGGCCACCCGCGAGTTCATCGCGGCCAAGTACGGCCAGGAGTTCCTGCCCGCCAAGGCCCGCGTCTACACGGGCAAGGCCGGGGCCCAGGATGCGCACGAAGCCATCCGTCCCACAGATATCACCCGCACGCCCGAAAGCCTGCGCGGCCACCTGGAGCCCGATCAGTTCCGGCTCTACGCGCTGATCTGGCGGCGGACCATGGCCAGTCAGATGGAGGCCGCCCGCTTCGACGAGACGGTGGTCCAGACCGAAGCGGAAGCGGGCAAGGATACGGCCATCTTCGAGGCCAAGGGCGAGATCGAGCGCTTCGCCGGCTGGCTGGCGGTCTACCGCACCGACAAGACGGAAGTGGCGGCGGAAGCCATCGCCGACGCCACCAAGGGGCCCGACGACGACGAGGACGAGGACGACACCCAGCTCCCCGCCCTGAAGCTGGGCGAGGCCCTGAAGCTGGACCAGCTCGACGCCGACCAGCAGCACACCAAGCCCCCCGCCCGCTTCAACGAAGCCACGCTGGTGAAGGAGCTGGAGGAGGATGGCATCGGCCGGCCGTCCACCTACGCCAGCATCATCAGCACCATCCAGGACCGCGACTACGTGAAGAAGCACGAGGGCCGCTTCAAGCCCACGGACCTGGGCATGACGGTCACCGAGCTGCTGCTGCAGGGCTTCCAGGATCTGATGGATCCCAAGTACACCTCGGGCATGGAGGCCAACCTCGACCGCATCGAAGAGGGCAAGCTCACCTTCAAGAAGGCCATGACCGACTTCTACGGCCCCTTCGAGCAGGCCCTGGCCGCCGCCGGGCAGGACATGCAGAACCTCAAGGCCGGCGTGCCCACGGGGGAGAAGTGCCCCAAGTGCGGCGACCGGAAGAAGCACCCGGGCACCCTGCTCAAGCGCATCGGCCGCAACGGCCTCTTCGTGGGCTGCACCAACTACAGCGCCGAAGCCGAAAAGGACAAGTGCGACTACACGGCGGACCTGGAAAAGATGGAGGAGCCCGGGGATGCGCCGGAATGCCCGCTCTGCGGCACCACGCCCATGAACCTGCGCAAGGGCCAGTGGGGCCCCTTCTGGGCCTGCCCCAACTACCCCGCCTGCAAGGGCATCGTGAAGGCCGATCCCAAGGGCATCCCCGTGCCGCCCGACGAACCCACCGGGGAGAAGTGCCCCAACTGCGGCAAGGGCTTCGTGAAGCGGCACGGCCGCTACGGCGAGTTCGTTTGCTGCGTGGACTACCCCGCCTGCAAGACCGTGAAGAAAGAGATCCTGCCGGTCCCCTGCCCCAAGTGCGGCGGCGGCCTCAGCCCCCGCAAGAGCCGCTTCGGCAAGGTCTTCTACGGCTGCACCAACTACCCCAAGTGCGACTACACCGCCTGGGACAAACCCGTCCCCGTCACCTGCCCCGCCTGCAAGAACCCCACCATGGGCGAAAAGACCAAGAAGCCCCGCGGCAAGGATCCCATCCAGGTCCTCGTCTGCCCCAACTGCAAACATGAAGAGCCAATGGGCTGAGGCGTTCTGGCGAACGCATCTAGGGAAAGGAGGGCGGCATGAATTCGGATGTAAAGAAGGTCAAGCCGCTCCCCGACTATCAGATCTACGTGGAGATCGAGGACGGACGGAAGGGGATCTTCGACCTGAAGCCCTACCTGGATTTCGGCGTCTTCCGGGAGCTACGCGAGGTGTCCTACTTCAATCAGGTCGGCACCCTGCTAGGCGCCGTGACCTGGCCCCACGAACAGGACATCGCCCCCGAAACCCTGGTGGCGGAAATGCGATCCGTGGATTACGCGCCGTAAATCACCGTAGTCAGGGGCCGGTCACGGCGCTGCAATGACCTTCGCGCGCAGCTGCTCGGCAACCCCCCGCCCCTGCTCATCCTTTTCGACCGCCATGAGAAACAGGCCATTCCCTTCGGTGAGGCTTTCCCACAAGGCACCCACGAGCCGCTTCTCCTTGGAGTCATCGTTGGTCTTGTAGGGTTCCCCCTTGTACTCGACCACCAGCGTGCGTCCGTCCGTAAGTTCAGCGACGAAATCTGGGTAGAACCGGTCGCTGCTGGTGGGAAGCCAGAAGGAGTGCTGCGGCTGGTTCGACAAGTTGCGAACCCAGTGCTTCACATCTGCAAGTCGCTCCAGTTCGAGCGCACACCGGAACTCCTCTCCATCGGCCTTCATGTCCCCGATGATTGGAAAGTAATGCTTCTTGAACCGGTGGGATCCCTTGTAGGGATTGGAGGTCGGATAGATCCCAGGCTGGAAGGTGAAGGCACGATCGAAATCGACCCTGGGCTCGGCCCCATCCGCGAATAGAAGGGTCTCAAAACCACGGGCGAGGACATCCTTGTTGAAGGCCTGGATGCGCTCCGCAAGAAGGCGGCTTAGTCGGTGGCGGCGGCGGACCAGCACAGGGATGCTGGCGTCCTTCTCTTCGAGCAAATGCGCGATATGGCGCCGGATGCACTCCAGTTGCTTAGCGGCCGTGATCTGCTCACTGCGCGTGTGGTGGAGCAGCCAGAAGATCAGATCATTTTCGGACCAACCCAGGTCTACATGATCGAGGTCGAGCGCTTGGGACTCATCAGCGAAGGTGATGCGCACCTTCTGCTCGTCCATGTCCACCAGGTATTGCTCAGTGGTTTCCAAGGGTTTCAGATTCCCGGCCGTAAGGTCGTAGGGTTGGTCTAGAAGATCCTGGGCGCCGGCCGAAAGGAATGCCTCCCGCTCGGCGAGCACGAGTTCGCCTTGGACCCAGGACGCCAACCGCGGCAGTGGCGCAAAGGAAACGCCCTTCATCGCAGGCGATTCCATGGCGCTCTGCCTGGCCCGGTGGCCTTGAATGCGGTGCTTCACATCTGCCTTGGATTTGCTGTCCGCGCCAGTAAGAAGGGCCGTTTCCATGGCTTCCGTGGTGGTTCCTTCCACGCGAATGGCCACGCCCGATTCTGTGGGCGTCACCTTGATCCGCCCCTGCTCATCGGGGCTCAAGGCACTGAGATCGGGCATGTGTTGCAGCACCAGATCCAAGGGAAGAGAGATCGGACGTGGTGCCTTCTCTCCGGAGAACGCATCTGGGTCAAAGAGTGGCTGCCCCTGCTGGAGGAAAGCATCTGCTTCCATTTCCTCGAATCCCATGTCGATCAGGCAATCGCGCAAGCTGGTGGCCGCCTGGTAGAACTCGTCCGAGGAGACATGGGCATAGGCGCGATTCAGGGATTCGTGCTTGCGCCGCTTGGCATAGGGCATCCGCAGCACCCGGCCCAGCAACTGCTCCACATCGGTGCTGGAGCGGACCTTCGCCACGGAGCAGAAGACATAGGCGAAGCTGCAATCCCAGCCTTCCTTCAGGGCCTCAATGGTAATGACGCAGGTGATGGGACAGCCCCGCTTGAACAGATCCACACCATCCAGCTCTCGCTGACCGCCCGTGACGATGGCGATGGATGCTTCCGGCACCTTCTCGAAATCGACGAGGTGCTGCTTGAGCACCTCCACCGTCACCGCCTGATCCTTGTCCTGAGCCTGGAACAACACGATGGGCCGGATGTAATCCGACTCGCCTTTGGCGTCATCTTCGAGCTGCTTGCGGGTCAGCAGCGCATCCCGAACGGCATCGCGCCAGTCCTGATGGGCAGTGAGCATCAGGGGCAGCTTGATCATGTCCTCTGCCTTCAAGACAGAGGCGGATACATGGTACAAAACATTGCTGCCTTGTTCGGCTTTGGGTGTCGCCGTGAACTCCAGGACGCAGGCTGGATGA
Organism: Geothrix sp.; assembly: GCA_030681515.1. Taxonomy (GTDB): domain Bacteria; phylum Acidobacteriota; class Holophagae; order Holophagales; family Holophagaceae; genus Geothrix. Next base: position 79,708 of record JAUXSE010000016.1, on the reverse strand, counting down.
ACGCGTTTCAGCGTCTCGAAGCTCAGCTTGGTCCGCGCCTTGTGCGCCTCGTCGAGGATAACGATGGGGCGGTGGTGGTTCAGCACATTGGCGAAGGAATACTTCACCTGCCCCTTCTCATCCCGCTCGAACCCGTCCTTGACGGGCACCTGCTTCAGATGTGCCTCGAAGGCCTCGTTGTGGGCGTAGATGCGGCGACCATCCGTGTCTTCAACCCGCAGAGTCGCCAGTGTGCCCACCACGATGCAAGCCTTCGTCGCCAGGTCGTGGGGCCGGATTTGCGCCACTTCACCGATATCGTAGACGGCCACCCGCCCCCGGAAGTGCTGATCCAATACCTCTCGGTAGGGATGGGCCGGATTTCGCAGGGCTTCCAGCGTCTGGTTCCGGATGGCATTGCTGGGCACCAGCCACAGCACGACCGGCGCGTCCTCCGAGAGGTAGTGCTGGGCGATGCGCTTCACCGAGTGAGAGGCCAGCAGCGTCTTGCCGCCCCCGGTGGGCAGGCGCAGGCAGACATAAGGAATCTCGCCCAGGCCATGGGTGTCGTAACTCTCCCGCATGCGCCCCTGGCGGTCCAGTGCGGCTTCAAAGGCTGGAGCGCAACTGTCCGCCCGGGCCTCCTTGAGAAAACGCTCCAGCGCATCCATGGCATCGCTTTGGTAGGTCTTCAGTTCGAACATGGGTCACCGAGCCTTGAGGTCGAAAGGGGTCTGCTTGAAGGTGATGCCCAACGCCCGCAGGCGATCCGGCCCCAGGCGCGTGGCCTCGCCGAAGATCACCTTCGGCCCGTCGAAGGGCGGCAGTGCCTCCAGCACCTTGGTGGTCAGCACATTGCCACCTGCGGGCCGACGGTCCCCCAGGATGCCGTTGTAGAGCAGGTAGGTGGCCACGCCTTCGTGGATGCCCAACAGAGGCGATCCCGGCGCGGCCTCCAGCGGCGTGCGCGTTTCACTGAACCATACGAAGGCCGCAAGCTGGGGAAAGCGCACCGCCGGGTTGATGAGGCCCATGGGATCGAACAGGGGTTCCCCCAGGCGCAGGAAGCGGAAGCCGCCACCGCCCTTCCAGCCCACGGCCTCCGAGATGCCGCCTTGTTCGCCCTCGATCACCTTTCGCAGGCGGGGCGCGCAATGGGTTTCCGCGTGCTCCCCCATCTCGATGCCGATGTAGCGGCGACCCATCTTGTGTGCGACTGCGGCCGTGGTGCCCGAACCGAGGAAGGAGTCGAGGACAAGGTCGCCGGGGTTGCTGGCGATTTGAAGAATTCTCGCCAGGAGGCCTTCTGGTTTGGGCGTTGAGAACGGGGTTTCTCCGGGGAACAGTCGAGTGATTTCTAATTTGGCCTGTCCATTGGTTCCAACTTCTTGGTAAAGCCATAGCGTCGAAGGAACCAACCCAGCCTGAACTTCAGATAGAAATTTTTTCACGCGCGGCACGTTGCCTCCGTCTGCGCCGAACCAGATTCTTTTATCCCTGACCATCTCGTGGAATCGAGGCTCCGTGTAGAGCCAGCAGCGACCTGCAGGGGGATCGACATTTCGCCCAGAGGGGGTTCTTATCGTAAAGAATTGTTCCTTTCTGCGGCCCTTCTCGGCCTTTGCATGGGCTGGCAATGAAGCCCAAGGACCACGCTCATCGTTATCAGGATTAGTAAATCGCTCAATTTGACTCTCTGAGGCAGGTAAAGGATTTCTAACTTCCTTCCAGGTCTCGCGATTCCGCGCATAGAGCAATACATGATCGTGAACGGTGGACACGTCTGTCCGGTTCTCTCTAGTTGGTGTCTTTTGCCAAAACACATTTGCTACAAAGTTGTTGCGGCCAAAAACTTCATCCATCACCACCTTGAGGTAGTGGGCCTCGTTGTCGTCGATGGTCACCCAGATGCTTCCATCCTCATGCAGCAGCTCCCGCAACAGTTCAAGGCGGGGATACATGAGGTTCAGCCAGGTGCTGTGCTCCAGGTTGTCGTCGTAGTGCTCGAAGGCGCTGCCGGTGTTGTAGGGCGGATCAATGAAGATGCACTTCACCTGACCGGCGTAGAAGGGCAGCAGCGCCTTCAGAGCCTCCAGGTTGTCCCCCTGGATCAGAAGGTTGGAATTCCCCCCCCCCCGCATTTCCAACACTTAGCTCAGGCACCGGTTCCAGCAGCCGGAACGGTACCTTCTGCGCAGCCTTCAGGGCCTCGGCCTTTCCCAACCAATCAAGTATCGGCATCGCGCACCTTCAGCAAGGAGGATCCTTCACCTTACCGGAAACGGAGGGCCATCCTGTTTCCCCGGAAGAGGGGAAATCATAGGAGAATTGAACTTGGCCACAATTGGTTGGAATCGCCTGCCCACCCTTGTCTGAATCGCCTTGATACCGCCTCTCCTACGACCTATTCTGGTGTCAGCTCAGCCACCATGTGTGCGCAGGAGTTACGGGGCCGTCATCCACTGGAAGGCGGCCCCAGCCTTTTTAGGGGCCATCCGGCCCTTGGCAGGCCTTCCAGCGCTGCTCCAGTTTTCTGCGTTCATGCGGGCGCTCCAGGGAATAGGCCGTCCAGGGTAGTAGAAAAGTGCCCCGATCCGCGAGCACTACCAGGTAACTGAAATCGGGCAGAGCAAGCTGCCACCTGGACTCCTGGCCTTTTCCCTTCACGCTGCGACGCTCGCACCAGAGGTGGATCCGCCCAGCCACCGCATGGGCCTCAATCACGGGACGCGGCCAGCGGATTCGCTCGCAGCGCCGGAGGTCCGGCGTCCTGTCCGCTTCCACCTTTCCTTCCTGGATGAAGTGCCAGAACGTCGCTTCCTTGCCCTGATCCAAGGGGAACCGCTTCAAGGCCAATCGCCGCCCCCGGAAGGGGGGTAGTTGGCCGCAGAAGTCCCGCTGGAACACCGCGTACAACGCGTCCAGATAGCTCGTCCAGTTCCCGCCGTAAGCCTCGAAGGGCATCAATGGTGGGAGCCAGGAGGGGACCAGATCTTCCGGCATCACCGGGCCTCCCGTGCATTCCAGGTGAAAATATTCACCTTCTCTTCACGCAGGTAGGTGTTTCGAGTCAAGGAATAGCCCGATCTGCCCCGTAAGCGCTTTACCAGCGCCAGCTTCGCCGAACTGCTTTCCAGGCCCCGGTTCGCATAGCCCACCGCGCCGATGAGCAGATCCGCCACCTGCAATAGTTCAGCCTCATGGCTGCGAATCTGCTGCACCTTCTGGATCATGCTTTTCTGGAAATCGTAGTGGGCGTTGCGAAGCACCTCTTTGAGGTAATCCACTTTGCGCTGGCTGCGCGTGTCCTTGATGTCCAGGTAGATCTGGTATTGCGCCTTGGGATCGAAGAGCACCTTCAACAGATCGAAGTACATCTTGTAGTAGAAGGTATCGTGGTCCTGGTGATGGGCCGTGTGATCGAGCTTTCCCTTATCGGGCACCACCAGGGCGCGGAAGTGGAGATCGTCATCGTCGAAGAAATAGTCGAGCACCTCGCGGTAATACGCGAGCTTGGCAGGGCCGACCTTCGTCCACTTCAACTCGAACGTAGTCGAAAGGCCGTGTGCGGCTTTGATCTCACGCAGGCGCACCGCGATCTCCCGCACCTTGTCCGTGGGGCACCAAACCGCTCCAAGCACCATCACCTTTGAGTGGTCGTGCTCCAGGTGGCAGCTTTCATCGCAGTAAATGTTGAAGGCAAGGGTCACACCAGGCTCCATGCCAGAACGACGTTTTTAGATGATCACCCAGCTTATCCGCCATTGGTGTAGCCGTCCCTCATCCAAGGCCTTACAACGTCCGTCTCCTTTCCTGGGATACTCCCCCATGCTCCAGGACACCCCCTCCTTCCTCGCCTACTGGCGGAACGCCCGGTCCCGCACGGTGCGGGTGCTGGATTCGCTGGAACCGGAGGATCTGGAATGGGCGCCGGCGCCGGGGGCTTTCAGCTTTGGCGACCTGTTCCGGCACCTGGCGGGGGTGGAGCGGTTCATGTGGGCGGAGAACGTGCAGGGCCGCCCCAGCGCGTACCTGGGACACGGGGCGGATCTGGCCACGGGCCTGGCGGGCGTGCGCGCCTACCTGGACCGCTGCCACGCCGACTCCCTCGCGATCTTCGGCGGCCTCAGCGACGCGGACCTGCTGGCCCCCTGCCAGAACCCCTCTGGTTCCTCCATGCCGACTTGGAAGTGGCTCCGCGCCATGACCGAGCACGAAGCCCACCATCGCGGCCAGCTCTACCTCATGGCCAGCCTGCGGGGCCGCGCCGTGTCGCCCCTCTTCGGCCTCACCGAAGAACAGCTCGCCGCCGCCTCGAAACCCGGGGAAAGCCAAAAGCCAACCACCGATGAACACCGATAAAAGCTGATAAACACCGATCAAGCCAAAGCGTGGGCGGGCGCTCACTGGTTTTCATCGGTGTTCATCATTCAGTTCTCGGTGTTTATCGGTGTTCTTCTTTTGCCGGTGATTTCGGTGATGGACGGTGATGGCGCGCCGCGAGCTTCCCGCATGGGCCCGCCGGAGGCGGCTTCCGGCCGAGCCGGAAGGGAGCCGGGGGCGCCGTAGCCGCGCTCCCAAAAGGCACGGCGGCGGCACCCCCGGCTCCGCCCCTGCTGCGTGGTGGCTGAGAATCACGGGAATCACTGAAATCACCGGCGAAAAGCAGTTGAGAGCAGCAGTCCCGCTCCACGCCCGTTCAGGAATCCGTATTCATCCGTGGCTCCCAATACGTTTTTCGACCGCCAAGCCGACCCCTGAAATACTCTCCCCATGCTCCAGGACACTCCCTCCTTCCTCGCCTACTGGCGCAATGCCCGGTCGCGCACGGTGCGGGTGCTGGAGGCGCTGGAGCCGGAGGACCTGGAATGGGCGCCGACGCCCGGGGCCTGCAGAGCGCCTCACAAAACCCCACGTCGCCGCGCGGGGGGTGCCGGGCGAGCCAGGCAAGGAAGGCGAGTGGCAGCGTAGCGGGGACTACGCGAAACGAGCCTGACGCAGCATGGCGACGCCCGTCACCCCCCGCCCAGAGGGATGAAGCCAGCCGGGCGCCCCGCGGCGTCAGGGCCCTTGAACAACGAACCACGTTGCCCTGCGGGCCCTTCCTGGCGGTGCATCCCGGCTGGCTTCATCGCGGCATCGTCGGGTTTTGTGAGGCGCTCTTGGCTTCGGCGACCTGTTCCGGTACCTGTTGGGGCTGGGAGGCATCTCCTGGAACCAATGAAAAAGATGAATGAACCGGTGAGGAACGGTGAGGAACGGTGAGAAAAGCGGACTGCCTTCTCACCGTTCCTCACCGTTCCTCACCGGCAGATATTTCTTATCCCTACCATCCCCTTCATCCTGGCTTCCTGAGTCCTTTTCTTTTTCAGCCAGGATGAACAGGATTCAGAGGATGACTGGGATCCAGGCGCGGCCCTGGCGCTCTTGCATCCCGGTGGCCAGGGGATTCCTTGGCGCCCTTCCGCCCAGGAACCCATCCTTGGGTCGCTTTCTGCCCGAGGAGGCTGCCATGCCCACGACCAAGGTAAAGGAATTCCTCAACACGAACGGGGTGCCCCACCAGATCATTCCGCACCCGGTGGCCTTCACCGCCACCTCGGTGGCTGGGGCCGCCCATATCCCCGGCAAGGAGATGGCCAAGACGGTGGTGGTGGACCTGGACGGGCAGCACGTCCTGGCCGTGGTGCCCGCCACCCGGAAGGTGGATCTGGAGCGCCTGCGCCAGGCCACGGGGGCCCTCACCGCCGAGCTGGCGGACGAGCGGGCCTTCCTCGCGGACTTCCCCGAATGCGAGCCCGGCGCCATGCCGCCCTTCGGCAACCTCTACGGCCTGCGGGTCTTCGTGGAGCCGCACCTGGCGGCGGACCCGGAGATCGCCTTCAATGCCGGCACGCACACCGAGGTGATCCGCATGGCCTACCAGGATTTCGAGCGCCTGGTCCACCCCCGGCTCGTGGACATGTAGCGCTGCGGGAGCAGGTCGCCACGCCGCCGAGCCCCATGACCCAGGGCAAAGCCCCCTTTCGCCGGGGATAGACGGGGATGACGAACCTGGACCAAGGTGGCCCAAATTCTATGCACTTTTGGCTTTACGCCTGTCAGAAAAACAGGGTAGTTTTTCTGACATGACCTCCCGGGCCGCAACGACTCCAGCGCTAGCCCCCACCGAGGCGGCCATCCTGGGGCGCGTTCGCCGATCGAAACCTGGAAAGGTGTTCAAGCCCGCCGATTTCATGGATCTTGCGAATCGAAATGCCATAGACCAAGGCCTTTCGCGTCTGGTCATCAAGGGGCTCCTTCGCCGCCTGGGCCGTGGGTTGTACGACCGGCCCCAGGTCCACGCGATGCTCGGGCCTCTGCTGCCCACGCTTGACGCCATTCGCAAGGCTCTGGAGGGGAAGGGGTCGGCGCTGCGATTGCAACCCTCAGGCGCTTACGCCGCTAACCTAATGGGCCTGTCAGAGCAGGTGCCTACCCGGGTCGTGTTCTTGACGGATGGTGCTTCGCGCAAGGTGAAGGTGGGTGCGCAGGAGATCGTGCTGCGGCAGACCACGCCCCGGAACATGGCCACGGCTGGAAGGATCAGCGGCCTGGTGATCCAGGCGCTGCGCCACTTGGGGAAAGCCCATCTGGATGAAGGGGCTTTGGCCACGCTCCGGAATCGCCTCACCCCCAAGGACAAGGCCTGCCTCCGCCAGGATGCGGGCTACGCGCCTGCCTGGATTGCCAAGATCCTGCAAGACCTCGCGAAAGATTGAGATGCAGCGATTCCTGACCCTGGATCTGAAAACGCAACGTCTGGCCATGGAGCAGGCGGCTGCGGCCAAAGGGCTGGCATTCGTGGCCGTGGAGAAAGATTTCTGGGTGTGCTGGACCCTGGAGCAGCTCTTCCTACTCCCTGAGATCGGCGGTCACCTCACCTTCAAAGGCGGCACCTCTCTTTCCAAGGTCTGGGAACTCATCGAGCGCTTCTCTGAGGACATTGACCTGGTGGTGGACAAGGGCTGGCTGGGGTTCGGCGGTGAAAAGGATCCCGAGTCGGCCCCCAGCAACGAGAGCCGGAAGGAGCGTCTGAAGGCTCTCAAAACGGCCTGTGGCAGTGCCGTCAGGGGCTCCATCCAGGCCGCATTGCGCGCGGCTTTTCAAGCCGCCCTTCCGACAGGACGCGAGTGGGAACTGGCCATGGATCCAGATGACAAGGACCAGCAGACACTCCTCTTCAGCTACCCGCGCCTCGCCACGGATACGACGGGGTATCTGGGGCCCTGGGTGAAGATCGAGTTGGGGGCCCGATCCGATATAGATCCAGCCCGTGAGGGGACGGTCCGGTCTGAGGTGGCGGCTGCCTTTCCGCAGTTATTCGATGAACCTGCGGTGAAGCTGCGTGCTCTTGAACCTGAACGGACCTTTCTTGAAAAGGCGATGCTGCTCCATGAGGAATCCTTCCGGCCTCCCGACAAACCCCGCGCCCAGAAACTGGCCCGCCACTACTACGATGTGGCCCGGTTAATCCAGGCAGGCGTGGGCCAACGGGCCTTGGCCTCCCCAGGTCTGTTCGAGCGGGTGGTGGCCCATCGCCGGGTCTACTTCAAACAGACCTGGGTGGATTACGACACCATGGTCCGGGGCTCCATATGCCTTGTTCCCCATGAATCCCGGATGACCGCCTGGGCTCAGGACTACGACGCCATGCAGCGGGAGATGTTCTACGGGACGCCCCCAGCCTGGAGCGAGGTGGTCGAAGTGGTCGCCCAATGGGAACGACGCTTCAACCACCCATGATTCACTTGACCCTGGTACCGGAGTCCTTACTCCCGACGCCAAAAAGATGCAGGCAGAGGATCACCGAGGCACGCATCTCGGGGACACCGAGCTGATCCGCATGGCCTACCAGGATTTCGAGCGCCTGGTCCACCCCCGGCTCGTGGACATGTAGGGCCCGGGAGCCTGCCTCCGGGCAGGCTGGAGTCCCCAGGCACAGAGAAAGATCTCTTTCGCCGGTGATGAACGGTGATGAACGGTGATGGGGCAGGCCGCTATCTCGCGGGTCTTGCTGGGTTTCACGGGTCGTTGCACCCGCTGTGGGGCGCCGATCTCGACGCTGCTTGGGTGGAAGGGGCCACGGGAAAGCGCTATTTGCCGCCGATGAACGCCGATGAACACCGATTTAAAGCTGATGAAAGATCAAGAGCGCGGGTCAAAAGCTGGAACCGCAGATGTCGCAGAGGGCGCAGATGGGCGCCGTCTCAACGGGCATGGGCCCGCCGCAGGCGGCCTCCGGCGTAGCCGGAGGTCAGTGGGGGCGCCGGGGCCGAGCCCCCCAAAAGGCGCGGCCCCGGCGCCCCCACTGAAGCCCATGCCTGCGAAGCGACACCCCCAACAGATTCCCGACTGCCGTTTTTCAATCATTCTTTTATCGGTGTTCATCCCCCCGGCCAACGCGTGCGTTGTCGGGGATCTTACGTGGTGTTCATCGGTGGTTCCAAATCTCTTTCACCGGTGATGAAGCGGGATAGAGATGGCCGTTCTTCCGATCACCGTCCATCGCTGTCCATCACCGGCAGATGCTTTTCATCCCGGTTGAAGGGCTCGATGTACAGGCGATGGCAGCGCGGGCTGTAGCGCCGACCCACGGTCCGGAAGGCCATCGCGAAGAAAAAGCCAGGGCCACCCGGGGGCGGCCCTGGCTCGGGTTGGACCAGCCTTAGCGGCTGAGCGTCAGGGTGTACGGGGTGACGTAGCTGTAGCTGGCGCTGCGGTGGACCTTGATGGAGATGGTCTTGGCGGCGGCGACGTTGGTGTTCTTGTAGCTCACGTGCTCGGTGGTGCCGGCCTTGACGGAGGAGGCCAGCTTGGTCCCGCCGCTGCTGTAGAGGTACAGATCGTAGTCCTGGCTGGACGCCGTGGGGCCGGTCATGTCCACCACGAGGGTACGGCCCGCGAGCAGGGTCACGGCGAAGTAGTCATCGTTGTCCGAGGCGCTGGGGAAGTAGCCGACGATCTTCGTGACGGCCGTTCCGGCCACGTTGCCGGTCGCGAGGGTGTTGTTCGGCTCGACTTCGTTGAAGGTCGTGGCGGTGGGGGCCGTCACGGTCACGGTGGCCGAGGCGCTCTTGGTGGCATCGGCCACGCTGGCGGCGGTCACCGCGTAGGTGCCGGCGGTGGCGGGGGCCGTGTAGAGTCCGGCGGTGCTGACCGTTCCCCCGGTGGTGGTCCAGGTCACGGCGGTGTTGGTGGTGTTGCTCACGGTGGCGGTGAAGGCCTGGGTTCCGCCGGTCGCCAGGGTGGCGGTCGCCGGGGTGATGGCCACGCTCACGGGCGCGGCAGCCGTCACGGTGACGGTGGCCGAGGCGGACTTGGTGGCATCGGCGGTGGCGGTGGCCTTCACCGTGTAGGTGCCCGCGGTGGCGGGGGCCGTGTAGAGTCCGGCGGCGCTGATGGTGCCCCCCGTGGAGGTCCAGGTGACCGTGGTGGTCGTGGACCCGGTGACGGTGGCGGTGAATTGGGCCGTCCCCCCGGTCGCCAGGGAGGCCGTGGCGGGGCTGACGCTGACCGCGACGCTGGGCACGACGGTGTGCAGGGGATAGGTATCGGTCTGGCTGCCGTAGGACACGGTGTAGGTGTTATGGCCCGTGGTGGCGATGACGACGTTCCCGTTGGCGACGGCCCCGCGACCGGCCGCCAGGGTGCCACCGGCGCCGGCCTCGGTGAGGTAGGTGTAGCAGTTGGCGGTGGCCAACCGGTCCAGGACCGTCTGGACGGGGTGGCCATAGGTGTTGCCGTTGCCCACCATGATCACGGCGGAGGTGGGGTTGAGCGCGTTCATGAAGGTCTGGTTGGTGGAATACTTCGACCCGTGATGGTTGACCTTGAAGGCGTCCACCTTTCCGACGACCAGGGAGATGGGGGTTTCGAGGTCGGCGTAGTAGGTCGTTTCGCCCCCGCTGTCGCCGCCGGTGAAGTAGCGGAACTCGTTGAAGCTGAGGAGCCAGGCATTGCTCAGATCGTTCTCGGAGCTGGTGGCGGAGGGAACGACCCCGGTGCCCAGCACCGAGCCGTCGGTGGCGAGGCAGGTGAGGGTCGCGCCGCCGCCCAGATCAATGACCTGCCCGGTGGTCAGGGGCTGGCGCCCGCCGACCGCCGAGTTCGCGGCGGGGACATAGGCGGTGTAGACGGCCGTGGTGGGCACGGTGTGGACCGTTCCCCGGTCGTAGACCATGCCGACCCGTGGGCCCGTGATCCCGTTGATCACCTCGTCCGACCCCCCCATATGATCGGCGTGGTAGTGGGTCGTCACCACATAGTCCAGGGTGGCCACCCCGAGGCTCTGGAGGTAGGGCAGCACCTTGGAGGTGCCGAGGCCGTTGTTCCCGGCATCAATCAGCACCGTCCTCCCGGTGGGCGACACGATGAGGGTGCAGTCCCCCTGGCCCACGTTGATGTGGTGGATCTTCAGATCCTGGGCCTGCAGGAACACGCCCAGCAGGAGCAGGAACAAAGCGGTCAGAAGGTTGTTTCGCATGGCGGGGCCTCGTCTCTGGGTGGGTTGGATTGCCTCTCCAACAATGGAAGGGGAGGTGTTGTGGCCGTGTGACAAGCGGGGGAATTTCTGCCGCCCTGAATCGGCCGGGAAGGCCCACTTTTCTCTCTCTCAGCGCGGCTCTCGAAACCTCTCGAATTGGTTGCGGCCCCGGCCGCGCTGAGGAATCTGTGGACCCAAGGCCTTATCTACGCCATCTGCGGTTCCCGTTGCTACTTCGCGGCCTTTTCGGCCTTGACCGTCCAGAAGCCCGGATCGCTGGCCACGACATAGGGGGCCGGGAAGCTCAGCTTGGGGTTGAAGGCCAGAAGCTGGTTTTCCACGGCGTTGACGGTATCGGCGAAGACCTTGGCCATGGCCTTGCGGCCGTCCTCGCCCAGGACCTCCTGGAAGGCCTTGTCGCTGGCCTCCAGGGCGTCCATGTCCGCCAGGGATTTCATGGGACGCAGCGCGACGTAGGTGGGCGTTCCCATGCCGGCGGCGACTTCATAGAAGGCGAAGGAGGCCGCGTAGTGGCTCTTTGCGTAGCCGTCCAGGGCCAGCTTCACGCCCTCCTCGAAGGCCTTGTTCTGCCCCTGCTTGACGCGGAAGGTGCGGATGCGCATGTACCGCATCTTGCCGATCTCCAGGGCTGGACCGAAGCTCAGATCCTTGCGGTAGGCCCCCAGGAAGCTGCGGGAGCCGTCGAGGTGTTCACCATCCTGCCGGGAGATCGTGTCTATCTCCTTCTTGATGGCCGGGTGCTTGTCCATTTCGTTCTGCCTGGCTTCCCACTCCGCGTAGCTGCCATAGCCCACGAGGAACCAGGCCTCCGAGGGCCCGGTCAGGGCGTTCAGGCCCAGGTAGTGATCCGTGGACTTGCCCTTGGCGAGGGCCCGGGCCCAGGCGGCCTCCGTGGCCCCGTGGGCCGCCCCATGGCCGGGCTTGACCTCCTCGCGGATGAACAGCATCAGCGGCGGCGGCGGCATGGGGCCGCTCTGGGCGAGCAGGGCCGGGGCCACGATGAAGGCCAGCCTGGGGAGCAGGGAAGACAAGGGTGCATGGCGCATGGCGGCCCACCTCCAGAGGGCGGTCCTGAAGGTAGCCCCAGACCCCCGGCGGCGACAGTGAAAATATTGTTGTAACAACCTTAGGTGGTCGAATTAATCCAAATTTTTGCATCAATGGGAAAACCGCCTGGACACTGCCGCGCCGGGAGGACGCGGAGCTTCACGCTGGAGCGCGGGCGAAGGGGAGGGCCCTCGTTCGCGGGTCAGCCGCGCCAGCGGGTCCGGATCTTCCATGGACCGCGCCCGGGATTACTTCCCGGGCAGCCTGGACGCCACGCCCTTCACGTAGTAGTCCATCTTCTCCAGATCGTGGTCGGAGATGGTCTGCCCGGCGGGCACGCGCACCTGGCCGTCCTGATCCACCACGGGGCCCGTGAAGGGATGGAGCTTCCCGGCGACGATCTGGGCTTCGAGTTTCTTGGCCAGCTCCTGGACATCCTTGGGCACCGCCGCGCTCATGGGCGCCATCTTGAGGAAGCCGTCCTTGAGGCCGCCCCAGACGCTGCCGGACTTCCATCGGCCCGCCAGCACATCGCTCACGACCTGGGTGTAGTAGTCGCCCCAGGTGAGGATGATGCCGCCGACCTGGGCCCTGGGCGCGTACTTGAGCTCGTCGGTGTTGTAGCAGAACACCTTGACGCCCTTCTCCTCCGCGGCCTGGTTGGCGGCGGCGGAATCGGTCTCGTGGCTCAACAGGTCCGCGCCCTGGGAGATGAGGGTCAGGGCCGCCTCGCGCTCCTTGCCGGGGTCGAACCACGAGTTCACCCAGACCACGCGCATTTCGGCCTTGGGATTGACGCTCCGCATGCCCTGCGTGAACGCGTTGATGGCCATGACCACTTCGGGGATGGGGTACGAGCCCACATAGCCCACGATGTTCGACCGGGTCAGCTTCCCGGCCACGACGCCGTTCAGGTAGCGGCCCTCGTAGAAGCGGCCGTTGTACTGGCCGAGGTTGGGGGCGGTCTTGTAGCCCGTGGCGTGCATGAAGATGGTGTTGGGATAGTTCCTGGCCACGTTGAGGGCCGGGTTCATGTAGCCGAAGGAGGTGGCGAAGATGACCTTGGCGCCGCCCTGGGCCATTTCGCGGATGACGCGCTCGGAATCGGCGCCCTCGGGCACGCTTTCCACGAACTGGGTGGTCACCTTGCCCTTGAGGGCGGCTTCCATCTGCTTGCGCCCGAGATCGTGCTGGAAGGTCCAGCCCGAATCGCCCACGGGTCCGACATAGACGAACCCGACCTTGACCGGTGCCTGGGGCGGAGCGCCGATCAGGGCCGGGGCCGCCAGAAGGGCCACGCCCCCGAGGATGGTACGAACGAGATCGCGCGTGCTCATGCTGGATCCTCCGTAGGCAGGGTGGATTGATGGCCCGATTGTGCCATTTCCCGGGCGTGTCCCCTCTACTTTTCCGGCGCCCCGGCATCCGAGGCCTTGAAGCTCCGGTAGAGCAGCAGATCGTAGAGGAGCTTGAGGCTTCCAGCGATGAAGAAGGGGAGTCCGGCGAGGGCGGGGACGGCCAGCAGGGGCCCGGCCAGCACCGGGGAGATGGCGGCGCCGGTGGTGCGGGCGATGCCGGTGACGCCGGCGGCGGCGGAACGCTCGTCGGGCGCCACCACCTGCATGGTGTAGGCCTGGCGCGTGGGGACATCCATCTGCGAGATGCTGAAGCGCAGCAGCAGCACGCCGATGGCCAGGGGCAGGCTGGGCATGAGGGGCACCAGGATCAGCAGCAGGTTCGACGGGACGTGGGTGTAGACCATGGTGCGGATGAGGCCGATCCGTCCGGCCAGCCGCACGGCGTAGAGGGCCGAAAGGCCCGCCAGGATGTTCGCCACGAAGAAGATGGACCCCAGCATCCCCGGCGCCACGCCGAACTTCTGGTGGAACCAGTAGGCCACGAGGCTTTGGATGACGAAGCCCCCGGCGAAGGCATCCAGCGAAAAGAGGGCCGACAGCCGCAGCACCACGCCTTTCGACGCGTGCAGGCCCAGGGGCCCGGCGGCGGCCGCGGAGGGCGGGGCCTCCACCTCCCCCGACAGCCGGGCGAAGAGCAGCGCGAGGATCAGCCCCACGGCGGCATAGGCGAAGACCAGCACGCGGTAGCTGGCCACGGGGGCCAGGCCCGAGGCCTGGAGGACCTGGGCGGTCCAGCCCCCGGCCAGGGCGCCGGTGGCCGTGGCGAAGGAGCCCGCCAGGTGGTACCAGGCGAAGACGCCGGTGCGGCGGTCCTCGGGCAGCACCTGGGAAAGGGCCGCCTGCTCGATGGCCAGGAAGGGGCCCACCTCGTGGCCCGAGGGGCTGATGACGCCGAAGGTGGCCGCCAGCACCAGCACCCCGAAATCGCCGCTGAGGGCGAAGGGCACGCCCGCCATCACCATGAGCGCCGCGCCCAGGATCAGCATCCGCCTGCGGCCCAGGCGGTCGGCGCGGAGGGTGATCCCCAGCGAGATGAGCGTATCGCCCACCAGGGTGAGGGTCAGCAGCAGGCCGATGCGACCTTCGCTGAAGCCCAGCCCCGCGAGGTAGAGCACCAGCACCACGGACAGGAAGCCGTACGAGAACATGCGAGCCGCCCGCGTCACGAAGAGCAGCCGGCCATCGGGGCCGAGGGGCGGGGCGGATCCGTTCTTCAGGGGCATGGGCTTTCATGGTACCCCGTGGTGGTTCATTCAGTCCCCGGCCAGCGGACCCGGAACCTGGGATACTCGCCCCATGCCGCTCCTCGCCCGCCCCGAGCTTCGCTGGTCCGCCCTCATCGGCCTCTGGGCCCTGGTGGGCGCGGTGCTGTGGATCCTGGCGGTGCAGGCCTTCCTCCTCGTCCTGAACCCCTTCTGCCACCTGCGGCGGCCAGGCATCGCGCGGGTGCTGGTGGTGGCCGTGGACCGGGATCCCCAGAGCCAGATCACGGACTTCGTCACGGTGAAACACGGCGAGGAGGAGCAGGTGCTGACCCTGGCCAAGGCCGAGGCGGCGGACCTGCGCACGGATGACCAGGTGTGGATCCTGGACGCCTGGTACGCGGACGGCCTGCGGCCCGCCCAGTTCCGCCTGACCCCCCTGCGCCTGCTGCTGGAGTACCCGGTCCTGCTGCTGCTGCCCGCCGCCTTCGGCCTGTGGCGCGTGCGCAAGGCCCGGCAGAAGGCCGAAGCCGCCCCGCCCCCGCCCGTGCGCCGGACCTTCACCGACGACTTCCACCTGAGGGCCCAGCGCTTCGCCAAGGCCGAACCGGGGCCCGAACCGGAGCAAAAGCCCGGATCCGGCGAGGCCCTCTGACCGGGGCCGGGGGGCCGTTCCGAAATCGCCTGGGCGGATTCTTCAGTCCTGGGGCCCAGGGGCCGATTCAGCCCTGTTGACCAGCGGACGGGAGGCCCCATCTACCAGATCGAAGCTCAGCCCCATGGGTTCCGGATCACTTTCGCGGGCCTCCTCCAGAAGGAAGAGCTGGCCGCCTGGGTCAACGACTCCAAGGCCGCCCTGGCCCAGGCGCCCGGGGCCTTCGGCGTCCTGGTGGACATGCGCGCCCTGCAGCTCCTCTCGGACGAAAGCACGGCCATCATGCAGGAAGGCCAGCGGATCTACCGGGCCGCGGGAATGCAGCGCTCGGCCGTGATCCTGGAATCCATGCTGGTCACCCTGCAATTCAAGAACATCGCCAAGAAGACGGGGATCTACGCCTGGGAGCGCTACATCAGCGCCACCGCGAACCCGGCCTGGGAACAGGCGGCCCTGGACTGGATCGTCAACGGCCTGGATCCCGACAAGCGGTGAGCGGGGCGGAGGAAACCAGCTGCTGGGACCAGGGTTCGGAGCAGGCTGTCCCGCGCAAGCCGGCTCATCGGCGGTAGCATCCGGTACCGCCTTTTCTCCCGGAACAGGTCCCCGCCATGCCCCACTGCCTCCTCGAAGCCTCGGACAACCTGCTCGACCAGCCCGACTGGATGGGGCTGCTGCGCGAGATCAACGGGATCCTGGTGGCCACGGATCTTTTCGTGGCGGCCGACATCAAGAGCCGGGTCCTTCGGCATGAGCTGTTCGCCATCGGTGATGGCGCGGCGGACCAGGCCTTCGTCACGTTGAACATCCAGATCCTCGGGGGTCGCGCGGACGGCGTGAAGGCCCAGCTCAGCGAAGCCCTGCTCCCGGCGCTTGTCCGGGCCTTCCCCCAGACCTTGGCGCGGATGAAGTGCAGCCTCACGGTCCAGATCACGGACATCCACCGCCCCAGCTACCGCCGGCATATCAGTTACTGAAATCAGGAGCCCCCGTGGCCGAACCCATCACCCCCCGCCAGCTCACCCTGCTCCAGGTGGTGGCCAAGCATCCGGATGTGCCGCGGGACCATCTGGTGAAGGCCGGGGCCACGGACGCCGACCTGACCTACCTGGAGCGCCACGACCTCATCCGCGAGCGGGCCATCGGACGCTACCGCGTGTCCCACATGGGCCTGGAAGTGCTGAAGCGGAGCCTGTGAGGCCACCGCTGAACCCCGATCGGAGGAACCCGTGCCCCTGCTCACCCGCGCCGAAGCCACGCACTACGAGGAAACCAGCCGCCACGCGGACGTGATGGCCTTCATCGCGGGGCTTCAGGCCAAGGGCGACAAGCGCCTGCACGTCACCGGCTTCGGAGCGAGCCCGGAAGGCCGGGACCTGCCCCTGCTGGTGCTATCGGCCCACGGGGTGAAGACCCCGGAGGAGGCCCGCAGCCTGGGGCGGCCCGTGGTGCTGGTCATCAGCGGCATCCACGCGGGCGAAGTGGAGGGCAAGGAGGGCTGCCTGATGCTGGTGCGCGATCTGCTGGAGGGCAGGCCCGGCCTGGACGCGGGCGCGATTCTGGCGGACCTCACCCTGGTGGTGGCGCCCCTCTTCAATCCCGATGGCAACGACGCCATCCACCCCGGCAACCGGAAGCTGCACCTGCCCAGGCTCACGGGCCAGCTGGGGCCGGAGAGCGGCGTGGGCACCCGCGTGAACGCCGCCCAGATCAACCTGAACCGCGACTACCTGCGCATGGAAGGCGAGGAAATGCGCCTGCTGCAGACCCGCGTCTGCCAGCCCTGGGCCCCGGATCTGACGATTGACAACCACGCCACCAACGGTTCGGTGCATCGCTTCTCCATGACCTACGACATCCCCCACACGGTGGGAAGCGGCCGGAGCGAGCCCATCGAGTACATGCGGCACCGGCTGCTGCCGCCCGTCACCGCGGCCCTGAAGGCCAACCACGGCCTGGACGCGGGCTGGTACGGCAATTTCGTGGAAGACGAGCGGGCCCTGGACGCGCACCGCGATGCCGAGCCCGGCGCGGCCGTGCGCGAAGGCTGGATGACCTATCCGCACCACCCGCGCTTCGGCAGCAACTACCGGGGCCTCACCGGCCGCATGGATCTGCTGCTGGAGTGCTATTCCTACATCAGCTTCGCCGAGCGCGTGCGCACGGCCTACGCCTTCATGCTGGAGACGCTGAAGTACGTGGCCGCCCACCGGGACGAAGTGGTGCAGACCGTGGCGGAAAGCCGCATGCCCCCCGAACGCATCGCCGTGCGCTACGGCCTGGAGCGCTTCGAAACACCCATCGAGATCCTCACCCGCGCGCCCCGCACCCTGGAGGGCGCGCCCACGCGCGTGACGATCCCCCACCTTGGCCGCTTCGTGGGCACCACGGTGGTGGCTCGCCCGGAGGCCTACCTGGTGCCCGCGTCCATGGCGGCCCACCTGCGTCTGCACGGCCTCGCGCTGCGGGAGGCCGTGGGGATCTTCGAGGTGGAGGTGCCCGTGGTGGAGGGCCTGGGCTCCATGGGTGGCCGCGCCATCCTGGAGGCCGCCACCGTGGGGGATCTGTCCGTGTCCTGGCGCCGCGGCCCCCGGGCGGTGCCAGCGGGCTGGGCCCTGGTGCCCACGGACCAGCCCCTGGGGGCCATCGCCGTCTACCTGTGCGAACCCGAAAGCGACGATGGCGCCGTGGAGAACGGCCTGCTGCCAGGCCCTGCCCTGGGCGAGGAACTGGCCCTCTGGCGGGTGCCGAGCCTGGGCTAGCCATCCAGCACCACCAGCTGGTCGCGGAAGGCACGGAGATATACCTTCATGCGGCTTCCGTGGTTTCCTGCTTCCTGATTGTCGGCTTGGCTCAGCTTGAAAGATCACCACGAAGGACACGAATACGCCCTGCGGGCGCAGGAAGGTCACGAAGCGGCCCCGTCCCCACCTCGGTCATCCCTTTGGGAGCGGCGGCCAGGGCCGCTTTCGGGGGCTGCCCTGGCCGCCGCTCCCAAAGCAGGTCGCGCCACCGCGACCTGGGGCCAAAGGCCCGGATGACCCGCGGACAGATGCTGCGGCCGGCCTTCGTGGCCTTGGCTTTTCTTCATTCGTGACCTTCGTGGAGATCTTAAAGGCCGCTCGTCAGGCTGAGGAATGCCGATAATCGGATCCTGCTTTTCAAGCGGAGTATGGCCGCTAAGCAGATCGCACTTTTCGCAATCAGCGCGTTCCTTCGCCGATTCGTGGGAGCCATTCGCCGGTTTCCGCCCCCGCGCCCTGAAGCCTTCCCTAGATTGAGATATCCCCGGAGGATCCATGTCGCTTTTCTCCCCGCCCCATCCGAAAGGAGATACCCATGACCACGGACGCCACCCAAGGCCACACCCGCACCGAGGAGTTCAAGATCGAGGGCGGCAAGGTCCTCGACAAGATCAGGGAGCTGATCCACCAGGGCAACATCCTGCGGATCATCCTGAAAAATGAGGAAGGGAAGACGCTCATCGAGATCCCGCTGACGCTGGGCCTGGTGGGCGCGGCGCTACTGCCAGTCTTCGCGGCGGTGGGCGCCCTGGCCGCCGTCCTGACGCGCATGGTGATCGTGGTGGAAAAGGCGGAATAGGCAGCCGATCCTACCTGCGGGCTGGCCCGGTGAGGCTCTACACTGGCTCCACCTCTCCGGAGCCCCCGTGCCCTACCCCCACCTGCTCGCCCCCCTCGATCTCGGGTTCACGACCCTGCGCAACCGCGTGCTCATGGGCTCCATGCACACGAATCTGGAGGAGGCCAAGGGCGGCTTCGCCAAGCTGGCGGCCTTCTACGCGGAGCGGGCCCGGGGCGGCGTGGGGCTCATCGTCACCGGGGGCATCGCGCCGAACCTGCGGGGCCGCCTCACGCCCTTCGGATCCCAGCTTTCGTGGCCCTGGCAGGTGGGCAAGCACAGGAAGGTGACCGAGGCCGTCCACGCCGCGGGCGGGAAGATCGCGCTGCAGATCCTCCACGGCGGGCGCTACAGCTACCACCCGCTCAGCGTGGCGCCCTCCGCCGTGAAGAGCCCCATCACCCCCTTCAGGCCCCGGGAACTGAGCCCCCGCGGCGTGCGGGCCACGATCCGCGACTACGCCCGCTGCGCGGCCCTGGCGAAGCGCGCCGGTTACGATGGCGTGGAGATCATGGGCAGCGAAGGCTACCTCATCAACCAGTTCATCGCCGCCCGCACCAACCGCCGCACGGATGCCTGGGGCGGCAGCTTTGAACACCGCATGCGCTTCCCCATCGAGATCGTGAAGGCCGTGCGCGAAGCCGTGGGGCCCGATTTCATCCTCATTTTCCGCCTCTCCATGCTGGACCTGGTGCCGGATGGCAGCAGCTGGGAGGAAGTGGTGACGCTGGCGAAGGCCCTGGAGGCCGCGGGCGCCACGATCCTCAACACGGGCATCGGCTGGCACGAGGCGCGCGTCCCCACCATCGGCGCCATGGTGCCGCGCGGCGCCTACGCCTGGGTGACGAAGCAGCTCAAGGGCGAGGTGGGCATCCCGCTCATCGCCACCAACCGCATCAATACGCCGGAGATCGCCGAGGAGATCCTGGCGGGCGGCTGCGCCGACATGGTGAGCATGGCGCGGCCCCTGCTGGCGGATCCCGATTTCGTGAAGAAGGCCGCCGAGGACCGCGCCCTGGACATCAACACCTGCATCGCCTGCAACCAGGCCTGCCTGGACCAGGTGTTCAGGCAGAAGCGCGCCACCTGCCTGGTGAACCCCCGGGCCTGCTACGAAACGGAGCTGGTCTTCGAGCCCGCCATCGCGCCCAGGCGCCTGGCCGTGGTGGGCGGTGGCGCCGCGGGCCTGAGCTTCGCCTGCCACGCGGCGGAGCGCGGGCACATGGTCACCCTCTTCGAGGCGTCCGGGGAACTGGGCGGCCAGCTCAACCTGGCCAAGCGCGTGCCGGGCAAGGAGGAGTTCTTCGAGACGCTGCGCTACTTCGGGCGCCGCCTGGCCACCGCGGGCGTCACCGTGCGCCTGGGCGAACGGGCCACGGTGGAATCCCTCGCGGCCTTTGACGCGGTGATCCTCGCCACGGGCGTCCGGGCGCACCTGCCGGATATCCCGGGCATCGGCCACCCCAAGGTCATCGGCTACCCGGATCTGCTGTCAGGCCGGAAGACGGCCGGAAGAACCGTCGCCATCATCGGCGCCGGCGGCATCGGTTTCGACGTGGCGGAGTTCCTGGTGCAGCCGGATCACGCCTCCGGCGGGCCGCCCCCGGTGGATCGCTATCTGAGTGAATGGGGCGTGGACGGCGCCCATGGCCACCGCGGCGGCCTGCTGCCCGCGCCCCGGCCACCGGAACCCGCGCGGAAGGTCTTCCTGCTCCAGCGCAAGACCGACCGCATGGGCGCGGATCTCGGCAAGACCACGGGCTGGATCCACCGCGCCACACTCAAGGCCATGAAGGTGAAGATGCAGGGCGGCATCCTCTACGAGCGCATTGACGACGAGGGCCTCTGGATCCGCGATGGCAAGGACGCCGGATCCAGGTGCCTGGCCGTGGACAGCGTCATCCTTTGCGCGGGCCAGGTGTCGGAGCGCAGCCTCGTGGAACCGCTGAAGGCCGCCGGGAAGCGGGTTCACATCATCGGCGGCGCCGACCTGGCCGCCGAACTGGACGCCCAGCGCGCCATCCGGCAGGGCGCGGAGCTGGCCGCGCGGATTTGAATAGTCGGGTCCTCCTAAAATTCAGGGATCAAGAGCGGAACACAGAGGACACAGAGAACGGCCGTGCTGTGGTCCCACAGCGGCTACCAGCCAATCCCCAAGGCTTGGCTGGTCACGGAAGACACGGAATTCGAGGGAAGACACAGAAGGGGCCGTGGCCCTCGCCGCGCGGGCCCGTCGCAGGCGGCTTCCGGCATGGCCGGAAGTTATCCCGGGGCGCCAGGATCGCGTCCCAGGAGGCGCGTTTCATACCAGTCCGCCGTCAATGGTAGAGATTCACCACGAGATTTCAGTATGTCTCGCGTATTGGCGTAGCCGATACCGAGAGGCCACGGATCTCACGGAGACGACACGGAGGCCTCAGTGAACCTCCGTGCATGGGCCGGCCGGAGGCCGCTTCCGGCTGCGCCGGAAGTCACGGGAGGCGCCGGGCCCGGATCCTTCTGGGGGAATCCGGACCCGGCGCCTCCCGTGGGCCCATGCTCCGTGGCTCCGTGGTGGATCCTTCATGATTGAATGCGAATTGGTATCAGGTGCCCCCGGGATCCAGCCCGTGCCTTCGGAGCGGACGCCCATTCCCTTTTCCGTGTCTTCCAGCTTTCTTCCGTGTCTTCCGTGACCATTGCTTTTCTCTGTGTCCTCTGTGAGATTTCTGTGTCCTCTGTGTTCCTGCTTTCCCTGAAATCAAAAGATACCGATCCATCCGAGTTCATCCGTGGCTGATTCAATTCCTACGATCACTGCTGTGGCCGCCCAGCGCCTCTTCCTGGGGGCCCAGGGCCTGCTGGACGATCCTTCGCGGCGGGCCACCACGGCTTCGCTGCAGGCCCTCATCGAGCGGCTGGGGTTCGTGCAGGTGGACACCATCAATGTGCTGGCCCGGGCCCACGACCTCACCCTGTCCAGCCGCCTGGATGGCTACCGCCCGGAGCAGTTGAAGCGGCTGCTGGAGGATAAGCGCGGCCTCTTCGAGGGCTTCACCCACGACGCCTCCGCCATCCCCACGGCCTGGTTTCCCCACTGGAAGCCCCGCTTCGCCCGCGACCGGGAGCGCATCCACACCCACGCCTGGTGGCAGCATCACTTCCGCGGGACAGAGGGCGGGCGGGTGGTGAAGGATGTGAAGGCCCGCATCACGAAGGAAGGTCCGCTGAAATCCTCGGACTTCGAGCATCCCGAAAAGCGTGGCCCCTGGTGGGGCTGGAAACCGCAGAAGGCGGCCCTGGATTTCCTTTGGCGCAGCGGCGAGCTGATGATCCCCCGGCGCGAGGGTTTCCAGAAGCTCTACGACCTCACGGAGCGCGTGCTGCCGGACCACCACGCCCGGCCCTGCCCGGAGTCCGCCGAGCATCTGGAATGGGCCTGCACCACCGCCGCCGAGCGGTTGGGGGTCTTCACGCCGAAGGAACTGGCGGATTTCTGGGACAGCATCGAGGCAACCGAGGCCAGGGCCTGGTGCGCCGCCGCGGTGAGCGCCGGCCGAATCGTTCCCGTGCAGGTGGAAGGCGCCGATGGCGAAGTCCGCCCGGCCTTTGCGTTGGCGGACTGGGAGGCCAGGCTGGCGAAGCTGCCGGAGCCGCCGGAGCGCACCCGCCTGCTCTGCCCCTTCGACCCCATCCTGCGCGACCGGGCTCGCGCCCTCCGCCGCTTCGGCTTCGACTACCGTTTCGAGGCCTTCGTGCCCGGACCCAAGCGCCAGTACGGCTACTTCGTGCTGCCCATCCTCGAAGGCGGCCGCCTGGTGGGCCGCCTGGATCCCAAGCTGCACCGCGACCGGGGCCTGCTGGAGATCAAGGGCCTCTGGTGGGAGCCCGGCATCAAGGCCACCAGGGCCCGGAAGCGCGGGCTCGATGAGGCCCTGGAACGGCTGGCGGCCTTCGTGGGCGCCGACGGCATACTGCTGCCATGACCACCCACCCCGACTACTGGAACCGCATCTACGAGGACGAGGGCCGGCCGGGCTGGGATATGGACGGCGCCACGCCCCTGGTGCGCGAGGTACTGGACCTGGCCCTTCCCCTGGGCCTGAAGCCGGGCGGCGACCTGGTGGTTCCGGGCTGCGGCTACGGCCACGATGCGGCGGCCCTGGAGGCCCGGGGCTTCACCGTCACGGGCCTGGATTTCGCGCCGCTGGCCATCCAGGGCGCCATGCATCGCTACGGCAACCGCGTCACCTGGTCCCAGGCGGACTGGTTCACCACGCAGCTCGGGCCCTCGGGGCCTGTCCCTGCCCCCCCGTGTGCCGCGACGACGCCAGCCGGGATGCTCTGGAAGGAAGGGCCCGCAGGGCAACGTGGTTCGTTGTTCAAGGGCCCTGACGCCGCGGAGCGCCCGTCTGGCGTCGTCCCTCTGGGCTGGGGCGGCGGGCGGCACCCCACTGCGTCAAGCTCGGATCGCGTAGAACCACTATGCTCACCTCGCCTTCCTTGCGGGCCACCGCCCGGCGCTCCCAGCGCGGCTCGCGGGGGGGCAGGGACAGGCCCCTGGGATGGGATCTTCGATCACACCTGCCTGGTGGCCATGGACCCGCCCCGGCGGCCAGCCTATGTGGACGCCTGCGCCGGGCACCTGAAGTCCGGTGGCCTCTGGTTGGCGGTGCTCTTCCATGATGTGAAGGGACGGCCCGGGCCGCCCCACGCCATTCCCATGGCGGAGACGCGCGCCCTCGCGGAGGCCCGCTTCGAGGTGCTGCACCTGGCCGAGGCTTCGGAAAGCCACCCGCGCCGCGCGGGCCGGGAGTACCTCCTGGTGGCGCGGAAGCGCTGAATCTCTCGATTCTTCCGGGATTTCAAGGAAAGCAGGAGCGCAGAGGCTTGGCTGGTCATGGAAGACACGGAAGAAAGCCGGAAGACACGGAAAAAAGACAGGGCGTTCGCTCCAAAGGCACGGGCTGCATCCCGGGGGCAACGGGAGGCAACTTGGCCTAGAATGGCTTCAACCAATCCCAACCTGGAGCGACCCATGCGCGTGAAGCCCATCCTTTCGCTGTTGTGCCTGTCAGCCCTGGCCCTGTCCGCCCAGGATGTGGTCCGCCTGGGCAACCTGAAGTTCGCCCACTACGGCGCGGTGTCGTACATGAAGGAACTGGCGCCGAAGTACAAGCTCAAGATCGAAGAGCAGATGTTCGCCAAGGGCATTGACATCAATCCGGCCATCGTGGCAGGTGAGATTGATGCCAGCGCCGCGGCCCTGGACGCGGCCATCGCGGGCCGGGCGGCGGGCGTGTCCATCTATGTGGTGGCGGGCTTCGCCAAGGGCGGCGCCCGCATCGTGGTGGGCGGGACGTCGGGCATCAAGTCGCTGAAGGAGCTCAAGGGCCGGAAGGTGGGCGTGGCCCGGGGCGGGGCCCAGGAGCTGCTGCTGCTGGCGGAACTGGCCAAGGCCGGCCTCACCTGGTCGGACAAGCCCGGCAAGGATGTGCTGGTGCTCTACCTGCCCTTCGCCGACCTGAACCAGGCCCTCATGGCGAAGCACATTGACGCCATGTGCCAGAGCGAGCCCTACAGCTCCCAGGCCATCAACCGGAAGTTCGGCGTGGAATTATTGAAGCCCTACGACACCCCCATTGGCGAGCCCATCCGCGCCCTGGTCATCACCGAGAAGCTCTACAAGGAGCGCCGCGACGTGGCCCAGCGCTTCCTGCTCTGCTTCGTGGAAGCCACCAAGAAGTTCATAGACGAGCCCAAAACCGCGGAGAAGTACGTTCGCGAGGTGATGTTCAAGAACCAGATCACCTCCGACGACTACCAGGACGCCATCGGCAATTCGCCCTTCACCTATGACATTGACCAGGCCCACGTGCAGGTCACCACGGACCTCATGGCCAAGTACGGCGTGGGCAAGATGACGAATCCGCCCAAGGCCGCCGACTGGGTGAAGCTGGACCTCCTGATCGAGGCCAAGAAGCAGTTGAAGGTGAAGTGAAAATGAAAAGGTATCGGCACGCCGCCTCCGGCATCCTCGTCCCGCTGGCGGCCCTGGCCTTCTGGCAGCTGCTGTCCTCCATGGGTTGGGTGAACGCCACCATCCTGCCCTCGCCCACCCAGGTGCTCATCAAGTGGTGGGCCTACCTGCGGCCCCTGGAGGTCTTCGACCCGGCCCAGGGGTCGTATCTCAAGTGGTGTTTCTCCGGCGAGCTGATCCAGGATGCCCTCGGGAGCCTCTACCGCGTCCTGGCGGGGTTCTTCATCGGGGGCGGCCTGGCCCTGCCCCTGGGCCTGGCCATGGGGTACAGCAAGGTGGCCTACGGGTTGTTCAATCCGCTGATCCAGGTGCTGCGGCCCATCCCTCCCATCGCCTACATCCCCCTGTCCATCCTCTGGTTCGGCCTGGGCAACCCGCCCGCCGTCTTCCTCATCAGCATCGGCGCCTTCTTCCCGGTGCTGATGAACACCGTGGCCGGCGTGCAGAACGTGGACAGCATCTACCTCCGCGTGGGCCGCAACCTGGGCGCCTCGCGGTTCACCCAGTTCACCCGCATCATCCTGCCCGCGGCCACGCCCTACATCTTCACCGGGGCGCGCATCGCCATGGGCACGGCCTTCATCGTGGTGATCGTGTCCGAGATGATCGCGGTGAACAATGGCCTGGGCTACCGCATCCTCGAAGCCCGCGAGTACCTCTGGTCCGACAAGATCATCGCCGGCATGTTCACCATCGGCCTGCTGGGCCTCGGCATTGACACCGTCATGAGCCGCCTCAGCTCGCACCTGCTGAAGTGGCATCGGGGACTGGAGCAGGGATGACGACCATGGATCCCGGCTCCCACATCTCCATCCGCCGCGTGGACAAGGTGTTCCAGAGCGGAGGGCAGGCTGTCCACGCCCTCCAGGCCATTGATCTGGAGATCACCCAGGGCGAGTTCGTCTGCCTGCTGGGGCCCTCCGGTTGCGGCAAATCCACCCTGCTGAACGCCGTGGCGGGCTTCAGCCTGCCCAGTTCCGGCGCCATCACCGTAGAGGGGACGATCATCACGGCCCCCGGTCCCGATCGTGGCATGGTGTTCCAGGAGTACGCCCTGTTCCCCTGGATGACCGTGGAGCAGAATGTCGCCTTCGGCCTCGAAATCAAGGGCACGGCCAAACCCGCCATCCAGGCCAAGGTGGACAGCCTGCTCGGCATGTTGCACCTGCAGGATTTCCGCAAGCGCTACCCCAAGGACCTGAGCGGCGGCATGCGCCAGCGGGTGGCCATCGCCCGGGTGCTGGCCCTGGATTCGCCCATCATGCTCATGGACGAGCCCTTCGGCGCCCTGGACGCCCTCACCCGCCGCAACCTGCAGGATGAGCTGCTGCGCCTGTGGACGGAACTGAAGAAGACCATCCTCTTCGTCACCCACAGCATCGAAGAGGCCCTCTACCTCGCGGACCGCACCGTGGTGATGACCTACCGCCCCGGCACCATCAAGCGGGACCTCCGCGTGGACCTGCCCCGCCCCCGCGATGTGGCCAGCCCCGCCTTCAACGCCCTGAAGAAGGAGCTGAGCCAGCTGCTCATGGAAGAGCAGAGCCGGCACAACCAGGATGAATTCAGGGGCGCGGCGGTGGATTAGAGGCAGGCTTCAGGCTTCAGGCTTCAGGCTTCAGGCTTCGGGCTTCGGGCTTCAAAAGGAGCCTGGCTCCTTCATAGGCTGGTACAGCTCTACGCGATGGCCTTCGGGATCATGGATCCAGGCGAAGCGGCCGTAGTCGAAGTCCTCGCGCTTTTCCACGGGGATGCCCTCCGCCTCCAGCCGCGCGCAGAAGGCGTCCAGGTCCGCCACCCGCCAGTTCACCATGCATTCGGGGCGGCCCGCGCCCAGGGGCGCCTTGGCCTTCATGAACGAGAACACCGTGTGGGCCTTCGCCCCATCGGGGTCCGTGTGGAGGAATTCCAGTCCGTAGCAGGTGCCGGGCTCCCATTCCGTGAAGCTGAGGCCGAAGTGCTCCGAGTACCACTGCGACAGGGCTTTCGGATCCTCCGCATAGAGGAATACGCCCCCGAGGCCCTTCACGCCCAGGTTCAATTCAGCCTCCTCGGCGGCCCCGGCAACTCGGCCTCCCCCCGGCCCCGGGTGGCCAGCGCCACCGCCAGGGTCCAGAAGGGTGCCAGATTCAGGTAGGGGATCCACTCGGTCAGGAACGATGGCAGGAAGGCCCAGTGGAAGCCCAGCAGCGCCCACAACACGAGCATGGTGATCAGATCGAGCCCGGCCCCCAGAAACCAGCCCATCGGCCCGGTCACGGTTGCCGGGATCTGGAGCGCGTCCACCGTCAGCGCGATGGCCCAGGCGAGGCGGATGCGGGTCGTGCTGAGGGGGGGTCTGGGGGCCTGCGCGGGGATCATGCCCGAAGTCTACAGGAATGGGCTTTCGGGCCGAACCTTCCGATGAGGTCGTGGACCGTTCGCTTTCGGGAAGGATCCATGGCCCATATCCAGTGGAAGGACCGCTACAGCATCCACTTCCGGGAGATTGACGCGCAGCACCGCGGCCTGCTGGACCTGCTCAATGAATTGATTGACCTGCTGGGCGACCGTTGCGACCCCCAGCCGGTGGCGCGGATCTTCCACGCCCTCTGCGACTACGCCCTGACCCATTTCAGCAGTGAAGAGCGCTACATGCAGGCGGCGGGCTACCCGAAGCTGGAGGAGCATCGCCAGGAACACGCGGCCTTCGTGGCGCGGGTGCTGGAACTGAGCCAGGCCTACGATCCCGGGGATCCCCAGCTGGTGGATCAAACCCTGGAATTCCTCAAGCACTGGTACCTGGACCACATCATCAAGTCCGACCAGGACTACGCGCCGTTCCTCCAGCGGGCCCTGCCCACCGCGTCCATCCAGGGCATCCTGTTCGGGTTGGAGGGGGTGATCTGTACCCGGGATCTGGACCCGGTGCCCGCCATGCTGCAGCTGGCAGGCCGCCTGAAGGCGCACCAGCCCGTGGCGCTGGTGGGGGACGCCCCGCCCTGGATGCGGACCCAGGACTTCGCCCACCTCGTGATCGAGGGCCACTCCGATGCCGAAGATCTCCCCGGCGAGGCCGGGGCGAGGCCCCCGGATCCGGCCCTCTTCCTGGCGGCCGCCGCGCAGCTGGGCCTGGCGCCGGAAACCTGCCTGCTCATCCACCGCGACCCCGCCTGCCTGGATGCAGCCCAGGCCGGCAAACTCCAGACCCTCCACCACACGAACCCGGTGATGCTCATGGCCGAGCTTCGCCGCATGGCGGTGCCGTTCTGACCCGGGAGCGTGTCCAAGTAATGGGTGGGGGCTGCACCTATCGATTACTTGGACACGCTCCTAGCCCCTCTGCTTCATCGCCAGCCAGTTCAGCGCCTCCAGGGGCGTCATGCGGCTGAGGTCCAGGGCCTCCAGCTCGGCGCGGAGCGAATCCGGCTCCGCCTCGAACAAGGGCAGCAGCGGCTGGCTGGGCATGGGCGCCCGGGGCGGCGCTTCGGGCGCCTGGGCCAGCAGCCGCTGGGCCTTCTGGATGACGGCTTTCGGGATGCCCGCGAGCCGCGCCACCTGGATGCCGTAGCTGCGGTCCGCGGGGCCGGGCGCCACCCGGTGGAGGAAGTGCAGCTGTTCCTCCCACTCCTGCACTTCCACATGGAGGTTCTGGATGCGTGGATCGTCGGCCAGTTTCGTCATTTCGAAGTAGTGCGTGGCGAAGAGCGTGCGCGGCGCACCACCCTTGAGGTCCCGCAGGAACACGGCGATGGCTTCCGCCAGAGCCAGACCGTCGCGGGTGGAGGTGCCGCGGCCGATCTCGTCCAGGATCACCAGGCTGGCGGCGGTGGCCTGGTTGAGGATCCGCGCGGTCTCGGTCATCTCCACCATGAAGGTGGACTGCCCCTTGGCCAGCTGATCGGAGGCGCCGATGCGCGTGAAGATGCGGTCCACCAGGCCGAAGCGCATCAATTCGGCGGGCACGAAGGAGCCGGTCTGGGCCAGCACCACCAGCAGGGCCGCCGTGCGGAGGAAGGTGGATTTGCCGCCCATGTTGGGGCCCGTCACCACGGCCATGGGCTGGGTGGCGCTGAACTGCAGATCGTTGGGGATGCACTCGCGGCCCAGGCGGGCTTCCAGCATGGGATGGCGGGCCGCCGCCAGCACCAGTTCCCGCTCCTCGCCCAGTTCGGGCCGCGTCCAGCTTGAGAGCCGCGCCCGCTCCGCCAGGGCCGCCACCACATCCAGCGACGCCACCGCCCGGGCCAGGCCCGTGAGATCCGCGCGGTGCTCCAGCACCAGGGCCAGCAGGCGCTGAAACTGCGTGGCTTCCAGCTTGGCCTGATCGCTTTCCGCACTCAGCAGTTTCTGTTCGAAGGCCACCAGCTTTTCGGTGGTGAAGCGCTCGGCGTTGGCCAGGGTCTGCTTGCGGAGGAAATGCGCGGGCACCGCGCCCAGGTTGGCTTTCGTGATCTCGAAGTAGTACCCGAACACCCGGTTGTACTTGATCTTCAGGCTCTGGATGCCGCTGGCCCGGCGCTCCTCCTCTTCCAGTTCCAGCATCACCTGCCTGGCGTCCCGGGCCAGGCGGCGCACCGCGTCCAGCTCCGGGTCCACGCCTTCGCGGATGACGCCACCCTTCTCCAGATCCAGGGGCGGAGCTTCAGCCAAACAGCGCTGAAGCTCCGTGAGGAGAGCCTGGCAAAGCGGTGTACCCGCAGGCCAGAGGCCCAGCCCGGCCACCTCTTCGGCCCAGCCTTCGTCCTGGATGCGGGCGGGCAGCTTCTGGAGCACGGCAAGGCCTTCGCGCAACTGGGCCAGTTCGGGCGGCGTGGCGAGGCCCAGGGCCACGCGGCCCAGCAGGCGATCCAGATCCGGCACCTGGGCCAGCAGCGTCTGGATGGGCGCGCGGCGGCGGTCCTCCGTGAGCCAGGCCACCTGGGACCAGCGGCGCTCCAGGGCCGCGGGGTCCCGCAGGGGCTGCTCTAGCCAGGCCTTCAGCAGGCGCGAGCCCAGGCGGGTGCGGCATTGATCCAACAGGGCGAAGAGGGTGCCCGCCCGTCCCCCATCGAGGCCGTTGGCCAGGACTTCCAGATGCCGCGCGCTGGTGGCGTCCAGCAGCGGGCCCGCGGCGCCCAGCTCCAGCGACACACCCTGAAGATGCGCGGGGCGGCCCTTCTGGGTGGCCTCCACCTGATCGAGCAGGGCCGCCAGGGCGCCGAGGGCGGCGGGATGGGGGTCCAGGCCCACGCCTTCGAGGTGCTGCCAGCCGAAGAAGGCCAGCACCTGCTGCTTGGCCCGCGAGGCCTCGAAGCGCCAGGCCGGCAGCCGGGTGCGGGCGGCTTCGAACTCGGGGATGTCCTCGGCCCCCTCGGCCAGGATCAATTCCTGAGGCCCGAGGCGCTCCAGGGTGGCGCGCAGGGCCTCGTCGCCCTCGCCCGGCAGCACGCGCAGGGCGCCGGAAGCCAGCTGCAGCAGGGCCAGGCCCCAGGAGGCGCCGGAACGATGCAGGGCGCACAGCCAGCGGGCGTCGTCGTCCAGCCAGGTGCCCGGCGTGATGATGCGCCTGATGGCCCGGGGCAGCAGGCCCTTCACGTCCTCCGCCTTGGCCGTGGGCTCGGCGATGGCCGCGGAGAAACCGGCCGCCAACAGTTTCGGAAGGTAGGCTTCCAGCGCGAAGTGGGGCACCCCGCACATGGGCGTTTCGGATTCAGAACCCTTGCCGCGCATCGTCAGCGCGATTTCCAGCACGGGTGCCGCGCGAACGGCATCCTCGCCCAGGATCTCGTAGAAGTCGCCCATGCGCGTGAGCAGCACGGCGTCGCCCGCCTCGCGCTTGAGGCCGGCGATCTGCTGCAGCATCGGAGTGGACACGGGGGCCTTTGAAAAGCTTAATAAGCGGAGGTTTGCGGAGGAGCCGAGGAAAGCGGAGGAATGCGTGGATTCAGGATTCGCTTGATACCGCCATCCTCAGCCATTCCGCTTTCCTCCGCTTTCCTGATTCTTTTCCAATCGAGATGGCTTCACGCACGGTCCATGGGTCGAAACCACGATCTTCCCACAGGCCCGAGGTTGCCGCGAAGATGGAGCCATGGATCGCGTGGACTGCATCGTCATCGGCGCCGGGGTGGTGGGCTTGGCTCTGGCCCGGCACCTGGCCCTGAAGGGCCGCGAGGTGGTGCTGCTCGAAGCGGAGGACCGCATCGGCACGGGCATCAGCTCCCGCAACAGCGAGGTCATCCATGCGGGGATCTACTACCCGGCGGGTTCCCTCAAGGCCCGGCTTTGCCTGGCGGGGAACCGCGCCCTCTACGCCTACTGCGAAGCCCGGAGCGTGGGCCATCGCCGCTGCGGCAAGCTCATCGTGGCCACGGACGCGGCCCAGACCGGGGCCCTGCGTCAGCTCAGGAGCCGCGCCGAAACCAACGGCGTGGGGGATCTCCAGTGGCTGGAGGCGGCGGCGGCCCGGCACCTGGAACCGAATATCCACTGCACCGCCGCCCTGCTCTCCCCCAGCACGGGCATCGTGGACAGCCACGGCCTCATGCGGGCCCTGCGCATGGACGCGGAGGCGGCGGGCGCCGCGGTGGTGTTGAAGAGCCCCGTGCTGGGGGGACGCCGGCTGCCCGGAGGCCTTGAAGTGAAGGTCGGCGGGGGAGATCCGATGACCTTGCTGGCTGGGCGCGTCTTCAACTGCGCGGGCCTCGGCGCCCTGGCCCTGGCGCGGGCCTTCGAAGGGATCCGCCTCGACAACCTCCCGCCCCTCCCCCGGCGGTTCGCCAAGGGCAACTACTATGGCCTGTCCGGCGCGGCACCCTTCTCGCGGCTGGTGTACCCGGTGCCATCGCAGGGCGGTCTGGGCGTGCATCTCACGCTGGACCTGGGCGGCCAGGCCCGCTTCGGGCCCGACGTGGAGTGGGTGGACCGCGAGGATTACACGGTGGATCCCCGGCGCGCCGATGCCTTCTACGCCGAGGTCCGCAAGTACTGGCCCGGGCTGCCCGAGGGCTCGCTCCATCCCGACTATGCGGGCATCCGGCCCAAACTGCACGGGCCCGGGGAGCCCGCCCCGGATTTCCTCATCCAGCGCGAAGATGCGCACGGCGTGCCGGGTCTGGTGAACCTGTTCGGCATCGAATCCCCGGGGCTCACGGCCTGCCTGGCCCTGGCGGAGGAGGCCGCGCGCTGAGGGGGGCGACGGAAACCCGGGACGCTCCAGCCCATGCCCCAACATTTGGGTAAAAATACTGATCCTGTTATTGCATGATGTATTTTGTCATGGCGGAGACGGTCGGTATGGTCGCAATCACATCGCGGAGCCTGATTCACAATCTGAATGAAATAAAACGCCTGGAGAAAAATCATTTCGGGCGGCTTGGACAAAGCGAAACCAAAACGGTCAAAGCCTGTAGTCATGAACTAAAGGCCTTGGCTTTGTACTACAAGAAATATGTGGCTTCCCGGCGTCTTGGCATAGATATATTGATGTGCGAGGAAATTGAAAATTATTTCAATAATATTGCCACCGCCATGGATCATCTGCGCGAGTGCATCAACGATCAGCCCATGGCCATACACACCATTTATGATACTTATGAACACGGACACACATCATGGTCCCTTGATGGCGGGAAACGATCATCCGATATTAATAATGTAATCATGCAATTATGGCATGATGGCAATGCGGCTGATTGGTTTTTATCGAAAAATGCTACCCCCATGGATATCAATGATGACAGCCTGAGTTCCAAACAAATCGCAAAAACACGCCAGGATGAATTGATTACTTTGGCCCAATTGATGCATAAATTATCCTTCATTTATCAGGGGCTTAAAGAACAATATATATTCCAAAGCCGTGATATGAATAGATATTACCCTGACCTAAGCGCCTCGGCATCTTGAGGCGCTTTTCATTGTGTTCGGAGTGATCGGCAGTGGCTATGGGCTTCGGGAAACGGTTATGCGATAGGCCTTCGGCTGGGGTCGAGGTTGTCGGTTCTGGTCGTTGTGGGGTTTGCCTTCGGTGGGGTTTTTCAGCCCGCGATCAAGGCGCCGACCCAGGCGGGGCGGATGTGCTGGGGATGGAGACGGAACCACTGACTGCGGCTGTGCTCCAGAGCGGTGTTGGCAAGTTTCAGGGCGAAGGCGCGAAACCTGGCCAGGCTCGGCTTCACGCGACCCATGGTGAAGGTGGTGGCCAGCGCGGACCAGCCGCCCTCGCCTTTGATCGGCTTCAGACTGGGCCGGGGCTTCAGTTCCTCGCCGCCGTCCACCTTGTTCCGCAGGTCCACCAGCGTGTTATGGCCCAGGGCCAGCAACTGCGCCCACACTTCGTTCTTGGCCATCTCGGCGTGGCGGAAGGTGGGCTCGAAGGCGGAGAGGAAATCCCCGAACCGCCGCTCCGCCTCGCCCCGGTTGAGGTAGTGTTCGACCACCTTGGCGGGCGCATCATCCCGGTTGGTGACGAAGTAGAAGGCCTCGGCGAACAGCGCCGCCGCGCCATCCTTCGTCTCGGGCACCTGGAACTTCACCACGATCCTGCGTTCGGTGCCCCAGGACTTCACGGCATGCTGGAATTCGCTGAAGGCCACGGCACCACCCACCTTGGGCAGCTCGGGGCAGATGGCCTGCGAGGCCTCGTCCAGCCGTGAGTTGCTCCGCAACCGCATGGCGTAGGTGGCACCCATGCCTTCCAGCCCGCTCATCAACCCGGCCGAAGGCATGCCCGCATCGCCCCGGTACGAGCCGATCCGAACGCCCTGCGCGAGCATCCAGGCCAGCTTCTCTGCCTGTCCCTGCGCCGTGTGGGCGTTCCCTTCGTTGAGCCACAGCGCGGCCAGCCGCCCCGATGCCTCCAGGATCCAGCCCGCGTGGTAGCCGAACTCCTTGTAGTGGCCGTTGAAGGCACCGCCCTCCTGCTTCCCATGAAGCTCAAGGAGGCTGGAATCACCGTCCAGGTGCAGGGCCGGAATGCCCTCAGAGGCCGAGGCCAAAAGGGCCACACGCAGAGGATCCACACCCACTTCCGCCAGGACGCAAACCAGGCGCGACAGATCGATCTGCGGCACCCGGGAGCCCAGCACTTTCCGCCAGAGCTTGTCCGCCTCGATCACATCCGCGATTTCCTTGCCCGAGCGGTAGCCCATGGCGAACCCGCAAATCAGGGCCAGCAGCGTACGGGACAACTTCTCCTCCCCCACGAAGCCGAACCGCTGACCCTCAAAGCCCGCGACGGCCGTGCGCAACGACCCCACCAAACCCTTGAACCAGGCCGATCCGCGGACTTGCCGCGCCACGACCACCAGCCCCCCGTCCGTCGAAACCGGAGGCCCGATCTCCACCTTGATTCCGCCCACATCGTAGAATTTCGGTCGCTTTGTCATCACCCATTGGGTGATACCATGACCCCACAAAGTTCCAACAATGGTGCGGTTCTCAATGACTTTCTGGAACCTGGGTGATTAGGTTAGGGTCATGTGATAGGAGTTTTTTGAATTTTTAACGCTAAGACCATAACCCGGTGTCCCTAAGAATTTTACTTTGTTGGGAGAGATTATCCATTTAAATTGCGTGCTGGTTTCCTTGGGAAGGACTTGAAGACCTTCCGGATCTCCATTGTCAAAAATTGCGGACCATTGTTCAGCTTTTGATTCATGTGGAATAGTTAATTCAAACCAGGCCTTATCTCCATCTTGAACGCTTCGTGCATCTACTCCATCAATTTGTGGATGAGAATAAACACGCGTTGAAACAGGGCCGCGACAACCGAACACAAATAATATTCCAGCAATGAAAATCAATATTGTAGATGGTGGTGACGGTGCAGGATCCTGCACGAGGGGCGGCGCCGATGACCTGAGTGGCTTTTTCTGGACGGACGATTTAGCGGGGGCACCCCTACCAATCTGGTGCTTTAGATAGTCCATTTATTTTCCCAAACTATTGTCGTGTTTCATGTTGAGACTTGTTTAAGATCGATTACTGCAGTTGAATGATTTTCCCATTTCGCTCAATTTTAATATTCACCCTGGGTTCGCCTCTTAATGTCTTCTCTAGGTTCACAAGAGATAGTTCTTCGCCACCTATCTCACCAACACCTAAAAGGGTATCACCCGATTTTAGTCCTATTTTTTCATAGTAACTATTTGGTTTTACTCCAACAACGACAAGTTTCGGCATAGAGCCAGTGCGATCCCAAAATGCATGTATTGGCATGCGAATTGGTCCGTGAGAATTGAAGCATCCTGACGACCCAATCGCTAATCCAATCTGATTATTTTGAAAATCAAACCAGATGGAATCCCACATCGCGCCAATTCCCAATCGACTTAGAACAAGGCCTGGCCGGGACACTATATAAATGTTACACCAGCTTTTTCCACCTAAATTAACTGCACGTGGTGAGACATGTACTATTGATTCTTTTGAAAGCCTAGTCGCATCTACCTGTGTCCCATCTGATATCATATCGGCATTTGATTTAAAATGCGCATAATCATCTTCGGTTAATTCTAGCGCTCCATTATCTCCCGTATCTACCAATGCTGTGATTTTTTTATTTGAAATTGTCAGTGTAACAGTAGGGGTGCCGGTTTCAGTGTAGGCCACTTTTTGAAGATAGAAACCATTCGGATTTCCTCCCCATATGATTTCTCGATTTTTTAAATCCAAAATAAATTTAAATTTTTTAATCACATCTATGCCAATGATACCATCAATGGGTAAATCCTCTGTACGATTAAATAAACTTAAATCACTCCTAAGCCCTGTCAATTCTTCAACAGATATTCCGGCTAGTTCAAGTTTATGAATAATTATTGGTTCAACATTTAACTCGCCACCGAATGAAGTTCGAGCTGTGGTTTCAGGGCCTGCAGTAGATACGAATGCTGAAGAAACACTTCTATCTAACACTGTGGTTGAGGTACCTGTGTCTAAGAGCATTCTCACTGATTTATTTGAACCATTCTTTGCGGTAAGCGAAGCCTTAAGAATTGGGAGCCCAGAGAAGCTCCATTCAAAGGACATCCTTTGGGGTGTCTCAATCGCATGAAGGGCGAGGGTTAGAAGAAATATCAACAAGTAGCGCATTCTTACTCCTCGGGATTAGGACACAAATGAGCACACACATTACATTCTAATAGTGTTTTTCTGGGGCGCCTATTTCGTTGACGCCCCAGAAAGTTACAAATTCTGGTTGAGGTCAAAAAGGAGTTTGGACTCCCGGCTTGGGCAAACGCGTAGTCTGGACCTGATACCAATAAAGTGCCTGAGTGGGCTCCATATCGACCAGAACTGAAGTTGAACCAGTATCCCCATCAACATAGGTGGTCCCTGCTGAGGGGAGAGGTTTGTTTGCGCCACTTCCCAACCCAGGGAGGTTGATTTGGATAGCGGCCCCAGGATAGGACTCTAGCGATGCCTGAACGTCTTCAACTGCACCCGGAGCATCTATTAGATAAGTACCTTGTGGTAAGCTACTTACATAAGTAAGTACCGCAGTGTAGGTGTAGACATCCGGCCCGACGGACACGGACATTGGGATTTGAGTACCGACGGCCAATTGCATTGGAGTGACCGTGGATTGGTCCGTAACAGGATCTGGTGAATTTGACACGTAAGACGCTTCAACCAATAGGCGGTTATAGGGGTAACCATCCACAACAAGTGAGTAGACGGGGTGGCTCCCACCAGGGTGCAAGAATGAAAAGCCACCACCGAGTTGAATGTCATACTTTACTTGACGATGTGTTCCGCCAGTAACTTTTGCACTCCCATGAATTACGGTATCGCATCCGGTGCTTAAACCGATTGCGAGAACCACAGCGATCCCCCTGAATAGACTTGATGTAGGTGACATCATTACTCCTCGAAAAGTAAGGGGATGAGACATCCCCAGTAGTTGTGTCCATCTTTTTCTGTAACTTCGTTCCGGTAGGTGGTTGATGACGATCCTGCAGGGTAGCGGTAGCGGTAGCGGTAGCGGCAGAGGCAGAGGCAGGGCGGAGCCCGACCGCAGCCGCTACCCTGCGGCGCTTCGTGGGTCTGGGGGATCCTGGTCACGAGGTCCCCTGCATCTTCAGCCGGGTGACGCCGAGCCAGCGTTCATGCTGCTCCATCAGCAGCGCACGGTAGGTTTGCTCCCGGCGGGCGGCATTGGGTCTGGTCCGCACCAGGCGAGCCTTCTGCTTCGGCTCCTCGTTCACCCGCTCCACTCCCCGCCAGCGCATGCGCTGTCGGGGATCTAGGGGCATGTTCGTCGTTCGCAACGGCTTGTGACGCGCCTCGGGGAACTCCAGCACCGCCAACAGGCTTTCCAGGTGCTCCTCCACATAAATCACAGGTCGATAGCAGGCTCTATCCCCATCGAAGTCCCCTGGGTCGCGATGCCTCATGAATGGGTCGGGCATGGGTGGTCTCACCCGGAGATCATAGGTACGACCCCGGGGCCACCGGGCCGGATTCCGCCGAACGGTATCATTTTCGCCTCCGAACGGTCCTTCAGGCGAAAAAAATCCAGGAAACACGGGCCGTTTTGAAGCGGATCTAAATCAGAACGTGGCCACGACCTGGAGGCCTCCGCCCCAGAAGCGGTAGGTGGAGACTTTTTCGCCCCAGGTGGCCTCGGCCTTGAGGGCGAACCGGTCCGTCAGGGGCCAGTGGCCGGTGAGGCTGGCGAGGCGTTCCTGCGGCAGCGATGCGGTTGAGGTCAGGGAGGTGGAAGGGGGGCGTCGGCTGAAGCGGCCCGTGGCACTGGACATCATGGTCGAGGTGGCCAGGCTTCCGCCGGAAGCCGTGCTTTCGAGGATGCCCCGGCCCGCGGCCAGCCGAAGGTTGTGCCACACGCCGAAATCGTTGCCTCCCAACCGGATGTTCAGGAAGCCTCCCGTATCGCTATCGCCTCCCGGGTCGTAGGTCAGCTGCTGGATCCGGGTCGAGACGCTCCAGCCTGACCCCTGGTAGGCCGGGCCCACCTGGAGCATCCGCACCTCTTGATCCTCCGTGAACCGGCTGAGGGCCCCGGCGAGATCGAGTTTCCAGCCAGCGCCGAGGTCGAACCGGAAATCCACATCCGCCCGGAACAAGGGCAGGAAGTCGCTGTTGGTTCCCCCGCTCAGACCGAGGAAGGCGGAGGAGGCTTCGCCGATGAGCAGGTACTTGCCCCCGGAGAACATCGTCCCCTTGCCTTCCGGCCGGTCAATGCCCGAGGCGGACAGCTGCCAGGGGGCCCCGCTGGCGGGGTAGATCGTCCCTTCCAGGCTCCAACCCTTCCAGTGTCCCCGTCCGTCCGAGAAGGCCTGATCGTAGGCTCCCACGGCCACCCGGGTGACCGTGGAAGGCAGCGGAGGCTCCAGGAAGAAGGGATCCTCCTGTGCGGACAGCGCCAGAGGCAGGGTCAGGAGAAGCGCGGAGCGAATGAGCATGGAGCAAAAGAGTAGTGGATTTCAGCGTCCCCGGCCACCCCGGTTGCCGGGCGCCTGGACCTGGACCTCTCCGGTTCGCGCGGCCAGCACCTTGCGGGTGGCGGCGGCGCCGATGGCGAGGACGAGATCCGCCTCCGTGGCCTCGCGCACCCGTGTGGCGCTGCCGAAGGTCTGGAGCAGCTTCTTCGCCGTGGCCGGGCCGATGCCGGGGATCTGCGTCAGCTCGGTCTGGAGGGTGCGCTTGGCGCGCAGGGCCCGGTGGTAGGTGATGGCGAAGCGGTGGGCCTCGTCGCGGATGCGCTGGAGCAGCTGCAGCACCGGCGAGGATTTGGGGATTTTCAGCGGTTCGCTGGAGCCGGGGCGGAACACCAGCTCCTCCTTCTTCGCCAGGCTCGCCAGTTCCAGCTGCTCCAGCCCCAGTTCTTTCAGGGCCGCTTCCGCCGCATGAAGCTGCCCCAGCCCCCCGTCAATGATCACCAGATTCGGGAATTCCTGGCCCTCGTCCCTCATCCGCCGGTAGCGGCGGGTCACCGCTTCTTGCATGTTGGCGAAGTCATCATTCTGCTCGTTGGCCATCTTGAAGCGGCGATAGCGGGCCTTGTCGGGCACGCCGTCCGTGAACACCACGCAGCTGGCCACCACCTCGCGGCCCTGGCCGTGGCTGATGTCGAAACATTCCAGGCGGCGGGGGAGGTGGCTCAGGCCCAGGAAGGCCTGCAGGCCCTCCAGGACCGCCTCGTTCAATCGCGCCGGCTCGAACTTGCGTTCCAGCGCGAGCCGCGCGTTCTCCTGGGCCATGGCCAGCAGTTCCACCTTCTCGCCTTTCTGAGGGACGTGGATGCGGGCCCTGGTGCCTCGCAGGCCTGACAGCCATTCGCGGAGGAGGTCGCCTTCTTCTGGCTCGACCTCCACGAGGAGCTTGGCTGGCACGGGATCGGAACTGTAGACGCGCTGAAGGACCTGGGCCAGCACGGCGCCATCGAAGGCCTCGATGTCCTCCAGCACGTATTCCTGCCGACCCATCATGCGGCCCTCCCGCA
The DNA here is from genome assembly GCA_030681515.1 of Geothrix sp. GTDB lineage: Bacteria > Acidobacteriota > Holophagae > Holophagales > Holophagaceae > Geothrix. Next base: position 40,769 of record JAUXSE010000016.1, on the reverse strand, counting down.
GCATCAGGCGGTGCACACACGCGCGGCCGTCGAGCACGGCGCTGCCATAGACATCCGTATCGTCCAGGTCCGCGCTGGCGGCCTTCTGCCGCGTGAACCAGGCGTCCACCTGCTGGAGGGCGTCCCGGTGCTGGGCGGCCTGCTCGAAGGCGGCGGCCTCGGCGGCCTTCCACATGGCGGCCTCCAGCCTCGCCTTCAGCTCGTCCCGCTTGCCTTCGAGGAAAAGGCGCGCTTCCTTGGCCTGCTCGCGATAGGCCTCCTGGCCCACGGCGGCGATGCAGGGGGCTGTGCAGCGGTGCAGCTGGTACTTGAGGCAGGCCCGGCCCCGCTTGCCGTCAATCTCGATATCGCAGTCGCGGATCTGGAAGAAACGGTAGACCAGCTCCGCCGTGCGATAGGCCGTGCTGGCGGGGAAGAAGGGCCCGAAGTAGAGGCTGCCGTCCTTGCGCACCTTGCGGGTGACGAAGACCTTGGGGAAGGCCTCCTTCCAGGTGAGCTTCACGTAGGGGTAGCTCTTGTCGTCCTTGAGCAGGATGTTGAAGGGCGGCCAGTGCTCCTTGATGAGGTTGTTCTCCAGGATGAGGGCTTCCAGTTCCGTTTCGCAGACGATGAGCTCGATGTCCCAGATGCGGGCCACCAGGCGGCGGGTCTTGGCGTCCAGCCGTTTCTGCTGGAAGTAGGTCTTCACCCGGTTCCGCAACACCTTGGCCTTGCCCACGTAGAGCAGGTTCCCGCCTTCGTCGCGGTAGAGGTAGCAGCCCGGACGCAGGGGGAGATCCGCCAGCTTGCGCTGCAGGAGGGGGGACTTGTCGAGGTTGGTTCGGACGGCGGCCACGGGTCCAGTTTAGCGATCAGCCATCGGCTGACGGCGCGCACATCCGGCCACGAAGTTGGCACACTGGTAGGATGCTGAGCCTCGAATCCTTCCCCGTGGGCCCCCTGGGCTGCAACTGTTCGCTGCTGTGGGATCCTGCCACAGGCCTGGGCGTGGTGGTGGATCCGGGCGGAGACGGCGCGAAGATCCGCCGCCGGGTGGAGGCCCTGGGCTTCAAGGTCACGGCACTCCTCCATACCCATGCCCACTTCGATCATGTGGGCGCCACCCGCGAATTGCAGGATCTCTGGCAGTGCCCGGCGCATCTGCATGGGGACGACACCTTCCTCATCGAGGTGCTGCCCCAGCAGACGGGGATGTTCGGAATGCCCGCCATCCCGCAGCCCGAGATGATGGACCTGAATGCCGGCGAGCGTCATCTGGACCTCACGACCCTGCATACGCCCGGCCACACGCCTGGATCCTGCTGCTTCCATGGCGAGTTTGCCCAGGGCCAGGTGCTGCTGGCGGGGGATACCCTCTTCCGGGGCGGCGTCGGCCGCACGGACCTGTGGGGCGGTAGCTGGGATCTGCTGGAACAGAGCATCCGCCGGGAACTCTATGTGCTGGACGGGGCCACGCTGGTCATCCCGGGACACGGGCCCGCCACCACCCTGGGTGAGGAATCGGTCACAAATCCGTTCGTGAGGGCCTAGCCGGATCGTCCGGGGGGTAGACTGGGCGCCATCATCCCCTGGAGGTCTTCAATGGACGCGCTGATTTCGTCGTTCGGCTGTTCCGGCCCGTTCGCGATCTTCCTGCTGATCTACTTCTTCTCCTGCCTCAAGGTGGTGAACGAGTACGAGCGGCTGGTAGTCTTCACCCTCGGCAAGGTGGGGGACCATCCCAAGGGGCCCGGCCTCTGCTTCGTGTGGCGGCCCTTCCAGACCGCCGTCACCGTCAGCCTCCGCACGGTCGTGATGGATGTGCCGAGCCAGGACATCATCACCCGCGACAACGTGAGCCTGAAGGTGAGCGCCGTCGTCTACTTCAAGGTGCTGGATCCCAAGGGCGCCATCATCGGCGTGGAAAACTACTACTACGCCACCAGCCAGATGGCCCAGACCACCCTGCGCAGCATCCTCGGCGAAGTCACCCTGGATGAACTGCTGGCCGACCGCGAGAAGCTGAGCCTGCGGCTGCGGGAGATCATTGACCGCTCCACCGAACCCTGGGGCATCGAGGTCACCAGCGTGGAGCTGAAGAGCGTGGACCTGCCCGAGCAGATCCAGCGCGCCATGGGCAAGCAGGCCGAGGCTGAACGCGAAAAGCGGGCGAAGATCATCGCCGCCGAGGGCGAACTGCTGGCCAGCCATAAGCTGCTGGAAGCCGCCAACAATATCAGCGTGAACCCCACCGCCATCCAGATGCGCTACCTGCAGACCCTCGCGGAGATCGCCACGGAGAAGAACAGCACCATCATCTTCCCCTTGCCGATGGAGCTCATGCGGGCCTTCGAGAAGTTCACGAAGTAGCCTTCCAGCCCCGCCACGCCGCGGCCTCCGCCTTTGCCAAGGGGGAGGCCGCATCGCCTCCATGGCCGTAGGCGTCCGCGTCCACGGCGTCTGCCAAGCAACGCAGGGGGGCCCGCCGTTCCGGGCGGAGGTCGCCCAGGCGCATCAGCCAGGCCCGGGCCGTATCGCCGGCCTGCGGGGGCGCTGACCGGCGGACCCGGACCAGCAGAGGACGCAGGGCGCGGATGCGTCCAGGGCCCTTCGGGACCGGCCGCCAGTGATCCCGGGTGCGCCAGGCCACCCAGGCCAGGACGAGGAGCCCCGCACCCCAGGAGAGGGGGGCGGGCGGCGTTTTCCAGCGCCATTCCCAGTCTTTCCATCGGCCTTGAAACCAGGCGAATCCCGCCTGCTGATCCTGATCGGAAAACCGCACCACGTACCGATCCCAGCGGTAGCGGAGGGCGTCGAGCCATCGGGAGGCGGTCCCCAGGCCAGAGTCCGATGGCCCCGACCCGGCCGGGGCGGCCGGGGTCGGGTCCGACCGTTGCCAGCGTCCCTCGTCCCAGTATTCGACCCAGCTGTGGGCCTGATCCTGGCTGACACGGAAATAGCCGCCTTCGGGGATCCAGGGCCCCAGCCGGTAGCCGTTCACCACCCGGGCCGGCACGCCCCGAGCCCGCAGCATCAGGGCCATGGCGGAGGCGAAGTACTCGCAATGCCCGGCCTGGGTCTGGTCGAGGAAATCCTCCAGGGGGTTCGCCGCACGGCCGGAGGGGTTGTCCAGGGTGTAACGGAACCCACGCAGGGCCGTTTCCAGGGTGCGGGCCAACTCGGGCGTGGGCCGGATGCCGGGGGCCAGGCGCAGGCTCCACCGCCGGGCGGCCGCGTGCTCCGGCTCCAGGAAGGTGAGCAGCTCCAGGCGCCGGGGCGGCAACCGGGGTTCGGCCTGGACCGCCTCACGGGGGTTCCAGGTGATCCCCATGGGCACGGTGCGCGCCCGCGGAAACATCCAGCGCCGGCTGGCTCCCTCTCCAGGGCGGATGGGAAGGCCCGGGGGGGCCAGGGAGATCAGGCCATAGGGCAGCGCCAGGATCCCGTGGGGACTCGGCGTGTACAGGAACTCCGCCTGGAAGCCCGTTCCGCCCTGGCGGGAGCGCCTGGATGGGGGGGTGAGATCCGAGGGGAACCACCGCTGACCCTGGACGGCTTCCAGGGTCACGCCCGGCAACAGATCGAGGCCCTCCAGAGAGGCCGGTGCGGTCCCCGGTGGGGGCACGATGCGCAAAGCCACCTCGGGATTGGCTTCGATGGGGCCACCCACCCCCAGATCCACCTGGTCCCCCAGCCCGGCCCGTCCGAAGGCGCCGGGGGTGCCCAGGAAAGTGGGACGGATGCCCGCCTGGATGCGTGGCATGACCAGGAAGAAGCCCGACCCGATCACCAGGGCCGCGCCCGCCCAGATCGGCACCCTGGCATAGGGGGGCCGGATCAGGGCGCCCCGCCTCAGCAGGGCCGAGGCCTCCCAGCTCAGCTGGAGCAGCGCCAGCGCCGCCGCCGTGAACCAGGCCACCGCCCAGGCCAGGAATACCGGATCGGTGGTGCTCACCGTCGTCGTGAGGAGCAGGAGGAAGCCCATGAGCACGAGCTGGCGCCGCTGACGGGTGTCCCGGGGCAGGGCCAGCCGCACCCCGGCCAGCACGAACAACGTGTGGATGGCCACGGGGAAGACCCCCTGACCCCGGGCCAGGTCGCCCAGGAAGAAGAGCAGGGCCCCCACCTCCAGCCAGCGGTGGTACGGGCCCAGATCCCGCCGCGATCGTTCCACCGCCGCGGCCGCGACCAGGGGAAGCGCCATCACCGCCGATTCCCCGGGTTCGTGGATGCCCGTGGACAGGGTCGCGCCGAGGGCCACCCAGAGGGGCAGGTGATCCACCCATCGGCTCCACCTCACGGCCACACCCAACTCCCCAGAGCCGCGGGCCGCGAGGCGCCGGTCACTTCAGGCAGGTTTCCAGGCAGGCCCAGGGCGCTGGCGGCGCCCAGCAGCGCCCAGCTCACGGCCTCCCGCGCGCCGGAGGGGAAGGTCGCATCGTCCTCCAGGGGCAGCGGCAGGCGCGCGCTCAGCTCGGCGCGAAGCCTGCGATGACGGGCGCCGCCTCCGCTGACGAGGGCTCGGGTGCCCGGCGGCCAGGGGGCGAGGCGCGAGGCTTCCAGCGCGACGGAGGCGGCCGTGAAGGCGGCGAGGGTGGCCAGGCGATCCGGCAGGGGGAGGAACTCGAGGGCATCCCCTTCGGAGCGGAGCCAGGCGGCTCCGAAGATTTCCCGCCCCGTGGATTTGGGCGGAGGCGCCTGGAAGTAGGGGTGCGTGAGCCAGCGCGCCAGGAGGGGTTCCGCCACGGAGCCGGAGGCCGCGGCGCCCCCGGGATCGAAGGCAAGGCCCATCCAGCGTTCCGCGGCGAGATCCAGCAGGGACATGCCCGGCCCCGTATCCCAGGCCCAGGTCTTCCGGCCATCCCAGGCCGTGAGGTTGGCGATCCCGCCGAGGTTGAGCGCCAGCCACGGCCCGGCGCCGTGCAGCCAGCGTTCGGCCAGGGGCACCAGCGGCGCCCCCTGTCCCCCCAGGGCGAGATCCCGGCGGCGGAGATCCCACACCACCGGGCAACCCAGGGTCTCGGCCAGCACGTAGGGATCCGCCAGTTGGAGGCTCGCGCCCTGCGCGGGGTGATGCTGCACCGTCTGTCCATGCAGGGAGGCCAGGTCGGGCCGGAGCCCGAGGCGATCGCAGAGAGCCCGGGCGGCGCGGGCGTGGTGGTCGCCCAGGCGGCGCTGGAGGACGCAGAGGCCCGCCGGATCCAGGTGGTTGGAGGCGGCGGCCAGCACCTCCTCCCGAAGGTCGCCCGGATAGGGGGCGGCCCCATGGCCCAGCAGCGACCGGAAGGGGCGCCCGCCCTGGAACCCGTGGGGGTCCACTTCGATGAGGACGGCATCCACGCCATCCGCGCTGGTGCCCGACATCAGGCCCAGCACGCGCCAGGGGCGGTCCTCCGGGATCGGGATGCGGGGCTTCATGACGCTGATGATGCCAGCAAAGGTTATTTTGTTACGGCCCCTGAGTCACGATGGCTGGCGGATCCGGGTACCCTGGGATCGTCGGGAGCCCTCATGAAGACGCTCATCATCCTGCTCATCATCGGTGCCGTGATCTATCTTCTGATGCGCGGCAGACAGGACCGGCCCGAACAGCTGGGGGCTTCCCGGCGCGCTCTTCCCACGGGTCCGCTGGAACCGCACACCTTCCCTTGCCCCCATCCCAAGTGCCCCACCTGCGGCGCCACGGGCGACCGGATGAAGCAGGAGTGGGATGGGCTGCGTTCGGTGAAGTGGACCTGCGGCTACTGCGGCGCCCTGGCCGGCGTTCAGGCGCTCAAGGACGAGGAGCTGCCCCCCTCCGCCCGCCGGCGCCTGGGTCTGGATGGGCCGATGCAGGGCTCCGTCTCCATGCAGCAGGGTGGCTATGGCCCATCTGGCGGCGGCATGGGCGGCCTGCTCACGGGCATGATGATCGGCGGCATGCTGGGTGGCGGCCATTCTCAACAGGGCGGCCAGGGCGGTGGCGAGGGTGGGACCGGGGGCTCCCCCGACAGCTCTTCCAGCGATTGGGGCGAGTCCAGCTCCGGTTCCAGCGACTGGGGTGATTCCGGTGGCGGCGACTCCGGCGGCGGGGATTCGGGCGGGGACTGGTAGGCGCCAAGGGGCCGTAACAAAATAAACTTGGCGATCAAAGCACCTTCGGCACCACGAAGTACCCCCGGTCCTGGGCGGGCGCGTTGGCCAGGGCCTGGGCCTGGGTGAAGGTGTCGCGCGGTTCATCCTCCCGGCGGGGCAGGGGGCGGCCCAGGCCCGCCAGCATGGGCTCGACCTGATCGAGATCCAGCTCATCGAGGCTGGCCGCGTGGGTGAGCATCCGCGCCATGGCCTGCCGCATGGCCTCGATCTCATCCTCCCGCAGGCTCAGGTGGGCCAGGGCGGCGCAGCGGAGGACATCCTCCCGGGTCACGTTCATCTCAGGCTCCCAGCTTCAGATCGGCGTCGGCGTTCTGGATCCAGGGATCCGGGTCGGGCTCCAGCAGCGCGCCCGCGGCGGCGATCATGGCTCCGTTGTCCGTGCAGAGGCGCGGCTCGGGGATGGCCAGCACCAGGGCTTCGCGGGTCGCCAGGATCGCCGCCTCGGCCCGCAGCCGCGAGTTGCAGGCCACGCCGCCGCTGATCACCAGGCTTCGGGCGCCGTGCTCCCGCGCCAGGGCGGGAAGGGGTTTCAGCAGCCAGGTGGAGATGGCCTCCTGGAGGCTGCGGCAAAGGCCCTGGACCTCGGGATCCGCGGATCCCGCCTCCGCCAGACGGGAATTTCTTTCGATCCGCAGCTTCACGCCGGTCTTCAGGCCGGAGAAGCTCCAGGAGGCCTTGCCGTCCCGGAACCTGGGCGGCGTGAAAGGCTCGGCAGCCCGGGCCGAGGCCTGGGCACAGGCGTCCACCAGGGGGCCGCCCGGATAGCCCAGGTTCAGCATCCGGGCGGTCTTGTCGAAGGCCTCGCCCGCGGCATCATCGCGGGTTTTCTGTAGCAGCTGGAGCGAGATCCAGTCCTGCGCCAGGTAGAGGTGTGTGTGCCCGCCGGAGACCAGCAGCACCAGGGCGGGGAAGGGCAGGTACGGCGTCGCGAAGCGGGCGGCGTTGAGGTGTCCCAGCAGGTGGTGGACGCCCACCCAGGGGATCCTGTGGCGCCAGGCCACGGCCTTGCTCGCGCTGAAGGTGGCCAGCAGGCTGCCCACCAGCCCGGGGCCCCGGGTGACGGCGATGCGGTCGAGGTCATCCAGACCGACGCCCGCCTGGGCCAGGGCCCCGGCCATGACCGCCCGCACCTGCAGCAGATGCTCCCGCGCCGCGAGCTCAGGCACCACGCCCCCGAAGGGACCGTGGATCCCGTCCTGGCTTTCCCGCACCAGGGAGCGCAGCACCGGGCCCGCGACCGTCTCCTCCACCACGGCGGCGGAGCAGTCGTCGCAGGAGGATTCCAGGCCCAGGACCAGCATCCGGATAGTGTAACTTGGCAACCTGGAGCGATCCCATGCGCAGTCCTGTCCTGATGCTGCTTCCTGCGGCCCTGGTCGCGCAGGGACCCAGGACGCTGTCCCCCGCCGATCTCTTCGAGCGGGAACTCAAGAAGAACCGCCTCGGCACCTGGCTGGTGCTGGAGGACGAGGGGGCCACCTGGGGGACTGCGGCCCGGGCCGCCCTGCAGGAGGATCCCCTGGTGGCGCTGAATCTCCCGCTCCAGGTGGCGGGGGGAAAGAAGGCCGACGCCATGTCCAGCTATCTGCGTGACCGCTACGGCTGGGCGCGGGGCGGCCACTGGGCCCTGGTGGACAGCGGGGGGCGCGTGCTGGCGGAGGGGGCCTCGCTGCCCAGTGCCACGGTCCTGGGTGCCGCGGCGGAACGGGCGGGACTCAAAACCCGGGCCCAGGAGCTCGCGGATTTCCTGCGGCGCAACGGCGACCATCTGGAAGCCCAGGCCGCGCTGCTGCACGAGCGGATTCTCATCGCCTGCCGGCGCACCCGGAAGACGCTGGGAGTGGTTGAGGAGAAGCCGAAAACCGTCGAGGAGAAGCCGAAAACAGACGCTGATGCGGGCAAGGTCCAGGAACCGGTTCAGCTCGATGTCGAGAACGACCTGAAAATCTGGGCGGAGGTGGCCCAGGCCCTCGACCGGTTGTTCCAGGGCCCCTGGTTGGAGGTCTCCTCCGACCTGCCCTGGGCGCTCAACGGCGCGGAAGCGGTCCATTCGCCCACCATGCGGGCCCTCTGGGCGCGGCATCTGCCCGCCATCGAGGATGCGCTGCGGCGCCAGCCCAACGCCTGGGACCTCTGGCGGGTCTGGATCCTGGGGGCGGATCTGGCCGGTGGCCGCCCGCTCTCGCCCCTCCTCGACAGCCTGGAGCCCCTCCCTGGCACGGCCCCCGAAGACTGGCCCCCGGCGGCCGTGCTCGAGGCCTTCGTGCGGGACGCGAAAAAGCGTGGCGATTGGCGGGCCATCCGCGAGGCCATGGAACCCCGGTGGGAGGAGTGGCGGCGCGATACCCGCCGTTCGGCCATGGGGCAGGGGCCGGGCGAACGGATCTGGTCCCGGGTGCTCCAGCCCCTGATCGAGGCCCTCCTGGCCCTGGGGGATGCGGGAAGCGCCGACCAGGTGGTCCTCCAGGCCATGGAAGCCCTGCGATGGGACGGCTTGGCCGGCCAGGCCCGGGATCTCGCCCTGCGCCTGAACCGCCCGGACCTCGCCGTCCGGTGGGGCGGCATGTCCCAGGCCCGGCCGCGATGAAGGAAGGGCCGCCCGACCTCGTCCCCACCCGTGTCCAGCTGAACCGGCCCCTGCCGCCGCTCACCTACCTGGCGCCGGAGGGACTTCCCGCGGGCGTGAGGGTGCGGGTGAAGGTGCGGAACAGCCTGGCGGTGGGCCTGGCCATGGGGCCCGATCCCGCGCCCCCCGCGGCGAAACTGCGGCCCATCGAGGCGGTGCTGGATCCGTTCCCCCTCCTGCCCGGAAAGCTGCGGGAGTTGCAGACCTTCGCGGCCCGCTACTACGGCTGCCGCGAAGCCCACCTGCTGCCCCTGAGCCTGCCCCAGGCCCTGCTGCCCCAATGGGAGGCGGCGGAGGATGGACAGCGATTGTCCTTTCACCGTGACCGCGGCGCCTGGGAGGTGCTGGCCGCTCTCGGCGAGGCCTGGCACCGGGATCCCTCCATCCTGCCCACCCTGCTGCACCGGACGGCCCTGCGCGGGGCCGGGTTCACGGAGGTCCGCCTCACGGGCGCACCCCATCCGCCCCGGGTCACGCCCTCCCAGGCGAAGGTGCTGCTGGCCCTGGAGGACGCGGGCGGCGCCCTGATGGAACCGGAACTGCTGGAGGCCGCGGGCGTGGGCGCCTCCGTGCTGGGCACCCTGGAGAAGCGGGGCCTCATCGCGCGCATGAAGCGGGTGGACCTGCTGGGCCAGCGGCGCGAGGCGGGCGTGGATCGCACGGTGATCCTCAATGCCGAGCAACAGACGGCTCTGGACGCGGTGGAACCCGGATTCTTCGGCGTCCATCTGCTCCATGGCATCACCGGATCCGGCAAGACGGAGGTCTATCTGGCCCTGGCGGAACGGGTGCTGGCCGCGGGCCGGCGGGTGCTCTGGCTGGTGCCGGAGATCGGGCTCACGGCCCGGCTGCTGGACCGCCTCGAAGCCCGTTTCCCCGGCCGCGTCGCCGTGGGCCATGCGGGCCTCAACGCCGGCGAAAAGCATGGCGACGTGGCCCGCCTGCTCTTCAATGGCGCCGATGTCTTCGTGGGTGTCCGGAACGCCGTGCTGGCGCCCCTGCGCGATATCGGGCTCATCGTCGTGGATGAGGAACACGAGGGCTCGTACAAGTCCGAGGAACATCCCCGCATCCACGCCCGGGATCTGGCCATCAAGCGGGCCCAGCTCGAAGGCTGCCCCATCCTGCTGGGCAGCGCCACCCCCAGCCTGGAGAGCTGGCAGGCGGCGCAGAGCGGCCGCTACCGGTTGCTGCGGCTGCGCCAGCGGCCCGCGGGCATCACGCTGCCCACCGTGGAGATCGTGGATCTGCGCGAGGCATACCGCCAGGTGCGGCGGAAGGTGATCCTCGCCCCGGCCCTGATGCAGGCCCTCACCGGGACCCTGGCGAAGGGCGAGCAGGCCCTGCTGTTGCTGAACCGCCGGGGCTACGAGAACTTCTGGATGTGCCGGGCCTGCGGAAAGACGCTGGGCTGTCCCCACTGCGCCATCTCGCTCACCTACCACCGGGGCGATTTCCGCCTGCGCTGCCACCTCTGCGGACACGAGACCGCGCCCCCGGAGGCCTGTCCCGACTGCGGCGCCGATCACCTGCGGGGCGTGGGCGAGGGCACCGAGCAGGTGGAAGAGCACCTGAGACAGCTGTTTCCGGCCGCCCGCATCCTGCGCCTGGACCGGGACACCACCCGCCGCCGCGGCTCCTTCGAGGCCGGCCTGCTGGCGGCCGAAGCCGGGGAGGTGGACATCCTGGTGGGCACCCAGATGCTGGCCAAGGGCCACAACCTGCCGGGGCTCACCCTGGTGGGCGTGCTCAACGCGGACCAGGGGCTGAAGGTGGCCGATTTCCGGGCCTCGGAGCGCACCTTCCAGCTGCTCACCCAGGTGGCGGGCCGGGCGGGCCGGGCCGAATTGCCGGGCCGCGTGATCCTCCAGACCTATTCACCCGAGCATCCGGCCATCACCTTCGCCCTGGCCCAGGATTTCGAGGGCTTCGCGGCGTCGGAGCTGCCCTTCCGCGAAGGCCTGGGCTATCCGCCCTTCACGGCGCTCTGCCTCTACCGGGCCGAAGCCGACACGATGAAGGAAGCCCGCGAGGCGCTGGAAGGCTTCCGGCAACGATTGTCCGTCCCTGGCCTGCGCGTGCTGGGTCCCCTGGAGGCGCCGGTCCCCCGCGTACGGGACCGCTGGCGCATGCATCTGCTGCTCAAGGGTGGCCGGGGCGCCCTGGGCCAAGTCCTCGCCCGCCACCCCCTCCAACCTTCCGGGCCCATCACCCTGGATCGGGATCCAATCCAGTTTGGATAGTGTATAAAAAATATACATTCATGACTTCTTGTCATTCAGGCCGTATCTTGTGGTGTTCCTAAATGGCTTAAAATATGAACCTAATATTTCCTTGGGAGGTGTCCGTGTCCTGTCGAAGCTTGAAGGCATCGAAAGGTTCCGCCATGACCATCCAATCCAGGGGCCCAGGTGCATCGGGCTACTCGTTGATCGAGATGCTCGTGGTGCTGGCCATCGTCGCCATCCTGGCCATCGCCGGGGTGACCATGATCGGCAACCGCCAGGCCGGGGCCGTGCGGTCGCTCATGGATGAACTGGAAGGCGCCCTGACCAACGCCCACAAGGCCGCCGTCGCCACGGGGCGCGACGTGGCCATCGTCACCTGGGACATCTGGGATGCCGGAACGCCCCTGAGGCTGGCCCACGGGGATGCCTCTCTGACGGAGGCCGAGATCCAGGCCACGGTCGTCAATATCCTCGCCGGCCTGCCGCCTGATCCAGCCTACGGACCCGCGGGCCAGACCGTGGCTGTTCCCTTCCGCTTCCTGCCCAACGATGTCATCCAGACCCGCGCCCGGATCGTGGATCTTGCCTCGCCCCAGTGGGTCAATGCACTGCAGGCCACCCCCGCCGGGACCGCCAACCCGGACCCCACCACCATTCCGCCGTTTTCCGCCGGTCCCCTGGCCGGCACGGTGAGCGATCTCAATCGCCTCTTCACGGGGGCCTTGAACCGTGTGGAGATCAGCGGAAGCAACAAGCGGTTCAATACCACCTTCATCATTCCGGTGGTGGGCACCACCACGGCAGGAGGCGCCCTGCCGGGGGGGCCCATGGGGCTGATCGTCGTGCTGAATAACGGGGGATCCATCTACAAGTTCTACAACCCCGGGGCCAGGGATTCAGACGGGATCTGGAGGAGACTCTGATGCGCACTCCGCGACGAAACGACGGCCGGTGGCAACGGCAAGCCGGCTTCAGCATGGTCGAGATGCTGATGACCGCTTTCATCATGGCCATCGGGATCCTCGGGCTCTCCCTGCTCCAGGTGATGTCCCTGCAGGCTTCCCGGGGCAGCCGGAGCCTGTCCACGGCCGTGCTCGTCGGCGAGGACGTGATGGACCGGGCCGAAATGGAAGGGCGCCTCAGCTGGCTGAACATCACCGATACGAATTTAGCCACCCCCAGCCTGGCGGATCTCCCCACGCTGAAGTACGTCACCCTGCTCCCGGCCGCCGCGGTCGTGGAGACCTTCAACATCAAGGGGGGCGCGCCCAACCCGGCCTCCCTGGATCCCGCCGAGCAGACCCCGTTCTTCACCACCACCACCCGGCGGGTTCCGCTCCTGGCCGCCACGACCGGCCGTCTTTCCGATATTTCGGTCCAGGTCCAGTTCACGGATCAGGTGGATCCGGCGAACACGCCCATCCTGCGCACCGTCACGCTGACCCGGAGGATCGCCCATGGCTAAGCCCCGCACCCGCGAGCATGGATTCTCCCTGGTGGAGCTGCTGGTGGCCCTGGTCTTCACCATGGTGCTCATGGCGGGCATGGCCAACGTGTACAAGGCCAGCCTTTCCACCTTCTACACTTCAGGGGAAGCCCTTTCCAGCGCCCGCCGGAACCGCATGTCGGTGGATCTGCTGATTGATGACCTGAACACCACCTGCATGTACCTGACGGACCTGTCGGTCCCCCCCCCGGTCAGCGCCGCGGTCCCCCCCTTCTTCATCCTTCCGAACATGCCCATCGCCGGTGCCGGGGCCAATGATCCGGCCACCTGCGACGAGCTCTACTTCTACATGGATCAGGCCCTCGCCTTCGAGGGCGCCCTCAGCGGGGCGGCCCCCCAGCAGACGGCCTCCGAACTGGTGGTCGCCGGGACGGTTCCCGGTATCGCCGACAACACCTTCATCATTGAATGCAAAAACTCCAGCTACGCGAACCAGGTGCAACGGGGGCAGATCTTCATCTTCAAGGATTCCTGGGAGACCGCCTACATCACCAATCCCCCGACGGTTTCCGGATCCCTGGTGTCCGTCGTGGCCGGGCCCGCTCCCAACGCCATGGTCTCGGGCGCCGGACCCGCCGGCCTGCCCTCCAAGGCCAAGCATCTTCCCAACAGTGGCATCGTCTTCCTCCTGCCCGCCCAGATGGTCCGCTACCGCATCGCGATCCTGAACCTGGATCCCTCCAATCCCAACGGTATCCCCTGCCTGGTGCGCGACCAGGGGACCTACGATGCGGCCGTGTTCACGCCCACCGCGACTCAGCAGGTGATCTCGGAAAACATCTCCGGCTTCAAGGTCTACCTCAGCACCAACGCGGGCACCTCCTGGGCGGGGCTGCTTCCCAGCGGGTTGCCGGCCGCCTACACCGGCTTCAACGCGGGATGGGATCAGGGCATCCGCAGCGAGGTGGACGTCCAGCTCGCGGCCACGGGCCGCCCGGACTACAGGACCACCCGGGCCAGCGAGCACTGGTTCCGCTCCATTCCCACGCTCGTGCGCGTGGATGTCAGCACGCGCACCGCCACCCAGCGCGCCGAGTACTCCGACAACGGGCTGGTGCCCGCCTACCGGAACCTGACCCAGAGCCTCGTCTTCGTGCCGCGGCATTCGGGTCTGACCATGAACTGAAAGGTCCGCCATGCACCGCACTCAGCGTCATTCAGGGAATTCCCAGGCGGGCGGCATCACGATCATCGTGGCCCTCATGCTCCTGGTGCTTCTGACCGTGGCCTCCGTGGCCATGTCCCGCAATTCCCTGCGCGAGATCGTCACCTCCGGCTTCAGCCGCCAGGGGGCCATGGCCCGCAACGTGGCCGATTCCGGCATCGAATGGTCCATCCACTGGATTGATCTGGAAAACAGCAAAGTGGCCCCCGCCGGGACCTCCGCTCTGCAGCTGGCCAGCCTGAAGGCCGGTCTGCTGGCCAACGACACCCTGGCGGGCGTGGCGAAGGACATCAACTCCCCGGATTTCACCGCGCCCCTTGACTACGTGCCCGGCGGCACCCTCCAGGCGGACCTGCTGCTGCCCGGCGCCATCGGACTGGTCCAGGGCTACACCCTCGGGCTGACCCGCATGGGCAAGCTGCCCATCACGGGCATGAGCCAGGGGGTGGGCGCCGGTGCCTTCACGCCGGCCACCGGCGGTCCCCTGAAGCAGGCCCCGGATCTCTGGGCCATCCGCTCGGATGCCCAGGTCACGCAGGGCCCCGCCACCTTCATCCACGCCAAGGAAGTCTGGATTTCCACGCCTGTCCAGTAGTCCCCTCGACCAGGAGCATGGCCATGAACCACCATCGCCGAACTTTCATCCGTCTGCTCGCGGGCCTCCTCCTGGGGTCCATCGCGGCCATCCAGCCCCTTTCCGCCCAGCTTGATCCCAAGCTGCAAGGGAGCAAGACCGACTTCCTCGACCTCTACCAGCAGAGCGTCAACCTGGTCATGAAACCCGAAGTGGTGTCGGTCTTCGACTTCTCGGGGTCCATGGCCGCCACCATGTATCACCGGGAGTATGTCTATCCCGTCAACACCGATACGAGTGACGGCGGCGGCGGCGCGGGGATGAGATTCACACGCACCTCGCCGGCGCTGAACCGCTACGACGTGACGGTCTCCCTCGCCACCACGACGGCCCTGTCGAACGGGAAGCTCGTGCGTCCCGATGGGAGTCTCCTGGAATTCGCCAGCGGCGGGGATCAGGCCATCAACAGCAACTACGTGGTGAGTACTCCGCTGCTGGGCGGGGAAAGCACCGCCATCGGGTTCCTGCCCGCATCCGATGTCCGGAACTGGATCCGCAGCGCCTCCCACGTTCGTTTCACCAGCAACGGGAGAACCTACGACCTGCCCCTCTGCTGGACCATCCTCGACGACCCCTCGGTCCAGCCCAACGTGGCCGCAGGGCAGTTCCGGAAGATGTACAACACCTACCCCCTGAAGATGACCATCATCAATCCAGGGACGGCGGCCAACACCGAGATCGAGATGGATTCGTCCTACCGCGTGGCTTCCCAGGTGGCGGACGCCAATTTCGGGATGTTCGACACGACGGTGGGCACGGCTCCCATGACCGACTGCACCCTCGGTAGGCAGTACTACTTCATCTACTGGAAGTCGGCCTACATCACCTGGCTCTTCAACACGGCCACCAGCGTCATCCAGTCCACCCTTCCTGGAGGCAGGGCCTTCGCCCAGGGCGTCAACCCGGATCCCGCCATTGCCGCCAATGCCATCCCCGCCCGCACCCGGACCCAGGGCACCAAGGACGCGGCCATGCGGACCTGGGCCAAGTACCACAACAAGGTGTTCTGGGCCTATCGGTTCCTCAAGTACTTCGCTCCGGATAGTGGCAACGCCCAGTACGACAGCGCTGTCTTTCCCTCCAACGACAGCCGGAATAATAAAAACGTCAGCGATCCCACCCTCGTGGGCAGATACGGCCAGAGCGACCGCGGCTGGGTGCTGCTCAACAGCAATTCGGATACGGGGCTCAAGCGCCTGGCCGCCTTGATGGCCATGGGATCCACCACCCTCAATTCGGCCCTGGCCAACACCTACGCCCAGCTCAACGATCCCAACTGCATCTTCAATGATATCGAAACGGGCGTGGACAAGCCCGTGGAGTGCCGCAACACCTACGTGATGCTCTTCACGGACGGCGTGCCCAATACGGATCCTGGAACCCCTGAGAATACGAATACGCCCTATGTGGGCCTTGAGCCCTCCCCCGCCGTGGCGACGTACGGTACGGCCAACACAGGCAATGCCTTCTTCGCGGCCAACAAGACCCGCATTGATACCACCAATGGCACCCCCTACTTCAATGTCATCAATCTGGCGGCCCTGGCGGCCCACGGGGGCGAAACGGATAACGGCGGCTGGACCGCACCGATCTATCCCACCACGACCCAGACCTACCCGACCACGCCTTCCACCTGGAAGCCCTCGGACTGGATCCCCTTCTGGATCCGCAGCCGGGGTGCGGGAACCGAAAAGGTGACCTTCACCAAGCCCCGTCCGATCACCACCATGACCATTGGCGTGAGCCTCACGGGCGTGGCGACGATTTCCACCCACCCCAAACGCCGCCTCTTCCTGGCCGCGGCCTTCGGCGACCCCGCGCGCAAGACCTGGGATGTGTCCACCCTGACCGAGTTCACCCTGAATGATCCCACCGATCCCAGCAAGGGGAAGACCCCCAGCTCGACCTACTTCTTTGACGCCACCGATCCCGACAAGCTCACCAAGAGCCTGGACGCGGCCTTCTACGAGCTGTCGCTGGCCTCGAATGTGAACGCCACGTCCAATCCCAACCTCCCCTTCGTGGGGGCCAGTTTCGGAAGCCAGATCTACCTGGGCAAGTTCCAGCCCCCCTCTGCCGGTGGCGCCGTCTGGCCGGGCGATGTGCTCATGTTCGGCACCCGCGAAGTGAGCGGCCAGACCGTGATCATTGACAAGACCGGCAATGTCACCACCACCACGGACGAAACCACCGCCCAGTGGTCCGCCAAGGATGCTCTGCTCAACGCGCGCCTGTGGAGCGCCCGGAAGCTGTACACCCGCCTCCCCGGCGCCACGGTGCTGAAACCCTTCACGGACATCGGAACTGAATTCACGGATCCCGCCACCGGGCTGCAGAAGTTTGTGGCGACCTCCCTGACGAACCTGATAGACAAGCAGCATGTGGTCCAGTTCGCCGCCGGGGGGGATCTCACCAAGCCGGGCGCCGATGGGCGCCCCACGGCCAACCGCCTGAACATCATGGGCGATGTCATCAATTCCGCTCCCGCCGCCATCGAGTTCAACTGGAACGATGTGAAGGACAAGCTCGCTGCCTACCCCCGGCTGACCGCCATGGTATCGGCGGTCGCCGGCGCGAACCGGTTCCGGCTGCTCGTGGTGGGGACCAACCAGGGGTGGCTCCACGCCTTCGGGGAAGTCACCCTGAAGATTCCCGTGGTGGATGCGAACGGCGTGCCCTGGAATATCGTCAAGGGCGATGTGGAGGAACTGTGGAGCTTCATGCCCACGGATCTCCTTGCCAACCTGAACTACATGACCGTGGCCAACAACCCCCACCGGTTCATGGTGGATGGCACCTCCGGCATCTACCATCTGGATCTCCCCCCCATCACCGGAGGGGCCGGGAATGGCCTGGTGGACGCCACGGAACGGGCCGTGGCCGTGTTCGGGTTGCGGAAGGGCGGACGGAGCTACTACGCCCTGGATATCCACGATCCCTTCGTCCCGGCCCTGAAGTGGTCCATGGTT
The DNA here is from genome assembly GCA_030681515.1 of Geothrix sp. Taxonomy (GTDB): domain Bacteria; phylum Acidobacteriota; class Holophagae; order Holophagales; family Holophagaceae; genus Geothrix. The sequence continues at coordinate 23,526 of JAUXSE010000016.1, read as the reverse complement.
CCCGACGAGGCGGCCACCCTTCCGGCGGATCGGATCGTCGCGGGAGGACCCACCTTGGCCACGGTTTCCGACCTTCTCGGGAAGTGGGGCTTCTCGTCCTGCACGCCGGCCTTCGGCCGCATCCAGTTCAACAGCGTCATCCGGGATGCGGTTTTCCTCGGGGGCGGCTTCAGCGTGCCTGAAATCGAGGTCAACTTCGCCAATGCCAAGCTCGGCCGTTCCGTGATGGCCCTGGATGTGTACTCCGGCGAGGTGCTGGCCGCGTCGAACTTGACGGACCCCACCCTCGGCGGCGCGACCATCGGCCCCATCGGCGCAGGCGTGGTTCCCTTCGAATTCGTCGTCAATTCCGGCATGGCCCAGCGGGCGTACTTCATGGACTACAAGGGGGGACTCTGGGCCTGGGGTTCCAAGGCCGTATCCCCGAACGCCCCCTACGTGGATTTCCGCGTGGATACCTCCCAGATCACGGATTGGACGATCCGGAAGGTCTACCAGGATGACGACATCGTCGCCAAGGGCGCCCGGTACACCACCCTGCCGGCCCCGTTCCGGGTGGGTTCCTTCCCTGGTGTCGGCAAGCCCGGGTCAGCCGCTCCCGCCGCCGCGGGCATCGCCGTGGTCAGCGGCGACCGGAACAACCCCCTGGACCGGGAATACGACGCCGCCACCAATCCGGCGCCCGTGAACCACCGCCTGACCGTGGTGTTCGATCGCCAGGATAGCCGGGCCTGGGGTTTCGATACGGTCACGGGCCCTGACGCGGGCATCAAGAACCTGGACCTGAAGAACTTCTCCGCCAACATCGTCAGTGCCACGCCGGTCAACGCCTGCTCGGACCTAGTGTTCGGTTCGATCACGCCCGGGTGCCCGAACTACTACCTCGCCCCCTACTCGGGCACGCCGCCGGCCCCGCTTACCCCGGCCTTCGGCTACTACCTCAACTTCCCCTCGATCACCGCCGACGGCTTCATTCCCAAGGGCATTAACCCTCCGCTGGTGGTCGCCAACAGCCTGTTCTACGCGTATTTCACCCCTGCGACCGCCGACCCCTGCACGGGCGGCACGGGCAACACCTACAGCTACCTCACGACCAATGTGATGAACCCGCTCGTCACGGACACCCGGGCCGGGCTGGTCTCCACCAGTGGCCTGAAATACACCTGGTCCGGGGTGGCCTCCGATTTCTTCGCCATCGGAACCCGGGCGGTGCTTCAGGTCGGCGCGATCCCCGTGGTCAACCCCCAGGTGGGTCAGAGTGCCACCACCATGGGCATCACCACGATCCAGGGCTCGGCCACCCAGCGGTTCCCCAAGCCCCGGGTCTGGCGAACGGTGCATTGATCCGAAGCATCACCAGCCTTAGACCCTTCCATGGGGCCCGAAAGGGCCCCATTTTCATGGGGGTGGCCGGAGGATGGTACGCTGGGGGGTGTCGGATCCTTCAACCCTTGCCCGCCTTCGCCCCAAGAAGGCCTTCGGCCAGAACTTCCTGGTGAACGAGGGGGCCATCGCCACCATCGTGGGAGCGACCTTGGCGCCGGGGGCGGCGCGGATCCTGGAGATCGGCCCCGGGCCGGGGGTGCTCACGGAACGCCTGCTGGCGGATGGCCGGCCACTCTGGGCGGTGGATCTGGATCCCGAGGCCTGCGAGCTGCTCCGGAACCGCTTTGCCACGGCCGGGCATTTCCACCTGCTGCAGGGGGATGCCGTGCGGATTCCCCTGCCGCAGGGGGAGCCCTGGTCCGTGGTGGGGAATCTGCCCTACAACGCCGCCACGCCCATCCTGGCCCGGCTGCTCACCGAGGACATCCCCTGGAACCGCATGGTGCTCATGTTCCAGCTGGAGGTGGCCCAGAAGCTCATGGGCGTGCCCGGCACCAAGGCCTATGGGCCGCTGTCGGTGCTGGCCCAGCTCTGCGCGCGGCTGACGCGGCTGGTGAAGCTGGGCCCCGGCTCCTTCCGTCCCGCGCCCAAGGTGGATTCCGCCGTGGTGCAGTTCGAGCCCTGGGGGGATGCGCCCAGCCTGGCCGAACGGAAGGCCCTGCTCACCGTGCTGCACCGCGCCTTCGCCCACCGCCGCAAGACCCTGGCGAACAACTGGCAGGGGGTTTTGTCGGCGGAGATTTTGACAGAGATCGGACTTGCTTCAGCGCTTCGCGCTGAAGTGATCACGCCTGCGGCGTGGCTGACTGCCACGCGTCAACTCATGAACCATCACCCGGAGGTGTTCCCATCGTAGTTCCCATTGCGCCTGAATTTGAAAGCTGGATCGAAGCCCCCGCCGCCGGCGAGCTGCGGCTGATCCCCATTGGCGGGCTCGGCGAGTTCGGCATGAACGCCCTGGTGGTGCACAGCGCCCGCAGCCTTTTCCTGGTGGATTGCGGCCAGCTCTTTCCCTCGGATGACCAGCCGGGCATTGATTCCATCGTGCCGGACTTCGCGTACCTCGAGTCCTTCGCGGACCGCGTCCAGGCGGTGCTGCTCACCCATGGCCACGAGGACCACATCGGCGCGCTGCCCTTCTTTCTCCGCCGCTGGCCGGTGCCCGTGTACGGCACCGCGTTCACCCTGGGCCTGGTGGAAGGCAAGCTGCGGGAGCATGGCCTGGATCTGAGCCTCCTCCACCCCGTGCGGGACTACGGCCGCGTGAAAGTCGGGGATGGCGAGATCGAGGCCGAGTGGATTCCCGTCACCCACAGCATCCCCGATGCCTGCGCCCTGGTCCTGCATACGCCCCAGGGTGTGCTGGTGCACTCGGGGGACTTCAAGATTGATCCGGAGCCCCTGGACGGCCGCCTCACGGGCATGGAGCGCCTGCAGGCCCTGGGCGACACCGGGGTGCGGCTGCTCATGGCGGATTCCACCAATATCGGCCGGCCGGGGCGTTCGCCATCGGAATCCGTCTGCCGCGAAGGCCTGGAGGCGGCCTTCGGGCAGACGAAGGGCCGCCTCTTCGTCACCACCTTCAGCTCGAACATCCACCGCCTCCAGACGCTGGTGGACCTGGCCTATGAATTCCATCGCCGGGTGGTGCTGCTGGGGCGCAGCCTCGACCGCAACCTCACGCTGGCGCGGTCCCTCAAAAAGTTATCCCTGCCGGACGACATCCTGATAGATGCCAAGGACGCCCAGATGTACGATCCCGGCGAACTGCTCGTGCTCTGCACCGGCAGCCAGGGCGAACCCATGAGCGGGCTGGCGCGGCTGCTCCGGCGGGAGGTGAAGGGCCTTCGGATGGAGCCCGGCGACCGGCTGGTGGTGAGCGCCCGGGCCATTCCCGGCAACGAGGTGTCCATCTCGCGGATGCTGGATGCGGCGGAGCGGCTGGGGGCGGAAACGTCGCTGGAGGGACTCGGCTCCGTCCACGCCTCGGGCCACGGTAGCCGCGACGAACTGGGCGATCTCATCCGCGCCGTGCGGCCCGAGCAGATGGTGCCCGTGCATGGCACCTACCGGAACCTGCGGGCCCACGGCAAGCTGGCGGCCTCGCTGGGCTGGCCCCCGGAGCGCATCTCGATGCTGGATGGCGGACTCTGCCTGCGCCTGTTCGAGGATGGCCGGGTGGACATGCCGGGCGCGGTGCCCGTGGGCAAGTGCTTCGTGGACCAGGGCGTGGATCACATGGTGGATGCCCGCGTGGTGCAGGACCGCCTCATCCTCCAGGAGGACGGCGTGGTCTTCGCAACGCTGCTGGTGGATCCGCAGACCGGCGATCTGGCCGCGCAGCCCACCATCCTCAGCCGCGGCTTCGTGATGCTGTCCGATGACGAGGCCTATGCCGAATTGCTGGCGGGGGTGGCCCGCAAGGCCTACGAAGAAGCGCCGCCGGCGGTCCGCAAGGACGGGGCGGCCCTGCGGGATACCCTGCGCCTCGCCCTGCGGCGCATCATCCGCAAGACGACCCAGACCCGGCCCCTGGTCATCCCCGTGATCCTGGAGGCCCCGGCGCTCTGATCTGCAGCCTCTGCCCCCTAGTGCACCCCGCCTGAAAAATTTGTACCAATGATCGAGAAGGCGGTGTGCACTTCCATCGGGGCAAAGCCCCTCTGGCGCATGGCCGCGCATGCGCGTCCATGCTGTCACCCCTTTGGGGGCACTGCCGTGCCCCCAAACCCCCGCCACGTGGTGCCCACGATCGTTCGGGTAGATTCAACTATTTCTGGCGGGCACCACTAGCTAACGGCCTCCCCGCCGCATATCGCCCCCCATGCCCCCCGGGCGGAGGCCCACGCCAGGGCGGAGGCCCACACCGGGCCGGTTCGCGATCCCGCCCTGCCGGAGGGCATCCGCCACCCGCCGCTGCATATCCTCCACCTGGACGATGAGGCGGACCTGCTGGGCGGGGCTCAGCTTGCCTCGGATATCGTCCTCGAAGCGGAACTTGAGATCCGCCTGCTGGCGCCGCAGATCCACGAACTGATCGAGGAGGGGCCGCACCTTGGCATTCTTCTCCTCCTCGCCCCCGGGACCCAGCAGGATGTCGTTGAACTTCCGGCGGATCTGCTGGATCGCCTGGGTCTTCTCGAACTGCTCGCGGTCGTAGCGGGACCAGCGATCCACCACGGCCCGGGCCTGGTCCTCGGGCAGCCCGATGGACTGCTGCAGATGGTCCAGGCGGAACTTGGCGAGGGGCCGCTCGTCTTCAACCTGGGCGAGGCCGGGCAGGGCCGCGAGGGAAAGGATGGCCATCATCATCATGGGGCGGAACATAGGCACCTCGGGATCACTGCGGGGAGGACTGGGAGGAATCCAGGCGCTTCAAGAGCGCTTTCATTTCTTCGGGCGTGAGTGACTGGACCTCCGCCGCATCCTCTTCACGATCATGGAAGGGGGTGTCGTACACACTGGTTTCCACGGTCTCGGGCTGCCGGGGCAGGGTGGCCTCGACATAGGGCGTGCGGTTGGCGCGGCCGGCCCAGAAGGCGCCGGTGCCCACAGCCATGAGCAGGGCGGCGGCTGCGGCCCAGGCGAAGGGGCGCATCCGGTGGCGCAGGCTGGGCCGGGCCGGGAGCTTGCGCAGCACGCGGTCAGGCAGGCGCTCGAAATAGCCCGCCGGAGCCAGGGCCTGGGGGGCGTCCTCCTGGGCGAGGAAGGCCACCCGGGCTTCAGCACAGGCGCGGCAGATCCTCAGGTGGATCTCGGCCTCGGTCCCGGGATCCAGCGGATCCTTCAGGACCGAATCGAGGTTCCGGGAACAGGCTTCGGGAACGGGAAGAAGGGCAGGGGTCATACCCGGCCTCCTTTCACATGGCGGGTCAGGTTCTGGATGGCGTGGAAGATGTGGGCCTTCACGCTACCCACCGAGGTGCCCATTTCTTGGGCTATTTGTTCATATTTCCAATCATACTTTAATTTAAGCGTAAGAGCTTCCTTCTGGCGTTTGGGCAATTTCGGCAGGGCCTCCTGCAGCAGCCGCCGGGCCTCCTGATCCATCAGGGTGGCGATCTGCGTCTCCTCGATGCGAAGGGCCGGATGCTCCAGGGTGCCTTCGGGTCCGTCGAGGCTTTCGTGCTCCTTGGTGACCCGCACCCGGTAGTTCAAGGCCTGCCGGGTGGCGATGGTGATGAGCCAGGTCCGGAAAGAGGATTCAAAACGGAAGCCGGGCAGGGCGCGAAAAACGCGGATGAAGGTTTCCTGCACCACATCGTCCGCGTCCTGGTGGTTCTTCAGGATGGAAAAGGCCTTGCCGTAGACATCCCGCGAGAACAGCCGGACAAGGGATGCAAAGGCCCCCTGATCCCCCCGCTGGGCCTCTTCCACCCAGACCAGCACCTCCGGCGTGTGGTACGGCGAGCCCGGATCGGGGGTCCGATCGGCGGTCGGGAAGGCCGTCTGGGTCATCAGGGGCTCGCAAAAGGTGGCAGCAGCCATCATCTTAGACTCCGGCGGCTGGGATCGAGGAAGAATCCGCCGTCATGGGATGGACCCGGCCAGGCCTCCTGGGGTTGAATGGATCAGGCTTAAGTCTTTCAGTCTTCAGTCTTCAGGCTCCAGGTTTCAGGAGATTCCATGCGCGACCGCATCACCCCCCTCTTGTCCGAGGCTCAGATCCAGGTCCGGGTCCGGGAACTGGGGGCCCAGCTGACGAAGGACTACGCCGGGAAGGATCTCGTGATCGTGGGCCTGCTCAACGGCGTGTTTCCCTTCTTCGCGGATCTCGTGCGGGCCATGGAGCTGGATTTCGACGTGAGCTTCATGCAGGTGGCCAGCTACGGCGGGGGCACGGAAAGCACCGGCGAGGTTCACATCCTCAAGGATCTCGACCGCAGCATCCAGGGCCGCCATGCCCTGGTGGTGGAAGATATCGTGGACACGGGTCTCACCCTGTTCAAGGTCCGCAACCTGCTCAAGGACCGGGAGCCCCTGAGCCTGAAGATCTGCACCCTGCTGGACAAGCCCAGCCGCCGCAAGGTCGAGGTGCCCGTGGACTACATCGGCTTCACCATCGAGGATCATTTCGTCGTCGGCTATGGCCTCGATTTCGACGGCAAACTCCGCAACCTGCCCTACGTCGGTGTGTACCACCCATGAATGAAGAAACTGGTCACGGAATACACGGAAAAAAGCGGGAAGACACAGAACAAGTCCTTCCAGGACATTTGTGGGCGGGAGGTGCCCATGCTGAATTGACGGAGGCTGTGATTGGCGCCGCGATCCGGGTCCAGCGCGCACTTGGCCCGGGGTTGTTGGAATCCGCCTATGAAGCCTGCTTGGCCCATGAGCTTTGCCTGGAAGGGCATCGAGTCGAACGACAGGTCGAACTCGGCCTGACCTATCGTGGCCTCGTGATTCCTCAGGCTTTCCGCCTGGATCTCCTGGTGGATGATTTGGTGGTCGTAGAATTGAAAGTGGTTCAGGCCTTCACGGATAGCCACAGGGCCCAGATCCTGAGCTACCTCCGCTTCTCGAATAAACCAGTCGGTCTTCTTCTTAACTTCGGAATCTACCCCATGGCCAATCGCGGCATCCGGCGCTTCGTCCTCTGATGGCGGCCTTTTTCCGTGTCTTCCTGCCCTGTTCCGTGTCTTCCGTGACCCGGGTTTTTGTCCTGTTTCTGCTGGGGGTATTCACCTCCGGCTGCGGGTACCACCGTCTGGACCGGCAGCAGCGGGCGGCGGCCTGGGCCAAGCCGGGGGAGACGATCCGGCTGGCGCGGTTCCGCAACCTCACCCCGCGTTTGGGGCTGGAGGACCGCTTCACCCGGGCCCTCGAAAACCGCGTGGTGGCGGCCAGCCCCTGGCGGCTCGTGGCCCAGGGCGAGCCTTCCCGCTGGGTGCTTCAGGGCACCCTGGAGGAGTACAGGTCCCGGCCCATCGGCCTCACCCTCGGCAATGACCGCGTGAAGGCCAGTGCGGGTTCCGCGTCCCGCGTCGAGGTGGTGGTGGTGGCCAGCGTGGAGCTGCTGGATGGCCAGACGGGCGCGGTGGTGCTTTCCCGCCGGGGACTGACCTTCTCGAACCAGTACCGGGTGGATCAGAATTTCGCCAGCTTCGACAGCCGCGAACTGCAGGTCATCGAAAGCCTGGCCGACGATTTCGCGGAGAGCTTCCTCACCCAGCTGCTGGAGGGCAGCGACTGATGACCGCGCCCACCGCATGGCTGGAGCAGCCCTTCGCCCTGGTGCATGGCGAGGATGGCGATGGGCGCCGCGAAGCCGTGGAGGCCTGGAAGCGGAAACATGTGGATCCCGAGTGGGCCGATTTCACCCTCACCGTCTGTTCCGAGGGGTGTCCCTGGCCCGAGGTCATCGCCGCCCTCCAGGAGGCCGCGCCCCTGGGCGCCGAGGCCCGCGCCGTGATCCTGCCGGCGGCCGACAACCTGTTCAGCAAACGCCGGGGCGCCGCCAAGGACAAGAAGCAGGATCTGCCCGAGCCCGTGGCCGCCCTGCTGCAGCACCCGCCCCAGGGCGTGAAGCTGCTGATCGTGGCCTGGAACACCATTCCCGCCGGCCCCGGCAATCCGCTCGGATCCAAGCCCTGGACCGACTGGGCCAAGGCCGGGCGCATCCTGAAAGTGGGTGCCCTGGAACCCGCCGAGATCGGTGGATTCCTCCAGGAGGAAGCGCGGCGGTTCGGCCTCCAGCTCCAGCCCGAGGCGGCCGAGATGCTCAAGGAGCGCCTGGGCGGCAATGTCGGGATCATCAAGCGGGCCATGGAGGTCTTTGACCTGGCCTCCGAACGCCGCGTCGTCTCCCCGGCGCTGGTGGAGGTGATGACCTACCGGATGACCGATCAGCGCGTCTTCGCCTGGTCTGAGGCCTGGCAGAAAGGACAGCTCGCCCAGGCCCTCAAGATCCTCAAGGAGTGCCAGGAGGACGACTTCGAGAAATCCTCCCTGATGCTGGTGGGCCAGGCCGCCCGGGAGCTGGGCCGCGTCGCCGCCTTGGCCCAGGCCATGGCTTTCGGCGTGAAGAAGGAAAGCGAGCTCGCCCAGGCCGTCCAGCTGCCCCCCAACCAGGCCTGGCTGCTGGGCCGCACCTACCTGCCCACGGCCACCCGCATGGGACTGACCCGGGCCCGCGACCTGTTCCGGCAGGTGGTCCAGTGCGAGCGCGATATCAAGGGCACCGCCCTGTCCAAAAGCCCGACCCCGCTCGCCGACCTGACCGTGAGGCTGTGCCGGGAGTGGAATCGCTGAAGGCTGACAACCTTTGGTGGGCTTGGGTCGCGGATGCCGTCATACAACGGCCCTGGCTCCGCCAAGTCAATCCGACAGAGCTTCGGGCCGGAAGAGCCGTTCGGAGCGCATCAGGCTCAAGACGGTAAGCGTGGTCGCGTCGGTGACATAGAAGATCCGGCAAGGCGGGAATACCAGCTCCTGGGCCTGATGTTCTGGGGCCTCGGGGATCGCCCTGCCTGACTGCGGGAACTGTGCCTTGTGCTCCAGGGCCCCAGCCAGGCGTTCTGCCAGGGACGATGCGGCCTCCGGGTTGTCCTGGGCGATGTATCCCAGTACTTCCCGGAGGTCTCGGCGGGCTCTGGATGTGAACTGGATCTTCAGAGCCGCCATGATGCCAGATCCGCCTTGATCTCATCCCAGGCATGCACTCGGCCTCCAGCGAGGTCCCGCTCCCCCTCGCTCAGGCCTTCCAGGATCATGGCCCGGCGGGCCAACGTCTCGTAACTGGCCACATCCATGAGGACACCGGCAGCCTTCCCGTGCTCGGTGATGACCATGAGTTCGCGGTCCTGGCGGAGTTCACCCAGGATCTTGCCGGGCTGACGCTTCATATCGGTGATGGGGACAAGACGGGGAAGCATGGGGTACCACCTTTGGTGCCAACTATGGTGCTAAAAATGGAAACAGGCAAGGCCCCACCGCCTACGCACCCACGGCCTGGGGCCGGTGCCAGCGGGGTTGGGGGCCATCTAAGCGCTCGATGACGCGCAAGTCGGCCAGCAGGTCAAGTTGGGCCTGGATGCCGTCGCGGTAGCGGCCCCGGCTCTTGAAGGCGGCGGCCACGGCTTCGAGGGTCCATAGGCGGTCGTTGGAAAGCAGCAGCGTCCGCAGGGCGGCGAGCTGGTCCTTGAGATCCTTGGGCCAGGGCTGGGGTTCGAGGGGAGCCACGGATTCCAAATCAGCCGGGCTTTCGATCTCACTGATCATGGGCTGGGCGATGGGCTGGGATTTCTCTGGGGCCTGGTATTCGGGACGCAGCCAGCGGACGAGGCCGCGCTTTTCTTCCTCGGCGCGTTCACGGTTCAGGGCCACAAGGCGCTCCAGGATCTCGGCATCGCTTAGGGCCACCGAAGAAAAGGATTCTTTAACCACCGATGAACACCGATGAACACCGATAAAAGAATGATCTTCAGGACTGCTATCGGTGTTTATCAGCTTTTCTCGGTGTTCATCGGTGTTGGCTTTTTCTTGGTTGGAACTCCAGCCGTACGCCTCGATCACGGCCGCATCCAGTTCATCGTGGAGCTGGCGCAGGATCTCGGTCTGCGCGGCGGCGTGCTGGTCGCGCTCCTTGGGCGTGAAGGCCTCGCCGCTCCGCAGTTTCACGAGCAGGTTGTACATCTGCGTGATCGTGACCCCGCGCCCCTGCGCCGCCTTGCGGTGGGCGTCCAGACGCTCGGCCAGGTCGCGGATGCGGGCCTTCTGCGGCTCCGTGGCATCGGGGAAGGGGAAGGGGTCGAAGCAGTGGGAGTTGGTCCAGGTCGGGTCATTTCCAACCCCCATTCGTCCCCCAGCTGCCAGCGCCCAGGCAAGATGGACACGGGACGAGAGGACACCCATATGGAAGGCATCGCTGCTCGCAATGGCGAAGAGTGCCCCGTCCCAGATCGCTTCTTCGGGAATGGGAACAAAGAAACGGTGTTTGGATACAGAGAGGGTGACCAGGTAGCGCCCCAAGCCCTTGATCGCACCTCGGACCACCGGCCTCTCCCAGGCGAACCGCCACCACAGATCCCGGATGGATGCGCGACTGTTCTGCCTCCGGATCGGGAGCACTTCATCGTGCGCTTGCTGATAGGCGGCCGGGTGGAGAGTCATGGCCTGGGTCTCAGTAAGCCCGAAGAAATCAATAATCTTCCGTCCGGGCCTGCCCTGGATGATGTCCTGGGCGTTCTGGATGGTTCGGACAACCGGCACCCCTGTCGTCGGCGAAAGGATGGAGGTCGAAAGGTCGTGATGGTCATAAAAACCGTCACCGACGATCTTCATTCCCTGTCCGCAAAGCCCTGAGTTGGCCTTCAGGGGCAAAGCCGAGGCTACATCCGCGCCCGCACTCAAATCCTCGTGAATCACATCTACGCCCTGCCCTTCCACCTTCACGGCCTCAGCCTCGGCCTCCGGGGTGTCGGCGCTGTGTTCTTCGATGACGTGGCCCAGCCAGGGATGTCCTTCCAGGCCGCCCACGGTCATGGCGATGCGGACGGCGGCGCCTGCGTCGGTCCAGGGGTGATCGGGGATGGCCCAGAGGAGCTTCAGGCCGGGGATTTCCTTTTCTTTTCTCACCGTTCCTCCCCGTTCCTCCCCGGTCCTTTTCTTTTTCACCAGTGAGAAACGGTGAGGAACAGTGAGAGAGACGGAGCAGTGGTGGGCGATGACGCGGCGGTTGAAGGTCTGGGTGAGGCTGTTGGTGGTGATGAGGCCGAAGCGGCGGGTGCGGCCGCTGCGCACGGCTTCGGCGGCCTTGTGCCACCAGTAGAGGACGAAATCCACGCTATCGGGCACCTCGGGATAGGCCGCCCGCAGGGCCTCGGCATAGCCATCCCCCAGCGCGTCGCGCATCCGTTTGTTGCCGATGAAGGGCGGGTTCCCCACGATGAAGTCCGCCTCGGGCCACGCCGCCGGGCGCGGGTTCACCAGTTCGACGATGGCGGTCTGGGCCGCATCGTCGGGCACGGCCTTGCCGGTGACGGGGTGTGTCTTGAAGGTCTTGCCGTCCCAGCGCGAACGGCCCGTGTCCCGAGCGCCCTTCCACACCAGCACGGCGTCGCGGTTCTGGATGTTGTCGTAGCGTTGCAGCACGGGTTCGGGCGGGCTGCCGGTGGGATGCAGGCGGCGCCACCATTGCAAGTGGCCGATCCACAGCACCAGTTCGGCGATGGCGGCGGCCCAGGGCTTGATCTCCAGGCCCAGGAAGTGGGCGGGCGTTACGGTGACCTGGTCGAGTTGCAGGGCCTGGCGGGTTTCGCCCAGATCGGACAGGCGGCTCAGCACCTCCTGTTCCAGGCGCTTGAGCAGGTCGTAGGCCACGTAGAGGAAGTTGCCGCTGCCGCAGGCGGGATCCAGCACGGTGGTATTCGCCAGGTTCTGGCGGAAGGCATGGAGCACGGCGCGGGCCTTGGCGCGGGCAGCCTCGTCGGGCTCGGCCCCCAGCAAAGCCAGGGCCTCGGCCTGGACCAGATCCCAGTCGGCGCGGAGGGGCTCCTCGATGGCGGGGCGGATCAGGCGCTCGATGTAGGCGCGGGGCGTATAGTGGGCGCCCAGGCGGTGGCGCTCGTCGGGCGACAGGGCGCTTTCCAACAGGGTGCCGAAGATACTGGGATCCACCTCGTCCCATTCGTAGTGCGCGGCGCGGTACAGCAGGGCGATCTCATCGGCGGTGAGCGCCAGGGCCAGGTGTTCGGCGAAGAGGCCGCCGTTGAAGCGCAGCAGCTGGTCGGGGCCCCACAGGTTGCCGGTGTTCATGGCATCCCACAGGCTTTCCAGGCCCTTCACGAACAGCTCGGGCCGGGCCTTCCAGTTGCCCAGGGCCTTCTCGAAGAGTTTTTCCGGCAGCAGGCCCACGTCCTCGGCGAAGAAGGTGAACACGCAGCGCATGAGGAAGGCCGCCACGGCCTGGGCGGGGAAGCGGGTTTCCAACGCCTTGGCGAGATCACCGAGTTCGCCTGCCACCTGGCGGGTGACCAGGGCACGGCGGCGGCCAGGATCGAGGCTCTGGGGATCCATCCACAGGGCCCGGAGGTAGATCTGGTTTTCAGCCGTGAACAGATCGTCCAGCAGGATCGTCCGCCGGGCGCCATAGCCGCCGTAGGTGCCGGAGAAGCCTTCCCACACATGGAAGGCGTGGCCGATATCGCAGGTGAGCACGAAGGGCGGGCGCTGGGGCAGGCGGATGGCGTAGTTCACGGCCTGCCCGAAGGCCCGCTCCATGTACTGGTCGTAGGCCCGGGTGCCCCGCAGGGGGGAGGATCCGGGTTTGGCCTTGGTGCTGCCCTGCTTGGCCTCCAGGACGAAACAGCCCGCCTTGAAGAGATCTATGGACCCGGTGCTGGTGCTGCCGTCCAGGTGGGTAATCTTCAGATCCTTCTCGAAGCAGTAGGCCGAAGCGGCATCCTTGGGTTCGGGCGGGGGCAGGTTCAGGGCCTCCGAGAAGTCCCTGAGAAAGGAATCCTTGTTGGCCCGCTCGTTCCCGGCGGAGCCTTTCCAGCGCTGGAGGAACTCAGAAACGGTGAGGGGCATGGTCCCAGGGTAGCCGGGAGCGCTGGCCTTAGAACACCAGCACCTGGTCTGCCCAGAGGGTCCAGTCGGTGAGCTCTTCGAGGGTGCTGCGGCGGCAGCCCTCGGCCAGTTCGGGCTCGGTGATGCCCCGGGCATCCATGCAGGTACCACAGACGCCCACCAGTCCGTGGCGCACGGTGACGCCCTTGAGCATCCGCTCCAGGTTGTAGTAGCCGTTGGGCGTGATCTGGCCCTTCTTGGCGCAGGCCGCGGCATCGCCCATGAGGAAGACGCGCACCTCCTCGCCTTCCCGCTTGGCGATGGATGCGGCCAGGCGGAGACCGTTGTAGCTGCGCTCGGTGCCGTAGGGCGGGTCGTTGAGGATGAACAGGTGCTGGCTCATGGGGATCTCCGGGGTGACTCCAGGATAGCCGGAGCGTTGATTCCAGAAGGCTGGAAGGGGAACCGGGCATTGATCACTTGAGCATGAGCTTCGCCGGGCGGATCATGGGGATCTGAATCCCGGAGGGCCCATGTCCGAGTGCATCATTCCCACCCTGACCTCGAACGAGGTGGTGGCATCCAAGTCCGTGCTGCCCGATGGATGGAAGGCCGATCTCGCGAACCTGAAGGGGCTGGATCTCCTGCAGCCCGTGCTGGAACTGCTCCGCCGCGCCACCAGCCGGCTGCCGCAGGATGTCATTGACGCCCTGGTGAAGGGCCGGGACGCCGAGGAGGAAGGCAGCCGCGCCTTCAACACCCTGAACGACATGGTGAAGAACATCATCCTGGCCGATGGCCACGTGACGCCGCTCTGCCAGGACACGGGCACGGTCATCTTCTGGGTGCGCCATCCCTACGGACTGAGCCAGGCGGCGGTCAAGCGGCAGATCCGCGAGGCCGTGAAACTGGCCACCAAGCATGTCTACCTGAGGCCGAACTGCGTGGAGGCCCTCAGCGGCAAGAATTCGGGCAACAACATGGATCCCTTCCATGAGGACCATCCCGTGGTGCATTTCGAGGAATGGGAACGGCCCGGGATCGAGATCGCCGTCATGCTCAAGGGCGGTGGCTGCGAAAATGTCGGTGCCCAGTACCGCCTGCCGGATGTCGCCATCGGCGCGGGCCGGGATATCAAGGGCGTGCGGAAGTGCATCATTGATGCCGTGGTGAAGGCCCAGGGCCAGGGTTGCAGCCCGGGCATCCTCGGCGTGGCCATCGGTGGCGATCGCGTCACCAGCTATGAAAAGAGCAAGGAAGTGATCCTCCGCAAGCTGGGCACGAAGAACGCCAATCCCGCCATGGATGCCTTCGAGAAGGAGGTCACGAACGATCTCAACACCCTGGGCATCGGCCCCATGGGCTACGGCGGCAACACCACGGTGCTGGGCGTCCACGCCGAGGAGATGTTCCGCCACCCCGCCAGCTTCTACGTGAGCATCAGCTACATGTGCTGGAGCAGCCGCCGGCTGGTGATGAAGATCGGCTCCACCGGCGAAGTGTCCTTCGATTGATCCATTTTCTATTCAGTTCTCTCAACCGGGAGGATGCCATGACCACCAATGACCTGTTGGCTCGCATCACGACGGATCCTGCCGTCTGTTTTGGGAAGCCGTGCATCCGTGGACGGCGCATCTGGGTGTCCTTCATCCTGGATCTGCTGGCAGATGGCTGGACTTCCGACCAGATTCTGGCGGATTATCCGGGGCTAGAGGATGCGGATATCCGCGCCTGCCTTGCCTATGGCTCGGCCATGGCCCGGGAGCGATTCGTGCATGTCCGGAGCGCATCGTGAGGGTGAAGCTCGATGAGAACCTCGGGGAGCGCGGGGCTCGAATCCTTGAACAGGCGGGCCACGAGGTCGCCACCGCCCGTACAGTTTTTCAGGCACTGGAGACTTTGGCCCAAGCGCTGAACCAGGACGAGGTGCGGGGCAAGCTCTGGTCGGTCGGAACCACTGGATACCGCGAATGGCAACACCGTCCTTCCGAAGATAAGGAGTTCCCATGATCCGTCTCACCACTCCCATCACCGAAGATCAGGTCCGCCAGCTCAAGGTGGGCGATGAGGTGCTGCTCAATGGCCGCGTCGTCCTCAGCCGGGACATGGGCCACAAGTTCATGAAGGAGGAAAAGCCGGAATGGCTGAAGCCCATCCTCGAGAACATGGTCATCTACCACTGTGGCCCGGTCGTGAAGAAACAGGAGGACGGCACCTGGTCCTTCGTGGCCGCGGGCCCCACCACCAGCATCCGCGAGGAGCCGTACCAGGCTGACGTCATCGAGACCTACAAGGTGCGTGGGGTCATCGGCAAGGGCGGCATGGGCAAGAAGACCAGCGAGGGCCTTCAGAAGACCGGCGCCGTCTACCTCCACGCCACCGGCGGCGCGGGCAGCCTGCTGGCCGAACGGGTCAAGCGCGTGGTGGACGTGAAGATGCTTGAGGAGTTCGGCAGCCCCGAAGCCTTCTGGATCATCGAGGTGGAGGACTTCCCCCTGGTGGTCACCATGGACAGCCACGGCGGCAGCCTCCACGAGATCGTGGCCCAGAAGAGCCAGGAGCGCGCCAAGGCGCTGATGGCCTGAATCCAGGATTCGCTGGCTCTCTTTCCCACGCTAGGCTGATGGGATGGCCCAGACGTACCACCAGCTCCGCCTCGATCTGGCCACGGCCCTGGCCGTGTTCCTGGATCCGGAGGAGGCCCATGCCGAAAGCCTCCGGTGGTTCGAGGAGGGACTGGACCTCTCCCGATCCTGGATGGTGGCCCACGGGAGCGAGATGGTTCCGGCCATGGTGCGGCGGCGGGTCAGCGCCTGGGTCCGCCGCCGGCGCACGGGGGAGCCCTGGGCCTACATCCTGGGCTGGTCCCTGTTCCGCGGCCACCGGTTCAAGGTCACCCGCGACACCCTGATCCCGCGGCCGGAAACCGAATTGTTGCTGGAGGCGGCCCTGGATGTGGGCCGGCGCCTGAAGGTGGATCGCTGTGTGGATGTGGGCACGGGCAGCGGCATCCTCGCCATCAGCCTGGCCCTGGAAACGGATTGGCGGGTGACGGCCACCGATCTGAGTCCCGGCGCCCTGGCGGTGGCCCGGGAGAACGCGGCGTCCCTTGGCGCGGAAGCCACCTTCGTCGAGGGCAGCCTGTTGGATCCCGTGCCGGAGCCGCTGGGCCTGGTGGTGGCCAACCTGCCCTATGTGGATCCGGCGGATCGGCCCGGGCTTCAGCGCGAACTGGCCTTCGAGCCGGCCTCGGCGCTCTTTGCCGCGGACCGGGGGCTCGCGCTGACGGAGGCCCTGCTGGCCCAGGCGCGGGCGCGCCGGGCCCCAGCCTGCCTCCTGGAGATCGGGGCGGGCCAGGGGGGTGAGTTGTGCCGGCGGGCCCTGGGCATCGGTTGGGGCAAGGCCATGGTCCATCAGGACTTTGCGGGGCATGACCGGCTGCTGGTGGCCCTGGGCTGAAACCTTGGCACTATCCTCGCCCAGTGGGGGTGCGGAGGTGTTTCATGAGGAAATTGCTGCCCATCGTCCTGTTGGTCGCGGGGATCAGCTGCTCCATTCCCCGCCGCCATGATCCCAATCTGGTGAAGAAGCCGGCCATCCCCCTCATCGAGGAGGCTCCGGCCACCCAGCCCCTCAGCGAGGGCAGCCTGTGGCGGGACCGACCCTACCTGGCCGATCTGCGGGCCTTCCGGGTGAATGATCTGGTGACCCTGCGGATCACGGAAAGCACCAATGCCATCAGCAAAGCGGATGTGGCCACCAAGCGGGACGGCAGCAACAAGCTCAATAGCCCGACCCTTTTCGGTACCTTGGCAGGATTCGGGATCGGCACCGGCGGCAGCGCCGATCGGACCACGGCCACATCCAACAAGTATGCCGGCACCGGCACCACGGGCCGCAGCGCCACCTTCACCACGACCGTGACGGCGCGGGTGGTGAAGGTGATCGGCAACGGCAACCTCATCGTCGAGGGCTACCGCGACATCCAGCTGAACAACGAAACCCAGCGCCTCTATGTGGCGGGCATGATTGATCCCAACCGGCTCGACAAGGACAACAGCATCGCCTCGGGCCAGGTGGCGGAACTGCGCATCGGCTACGGCGGCCAGGGCGTGGTGGACGAGACGCTCAAGCCGGGCTACATCAGCCGGCTGCTGGCCTACATCTGGCCGTTCTAGGAGGCTCCATGCGCATCGCAGCCTTGTTCCTATCGGCCCTCGCGCTCTTCGGAGCGGATGTGGCCAAGGCCGACAAGAAGATTGAAGCCCGCCTCCGGGATGTGGCCAGGCTCCAGGGGGTCCGGGGCAACCAGTTGCTGGGCTACGGCATGGTGGTGGGCCTGGATGGCACCGGGGACAAGGATCAGACCAAGTTCACCGTGCAGTCGCTGACCAATCTGCTGTCCCGTCAGGGCCTGACGGTGAATCCAGCGACGGTGAAGGTGAAGAACGTGGCCGCGGTGATGGTGACGGCGGAGCTTCCGCCGTTCGCCCGCACGGGCTCTCGTCTCGATGTGACCGTGTCGAGCACCGGCGATGCGAAATCCCTGGCGGGCGGCATCCTGCTGATGACCGCCCTGCAGGGCCCGGACAGCCAGACCTACGCGGTGGCCCAGGGGCCGCTGCTGGTGGGCGGGTTCAGTGCCGCCGCGGGGGGTGCGTCCGTCACGAAGAACCACCCGACCGTGGGCCGCGTTCCCGAAGGCGCCCTCATCGAGCGCGAAGTGGGCGGGAACTTCAACGCCCGCGGGACGCTGCGGTACAGCCTGATGGAGGAGGATTTCACCACGGCCGTGCGGGTGGTCCATGCGATCAACGAGGAACTGGGCGAGAAGGTGGCCCAGCCCCTGGATGCCCGCACGGTGGAACTGCTGATTCCCAAGGAATTCCAGGGCCGCGCGGTGGAGCTGGTGGCCCGGCTGGAGAACCTCAACGTGCAGTTGCAACCCAAGGCGCGGGTGGTGGTGAATGAGCGCACGGGCACCGTGATCCTGGGCTCGGAAGTCCGCATCGGCGCCGTGACCATCGTGCAGGGCGGCCTGAGCATCGTGGTCAGCTCCACGCCGCTGGTGAGCCAGCCCGCCCCCTTCAGCCAGGGCAAGACCGTCACCGCCACCAAGAAGGATGTGACCGCGGTGGAGGAGAAGCCCAAGACCGTCAATGTCGAACCCGGCGTGAGCGTGGGCAAGCTGGCGGAGATGCTCAATGGCATGGGCGTGAGCACCCGGGATATGGTGGCCATCCTCCAGGCCATCAAGGAGGCCGGCGCGCTCCAGGCCGAGTTGAGGATCCTGTGACCCCCCAGGGGCTCCCGGCGGTGGACGCCCTGGCCCAGGCCCAGGGTGCCAAGGCCCTGCCCGGCCCGGCGGAAAAGACCGACCAGGCGGCGCGGCAGTTCGAAGGCCTGCTGATGGGACTCCTCTTCCAGACCATGCGGAGGACCGTGGAACCCTCGGGTCTTCTCGGGGATTCAGGCCAGTCCCGGTCCACCTACGAGTACCTGATGGACCAGGCCGTGGTGGAGCGGGCCGTATCCGGCGGGCGTGGATGGGGCCTGGCGGAGCGCCTGAAGGCAAGCTGGAGTCAGTCAGAAAAAAACGATCACAAAAAAGAACTCCCAGCGGATTGAGAGATCTTGGCAAACTGCCGATAGGTGTTTTGTCGAGGTAAATATGCGCATCAGCGGTAAACCGGGTGGCGTCGGCAGCACCCAGAGCGTGGCCGGATCCAAACCGTCCGCCACGCCTGCGTCGGCTCCCGTGGCTCCGGCTTCCGCGTCCGATGCCGTCCAGGTCTCCTCTGCGGCCCGGCTCGTGGCCGTGGCCCAGGAAGCCCTGGCGGTGGTCCCGGACATCCGGATGGATAAGGTCGAAGCCATCAAGAACCAGCTGGATGCCGACGCCTACAACCCCGATGGAGAGGCCGTGGCCGAAGGGCTCATCAAGGAACACATGGCGCACGGACGCCGTTCCTAGCCCCCAGGCCCTCGACGTGAGGGCATGATCAGTCCCCTGGGACAACGCCAGATCCTTCAGACCGCCGCGGTCGAGACGGTGCGGGCTGCCATGGAGGGCGGGTTCCAGGTCCAGCGGGAGCAGGCCCGCCGGCAGGCCTTCGACGCCAAGCTGGCCGAAGCCATGCTTGATGTGGCGGACGTGGTGGAGTCCGATGCCATGACCCTGGCCGGGCATGGGCCGCAGGAGCAGGGTGCCCGGCAGGAGCATGGAACCGGGGCATCGGCGGAGCTTCCGGGTGAGGCGGAAGATACCCCGGCAGAGGGTGCCGGGCCGCACCTGGATCTGTTGGCTTGAGGTTTGCCGGGAGACGGTGGAGGAGGTCTTCCATGCTGCACGCCGTGCCCGAACTGCTGGACGCGCTTGAGGCCAGACTGCTTGAGGGCGACGATCCCACTGCCCTGCTTTCGGGCATCCGATGGTCTGAGCTCGTCGGCTGGCCCGAGGATCCCGTGGGGGCCCGGGCGCTCAAGCGGCGCATTACCTCCATCCAATCCTTGCTGACGGGCCTGCAGTCGCCTTTGCGTGCCACCCTCATCGGCCTGTCCGGATCCCCCGGATACGGACGGGATGGCATTCCCGCAGAGGTTCCGGCCTTGGCGCCCCGTCTCCACGGGAGGGCGTAGCCATGCCCGGACTCAATGCCAGCCTCTACCTCGGGCTCTCGGGCCTCCAGGCCCAGCAGTCGGCCCTCAATGTGGTGGGCCATAACATCGCGAATGTGAATACGCCCGGGTACACCCGGCAGCGGGCCAATCTCAGCGCCAACCAGTCGCTGGTCGAAGGGCAGGTGTTCTTCGGGACCGGCGTTTCGCTGGACACCGTCCAGGGCATCCGGGACCGGTTCCTGGATCTTCAGATATACAGGGAAACCGCCCGGGAGGCGGGCGCCACCGAGCGCTACGCCGGCGTGGACGCGGTGTCCACGAGCCTCGGCGACACCGGCGACACCGGCATCGCGGCCCAGATCCAGGCCTTTTTCCAGGGCTTCCAGGAGCTCTCCGCCCGGCCCGAGGATGGTGCCCTGCGAACGAATCTGGTGGGCCAGGCCCAGACCATGATCTCCGGCCTCCAGACGCGGTACCGCCTGCTGACCGACCAGCGGGACA
Organism: Geothrix sp.; assembly: GCA_030681515.1. GTDB lineage: Bacteria > Acidobacteriota > Holophagae > Holophagales > Holophagaceae > Geothrix. The sequence continues at coordinate 3,507 of JAUXSE010000016.1, read as the reverse complement.
ACGCCGACCGCGCCGTGGCGAGCCTGGTGACCGAGGTGAACACGCTCACCGACCAGATCGCCCAGCTGAACCAGCGCATCACCACCGAGACCGCCCAGGGCTCGGACAACGATGCCCGGGATCAGCGGAAGGCCCTGACCGATAAGCTCGCGGGCCTGGTGGGCGTCAACGTGTTCGAAGGCTCCCAGGGCGAGTACCAGATCACGCTGGACTCTGGCGCGGCGGTCCTGGTCAGCGGCAGCAGCGCCTATCAGCTCCAGACCACGGCGGGGGGCGCGGCGCTGGACAACCACCTCCGGGTGGAGTCGGTCATGGGCGGCTCGGTCGTGGATGTCACGGCGGGCATCAAGGACGGCCTGCTGGGTGCCAAGCTCGATCTCCGGGACAACATCCTCGTGGGCTTCCAGCGGCAGCTCGATCAGCTCGCGGCGGGCGTGGCCGGGCAGGTGAACCTGCTCCACAGGACCGGCTTCGCGGCGGATGGCGTCACCACCGGCAACGATTTCTTCCTCGGGGGCGCGGCCAACGGCGCCAATGGGCTTCCCGCGACGGTGTCCGCGGCCACCTTCTACAAGGGCATGGTGAACGCCCTGTCAGTGAACGCCGCGGTGGCCGCGAATCCGTCCCTCGTCGCGGCGGCCGGCGTGGCGGGCGCCCGGGGGGACAACGCCAATGCCAAGGCCATGGCTGCCCTCGAGTTCGCTTCCTCCACGGTGGATACCAACGGCGATGGCATTGGCGATTCGGGCCCCTACAGCACCGCGGTGGGAAGCCTCATCAGCGATGTGGGCACGAAAGCCCAGACCTACCAGGCCCAGAGCACCACCCAGCAGAACCTGATGGCGTCGCTCCAGGCCCAGCGCGACCGCATCTCCGGCGTGGATCTGGACGAGGAAGCCGCGAACATGATGACCCTTCAGCGGGGCTACCAGGCCTCCGCGCGATTCCTCAGCGTGATCAACCAACTCACCGATCAGCTGGTGAACCAGTTCGGCCGATGAGCCCGATAGCAGGTGACCCATGTCCTTCCGGACCCCCAGCACCACCCAGCAGCGCCAGACCCTCCTGGATCTCGAACGGACCAAGGAGCGGCTCGCGCTGAACCAGGCCCGGATCGGTTCGGGCAAGCGCATCACGCGTCCCGGGGACGACCCCACCGCCGCCGCGCTGATCCTCGCTTTCGAGAATTCCATCAAGGCGAATGCCCAATTCCTCAAGCAGGCGGACTCGGCGCTTTCCTTCCTGAAATCCTCCGAGGATGCCGTGTCCACCGCGATCAACGATACGATCCGGCTCCAGGAACTGGCCCAGCAGGGATTGACCTCCACCAACGGGGCCAACGGCCGGGCGGCCATGGCCCAGGAGGTGGATGCGCTTCGCACCAATCTGCTGGCGCTGGCGAACACCCGGGAACAGGGAAAGTACCTCTTCGCGGGCACCCAGACGCAGACCGTGCCCTTCGTGGATGCGGCGCCGCCCGCGGGCCCCATCACCTATGCGGGGGATGCGGGCATCATCGGCCTCGATGTGACCGCCAGTTCTTCCGTGTCCACCAATGTGCCCGGAAGCACGGTCTTCTTCGGTGGGGGCGGGCAGGGATCGGCCACAGACCTATTCCAGGCGGTCACCGACCTCCGGGACGGTCTGGCCACCAACAACACCGCCCTGATTCAGACGGCCGCCACGAGCCTGAAAGCCATCATGGACAACCTCAACCAGGTCCAGGCCGGTCTGGGCGGACGGCAGGCCGGGCTACTCGACCTCAAGGACACCCTGTCGGGGTTCAATGTCACCCTGCAGGGCCTTCAGAACACCCAGCAGGACACGGACTACGCCCAGGCGGTGACCGAGTTCAACAGCGACCAGACGGCGCAGTCCGCCGCCCTGAGCACCCTGGCGAAATCCACCCGGACCAATCTCTTCGACTATCTCGGCTGAGCCAGGGCGGAGTGGGTCACGGATGGATCTCTGCGGACCGAAGGTGGGTCTCCAGTGCCGCGAGGGCCCGCTTCCGATGCGCCTCACCCTTGGCCGTCCGGACCGCTCGGGTTCCGCCTGTGCGCTTCAGTCCCCGGATATCCAGATCGCCCTCCGGAAGAGGGGGAAGCAACCCGAGCATGGCGTTGGTGGGCCCGAAGTCCTTGCTGGACGCGTGCGCCAGGTAGTGCAGGAGGCTTCCCAGCACCGTTTCCCGCGGAAAGGGCAGGGCGGCCAGACCTCGCACGGCGCGGTCCACCGCGAAGGCCGCCGCCAGGCCTCCGGCGGCGGATTCGAGGTAGCCTTCCACGCCCGAGAGCTGTCCAGCCACCCACAGATTCGGGACTAATTTGACAGCAAGTGTCGCATCGAGAACCGAGGGCGCCTGCACGTAGGTATTCCGGTGGATGCTGCCGAAGCGGACGAATTCGGCGTGCGCGAGTCCGGGGATGAGCCTGAAGACCTCCTTCTGGGATCCCCACTTGAGGCGGGTCTGGAAGCCGACGAGGTTGAAGTGGTCACCCGCGACCGTGTCCTGGCGTAGTTGCACGACGGCATGGGGCCATCGCCCCGTCCTGGGATCATCCAGGCCCACGGGTTTCATGGGCCCGTGGCGCAGGGTCTCGCGTCCGCGGTCCGCCATGACTTCGACGGGAAGGCAGGCTTCGAAATACGGTGTATCCACGTCACGCAATGGCACGCGCTCCGCGGACAGGAGGGCATCCAGGAACCGCTCATACTGTTCCCTGTCGAGCGGGCAATTGATGAAATCGGCGCCGCCCTTGTCGTAGCGGGCGGCCTTCCAGGCGATATCCATGTCTATGCCGTCGCGTCCGACGATGGGCGCGATGGCGTCGTAGAAGTGCAGCCGGCCCCTTCCCGTGATGGCCGAGAGCCAGTCCGCGAGGGGATCCGAGGTGAGGGGGCCCGTGGCGAGGATGGTCGGGTGATCCAGATCAGGCGTGGTGATCTGGCCCTCGGTCCACTCGATATCCGGGTGGTTCCTCAAGGCCTCCGTCACCGCGGTGGAGAACGCTTCCCGATCCACGGCGAGACTATTGCCCGCTGGCACGCGGGCTGCTTCGGCGCAGCGCAGGATCAGCGAATCCATCCGCCGCATCTCAGCCTTCAGGATGCCGGTGGCCGAGGCCGGGTCATCGCTCTTGAAGGAGTTCGAGCAGACCATCTCCGCCGCGTGACCGGTGGTGTGGGCGGGGGTGGTCCACCGGGGACGCATTTCCGTGATGCGGACAGAGTGTCCACGCAAGGCCAATTGCCATGCGGCTTCCGAGCCTGCCAGCCCCGCGCCGATGATGTGAATCACGCATCCCCCATGTGGGGTGATTCTACGGCCCAGCGGGGAAATTTTCTCTTGCGCTTCCCCTGCCCGGTGTTAGTCTGGATGTCCTGCGCGGTTGAGGCTGCGGGGTGCAGGAGGGTGCCGGTAGGGATCCTTCGACCATGCGGAGCGCATGGGGGCGTCTTTGAAAACCGGATAGAAGAATAGGAAGCCTTTGAGGGTTCTATCGG